>NZ_JBHMCF010000037.1:0-181464 GCF_042428605.1 Nonomuraea salmonea
GGGCATCAGGACCGGCACGCCCGGCAGCCCACCACAGCCCGTGACGGCGAGGCCCGCGCGACGCCGGCCGTCGAAACTGACCGTCGAAGCTGACCGTCGAAGCTGACCGTCCGGCCCCGGGCCGTCCCGATCAGGCTCGCTCAGGGCCGTGCCCCGGGGCGGCGATCGCTTCGCTTACGCGGTAGCCGAGCCCGGCCAGCTAGCCGTGCACCCGGCGATATCCCTAGGCCGGGTTCTCCCGCGCCAGGCTCAGCCCCAGGGCCCGAATCTCCCTGCTCATCCTCGGGCGGCCGGACCGGCTCCGATACATCCACCGGCGTCGAACCAGACGCCGATGCCAGGCCAGCAAGGTACCCGGCGTCACCAGCCGCCGAGCCCGCAACCCGGAGAGCAGGAGTCGTGCCAGCGCTGAGAGGAGCGCTCGATCGGCCCAGCCCGGCTCCGGCCGGATGACCTGATGCCATAACACCGCCACCTCCTGTCGCAGCACCATGATCTCGGCGTCCTTGGCCGCCTCTCTCCCCCACACAGCCCTGACAGGAAAGGGACGCCATTCCTCCCGCGGGTGCTGAGCAATCGTCAAGACCTGTGGATCAAGATCTTCTAGGCGGCTCTCGACTGGTCCTCGATCGCCGGTGATTCCGCGGGCCGCTCGACGAGCTTGCCCTTGACGAAGGTCGTCCCGGCACGGACCAGAGCGACCAGATGCGGCGCGTTGACCGCCCGCCAGCCGCCCACCCGGTGGTGACGGTACGCGGCAAAGGCTCGGGCCGGGCCAACATGGCCGGCGTGATCTGCTTCCGGGACGGTGAGCGACCGCACCTGTTCTACCGACTGCACATCTACCGCGGTCGCAAGGGCGAGCCCAAGTCGTTCCCCTCGACGGACTACCGGGACCTGATCGTAGCCACCCAGCAGCACCTGGACGCACCCCTGGTCTGGCGCTGAAACAACCTCAACGTGCACCTGGTCGGCCAGCTCACCGAGTTCGCCGCCGAGCACGCCGACTGGCTGCGTCTCGTCCAATTACCCGCCTACGCGCCCCAACTGAACCCCGTCGAGGGCGTCTGGTCCCTACTCCGCCGGGCCCTGGCCGACTTCGCCGTCGCCGACCTGCCCGGACTCGCCCGGATCGTCAAACGCAAGCTGAAGAAGATCCAATACCGGCCCCCTACTTACCGGCTGCCTGACCTAGACCGGGCTCACCCTCGACATCCCGACTAACCCATGACTGAATCTACGAATTCGACCTGTGTAACAGCAAAAAAGCGAGGCGCTCGCGATTGAGGCATCGGCGTACTTCAACTGGGACAACCTCGGAGCGGCAAGCGCCGTTATTACGCTCGTTTACCTTACATTTCCAGCAAGTCGAGTTGATCGTTTTCACGAATTTTCGGAAACCAGGTCGGCAAATCTCCTGACGTCAGGATATCACGAATCACATCGACCATTGCGGCGACCCCTTTCTCCCGCACGACAATCAGATCCGGCGTACCAAAGTATCGACCGGAAAGGTTTTCTCCGCACTGCCGATGGCGGTCCATTATCCGCGATATCTGGTCCAGCGTGATGAGCAGGGCGCTGTACCGCTCACCAGTGGGCAACGTGATGATGGAATCGCCGACTTCCAGGTCCGCTGCATCGACATTCCCATCAAGCAGGATATCGACCTCAAACTCATCGTCCGCCCAGTGGAAATACGCCTGACTAGCCATAAGTTTTCTCCAGCATTCTGATCAGTCGCGGTGAATGGCAAGCGCTTCGGCGTCCGACACTACACCAACCACATCGTCTCGCCATCGGCGAACGTGAGCTCTATTGGACCATCGCGTCGATCCATACTTCCCTGGAACTCGTAGATTGGCCGAGCCACTGAAGAATGGCGATGTCGGGTGCCTCGCGCCTGGCGAGCCGAGACTTCGCAGGAGGAGATCAGCCAAGAGCTGCGAGTCGCCGCAGTGTTTCGTTAACACGCTCGCGAAGCTCCTGTTCCGAGATATCGCCCTCTTCGCGAAGATCTGGGTCCGAAGGATAGTCATCCAGAGCGTAGAAGACCTCGTTCATGAGCTCCTCAAATTGCGCATGAAGTCGTTCGCCGTCGTCCAGCGCTTGTGATCGTTCCGACAGCCAGCTCAGGACAAATCGTGAAGCCGGTAGGGTTCTTTCGACGAACGACTCCATGAGGTGGAGTTGTTGCGCAGTGTTCGACTCAGGGTGCACCTCGCGTGGCGATCGCCACGATCGCCAGCGGGGAGGATGCTCCATTGCCACGGCCATGACGCTGGGGTTGGCATCGGCCAGCCGGCGAGCATACCGAAGGAATCGCACTCGGGCTTCGTCGATCCCGCAATCCAGGCAGGCACGGACAAAGGCGTGACTCCCCGCAACCAGGGAGTATCCTCCCGCAGTCGAGAGGATGGCGTTGTCCATGTCCGGCATGGCCAAGACGATTCCTTCATGGTGCTCAGGGATCTTGACCGAAAGCACGTCCGGCGTCATCTCCACGCGGAACAACAAGCCATCGATAACTCGGCTCCCTACGATCGGAGCACCCCAGGCATAGGTTGCGCCCAACCGGCCGGCCGCAGAACACACCCGATGGGGAAGGGAACCGTCGCCGCGCACAGTTCCCGGGATAGGGACGACCGTCTTAGCTGCGATATCCATCCATTCCCGACTGAATCTCTGTGCCCTCTCGTCCAGCAGTCGTCCAAGCTTCGCGGTCAACAAGCGACGCTCCATACCTATCACCACAAAATCTGCGGATGCCCATACGACCTCTGTCCTCGAGGTGGTGGCGGGCGCCCCTCGCACTCCCGCAACCAGATCGGAGGGAAAGGTTGGGCGGAAGACAACAGGATGATCGTATGAGATGCATGTACGCCCGTGGCCGGCCTTACGCGCTGGGCAGACCCGCTCCTACCCGCCGAGCTGCTCGGCCACGTCGTACGTGTCGGCCGGCTACACCCTGGCCGGCTGCCGCACCCGGCGTCATCACCCGGTGACGGGTGTGCGGGACCACTGCTGGTTGGCGCCGCCGTTGCACGCGTACTGCTTCAGGACGACGCCGTCGGCGGTCGAGGAGGCCGGCACGTCCACGCACTTGCCGCTGTGCCGGGCCCGCAGCTCGAAGTAGCCGCCGGCGGCGACCATCTGGAACTGCTGGTTGGCGCCGCTGCCGCAGGTGTATTGGATGAGCTCGGCGCCGTCGGCGGTCGAGGCGCTCACCACGTCGAGGCACTTGCCGCTGTGCCGGCTGATGAGGCGCCAGTAGCCGCCGCCGGCGTCCTGGAAGCGCCACTGCTGCCAGGCGGCGCCGTTGGCGGCGTACTGGCCGACGCGCGCGCCGTCGGCGGTGTTCGGCTGCTGCACGTCCATGACCTTGCCGCTGTGGCGCGCGGCGACCGTGTAGTAGGACGGGGGCGGTGTCGGGGTGATGGTGTCGCCCCAGCCGTAGCGGATCCGGTCGGCGCCGGAGGCGTTGCGGACGGTCAGGCGCAGGTCGGTGCCGCTACCGCTCAGCGCGTACATCGAGTACCAGTCGTAGCCGATGTCGCCGGGCTTGCCGCCGAGCGCGGGCCAGTAGGTGCCGCCCATCTGGTTGTCCCGCATGACCTGCGCCATGGCGCGGATGTGGCGCACGAAGTTGTCGGCACTGCCCGCGTCGGCGTAGTCGAGACCGGTCGACATCGGCGCGCCGAACTCGGTCGCGACCGCGCGGGAGGCGCAGCCTCCCAGGCGGGTCTGGATGTGACTGCGGAAGGCGTCGTAGGTCATGGGGCTGTAGAAGAAGGCGTAGTGGTGGAAGGACAGCAGGGTCGCGCCGAAACGGCTGTCGTTGCAGATGTCGCGCAGGTCCTGGCTGTAGCCGGTGCCGCCGATGAGCACCCGTGCCGGCGGGGCCGCGGTGTGCCGGGCCAGCCAGCCAGCCGCCACGTCGCGCCACTCGGCGGAGCTGTAGCCGTGCGGCTCGTTCATCGGCTCGAAGTAGACGTTGCCGTTGGAGCCGTAGGCGCCGGTCACGGCGGACCACATGGCGTTCCAGGCGGCCAGGTTGGTGATCCTGCCTCCGGAGGCGGCGCCGTCCTCCCAGTAGGCGAGGATGACCTTGAACCCTCGGGCGGTGGCGGCGTCGATCGCGCCGCGGTAGGCGTTCCACCAGGATGTGGCAGCGACCGTGTGGGTGTTGACGGGCAGTCGGACGGTGTTGACGCCCATGGTGGCGGCCATGTCGTCGTAGAGGCTGTCGGCCTTGGCCCGCACGGTGGCGTAGCTGTCGGACTGGCTCAGGCCCTGCACGACAAGGGGGCCGGTGCTGAAGTTGTCGCCCAGCACGGCCCAGTTCATGCCCCGGAACTGGCTGGTGGCGGCCTGGGCCGGTGGAGCGGTCAGGACGAGGCCCGCCAGGGCGGCGAGCGCGGCCACCAGGAAGGGGATCAGCGATCGGCGTGCTTGGGTCGCTGTCATGGGGATCGCCTCTCAGGATCTGTTAGCGCTAACATCGCGGTGGGCGGGCAGTCCGAACCGGTTTTACGGGGATGTTTCAGGCGGTGCTGCCGCCGAGTGTTGACGCGACCGTAAGCCTTGTCAAGTGGTTGACAGGAAGCTCGGAATGCGCTTACCGGCTTTATGGCGATTTCCATTGGAAATATGCGGACGATTATCCTGGCGGCCAACCTGGCCTCCCATGGATTAGGGGCTTCGGCGTCCGGGCAAACACGGGGGTCTCTTTTCCGTCTCCCAGACGGAAGCAGGCGGCATCGCGCGTATCGCCCGTAAGTTCCGCAATTCGTGCCCTTTTCCTATCCCTCGCCCTCACCGTCGCGACCTGCGCGAACACCGCCCTTCCCGCGCACGCCGCCACCGAGTTCATGATGGCCGGCCATGAATGGCTCTCACTCCGCACGGGGGTGCCATAATTTACGACCCTCCTCAGCAGAATGTGAAGATTCGGAACACCCTGCGGGATAACGCCATCGTCTCCAGTAATTCGCAGCACCCCTGCGAGGGCGCCATCACGCAGCACATCTACGTCGATGAAAGGTACATCCTGTCCGACGCGCCCTTCTTCATGGCGGGAACGCCCGGAGACTGACCCGCACCCTGCTCCTCGAGGGCCGGGCAGCCCTTCGCTTCACCCTGGCTTGCACCTTCCGCGCTTCCCGCATCGCTTCCGCCCCGTGGATGTCAGGATGTTCCCATGAGACGCATGTCCGTCCGTGGCCCGGTTTTACGGTGGGCAGCGGTGCTCCTGGCAGGGGCTCTCCTTCTCACCGGGGTCGTCTGGTTCACCATCGCCTCGGACGATCGGTTCGCTCGGTCGGCTCCCCAGATGGAGGCCGTCGCTCGCATGTTGGGGAAGGACGAGGTGCTCGGGCGCCGGACGATCGGCGTCCTGACGTTCGACACGGTCTTCCGGGACGGTGACGCGGTGGTCTTCCACCTGAGCGGCACTCACCGTGCGTACTTCTATAGCCCTGACCGGAGGCCGGGCGACTCATCGCCCGTGTGGGGCCCGTGGTACACGTTCGTGAGCGATCCCCACTGAGGCTTCTCTCCTTCGGTCAAGCGAAAAGCGGTCGCATCCAGATCGAGCTGAGCTGTCCGTCAGCCGCTCCGATGAGTACGCCGTCGGCGATCTCCGTCAGGTGTTCCGCGGAAGCACCCTCCGGTGCGACGCGAATCCATCCCGACCTGGGATCAAATTCCCTTCGCCACGAGTCTTCGTCTGAGACCCCGTACGCGATACTCCGCTGGAACGTGCTCCCTACGAATTGCACCACGCCGGGGGTGCTGCGAGGGATCGGCAGCGCCGCTGTCGTCCACGATATCTTCGGGAAGTAGCCCCAGACGTGCAGGGCTTCATAGCGGGGCAGTCCTACCTCGATTTGCAGAGTGTTGATGGCGACACAGGCGACTCCGTCTGGCGTGCGATCCAGATATTGATCAGGTTCTGAGTGTATGAAATCGATGCTGTACTCATGGTCGATGTAGGTGAGGGTGCCGGCGAATGGGGTGCCGGGGCGTTGTTTGATGTTCATGAGGTGAGCTGGATGCGGTGGACCTGGGCTGGGGACTCGATGATGAGGGCTTGATCCTCGTGCCGCCACCGTACAGGGCGATCGTCGCCGAGGGCGTGGACGCCGGTGATCTGGCGGTCGAGCAGGCCCGCCGCACGCCCCAGACGGCGCAGGACCACCGGGCCGTCAGGGCGGGCGAGGGCGGTGGCGTAGAGGGCGGTGTCGGTGGTGGTGTAGCGGATGTCGGCGGCGGTCATCGTGCCGCCCTCGTTGAAGCCCTGGTCCCGCAGCGCGGGTGGGTTGTCGGCCGAGGGGCCCTCGCCGAAGACCTTCCAGGGGACGGTGTCGAAGATCGCTTCGCCGTTGACGGCGAGCCAGTCGCCGATGCCGGCCAGGATGGCGCGTTCGTCGTCGTCGATCTCGCCGTCGCCGGTGATCGGTACGCTGAGCAGCAGGTTGCCGTTCTTGCTCACCACGTCGGCGAGCATGCCGACCACCTGGGCCACGCTCTTGTAGGTGTGCCCGGCGAGCCGGCGCGTGTCGTAGTGCCAGGAGCCGAGGCAGGTGCAGGTCTGCCAGGGATGCGGTTCGATGCGGTCGCTCGCGCCGCGTTCGACGTCCCAGGTCAGGGCGCGGCGCCGGCGTTCGTCGAGAATCTTGCCGCAGACGATCATGTCTTCGCCGAGGTTGTACAGCTCTGCGGCGATCTCCAGGCCGACCGGGCCGCACTGGTGCAGCGGGAGCACGGTGTCGTCGAAGTAGACCAGGTCAGGCCGGTACGTTCGGGCCAGTTGCAGGGTTCTGGCCTTGAAGTTCGCCTGGTAGGCGGTGTCCGGGCGGTGCTCGGGGTCGGGCCAGTCCCAGTGGTGGTTGATGGTCTTCGGCTGGTCGAAGCCGGGGATCGGCCGGTGGTCCTGCGCGTACAGCTCCTGCGGGTCGAGCCCTTCCCACCAGGTGCCGGCGCCGTCCGCCTTGGTGAGCCGCCCGTCGTACGGTACGCCCGCCAGCGGCCCGTCGGGATCGGCGCCCTGGCTCGGCTCGTACCAGGACCAGGCGTGCGCGGCGTGCACGCTCACCCCGAACCGCAGCCCGTGCGAGCGCGCGGCGGCGGCCCACTCGCCGACGATGTCGCGGTGCGGGCCCACCCGGACCGAGTTCCAGGCGTGGTGCGGACTGTCCCACAGGTCGAGGTTGTCGTGGTGGTTGGCCATCGCGACGAAGTACCGGGCGCCGGTACGCGCGTACAGGGCGACGAGTTCCTCCGGGTCCCAGCGGGACGCCTTCCACTCGTTGATGACGTCCTTGAACCCGAACTGCGACGGATGCCCGTAACGCTCGCGGTGGAAGCGGAAGGCGTCCGTGCCCGGAAGGTACATGTTGCGGGCGTACCAGTCGCCGAACCCCGGCTGGCACTGCGGCCCCCAGTGCGCCCACAGGCCGAACTTGGCCCGCGGGAACCACTCCGGCGTCTCGCGGCCCTCCAGCGACTCCCACGACGGCGCGAACGGCACGACGCTCCCTTCGACGATCACATGAGGTACCGAGCTTGCAGGGGAAACGGCCCGGAGTAAAGACCGTCAGACCGCCGCGTGGACGGCCGACGCCGCCGGGCGGCCCGGACTGTCGCGGTGGAAGGTCGCCAAGAGGGCGAACCAGACGAGGATCATGATCCCGGCCGGGCGCAGGTACTCCTCGGCGAGTTGAGTGCCGACGAAGGAGTAGCCTCCGAGCCAGACGCCCGTGACGACGCCGACCACGCGGACCGGCCAGGAGTGGCTGACCAGGGAACTCGCCACGATCCAGACACCGGCGAGTACGTGGCCGCCGAGCCGGACCGCCCAGGCCGTGTCGTGGTCGACCCCGTTGATCATCAGGATGCCGGTGAGGACGTCGAGCGCCACCCAGCCGTAGCCCGCCGCTCTGGCCCAGGATGCCGCCTCCAGGCGGGAGACCAGGAAGAGGATCGAGAGGTGGAAGAAGACGCCCAGGTACTCTCCCCACGCCACGTCCGGGTCCGTGAAGAAGGCGATCACGGCGGGCAGGAACAGGACGAGCGGAAGCAGCGCCACCAGGCGCAGGCTGGCATAGTGCCGTCGAGCATCGAGCATCGGTGATGTCCTTCGCATGAGCCGTATGGTCGGGTTCGAACACTAGAGAGGGCAGTGTTGACATGTCAACAGTTGGCGGGAGTGAGGCGACCGAGCTGTGGCTGCGCTGGAAGCGCGCTCATGAGCTGGTACGTGCCGCCGTCGTCGCCGAGACCACAGCGGCGTCCGGCCTCTCGGAGGCGGAACTGAGCGTCCTGGTCTGCCTGCACGAGTCCGGCGGGAGCCTGCGGCAGAACGCCCTCGCCGCCGCCCTCAACTGGGACCGGACACGGCTGTCGCACCTGCTGACCCGGATGGCCGATCGTGACTACGTGGCCCGCGACAAGGTGCCGAACGGCATGGAGGTCGCGCTGCGCCCGGAAGGCAGAAACGCGATCAATGCCACGTTGCCGACGCTGGAGAAGGCCACTCGCCGTCACCTGCTGGACCGGCTCGGCCCGGACGACGCCAGGACGCTCAAGGCCATCACCGATCGCCTCCTGTCCGACGACGGGGGGCGGCTGAGGTGACCTCAGGGCACTGATTCGGGACGATGTGCACAACTACCTACCGGCGAGCGACTGAGGTCGCGTCGCTGAGCCGAACGTCCAAGCCGTAGACGTTCCTGATCGTGCGTGACTGGGACTCCTCCGCCGCCCCTCGGGCTGGTCACCCGATGAGCGGGGCGGCGGCCGGCCCCCGCCGACCTTGTGGACACCGTTGGCGAAGTAGACAGAACGGAAACGGCCCCTGTGATCACCTCTGTGATCCCGGGGCCGATCAAGGGTTCAGGAGGCGTTCAAAGTGCTCGCCAGGCCTTGAATCGTCGAGAGAACGCCCGGCCCGGAGTCGTCAGTTTCTGGGAAAGATCTCGGTCTCGGGGCGCTGCATGTACTCCATCGCTGCGGTGAACTCCGGGTCTCCGGCGCGCCGCTCCATCTCTTCGGGCGCCACGTCCTCGATGTGGGTCTGGATCCACCACACGTTGCCAAAGGGGTCGCGCACCCGCCCGACCAGGTCGCCGAAGGCCAGGTGGGTGACCTCCGAGATGGAGACGCCACCCGCCTCAATTGCCTGGCGGTGCACTGCACGGGCGTCCTCGACGTACAGCCGGAGGAACGCGGGCGTCGCCGGCCAACTCGGGTCACCGTCGAACAGCATCACGATCGCATCGCCGATACGGACCTCCGCGTGCCCGATAACCCCGCGCGGGTCGGTCACCCGGCCCAGTTCTTCGGCGCCGAACGCCTTGCGGATGTAGTCGATGACTCCGGCCGTGTCGCGGGAAATGATCCACGGCGTGAGGGTGGTGTAGCCCTCGGGAATGGCCTTGACAGTCATTTCGGATGCCTCCTTGCGTGCCGGAATGTGCCGCCGACACTAGGCCCCTTTCAGGTCAGCTTCTTTCCTCGATGACACGGAGCGTTCTGTCAGCCCCTGAGCGATCGATCAACCGGCCCAGGGGTCATCATGCTGGGGCCGCAAGGCGGCGAACCGAGAGGTACGAGTGGCAGCCAGTGGCGTTCCGGCAAGCCAGGCGTCGAGCCGGGTCAGGCTATCGCCCGGCCGACCGGACGGTTTCACTCTGCAGGCCAGCCCTACGCCCGTCATTTGAGGAAACGATTTGTGGAATCCGGCGAGTGCGGCGGCCTGGTCCTCGAAGGTGACCCTCAAGACCTCTGGCCGCGATGACGCGGCGTGACCGAGACGGTTCCACCAGCAGCCACCGGATCGACCTCTTGAGAACGCGTAACCAGTAGGTTACGCTTTCTGGCGTGGACGAGGTGGCAGGGGCGATCGCGGATCAGGTGCGGCGGCAGATCCTGGTGATGCTCAAAGACGGGCGGCTCTCGGCCGGCGAGATCGCCGAGCGCTTCTCGATCAGCCGCCCCGCCGTGAGCCGCCACCTGCGCGTGCTCCGGGAGAGCGGACTGGTCAGGGCGGAGCTCGTCGGCCGGCAACGCCTCTACACGCTCGACGCGGAGCGGTTCACCGAGCTGGCCGGCTGGCTGGCCCAGTTCCTTGAACCCTCCGGCTGGGAGCACCGCTTCGACGCTCTGGAGACCGAGGTCTACCGGACGCGCCGCGAACGCCGTACGAACAGCGCCAAGACAGGCAGCGAGACCGACAGCAAGGGAGAAACAGCATGAACCGCTTCCCCACCGGCAAGCTCTTCCGCGCGGACGACGGCGTCGACCTCGTCCTCACCCGGACGTTCCGCGCGCCCGCCGAGGACGTGTGGGCCAGCGTCACCGAGCCGGAGCGCACGGCGCGCTGGTTCGGCCCGTGGGAGGGCGAGGCAGGCCCCGGCCGGACGATCCGGGTCCAGCTGGTGTTCGAGGAGAAGGCTCCCTGGGCCGAGATGCGCATCGAAGCGTGCGAGCCACCCCGCCGGCTGGAGATCACCGCCAAGGACGCGGCCGGCTCCTGGCACCTCGAACTCCTGCTGTCGAAGGCGGGCGGCGGCACCGAGCTGCGCTTCGTCCAGCACCTGGCCAGTGCCGAGGGCATCGGCGAGATCGGCCCCGGCTGGGAGTACTACCTCGACCTGCTGGCGGCCTCCCACGACGGCTCCGCCAAGCTGGAGTTCGACGACTACTACCCCGCGATGAAGCCGTCCTACGAACAACTGACCGTCACGGAGCCCGAGGCGTAGATCGCCAGATACCTCGGCCCGGCCGTACTGACCCGGAGGTTCGCATCATTCTCGGGAAGGCCCGCGCCGTAACGTCGGGCCGGGTAGGAAGGAAACACCTGAAAGCAGGCAAGTAACCCTTCGGCGAAGCTCGCCCCGGCCCCCCGTCAGGCCCGGCGGTAGTCGTCGATCCAGCAGGAAGAGAAGGATGACGAACACCGACAGACAGACGGACCCGCAGGACCCCGAGTACGCCGACGCCCCGGCAGCGCGCATCAATCCGCACATCCCGCACCCCGCGCGCATCTACGACTACTTACTGGGCGGCAAGGACAACTTCGCCTCCGACCGGGAGGCCGCCGAGGCGCTCATCAAGCTGTCGCCGGGCACGCGGGAGGGGGTACGCGCCCATCGTGCCTTCGTGGGCCGGGCCGTACGGTATCTGGCGGCTGAGGCGGGCGTCACCCAGTTCCTGGACATCGGCACCGGCCTGCCGACCCAGGATCCCACCCACGTGATCGCCCAGCGGGCGGTGCCCGAGGCGCGGGTGGCGTACGTGGACAACGACCCGATCGTCTCGGTGCACGGCCGCGCCCTGCTGACCGGCGACCCGGCGGGCGCCACGGAGATGATCGAGGCGGACCTGCGCGAGCCGGAGAAGATCCTGAACGACCCGGCGGTCCGGGATCTGCTCGACTTCACCCGTCCCATGGCCGTCATCCTGGCGGGCATCCTGCACTTCGTCACCGACGAGGAGAACCCGTTCGGGGTGGTGGAGCAGCTCAAGGCCGCGGTGCCCAGCGGCAGCCACCTGCTGCTGTCGCACATCACCATGGACTTCGCCGACCACCTGAGCCGCGAGGAGTTCACCAAGCCGTACGACAAGAGCTCCGCGCCCATGGTGCCGCGCAGCCATGACGAGACGATGCGCTTCTTCGACGGCTGGAACCTGCTGGAGCCGGGCCTCGTCGAGGTGGTGACCTGGCGGCCGGACCTCACCGAATACCAGGAGGAGATCCCCGGCGGGCACGCCTGGGCGTACGGGGGCCTGGCGATCAAACCTTAGACGAAGTAGCGGGCCCGCAGGCGGAACAGCTCGGCGTACAGGCCGTCGGCGCGGCTCATTGTGGGTGCCGACCTCGACGACGCCGCCCCGGTCGAGCACGACGATGAGGTCGGCGGCCTCCATGGCCCGGCGCAGGTCGGCGCCGGCCTGCTCGGCACCGGCCGAACGGGGCCGTCACCGCTCCCGGGGAGCTCGATGGTGGCGCGGCGAAGCCATCCGCCGCGGCCTGTGGGGCCCGCACCACCAGCCGGGGGTGGGCAGCGGGGCACCGAAGTCTTTCTCTGGTCGAGCTTGGGCGAGTGACCCGCCGACATTGCGCGGCGCGTGCCGGTGTGTGCGCGCCCGACACGTCTGCACCCGATGACGGCGGCTGTACCCTGATCAACTGTTTGTGCCAAGCACGATGGCAGGAGACGGGGCATGACTTCGAAGCAGGCCGGGGACGTGGTCGGCGGGCGCTACCAGCTTGCCGCCGAACTGGGGTCCGGTGGCTTCGGGCGGGTCTGGCGGGCCCGCGACGAGACCCTCGACGTGGACGTTGCGATCAAGGAACTGCAGCTGCCGACAGGGATGCCGGAAAGCGAACGAGCCGAGCGGCTGGCGCGCGCCACGCGCGAGGCCCGCAATGCCGCCCGGTTACGCAGGCATGACGGCATCGTCGCGATCCACGACGTCGTCATCGACGACGGCCTTCCTTGGATCGTCATGGAACTCGTCGATGGCTGCTCGCTGAGCGAGCACATGCAGAAGCACGGACCGCTTCCGATGGGCAGGGCCGTCGAAGTGGCCGCGGCGCTGTTGAGGGCGATCGGCGCAGCACACCGGGAAGGTGTCGTGCACCGCGACATCAAACCGGCCAACGTCATGCTCGCCGAGAACGGGAAGGTCCTGCTCACTGACTTCGGGACCGCGGTCCACACCACCGACACCGCACTGACCGCCACTGGGATGCTCATCGGCTCGGCCGAGTACACGGCGCCCGAGCGGCTGCGCGGCGCCGACGGCCTCCCCGCTGGGGATCTGTTCTCCCTCGGCGTGACCCTTTACCAGGCCGTCGAGGGCGTCTCACCGTTCCGCCGCGATACCCAGGAAGCGACGTTGGCCGCAGTGCTACTGGAGGAGGCCGCGGCGCCGCGGCGAACCGGGCCGCTCACGCAGCTCATCACCCGGCTACTGGACAAGGACCCGGCCCGCAGGCCGACGGCGGACGAAGCTCTGGCCATGGCAGGGGGTATTGCAGGTGAGCAGCCCGCAACCACAGTCCACGTGCGGCGCGACACCAAGATCCTGCCGACCTGGTCGAAGAAGTGGTCGCCCCTAGGCGTTGCCGCGCCGATGGTGTTCGCGTTGGCGATGGCAGTCATGACGGCGCTCGGCGTCGCCGGACTCCCTGATGCCGGCGGAACGTGGGACCAATTCGAGCGCTACGGGGACAACGCCGTGCTCGGCGCCACCGTAATGATCACAGCCGTTGCCGATGTCGTTGTCGTCGGCTTGCTGTGCGCCAGCCTCGCGCGATTCCTCCCGGCGGACGTCGGCAAAGCCGTCATCGCTGTCGTCGGTGTCGCCGGGCTCGTCTTCGGCTGTGGCGCGACCGCTTTCGCCTTCCATGGTGCCGGCGAGATCTTCCGGAACGCGATGGAACTCCCTGGGCGGAAGTCCGCGACGGTGTCACTCGCCCTGATCAGCATCGTCGTGCTCGTCGCCGTCGGGTCGGCCTGGAGCTCACAGCGCGCAGATCGACGCGAAACGATCAGAATTCGAAAGCGATCATGACCACCCGCATGATCCCATCAGCGTCGGATGCCGGGCTGATCCGGCCGAGCGACCCCGACCGCTACGAAACCGCCCTCTGGTTCACCGGCACCTCAAAGGCTGCCACCAGCCGCTCGCCCACGGTCTCGGTCAGCCACTGCTCGTCACCGACTTCGCCGCACCGCTGTAGGTTCCGGATGGACCTGTCGGTGTCCGAGTGTGTTGTGGTGCATATGGCGATCAGAACACCATCGTGAGCAGGTCGGCGAACAGCTCCTGTTCGTCGATCTCGAGCCCGCGATTCGTGAACCAGGTCGCCATGTTGTGGCAGTCGCGCATCAGGAAGTCCATGCCCATCGGATTGCCGACGATGTCGACGACCTGGGGCAGGTCGATCATCACGATCCGCTCGTCCTGCGCGAGGACGTTGTACGGTGAGAGGTCGCCGTGCGCGAGCCCCGCGCGAGCCAGCTCACGCATGCCGTCGCGGAGCTGCTCGAAGTACCCGCCGAGCAGCTCCTTCGACGGCCGGACCTGGGCGAGCCGGGGCGCGGCACCGCCCTCGCCGTCGTCGATGAACTCCATCAGCAGCTCGGTGCCGTCCACCTGCACGGGATACGGCACCGGGACGCCGGCCTTCCACAACCGGTTGAGGGCGTCCCATTCAGCGTATGCCCACTGACCGGCCGCGACGCCGCGGCCGTGCGAGGTCTTCTTCGCCATCGCCCGGCTGTCACGGCTGTTGCGGGTATGGCGGCCTTCGACGTACGACGCGCTGCGGTGGAAGGACCGGTGTTCCTCGGTGCGGTACCGCTTCGCGGCCAGCAGCGAGGACTTCGCCGGGTTGTCGCCGATGGCTTCGACGGCCCGTTCGATCAGGAAGACGTCGGCTTCCTTGCCGGTTTTGAGGACGCCGAGTTCGGTGTCGATCGCAGCCTGTTCCGTCACAACCCACGGGGGGCGGGGTTCCGGGCCGCGAGAACCGCGCTCGACCTCCAGCCAGGTGGACCACCGCTGATCTGGGCCCAGCTCCTCGTCGACCGGATGGAACGTGAAGACGAAGGCCGCCGCCGGATCTGGTTGGAACTCGTCACCGGTGAATTCGGACCGCGGGGAGTGGAGGTCGGAGTAGGTATCAGAGGGTTCGTACGCGGAAGACAACGGGTGTGCTCCTGAACAAAGAGGTGGGCCTGATGCGGACATGCCGCAGCGCAGTGATGACCATCCGTCAGCCCTCCTTGGTCCAGGCAGCGCTCTCCGCCGCTCGATCGACCCAGCATGCCCGGCCCGTCATGGATCCCGCAACGTGATTACCGGCGCTGGGACCGTGCTCCTGCCGTAAAGCCGGAGCGAAGCCCTCGGCCGGTTCATCGCGCCGCGACCGCATTGAGAACGCCGCCTCCAGCGGCCGGCCGTCGTACTGACCGCCCACTAGAGCCCTCCACTCAACTGTGTGGTACGTTGCAAGACTTTGCTCCGATCACGAAGGAACACTATGGACGCCCCCACCTTGCACCGCCGATTCCTCAGCGATGTGGTCCCTCGAATCCGGCATGATGCCCGGGTGACCGGTGTGGCCATCGCGGGGTCGATTGCGGGAGGTCATGCCGACGCTTACTCCGATGTGGATCTGATCGTGGTCATCGACGACGAGGCGTTCGACGCGGTCATGAAGGAACGGCTCGCGCTGATCGATACATGGACTGAACTGGTGGCCGGATTCACCGGAGAGCATGTCGGAGAACCCCGTTTGATCATCACGCTCGTCGGACCGCCCCTGCTGCATGTGGATTTCAAGTTCGTGCGGGCCTCCGACTTCGCCGAGCGTGCCGACGATCCTGTCGTCCTGTGGGATCGACAGGGCCACCTGGTCAAGACACTCGCGGAGCATCCGCCGGTGAGCCAGCCCCTTGACCTGCAGTGGATCGAGGACCGGTTCTGGATCTGGGTGCACTACGGCGCGACGAAGCTAGCCCGCGGTGAGCTGTTCGAGGCCATCGGCTTTCTCAATTACCTGCGCGAGACGGTGCTGGGTCCACTGGCTGCTCGCCGAGTGGGTGCCATCCCCCGGGGCGTGCGTCATCTCGAGTCCATCGCGCCGGAGGAGGCACGCGACCTTCAGGCAACTCTCTGCGGTTACGACCAGCATGAGATCGGTCAGGCGTTCCTCGCCAATGTCGCGCTCTACCGGCGGTGGCTCGACGACACCGGAGCGGTGATCCAACGCCATCATCACGCCGAAGAACTCGCCGTTCAGTACCTTCGCGACGTTATCGCTGAGGTGACCTGATGTCGCGAGGAGCAGGCGCGCGTTTTCGATACCCGCATATTGGGCGATCGAAGCGAGGGCGCGTGACGGGGCGTACGAGCACACACCGAGCACGGCGAACACCCTGATGTCATCATGAGCCCTGGCAGATAACGGGACGCCCTGCTTTTCCTGCAGGTCGGTTCTGTGATGTCACCTGCGGTGATCAGTGCCCCGCGGCTTGAGCCCGGGCCGTTCGCCGTCGGTTCCGGTTGCTAGCGTGACGCCGCAAAGATCCGACCATGCTGATGCGGGCAGGAGATCGCGCGATGACGACTGAGAACATGGGCACGGTTGACATCACCTACTGTGAGGGGTGGGATCCACAGGCCCGTGCCGCCGTCGCTCCGATCTCGGAAGCACAGGCCCGTGACAGGGACGCATCAGCTGAGCAATACGCCGTCCTGCTGGCTGCGCAGGGGAGGCCGAGGGCCCTGTTCCAGGTCGACTGGGGCCACGGTCATCTCGGGTTGTTCCTGTTCGACGAGTACGAACGGCGCAACAAGGAGCTGGAATACCGGCAACTGGAGCCAGGACGGCTACACCTGATGCGCTACCAGGAGTGGCGCTACGCCTCAGATGCCGACAAGGAGTTTCCTGAGCGTGGCCTGCGCTTCACGATGACGATCGCCCCGGACGGACGCGCCAGGCAGGTCCTGAGCGACGTCAACGGCTCCAGCCATACCTGGGAGAGCGTCCCGGTTGAGCACCGTACAGTGGCCAAGGCGGAGTTCGGCGCGTGGACGGCCTACGTCGATGCGCAGATGCTCGGGCTGAGCGGGCCTATCACCCTGGCGCCGGCCGAAGAACCTGTGAAGGGACCGGCTTCGGGCATGATGTCCCCCTGGTCGGCCCCGCTGCCGCTGCGTCCCCGGCATCTCGAAGCGCTCTTCGTTCCCGGAAGCCGCCTGGCCTCTGGCGAGGGACGCGTCGCACTGATCACCGAGCCGTCGCATGCGGGGTGGCTTCACCTGCCCACCGGCTCGGTGATCGCCACCGACCCCTTCCTTCTGGATGATGCCGTTCCCTTCACCATCACCGTGGCGCCTGGCGACTACGCCGTTCTGATCGCCTCGATGCGGTGGGAGGGGACGGACGGCGAGGGCGAGACCCCGGCCGTGATGGTGCGGATCCTCGACAAGCCGACCGCCGGCTGGGAGCCTGCGCTACTGCCGGGGCAGGACGCCCGGCTGCTCGGCGCCGGTGAGTTCTTCGGGTTCGGCGTGGATGCGGGTATGGGCTGCTTCCTCGACGCCTCGGGCCGCGAGGAGCTCGGAAGGCTCGTCGAGGAGCTGGAGGACGAGTACAACGAGATGGACCTCTTGGACTCCGAGCTCCGCGCCCCGGAGACCGGCACCAATCTGATCGCCTATCAGAGCGGGTTGGGCGACGGTAGCTACCCGGTGTGGATAGGCCGGGATGCCGACGGGGAAGTCACCGCGTTCGTGGCGGACATGCTCATCCTGCACGACACCGACTCGCTGCCGCCCACAGTGCCGTCGACAGCCGTCTACCTGCCGCTGACCACCTCGGTGACCGACGACCGACGCGAGGCGCCCTTCACTGATCCCGGTGCCACAGCCACGTGGATGACGACCCGGATCAACCACGTCATTGACGGCTGGGCCGAGCATCGTCGCTCTTCAGGGTTCGACGTGGTCTAGTTGATCTGTCCAAGGACGAGGCCAGACGGCGGGTACCCGGGGACGCGGCGGACGCGGCGGACGCGGTTCGGCCGTATCGTGAGGCGGCCTCGTTGTGGATCGAGCAGCGTTACCCTCTCGATCTGAAGGCGGTCGCCTGAGACGGCGGTGGAGGTTTGATGGTGACCTTCATGCCCCCGTGCGAGAAGCGGACGTCCTCGACGAACCCGAACCATCCCCGACTGCCGGTGGCGCCCTTGAACCGGCCCTCAGGCTCACGCCATTCGGCCCTGTAGGGGTTCAAGAACTCGAATCACCTCCAGCACAGAGCCCTTCGTCCGGCGAGCGAGCGGAAGGGCTCAGGGGCGCCGAATAGCTGGTCCGGATCGCCTGGGATCAGTTTTGTGATCTTGCTTACGGTGTACGCCGTCACCCGGCGTCGCTCCGGGTGAACGTCAGCGACCGGCCGTCTACCCCCGGGCACCTTGCTCAGCTTGCCGTCGGCGCCGTAAATGAGCTCCTGCGCCCGTCCTCGGGCATCCGCCACCAGGGTCAGCCGACCGGTCGCTCCCTTGATCATGCGTGACTCGCCGAGCGAACGAGACGTCCGAAAGCCGCCAGCATGGTCCCGGCCCGGCAGAGGAGAATCCGCTGGTGATCGCTGAACCGCAGGGAATCCGCATCCGGCACCGCGGGCGTCAACCGCAGGTCCATCCCACCGCCTACGTCGCCCCGACGGCCACGCTCGTCGGTGACGTCCGGGTGGGGCCCAGGGCGCGGGTGATGTACGGCGCGGTGCTCGATGCGGAGGGGTCGCGGATCGAGGTCGGGGAGGCGGCGGTGATCTGCGAGAACGCGGTCCTGCGCGGGTCCGCGGTCGCCGGCGACCAGCCGGTGCTCGTCGGCGACCACGTCTTCGTGGGCCCGCAGGCCACGCTGCTGGGCTGCGAGGTCGGCAGGTGCGTCTACGTGGCGACCTCGGCGACGGTCCTGCAGTCCGCGCGGCTGGGGGCCGGCGCGGTCGTGGCCGTCGGCGCGCTCGTCCACGCGCGCACCGTCGTCCCGGACGAGTACTTCGTGCCGCCGCACACCATCGCGCTCGACGCTCCGGTACGGTTGCTGGCCCCCGGCGATCCCGGCCTGGCCGAGGCCGTCAGCCGGGTGGGCTTCGCGCAGGTCGCGTTCGGCGTCGACACGGAGTGGACCGACCGGATCACCCGGTACGAGCACATCGCGGAAGTGCGCGTCGCCGAGTTCGGCACGCACGCGGACGACGAGATCCTGCCCCCCTCCGGATGATCCCGGTGGTTCTGTACCAGCCGGGATGGCGAAGGTCCCGTCTCAGGGAGCCGTAAGGCTCTGCCCTGCCGTGCCGATGACCCGCACGATGAACGGCGGGGAGGTGCCGATGGATGCGTTGATGTCGGGGTTGCGGCGGCCACGATGCTTCAGGACGCTCCTCCGGCTCGCGTCTCGTTCACCGAGATTCCCTCGGAGCGGCCGGTGGTGATGGCGCGATCCTGCTGCTGCGAGGTGTCATCACGGGTCGGCTGATCGTGGCGGCCACCGCCGGCGTGGCGCTGGCCGCGATCGGGATCTGGCGGCGGTGTACGGCCCCTACCCGGTACGCCGAGTGGGAGCCGGCCTGGGAGCGGGCCGACGAGCGGTGGCGCCACCCGCACCGGCCGTGAACGGCGTCACGAGCGCACCAGCTTTTCCAGCGGGACCTTGGGGTCGGCGAGGGCTGCGCGGTCCACGGGGGTTTGTGCGAGGACGAGGGCTTTGAGGTGGTCGCCCTGGTCCCAGATGTTGACGTTCATCGCCGCGATCACCCGGTCGTCCCGCAGCCAGAACGCGAGGAACTCCCGCCCGCTGAGATCACCGCGGATGACGACGTCGTGGGGAGTGCCGGGCGGGACATGGCCGAGGTACTCCATGCCCAGGTCGTACTGGTCGGTGTAGAAGTAGGGCGGTTCGTCGTAGGCGGCCGGACGGCCGAGCATGGCGCGGGCGGCGACGGGGGGCTGGTTGAGGGCGTTGGCCCAGTGTTCGACCCGCACGTGGTGGCCCAGGCGGGGGTGGTGCGCGTTGGCGACGTCGCCGGCGGCGTAGATGTCGGGATCGCTGGTCCGCAGGTCCGCCCCCACCTTGACCCCGTTGTCGATGGTGAGGCCCGCGGCGGCGGCCAGCTCGGTGTCGGGGACGGCGCCGATGCCGGCCAGCACGGCGTCCGCGTCGATGGCGGTGCCGTCGGCCAGGCGTACGCCGGTCTCGGTGATCTCGGCGAGGCGGGCGCCAAGCCGCAGGTCCACGCCGTGCTCGCGGTGCAGGTCGGCGAAGACGGCGCCGATCTCGGGGCCGAGGGCGGACAGCAGCGGCTGCTGCCCCTGCTCGATCACGGTGACCTCGGCGCCGGCCGCGCGGGCCGCGGCGGCGGTCTCCAGGCCGATCCAGCCGGCGCCGATGATCGCGACCTTGCGCGCGGTGGAGAAGGTGCCGCGCAGCCGGTCGGAGTCGTCCACGGTACGCAGGTACAGCACGCGCTCGTGGCCCGGCACGGTCAGGCGGCGCGGCTGGGCGCCGGTGGCGAGCAGGAGCTTGTCGTAGCGGAGCCGTTCGCCGCCGGACAGCGTCACCTCGTGCGCGGCCGGGTCGACTGCGGTGACGGAGACGCCGGTACGGACGTCCACGTCGTGCTCGCGGTACCAGTCAGCGTCGTGGACGAAGATCTTGTCCCGTTCGTCGCTGCCCTGGAGGTAGCCCTTCGACAGCGGCGGGCGTTCGTAGGGCAGGTGCGGTTCCCGTCCCACGAGCACGATCTCGCCGTCGAACCCCTCCTCGCGCAGCGCCTCGGCCGCCTTGGCCGCGGCCAGGCCGCCGCCCACGATCACGAATGCCGCCATCGTCGATCTCCTGTCTGCTCGTCAGGTATGGGACTGACCGGTCAGCGCGAAGAACTCCTGCCGGGACCTCGCGTCCTCGCGCAGCGTCCCCTTCAGGGCCGAGGTGACCGTGCGGGACCCCGGCACGCGTACGCCGCGCATCGACATGCACAGGTGCTCGGCCTCGATCACCACGCCGACCCCCTTCGGCGACAGGTGCTGCTGGAGCCAGTCGGCGACCTGCTTGGTCAGCCGCTCCTGCACCTGCAGGTCGCGGGCGAACAGCTCGACCACCCGCGCGAGCTTCGACAGCCCCAAGATACGGTCGCCCGGCAGGTAACCCACGTGCGCCACGCCCTGGAAGGGCAGCAGATGGTGCTCGCACAACGACTGCACGGGGATGTCGCGGACCAGCACGAGCTCGTCGTAGCCCTCCTCGTTGGGGAAGGTCGTCAGGTCGAACTCGCGCGGCTCCAGCATTTCGGCGTAGGCGCGCGCGACCCGCTTCGGCGTGTCTGCCAGGTGCTCGGACTCGACGTCGCGGCCCAGCGCGGTCAGCAGGTCGGTCACCGCTCGCTGGGCGGCCTCCAGGTCCACTCCCCCGCCCCTGACCACCCGGAGGCGCCGCGACCGGCGCTCGGCGTCGCCGGCCTCCTCCACCACGGACTCGCTCATGCCGCCCCCTCTTCTATCAACAAGTTTCGTTAACATTAGAAGGGGCACGATAATTTCGTCAACAGGAGTGGGTTTTAGAATGGGCGAAGCCGACGGCATCTCCGCCATCGCGGCGCTGGACGAGCCGACACGGCGCCGCCTCTATGAATACGTGGTGCGCCAGCCGGAGCCGGTGAGCCGCGACGAGGCGGCCGACGCCGTACAGGCGCCGCGCAACACCGTCTCCTTCCATCTGGAGAAGCTGGTCGAGGGAGGGCTGCTCGAAGCCGTCTACCAGCGCCGCACCGGCCGGTCGGGGCCCGGCGCCGGCCGTCCCGCCAAGCTCTACCGCCGCGCTCCCGGGCAGATCGCCGTCTCCCTGCCCGACCGCCGCTACGAGACCGCCGCCCACCTGCTCGCCGACGCCCTCCAGGAGTCGGAGGCCACGGGAGAGGCGCCTCGTACCGTGCTCGACCGCCGCGCCCGAGACCTGGGCCGGGCCCTCGGCCGCGACGCCACCGCCGGCGTCATGCCTACCCTGGAGGCTCTGGGCTTCGAGCCGCGCGCCTGCGACGGCGCGATCGCCCTGGCCAACTGCCCGTTCCGCAGCCTTGCCGAGCGGCACACCGCTCTGGTCTGCGGCATGAACCTCAGCCTGGTCGCGGGTCTGCTCGAAGGTCTCCCCGAGCCCGGCTTCGCGGCCCGGCTGGAGCCGAGCCAGGAGCACTGCTGCGTATGCCTCCGCCCGGCCGGGTGACGGTCACTCCTTGACCGGGCGGACCACGGCGACCGGGCAGGTCGCGTGGTGCAGCACGGCGTGACTGACCGAGCCGAGCAGCGCCGAGGCGAACCCGCCGAGCCCCCGCGAGCCCACCACCACGAGATCGGCCGCCTTGGCCGCCCTGGCCAGGGCGGTGACGGGATGGTCGCACGGCTGCTCGTCGGACACCACCAGGTCGGGGTTGGCGTCGCGCCACGGCTCGACCAGCTCGCGTGCTCTGCGCGGCTCCGCCTGCACGATCTCCTCGATCAGGATGCTGTAGCCGACGGCGTACGGGGAGAAGGCCGGTATCTGCCAGGCCGTCACCACGTGCAGCTCGGACCAGCGGACCCTGGCCTGCTCGATGGCGTACTCCATGGCCGCCCGCGCATGCTCGGAGCCGTCGTAGCCGACCACGATCCGCCGGTGCTCCACCGGGTGCGGGCCGCGGATCACCACGACCGGGCCCGTCGCGTGCCCGGCGACCGCGTTGCTCACCGAGCCGAGCAGCATGCCCTTGAAGCCGCCGAGGCCGCGGCTGCCCAGCACGAGACTGTCGGCCGTCGCGGACTCGCCTATCAGCTCCTCGACGACGTTGCCCGGCCGCAGGTCCGCCGTCACCTTGACGCCGCCGGCCAGGCCACGCGCCCGATCGGCGGCGGCCTCCAGCGCCCCGGAGCAGGACCCGACACCCTCGCTGTGCGACCACTGCTCGCACACGTGCACCAGCCGCAGGTTCAGCCCCCGCCGCCCGGCGTCGAGCGCCGCCCAGTCCACCGCCGCGCGAGCCGCCGCGGATCCGTCGACGCCGACCACGATCTGCCTGGTCATCGCATCTCCTCGGGCCGTTCCGTCCCTTACTTCCAGTATCGGTCTCGACCCGGGGAAGCCGCAGCGGGAGGACGTCCCAGGTAGATGGGCCTTTGGTCCCCAAATCAGGCCGTGAGGCGTTCCCAGTTGCGGTGGGCGATGTCGGCCTTCTGCTCGCCGGTGAAGGGAGCGTCCTCCAGGAAGGCGCGGGCGGCGCCGTTACTGGTGTCGACATAGGGGAAGCCGCCGGGACGTGCGCCGTAGGTGTAGGGGTAGTCGGTGGAGTACAGCATGCGGTCGGTACCGACGACCTCGGCGGTCCAGCGCAGGTAGCGGCTGCTGACGGTGCCGCTGCCGGCGACCCAGAAGTTCCGCTCGAAGTAGTCGGCGAGCGGCCTCGGCAGGCCCCCTGCCTGGGCGAAGAAGCCGATGTGGTCGAGGTAGAACAGGACGACCTCGCCCCAGTGCCCGGCGATCACCTGCAGGCCGGGGAACCGGTCGAAGACGCCCGAGAAGATCATCCGCAGGTACTGGACGCCCAGGTCGTAGTACCAGCCGATCGCCGCTCCGGCCAGTGCGGGGCCGATGGGGCCGAGATCGGAGTAGTAGGCGTCGATCACGGGCTTGACCGGGGTCTGCGGGTGGAAGTGCAGCGGCACGCCGAGGCGCTCGGCGGTGGCGTATAGCTCGTCGTTATCGGGGTGGTCGGCCAGTTTGTCCGCGGTGCGGCCGTACAGCATGGCGCCGGGGAAGCCCAGCTCGCGCACCGCCCGCTCCAGCTCGGCCGCCGCGGCGGCGGGCTTTTGGGTGGGGATCGCGGCGAACGCCTGGAACCGGTCGGTCCCGGAGCGGGCGGATCCGGGTGGGGTCCCTCGCCGATGAGCACGGGGGTGAGCAGCTTCTCGGCGATCGCGGCGGGCACCTCGGGCGCGACGGGCCGTTCTCGGAGATCGCCGACCGGCTGCTCGCGACCGGCGCCGGCGGCCGGAACGTCGCACCGTACGCCTCCGTGACCGTGTCGTCCGTGCTGCGCGCCGGGGCCGAGGGCGGCAAAGCCGTGGGCGGCCGCTGCTCCGACGACAGCCCGTGGGTCTCCGCCGAGGACGACACCACGCCGGTGATCACGGTGGGGCTCGGCCGCTCGTACCCGATCAGCGAGATCCGCGTGCGCTCCGGCTACGGCAAGGCCCCCGGCCCCGGCACGGGCGTCGTGCGCTCCTTGGCCGTCGAGGCGCACACCACGTCCGGCTGGCAGCGTGTCGCCACGATCACCGGGAACACCGCGAACACCGTCCGCGTCCCCGCCTCGGTGACGGCCGGCCAGGTGCGCCTCGCGATCTCCGACCCGTCAGGAAACCCGCTGGACGTGGCCCGCGTGTACGAGATCGAGGTCGTCTCCGATGACTGAGCACCGCTGGGCGTCCTCACCACCGAAGGTAGTGTCCCGTGGCTGACCACCGCTGGGCGCTGACCGCCCGCGCTCACTGCCCGGGCGGAGTGCCCGCCCGCGCTCACTGCCCGGGCGGGCACTCCGGCGGCGCCATCTTGAGCACGTGGAACTCCAGCCGCAGCGACCCGTCCGCGGGCAGCGCGATCGCCCGCGCCCACGGGCTCGTCGCCCAGCAGGCGGGCAGCAGGAAGTAGCGCTGGTTGGAGTGGATGAGCAGGCGCAGACCGGTGTAGCGGTAGCGGAACATCGCGTTCTGGTCGGGCAGCGTGGTCTCGGTGATCCCGGGACCTTCCAGGAAGAGCCGCCGCGCCGCGTAGACGACCGTGCTCGGCAACATCCCCGTGTCGGCCCGATACGCGACGGCGGCCTCCCACCCTTTCCGCTGCGCGTACTCGGTGACCGACCACAACAGCAGGAGCAGCAGCAACGCCCCGCAGGCCGCACGGCGCACGACCCCTCGGGTGGCGGGGGTCGTGTGCCCGTTCAGCCGGCCGTACAGGCTCTCGGCGTAGACCAGGATGATGATGCCGGCGCCCAGGCAGAGCGGCAGGAAGTAGCGCGGGAGCACCGCCCATCCGGCCAGGCCGAGCAGTCCCGTCACGGTGCCCGCCGCTCCGACCGCGGCCGCCACCGCGAGGCCCCACATCGCGGCGGTGCGATGCCGCCCGGCGGCCCGCGTCAGCCAGGCGTGCACCGGTGGCGCGATCAGGACGACCACCAGGACCAGCACCAGGGGTTCGACGGCCAGCGTGACGCTGCGCAGCACGTAGTCCTGGAACGACAGGCCCAGCATGCTCTGGTCCACGCCGAACTGCGCGTACATGGTGTTGGCGCGTACCGCCCCGAAGTACATCATGATCGCCGCCACGAGCGTGGTCGGCGTCACGATGTGCGTCACAATCCCCCAGAGCCGCGCGACTTCCCCGCCGTCGCCCGCAGAAGTGCTCATGGACGGAGAGGTCTACGACTCGGCCGGTGCCGGACCGTCGTCACCGTTGCCGTCCGGCGACACGGGGGCCTCTGTCTCGGGCTCCTCGGTCGTGCCCTCGTCCGGCGACTGCGTGGCGCCGTCGTCGGTCTCGCTGACTTCCCCGGTGGGAGTCTCAGGTGCGGTGGTCTCCGGCGTCTCCGGCTCATCGGGCGGTGTCTCGGTCTCCCCACCTGAGGGAGCCACGGTCGCGCACTCGGGAAGGCCGGCGGGGTCGGCGGCCACCGAGCAGGCGATCTTCAGAAAGTCGTTCCGCTCGTATCCAAGCTCGGCGAGATCCTGCAGAGCGGCTTCGGCCCGCTCATTCTGGCCCTCGGCGGCAGCGCTTTTCACCTCCACGCTGGCGCTGAACGCCATCAATGGGCGCTGTATGGATGAGGGAGCGTCGGACAAGTACGTCTTAGCCTTGTCGATTCTCGCGAGGGCTTCCTTGTCCCTGCCCTCGTTAGCGGCCACCGCCGCCCCGCAGACGAGCGCCACCGCCTTCTGGCTGTTCGTGCTGCTGCTGGAGTTGGCCACCTGATCCATCCTCGCCGCCAGACCGGAGCCGCGCTTGCCCACTTCTCGCTGGCAGTCCAAGCCGACCCGGGCCGTGGCCTCAGGAAGATCCCCGCTGTTCTCTTCGGAGACGAGCTCTTCCGGGGGCGTGATGACCGGCCGCGCGCCCGGCCCCGCCTGACCCGGAGCACCGGCCCCTGTCTCCCCCGTTTCGGATCCGCCCGAACCGCAGCCTGCCGTCAGCCCGGCGACCACCCCGAACATCGCCGCCACGACCAGAAAGGTCCTTACCCCCATGCCCCTGCCCCCGCTGCCGCTGTCGAAGGGGAGTCATACCGCTTCGGGGCAGGACCTATGCCGGCAGATAGCTCGCAACACCATATGCTGAGGCATTCTTGGCCGTGTCGCTCTCGGGGCGGTCGTCCCTCGCCATCACGCACGCGGCGTGGTCGCGGACCAGGTCGTGGAACCGGTACCGGCCAGGGACGGGCTCCGACAGCAGGTGGCCGTCCAGCAGCCCTTCCAGCGCGTGCTCGGCGGCCGGCGTGCTCGTGTCCAGGAGGGCGGCGGCCACTTCGACGCCGAAGTCGACCGGCGCGCGGGTGCCGAGCAAGCGGTAGGCGCGCCTGTGCTCGTCCGTGAGCCGGCGATAGGACATCTCGAAAGCGGTGGCGACGCTGCGCTCCCCTGCCGCCAGCTCGGACAGCCGCTGCCGCGGTGCGGTCAGCCGGGTGAGCAGGCGGCCGACGGTCCACCTGGGGTGGGAGCGCAGCCGGGCGGCTGTGAGGCGAAGGGCCAGCGGGAGCAGTCCACACCGTCGCACCATGTTCGCCAGGACCTGCGGCGGCGTGCCGGCGACGCGGTCCCGTCCGGCGACCAGGGAGAAGATGGTGACCCCGTCCGTCAGCGGCAGGACGTCCAGGGACAGGGCGTGTGTCCCGTCGAGCCCGCTGAGACGGCGGCGGCCGGTGACGATGACGTGGCAGCGAGGGCTGCCGGGGAGCAGGGGTGAGACCTGCGTCTCGCTGAGGGCGTCGTCGAGGACGATCAGGACCTTGCGGTCGGCCAGCAGGCTGCGATAGAGACCGACCTGGTCGTCCATATGGGGTGGGACGCGATTTTCCGGCAGTCCCAGTGCGCGCAGCACGCGGTGCAGGGCGTCGTGCGGCTGGACGGGTGCCCGGTCAGGTGTGTGACCGTGCAGTTGCACGAACAGCTGGCCGTCGGGAAACCGGTCGGCCAGCCGGTGGGCGGCGCGGATGGCGAGCGCCGTCTTGCCGATCCCTGGCATGCCTTCAACGGTGGTGATGGTCGCGTTGCCCGCCTCGCCGAGCCGCACCATGGTGGCGACCTCGCGGTCCCTGCCGGTGAAGTCCGCGACGTTCCTGGGCAACTGCCGGGGCACGGTGACGCGGTCGCGCGCGCGGTCGGGCGGGCGGGCGCCCGGCGTACGGACGGGCCCGCCGCACAGTGCCGCGGAGAGCACGGCCTGCTCGTCGTCGCTCAGGGCCAGCGCCTCGGCCAGCATCCGCAGTGTCGTGAGGCTGGGTTTCGCGGCGGGCCCGGTCTCCAGGCGGCTGATCGTCCGCACGCTCAGTCCCGTGGACTCTGCCAGCATCTCCTGGGTGAGTGACGCCCGCTCGCGCCAGGATCGCAGCAGGGCCCCCGGCTCGATCGCGTCCGTCCTGGGCCCGGCCGGGAGGTCGCGGAGCCGCAGGTGAGGCCGGTTCATGGGCGGCGCCGCGGTGCCTCCGGCCGGCGGCCTGGCCGAGGTGTCGGCCAGGCGGTCGCGCGGCGGCACCGCCTCGAAGGACCGCCCGATCGACCCGGTGAGCGACCGGTGCTGCGCGGGCGGGCGTCGAGGTGGCGGCGGTGCGGGGTGGTCGGCGAGCAGGCTCGCGTGCAGATGGCGCAGCTCGGGGCCCGGGTCTATGCCTAGCTCGTGCGCGAGGCGCGATCGTAGCTCCTCGTACCGCTGGAGGGCCTCGGCCCGTCGTCCGTGCCGGTCCAGCGCCTTCAGCAGGCGCAGCCACAGGGATTCGCGCAGTGGGTAGCGCGGGGCCCATTTGCTCAGCTCGGCGAGCACGTCGCCGGCGGGCCCGCCGGCGACGTCCAGGTCGGCGCGCCGTTCCAGCGCCGCCAGCCATCGCTCCGCCAGGTGCGGCGCCTCGGTCTCGTGCAGCCACCGGGACGGCACGTCCTCGAACGGCTCGCCCCGGGACAACGCCATCGCTTCGTCGAGCAGGCCGCGTTCCGTCTCGGTGTCGCGGGCGTGCGCGGCCTGCTCCGCGAGCCGTACGAAGCGCAGCGCGTCGACGTCGTCGGCGGCAGCGCGCAGGAGGAGCCCGTTGGGGCGCGTCTCGATCCAGCGGCCCCCGAGGGCGCCGCGCAGTCCCCCGGCGTAGTTCTGCAGGGTCCTGCGGCTGTTGGCCGGGAACTCGTCCGACCAGACCATCTCGGCCAGCCGGTCCATGGACACCGTCTTGCCCGCCGACAGCGCCAGGGCCACCAGCAACGTCCGCAGCCGGCTTCTCGTCAGCCGGACAGGACGTCCTCCGACCGTCACCTCCAGCGGACCGAGCACCTTGACCGTCAGCCGCTGCACCGTGCCCCCTTGTGTGGTGATTTCCCCTGGCCACGATTCTGGTGTCCGCCGGCTGCCCGGACCAGGACAGCGGAAGGTCATTCACCGGGCACCCGGCGGCGGACATTCCTTTCCGCCCGCGAGGCGACGGTGAAGACGAAGTGAAGCCGGGCGTTGACAGGCTGCGCCGTGTTCTGTTCCAACGCCAGTGAGGTGGATCATGACCGCACCGACACTCGACCTCGTCACCGGGACGACCGACCAGGACGACGAGTTCGACCTCGACATCCGCGTCGCCGTGGGCGCCGACGTCGCGCTGCCCGAGGCCGGCTTCAGCTGCTCCTGGTACACCTGCAACGCCAGCGCGTGCGGCCTGTGCAGCATCGACGGGTGCAGCCCGTTCCCCACGCAGACCGAGGGCTGCTAGTGGCCTCCACGGCCACGCGTGCTCAGCGGCCGGCGCCAGGCACTCGTTCATGAGGAGTCGATGAATGCCCGCTTCGGACCTCTTCTCGGAACATGCGGCCGTCCACGGCGAGGAGGGGCTTTCCCCGGCTCTCGCCGAGCGCGCCCGGCGGACCACGCAGGTGATGGTCGAGCGCCTGGCCGACGAACGGGTGGTGGCCGAAGCGGTGCGCCGGACCAAGGCGGTCTCGAAGTATCCGTTCGAGTGGGGTGGCCCCGGCCTGTACGGAGGTCACGCCGGCATGGCGCTCGTGCTCTGCTACGCCGCGGCGGCACTGACCGGCGAGGCCGGCGCCAGGCGCGCGCCGGCCCTGCGCCTCATCCAGGAGGCGGCACGCCACACCAGGAAGGCTCCCCTGATCCTGCCCGGCCTGGGTTCCGGGACCACCGGCATGACTCTGGCCGTCGAGCGGCTGGCCGCGGACGAGCCCAGGCTCCTGCCGGTGCTGCGCCGGCTCCGGGAGACGCTGTCGGAGCAGGTTCTCCAGGCACCGAGCCGGCGGGCCGGGGACGGGGTGAGTCCCGGCACCTACGACGTCGTCTCCGGCGCCGCGGGCGTCCTGGGCTACCTCACGTCCCTGACGGAGCCGAGCTCCAGGGAACGCGAGGCCGCCGCGAGGCTCCTCGACGACCTCGTGTGGATGTGCGATCCCCGCGAAGGAAGGGCACGGTGGCAGGTCCCGCCCCGGCTCATGCCCGGCAGGGACCGGGCTGAGGAGTTCCCGCACGGCTATGTCGACCTCGGCCTGGCGCACGGTCTCGCCGGTCCGCTGGCCGCGCTGAGCCTGGCCTGGGCGCGCGGTCACCGCCGTCCCGGGCTGCGGCCCGCGGTGGAGCACGTGGCGGCGTTCCTGCTGGAGACGTCGGATCACGACGCGTACGGCCGGCGCTGGCCACGGTGGCTGGCGCTGACCCCATCGGGCGCGATCCAGGAACGGCCGCCGCAGGCGGGGCACGAGTCCTGGTGTTACGGGACGCCCGGCATCACCTCGGCGCTGCTCGACGCCGCCGAGGCGCTCGGGGACAGGGCGCTGCGCGCGGTGGCGGTGGACGCCTTCGAGGCGGCGCTGCGGCGGGTGTTCGCCGGTCACGGCCACCTCGTCAGCGCGTCCCTGTGTCATGGCTGGTCCGGGCTTCTGATCGTCTGCGGGAAGTTCGCGCGGGCGGGCTCGGTGGCCGCCCGATCCGCTCTGCCGTCCCTCGTCGAACGCGTCCTGGACGCCTGCGACGCGGCCAACCCCCTCCTCGTCAAGGAGTTCCAGGCTCCTGACGTCTACACCGACAACCCCGATCTCCTCGACGGCGCGGCCGGCGTACCCCTCGCTTTGTGGACGGTGTCCGGCTCGATCGACGACGAGTGGCAACGATCGCTCCTCATCCGTTGACCCAGAGCAGAGAGGCCACGCATGCCAGCGCGGAAGGATCACGAACGCAATCCCGCCACGGAGTTCTCCCCTGCGTGCTTCTTCATGCTGCGCGCGCCCGTCCTGCCCGCGCAGACCTTTCTCGGCCTCACCGGCGGCCAGGACGGCGCGGACGACCGGCGGGACGCCACGCACCGGCGGCTCTGGGAGCTCGCGCGCCGGCCCCGCGTCCGGCAGGCCCTGCACGCCGCCAGCCGTAGCCTGCTCGACGAGCTGACCAGGGTCGAGGAGGCGGGCGGACCCGGACGGGCGACCGGGCCGGCGAAGAAGAAGGCCGACCGGGCCTTCGCCGCTCTGCTGCGTTACCTGACCAGGATGTCCACCCGCCCCACCCCGTACGGCCTGTTCTCCGCGGTGAGCATGGGCAGGTTCGGACCGGCCGCGACCGCGGCACTCGCCGCCGACCCGGTACGCCTGACGCGCACCCGCGCGGACGCCGGCTGGCTGGCGGCGGTCATCGAGCAACTGGACAAGGACGACACGGTACGCGACGACCTACCGGTCAGGACCAACGCACTGCTCTCCCGGCTGGCCGACCGGGCCGTACTCACCGAGTGGACAGGCACGACCACCCGCGGCAAGCAGACCAACCTGCGCATCACCCCACCCGCCGAGGCGGCACTGCGGCTGGCCGGCGACGAGATGCGCTACGGCGACCTCGTGGCCGAGCTGCTCCAGCGGTTCCCCGGCGCAGGTGAGACGCGCATCCGCCGCCTGGTCGGCCAGCTGTGGGAGCTGGGCGTGCTCACCAGCGCCCTCACCCCGCCGCTGACCGAGCCGCTGCCTGAGCTGCACCTGGTGAAACGGCTGACCGGGCCGGCCGCCTTCGCTCCGGTGGCCGACGGGCTGCGCCGGGTCCGAGCACTCGCCGACGCCGTCGACGAGGCCCGCGGCCTGGCGGACGTGGCGGAGGTCGAACGGCTCACCGCCTGCCAGCGGGCCATGACACCCGGCTTCGACGGCACGACGTACCAGGTGGACACCGCGCTGGCGACGACGGACCGTGGACTGCCCGCCCAGGTCGCCGACGCGGTGGCCGAAGCAGGCGAGCTGCTCATGCGGCTGGGCGGCGCGCGCCGGCGGCCCGCGCACATCGCCGCCTACCACCGCGCCTTTCTGGAGCGCTACGGGGCCGACGCCGAGATCCCCCTGGTCGAGGTGCTCAGCCCGGAGCTGGGGCTCGACGCCCCGAACGGCTACGGCGCGCCGGCGCGGATGGTGCCGCTGCCCTCGCCCGCCGAGGAGGGCGACCCGGCGCGGGATCGGACGCTGGCCGACCTGATCTCCGGCGCGCTGCGCCATGACCGTCTCGACGTCGAGCTGACCGACGGACTGCTGGACGCCTTGACCGCCGGGCCCCATGACGCCGCGCGTTCCCGACCGGCGCCGTCCGTCGATGTGTACTTCAGCATCGCCGCGCCGTCCCGCCAGGCCATCGACGAAGGACGGTGGCGGCTGGTCCTGTCGCCGACCGCGTTCCAGGGCCTGCAGAGTTTCGGTCGGTTCTCCCATCTCTTCGAGGAGGCGGACGTGCAGGCCATGTGCGACTTCGCCAGGGCCGAGGAGAAGCGGGTGCCCGACGTCGTGTTCGTCGAGTTGCGCAACGTCGCGGGCCATGCGCGGGCGCTGAACGTGGCCACTCACGCCCCGCTGCGCGGGCTCGAGATCTGCGTCAACACCACCCCGTCGCTGCCGTCGGGCCGGCGGATCCCCCTGGAGGACGTCCTGCTCGGCGCGGACGGGCACGGGTTCTACCTGCGCTCCGCGACGCTGGGCAAGCGGCTGCTGGTCACCCGGTCCCACGCGCTGTCGCTGCACCAGGTGCCCAATGTCTGCCGGGCACTGGTGGAGCTGTCCACTGACCGGCTCACCCTGCCCGCAGGGTTCGACTGGGGTCCGTTCGCGGCGTCGCCGTTCCGCCCGCGGCTGGTCAGGGGACGGATCGTGGTGAGCCCGGCGCAGTGGACGGTCCGGCGGGAGACGTTCGCCGCCGCCGGGGACGACGCGGACGCCTTCTTCGGCGCCGTCCAGAGCTGGCGGCGAGACTGGAAGGCGCCGCGTCACGTCTATCTCGCCGAGTACGACAACAGGTTGCTGCTCGACCTCGAACACCCGCTCTGCGTGGACGAGCTGCGGCGCAGATTGCGAGCGACCGGCAGGCCAGGACAGCCCGACGCGCTGTCGCTGCAGGAGATGCTGCCGGACTTCTCGGACCTGTGGCTGCAGGACGCGCGGGGCCGCCGCTATCAGTCGGAGCTGGTCGTGCCCGTCCTGTCCCCGGCCGCCGCGAACGTCCAGGACGACCGCCGGCCCGCCAGGCGCGCGGCCCAACGACGCCGGCACCCCGGCGAGGACTGGTCGTACCTGAAGCTGTACACCGCGGTGACGCAACAGAACGACGTCCTGACCGGTCCTGTACGGCAGCTGGCCGCCACGCTCGCCGCCGAACGGCTGATCGATCGCTGGTTCTACATCCGGTACGCCGATCCGCTGCCGCACCTGAGGCTGCGCTTCCACGCGGCCCCCGGCGCCGACCCGATGGAGGTGATGGCCGGGTGCGCGGCGTGGGCGCGCCGGATGATCACCGCGGCGTGGGCCTCCGACCTGGCCTTCGTGACGTACGAGCGGGAGATCGAGCGCTACGGCGGGCCGGACGCCATCGACGCGATCGAGGAGGCGTTCCACGCCAACAGCGAGGTGACGATCGAGCTGCTTCGGTATCTGACCGCCCACGGCGAGGTGGACGCCACGACCGTGGGAGCGCTCGCGATGCACTCCCTCTACCGGAGCTGGGGAGCCGATCCGCCGGCGGGCGCCCGCCACGCCGCCGCGGTCCCCGATGCCGTGCACCGGCGGTTCCGCCGGCTGCGCGGTGACCTGTGCGGCCTCCTGGCCCCTGCGCATCCATCGCCGCACGTACCGCCCAGCGAGCACGCCCCCGCCCTGCACGCGATCCTGGCTCGGCAGGAACCCGCGCTGCGCGCCGCCGGCGACCTCGCCCGTAGGCTGGCCTCCGACGGGAAGTTGCACGCGCCCGAGCAGCGCATCCTGGAAAGCCTCTCCCACATGCAGGCCAACCGCCTGACGGGCATCGATCAGGCGCTGGAGAGGCTGAGCGTCCAGCTCTGGCAGCTCACCGCCCGCGCGCTCCTCGCCCTGCCGGACGCCGGGGAGCCGCGGTGATCCGCGCCGTCTTCGGGACGCTGGCCCCCTTCGTCCGCGGGCAGCGCGGCACGCTGGCCGCCGGGCTCGCGTTGTCGCTCGCCGGCGCCGCAGGCACCCTGGCTCAGCCCATGGTCGCCAGATCGGTGCTGACCGCCGTCCAGACGGGCCGGCCGGTCTGGCACCTGGTGGTCCTGCTCGTGACCCTGACCGTGACCGGCGCGGTGCTCGGCGGCGTACGGTCGTACCTGCTGCACCGGGCCGGCGCCCGCATGGTGCTGGCGACCCGGCGGGTCCTCGTCGATCACCTGCTGCGGTTGCCGGTCGCCGAGTTCGACCGGCGCAGAACCGGCGATCTGCTCTCCCGGGCCGGGGCGGACACGGCGACGATGCAGTCCGCGCTCACCTCGGGCCTGGTCGACATCGCCGGCGGCGCGGTCATCACGATCGGCGCCGCGGCCATGATGGCCTGGCTCGACCCGATCATGTTCGCGTTCACCACGGTGGCGTTCGCCGGGTTGTTCGCCGGTTTCTTCACCGCGCGACGCGTGCGCGACGCCTCGCGCGAGGTCCAGGATCGCCTCGGCACGATGACCTCGGCGATCGATCGAGCGATCTCGGCGGTCAGGACCATCAAGGCGAGCAGGGCGGAAACCCGCGAGGCCGCCGTCGTGGCCGGCCACGCCGAACGGGCCTACGCCGCCGGTCTGCGCCTGGCCGGTCTGAACGCCCGGCTGGGCCCGTTGATCAACTCGGCGGTCCAGATCGGCCTGCTGCTGGTCATCGGCGTGGGCGGCTTCCGGGTCGCGTCCGGCACCATGCCGGTCGGCGATCTGGCGGCGTTCGCGCTGTTCCTCTACCTGTTGATGGCGCCGCTCGCCCGGACGCTGACGGCGTACGCGGAGGTGCAGAGCGGCCTCGGCGCGATGCAGCGCGTCGAGGAGATCCTGGCGCTTCCCGCCGAGACGGCCACCGACCGCCCGCTCCTGTCCTTCCCCGCACGGACCGCGCCGGCGATCCGGTTCGAGCGGGCCTGCTTCGCTTATCCCGGCGGGGCGCCCGCGCTGCGCGAGGTGAGCTTCACCGTCCCGTACGGCACGCAGACGGCCCTGGTCGGCCCGTCCGGCGCGGGGAAGTCGACGGCGCTGGCGCTGATCGAACGCTTCCACGACGTCACCTCAGGCCGCGTCCTCGTGGCGGGCAGGGACGTCAGAGAGCAGCCCCGCGACGAGTTGCGCGCCCACCTGGGGTACGTGGAGCAGGACGCACCGGTGCTGGCCGGCACCGTCCGCGACAACCTGCTGCTGGCCGCGCCCGGCGCCGATGACGATCGCCTCATGGCCGTGCTCGGCACCGTCCGGCTGACCCACCTGGTCGAACGCTCCCCGCTCGGCCTGGACACCCCCGTGGGCGAGGGCGGCGTCCTGCTGTCAGGCGGGGAGCGCCAGCGCCTGGCCATCGCCCGCACGCTCATCGCCGCGCCGCCGATCCTGCTGCTCGACGAACCCACGAGCAACCTCGACGCGGTGAACGAGCGGGCCCTGCGGGAGGCGATCGCGGCCGTCTCCCGGCGGCACACGCTCGTCGTCGTCGCGCACCGGCTCTCGACGGTGCTGCACGCCGACCAGATCGTGGTGCTCGACGAGGGCCGGATCTCCGGCGTCGGCTCGCACGACGAGCTCTTCACGGCGAACCCGCTCTACCGGGAGCTCGCCACCCAGCAACTGCTGACGGCATGACCAGGAAGAGGAGGCACCCGACATGCTGGCTGACGACGCGGATCCGGCGACGGCCGCCGAGAAGCTCGTCCATCCCCAGTTCCCGCGCTCGGCCGCCTACGACCCGGTGTGGCAGGGCCGTTACGCCATGGGCCCCAACCCGCTGTGGCTCGCCGAATCCCTGGCCGAGCTGCTGGATCTGCGGCCCGGCATGCGGGTGCTCGACCTCGGCTGCGGACGGGCGACCAGCTCGATCTTCCTGGCCAAGGAGTTCGGCGTCGATGTGGTGGCCGCCGATCTCTGGGTGCGCCCCGAGGAGAACTGGGCGCGCATCATCGACTCCGGCGTGCAGGCGCGCGTGATGCCGATCCACGCCGAGGCGCACGACCTGAAGTTCGCCCACGAGTACTTCGACGTCGTCATCAGCCTGGACGCCTACCAATATTTCGGCACCGACGACCTCTACCTCGCCTACCTGCAGCAGTTCCTCGTCCCCGAAGGTGTGCTGGGCATCGTGGTGATGGGCCTGACCGAGGAGCTGAACGGCGTGGTCCCCGAGCATCTGGCCGACGGCTGGAAGTGGGACTTCCACGCCTTCCACAGCCCGCGGTGGTGGCGGGAGCACCTGTCCCGGGCGGGCCTGATGACGGTCGAACACGCCGATCTGCTGCCCGACGGCTGGCGGCACTGGAGGCGGTGGCACGAACTGGGCGCGCGGGCCGCCGAGCCCCGGTGGCGGGACTTCTGCGCGGCCTGGGTCCGCAGGTTCACCCTCGATGAGGGGCGCACGCTCGGCCTGCCCCGGGTCGTGGCCCGCAAGATCAAGAAGGACTCGAGCTGAGGACGGGGGCCGGTTCGCAGGCGTCGGCGACCAGTTCCAGCGTGCGCAGCCGTGACCGGTGACCGTGGACGTGCGTGACGAGCATCAGTTCGTCGGCGCCTGTGCTCTCGGCGAGCCGGTCGAGGGCGTCGCGGACCTCACTCGCGTCGCCGTACGCCGCCGTGCTGAGCCAGCCGCGCAGCATCTCCGTCTCGTCCCTGCCGAACGCGTGCCGTGCGGCCTCCTCCGGTGACGGGAACGCGGTCGGCCGCCCGCTGCGCATCCGTGCCATGGCCAGCCCTGCGGCCCGTGCCATGGCACGGGCATCCCGCCTGGTCTCACCCGCGACGACCCAGACGGAGACCATGACGTAGGGCCGGTCCAGCACGCCGGAGGGCTGGAACGACTCGCGGTAGGCGGCCAGGGCTGCCCCGGTCTCGCCGGGTCTGAGGTGGTAGGCGAAGGCGAACGGCCGCCCGAGCCGCCCGGCCAGCCGCGCACCCTGCTTACTGGCTCCCAGGATCCACAGGGGCGGCGCGCTCACGCCTTGAGCGGCCTGGATGCCCGCGTACGGGTGGCCGGCCGGGAAGGAGCCGTACAGGAAGCCCGTCAGTTGCTCCACCTGCTCGCCGAAGTCGGCGTCCGAGCGCCGCAGCGCCTGCGCGACCGCGGGATGTCCTCCCGGTGCCCGCCCCACTCCGAGGTCGATCCGGCCGGGATGCAGCGCTTCCAGGGTGAGGAACTGCTCGGCGACGGTGAGCGGGGTGTGGTTGGGCAGCATGACCCCGCCGGAGCCCAGCCGGATGGTCGTGGTGTGCGCCGCCAGGTGAGCCATCAGGACGGCCGGGGACGTACTGGCGATGTCCGAGATCCCGTGGTGCTCACCGAGCCACAGGCGCCGATATCCCAGCCGTTCCGCGCTTCTCGCCACCTCCGTGGTGGTGCGGAACGCGGCTTCGGCGCCGGTTCCCGTGCTGACCGTCGCCAGGTCGAGGACGGACAACGGCACGGCCGGACGTCTGGGCCGCTCGCGATGGATCGGGTTCATGAGGTGTGCCTGTGCGTCGTCCATGAGTGATCGGGCCTCCCGTTTCCGTTGCGAGAACCGCCGGCTCTCACTCAAGAACCCGCCGTCCTCATCAGCGCATCGGATCGGCCTCACCGGCGTGCGCGAATGTCCACCGCGTTTCCTGGACCCGCTCCGCACGGGCGGGAAAGCTTTGTGGGGAACCCCACTGATTCGAGGAGGGAAATGTCGATGCAGAAAATCGCCGAACTCGTGGCCTGCGCCGGTTGACGGCCATGCGACAGGAACGCGTCATCGTCGTCTCGCCGCGCAAGAGCGGAACCCACCTCGTCCAGAAGCTCATGACCGCCCTGGGATACGGCATCTACGGCGAGCCGGTGCCGCCGGAGAGCGGGCGGGCGGCCGTCAGTCTGCGGGAGCGGCTGGAGCTGGCAGAACGGTTCCTCCACCCCGACGAATTCGCCGCGCTCGACGTCAGGGAGGACACCAAGGAGTTCATCCGGCGTACCGACCGGCTGCTGATCCAGCTCGGCTGGATCTGGCAGACCAGGCTGGCGGCGAGAAACCTTTCGAACGTCGATCTCATCCGCCCGGAGATCGACTTCGAGCTGCGCATGAGTGAGGATGCCTGGACCCGCCCGTTCTGGCAGACGGCGCCCCGGCTGTGCTGGATTTTCCATTCACTGGACATCTGGCGGATGGATCAGAAATTCCTCAACGAATGGACGACGCGGCAGGCGCCCGCGATGGTGCTCAATCATCGCGATCCGCGGGACGCGCTCGTGTCCATGGCCAATTTCTTCTCGGGGAAGAGCGGGATCACCTTCCGGCGGTTTCCCGAGTCGGCCGTCTTCGGGCCGATCCTCGCGAATCTGCCCGACATGGAGAGCCGCATCACGTACATGCTGACCGATCCCACGATCCCGCTGCTGCACGACTACGAGGCGGCGGTGAGCTGGTACCACCACCCGCAGGTCTGCAAGGTCGCCTTCGAGGAGCTGGCGGGCCCCGAGGGAGGCGGCAGCAGGGCCCGGCAGCTCGCCGCGGTGGAGCGGGTGGCCGGCTGGGCCGGCACGGACGCCGACCCCGAGGCCGTGGTGGGCGAGCTCTTCGACCGTCGGTCGTTCACCTTCCACAAGGGCCGGATCGGCGCGTGGCGCGAGGTGTTCACCGCCCGTCACTCGGCCCTGTTCGACGCCCGCTTCGGCCACCTCACGGACATGTTCGGATACGCGTGACGACCACCGCGACGGCCGCCCCTGATCCCATCGAGCCCCCGTTCGCGGTCACCCGGACAGGTGGCGGGCGACGACCAGGCCGTCGTCCACGAGCGCCTGCAGGGCCGTGCCGGCCTGGTGGAGTGCCTCGGCGGGCGGGACGACGCCGGCGACCGACTCGGCGTACTCCTTGATGATCGCCGCGCTGTCCCGGCCGTCGCACAGGCGGTAGACGAGCCACGCGGCCGGGTTGAGCCAGCGCACGCGTGGCGGATCGGCGAGGGCCACGACGAGGCGGCGCTGTTCGGGCATCGGCACGGCGGCGACGGGGGCGACGGCCTGGTACGTCGTGCCGTCCCCGCCTCCGGGCGTGGGCGGTGCGAGCAGGTCGAGCGCCTTGACCAGCCAGGCGATGAGCTGGTGGCCGTAGCCGGTGAACAGGCCGGAGCGCTGCGCGAGCTGCTCGGCGAGGTGGCGGGCGCGCAGCTCGGGGGTGGCGTAGCGGGCGCCGCCGAAGGTCGCGCGGCTGAGCGCGGCGTCCGCGGGCGGCTCTCCGAACCGGCTCGTGATCTCGGGGCTCGCCGAGCGGGCCAGGCCGTGGTAGACGGCGAGGTGGACGTACACGTGCAGGGCGAACAGCACCCGCATCAGCGACCAGGCCTCGCGCCGCCACGGGATCGGCACGACGTCGGCGGTGGCGTCGACGTGGTCGAAGACCACGGCGCCGCAGCGGATGATCTCGAAGAGGGCGAGGTGGAGCGCCTCGTGCAGCAGCGCTCCCGCCGCGTCCCAGACGTTCTGCAGCTTCTCGGGGGCGATGAAGACCGTGGCGGGGAATCGGTCGCCGCCGGACACGGAGTGCAGCGGCCCGTCCTCGCCCTCGTCGCGCGCGAGGCCGATCATGCCGACGTTGGCGAGCACGCCCGGTCCGACGGACGGCATCAGCGCCGCGAGCAGGGCGGCCGCCTCGTCGATCATCTTGAGCTCGGCGGCGGAGGGCGTGATCGGGACGTCCGCCGTCCCTCGGGGGAACTGCTCGTCGAGCAGGGACCACAGGCGTGCCGTGACGGGATCTTTCGTGCCGCGGGTCGTCTGCGTCCACACCCAGGCCGAACGCGAAGGCTCGCCGGTCGCGCGACTCGCCGCGTAACCGCCGGCGGCTGCGCGGCTCACCGCGTAGCCGGCGTCGGCGGGCAGCAGGCCGGGCAGGAGCAGGCCGTCGTCCGCCTGCGTAGTGGCGGTCCGCAGGCCCTGTGTGGTGAGGGTCTGCAGGTCGCTCTCGAACGCGCTGCGCAGCACCGGGTCGCGGCTCAGCACCCGCAGGTCCGCGTCGGGCGCTGCCGCGCAGCGCCGTACCGGCTCGGCGTTGTGCGGGGTCAGCTCGGCCAGCAGGGCCAGGCCGACGCGCAGCCGCCCGAGCACGCGCCGCTCGACGGCGGCGGCGTCGCCGTACTCGGGGTCGGTGCCGAGCAGCCGCTCCACCTCCTGCCAGAGCGTCATGGGCAGGCTCCTTTCCTTACGGAGGTGGCCGGGTGCCGGTCGGCACCCGGCCAGCGGATCACGTGTTGTCGGGACGGTGGGGGCCGCGGTCGCGCGGGTACCAGTCGCGCTCGGCCGCGTTGTCGGAGGTCACGGCCGGAGCATCCACCGACGTGCTGGAGCGGATGAACTCGCGGGGGTCGGGCACTGATGTCATGATCATCTTTCCTTTCGTTGGGTTGATCATCGATCGGCAGTTGGCTTGAGGGGGAGCGCGGGCGGCGAGTCGACGGCGTCCGCGTCGGTCAGCGGACGGGCGTCGCCGGCGAAGCGGTCCAGCTCGGCGCCGCTGAGCAGCGGCGCCCCGGCCGGCGGGCCGCCTGCGACGACGAGGTTGCCGATCCTGTCGCCGCGCAGCACGTCGGGCTCGGCGAACAGGCGAACCTCGTCGAACACCGCCCTGAACGTCGCGACCTGGCGGCGGGCGAAGGCGAAGGGGACCGCGTCCAGGATGTTCAGCGCGTAGTGGCCGCCGGGCTTGAGCGCCGCGGCCACCGCGGTGAGGAACTCCAGGCTGGTGAGCCGCGCGGGGACGCCGGTCCTGATCAGCACGTCCGTGACGATGAGGTCGTAGGCGTGCGGGCGGGCGGACGTGACGGCGTCGCGGGCGTCCGCGATGCGGATGTCCAGGCCGGGCGGCGGCGGCAGCGCCTCCGTGACCGTCTCCATCAGTGTGGCGTCCCGGTCCACGACCAGCTGGGACGAGCCGGAGCGGGTGGCGGAGACGTAGCGCGGGAGCGTGAGACCTCCGCCGCCCAGGTGCAGCGCCGTGATCGGCGTGCCGGGGGGCGCGGTGCCGTCCGCGATGGAGGCCAGCATCCGTACGTACGGCATTCTCAGACGGCGGGGGTCGGCGAGGTCCACATAGGACTGCGGGAAATGGTCGAGAATCAGCACCCACATATTCGGGCCGCCGGCGGCCGGCGTCAGGTCGACCGTGCCGAAATCGGTCGACACGGTGACCGCGCCTTCAGGTCCCTGATGAACGGTCATGGAGTAACGGACCTTTCTCGCGACCCGTCCTTCGACAGTATTGAGCTTAGGTCGGCGCGCGCATCCATTACAGGTCAGCGACAGGCCATTCACCGGACATTTCCCGCGATTGCCGGTCGCGCGGCGTTGACGGCAGGTCCCCGCGTCCGGCGAATGTCCGGCAGATACCCTCCGCACGCCCTTTGAACTCCTGACCTGCGCGTCGATACTCCTGAAGGAGAACGCACACAGGAAGGTGGAAACGGCATGAAAACTGCTTTAGCGTCGGTGGGCGACAGGCTGCTCACGCTGCTCGCGCCCAAGGCGGTCGCCAGTGCGGGAGCCTGTGAATACGAGAGGTTCTGCAGTTCCCCGCAATGCAAGATAGGGACCAACCTCTACCCGCGAACGCTGTACACCCTGTACAGCAACTGCGACATCGTCTCCTCAGGCTGCTGCACCACCTAGCGCCGCATCGACGATTCCGCTTGGTTCCGCGGCACGCGGGACCAAGCGGAATTCGTCCCGGACTTTTGTGGAGTCGGAACATTGCTGGCTTATGTAGGTTTCGGGTGCCGAGTGTTGCTCGCGGTGGTCTTCCTGGCCGCGGCGGTGAGCAAGGTGCGCGGCCGGCGCGATCGGGCCGCCTTCCGGACGTCTCTGGGGGCGTTCGGCGTCAAAGCCCGGTTCAGGCCCGCCGTGGCCGCGGCGGTGATCGCCGGCGAGCTGGCCACAGCGGCGCTGCTGGCGGCCGACGTCACCGCGCTCGCGGGGCTGGCTCTCGGCGCGGCGCTGCTGATCGCCTTCACGGTGGCGATCGGCTCGGTGCTGCGGCGGGGAGCGCCGGTGAGCTGCCGGTGTTTCGGCTCCTCGACGCAGCCGCTGGGCCGTCGGCACCTCATGCGCAACGCGCTCCTGCTGCTGGTCGCGGCGGCGGGCGTCACGGGGACCGCGCCGGCCGTGGGGTGGAACCCGGGGGCGCTGCTGGTGGCCGGGTTCATGGCGGTGATCGTGGCCGCTCTTGTCATCTCTTATGACGATCTCGTGTCGGCGGTCCTCCCCCGCTGACGCTTTCCGAAGGAGAGTGGGTCGATGGATGTGGTGCTGATCGCCGCGGTCGTCGTGGTCGGCGTGCTGGGCGGGCTGAACCTGCTGCTGATGCTCGCCGTGCTGCGGCGGCTGCGCGAGTACGACGACACATGGGCTCGGTCGGGCATGGACAACCTCGCCCAGCGCAGGTTCCTCCCCGACGCGGGCACGCGGGTCGCCGACTTCACCATCACCACGCTGGACGGCGCCGAGATCGCCTTGCGCGACCCGGCCGGGGTGAGCGGGGTGGACGGTCCGCTGCTGGTCGCGTTCTTCGCCACCGGCTGCCCGGCGTGTCACGACGAGCTGCCGCGTTTCGTCCAGTACGCCGCCACCGCGCCGGGCGGCCGCGAACGGCACCTGGCGGTGGTCTCCGGGGCGCCCGACGAGGTCGCGGACGTCGTCGAGGCCGTCTCGCCGGTGGCCCGCGTGGTGGTGGAGCCGGACGAGGGCCCCGTGACGACGGCATTCGGCGTACGGCGCTGGCCCTTGTTCGTCCTGCTCGGGCAGGACGGCACGATCCTCGCCGGCGTCGGCGGCGTCTCCGCTCTCGAGCGGCAGGCCGTCTCGGTGTGATGCGCGCTCCCGAGGAGGATGAGTCCGGCTGGCGGGAACGCTGCGTGACCGCGCTCGGCCTGGCCTGGCGGGCCAGGCCGGCGCTGCTCGCCGCGCAGCTGGCCGGGGCGCTGGTCATGGGCGCGACGCCGGTCGCGGTCGCGTGGCTGACCAAGCAGATCCTGGACGAGCTGCTGGGACGGCGGCAGCCGATCGGCTGGCTGGTCGGGCAGAGCGCGCTGCTGGCCGGGCTCGGTCTGGTCGCGGCGGCCCTGCCGCATCTCTTCCAGTACGTCGACGCCGAGATGGGCCGCTCGATCCGGCTGCACAGCCGCGACCGGCTGTACACGGCGCTGTCGCGGCTGGCCGGGCTGTCCAGGTTCGAGAATCCGGCCTTCCACGACCGGATCCGGCTGGCCCAGCAGGCCGGCGAGATCTCACCTCAGACGATGCTCGACGCCTCGCTGGGGGGCGTGCGGACGGTGGTCACCATGCTCGGGTTCACCGGGTCGCTGCTGGCGGTCAGCCCGGTCATGGCGGCTGTGGTGCTGGTCTCGGCCGTGCCGGTGGTCGCCGCCGAGCTGAGCCTGAGCGCCAGGCGGAGCCGGCTGATGTGGACGGTCAGCCCGCACGAGCGGCGGCAGGTGTTCTACTCGCAGCTGATGATCGACCGTACGGCCGCGAAGGAGATCCGGCTGTTCGGCCTGGCCGGCTTCGTCCGCTCGCGGATGCTGCACGAGCTGCGCCAGGTGAACGCCGCACAGCGGCGGCTGGACCGGCGGGTGTGCCACACCCAGTTCGCGCTGGCCGCCCTGACAGCCACCGTCGCCGGGGTCGGCCTGGTCTGGGGCATCCTGCAGGCCCGCGCCGGCCTGCTGACCCCGGGCGACGTGATCGTCTTCATCGCGGCCGTGGCCGGCGTACAGACCGGCCTGTCCGGGCTCGTCTCCCAGCTCGCCTCAGGACACCAGGCGCTCCTGCAGTTCGCGCACTACCTCGCCGTCCTCAACGCCGAACCGGACCTGCCCGCCCCGGCCCTCCCCACCGCCGCGCTCCCGTTGCAGAGCGCGATCGAGCTGCGCGACGTCTGGTTCCGCTACGACCCCGACAAGCCCTGGGTGCTCCGCGGCGTGAGCCTGCGCATCCCGGCCGGCTCCCTGCTGGCCCTGGTGGGCGTGAACGGCGCCGGCAAGAGCACCCTGGTCAAGCTCCTGTGCCGCCTGTACGAGCCAACCCGCGGCTCGATCACCTGGGACGGAGCCGACATCCGCCACATCCCCGTCGCCGACCTGCGCGAACGCATCGGCACCGTCTTCCAGGACCACATGAACTACGACTTCACCGCCGCCGACAACATCGGCATCGGCGACCTGCCCGCCCTGCACGACCGCGACAGGATCCGCACCGCCGCGACCGCCGCCGAGGTCGACGCCACCGTCACCGCGCTCCCCCACGGCTACGACACCCTGCTGAGCCGCATGTTCTTCATGAACGCCGACTCCGACGACGCCACCACGGGCGTGACCCTGTCCGGCGGCCAGTGGCAGCGCATCGCCCTCGCCCGCGGCCTCATGCGCGGCCGCCGCGACCTGCTCATCCTCGACGAACCCAGCTCCGGCCTGGACGCCGAGGCCGAGCACACCATCCACCGCCGCCTGGCCGAACACCGCCACGGCACCACCAGCGTCATCATCACCCACCGCCTCAATGGGGTCCGCATGGCCGACCACATCGCCGTCCTCGACGACGGCCGCATCACCGAACAAGGCACGCATGAGGAGCTGATGGCGTACGACGGCACGTACGCCCGCCTTTTCCGCATGCAGGCCTCCGGCTACCAGCCGGACCCGATCCCGTGATCCCCCTGACCCTGCTGACCGCCCTGGTCCTGACGATCATCCTTGTCCGCCGCACCGTCGTGATCGTCACCGTCTCCGGCACCAGCATGACCCCGACCCTGCGCCCTGGTGAAAAACTCCTGGTCCGCAGATGCGACCTCACCGCGCTGAAGGTCGGCGACATAGTGGTCCTGGAGCCCCCGCGCATCCCCGTCTCCCCCGAGGTCACAGCCCTGGCCCCGTTGCCCGCGCGAACGAGATGGCAGGTGAAACGCGTAGCCGCCCTCCCCGGCGACCCGATTCCCGAACCGGCGAGAAAGGCATCAGGCACCCTGCGAACCGTCCCGGACGGCACCCTGATCGTGCTGGGCGACAACAAGGCCAGCCACGACTCCCGCCTCGCCGGCCCCTACCCCGCCACCCACCTCCTCGGCCGCACCCTCAGGAAACTCTCCCCCCACCTGACTACTCGTCGGCGTAAGGCGTGAAGAGCGTGTCGCGTCGCATCCAGGACTCGGTGAGCAGCTCGCTGTGCAGCTCACCCTGGACGATGCCCAGGAGGAGGCCGGTGGTGGGCAGGTCGTATCGCTCCCATAGGTCTCCGTTGCGGTCCGAGATCCGGATCGCGTACGCCTGGGGTGAGATCTGCCAATAGAGCGTGACGCCTGTGCCGGTCGAGGCCCAGGGCAGCAGCCTGTCACCAGGGGCGAGATCGTCGGGGCGTCCCACGACCTCGTCCTCGAACAGGTCCTGGAGTTGTTCCCATTCCAGCGTCGATCGCTCCAGGTCGACGTGCTTGGGGCCTGCGGGCACGTGGAGTCTCAAGAAGCCCAGCCAGAGACCGCCTCCGCCTGCGTCGAGAAGCTCGCGGTAGTCGTGCGGTACGGCGGTTCCGAGCCGGTGCGTGACCCTTTCCCAGTCGTACGGCACGGGTGGTGCGGTGAGACGTGCCCTTTCGATCAGCTGCTGAGCTGCGGTTGCCATGTCGGGTGTGCCCTCAGGATCGCCGGTGTGCCTTCAGAGCCTATTGCCAGGCCTCCGTTCATCGAATATCGTCGATTGTCGATGAAAGAAGAGACGGGGCCGCTGCCGCGTGCGGAGGCCGAGGAGTATGCGAGCTGGTTCAAGGCGCTGGCCGACGCGACCCGGATTCAGATCGTGTCGTTGCTGGCCAGGCGGCGTGAGCCGATGAGTGTGGGTGAGATCGTGGCCGCCTCCGGGGTGGGGCAGTCCACGGTGTCGCATCACCTGAAGATCCTGGCCGAGGTGCGGTTCGTCCTGGTGGAGCGGCAGGGGACGTCCAGCCTGTACCGGATCAACGAGAACTGCGTGAGCTGTTTCCCCACCGCCGCCGACGTGGTGATGGGCAATCCGGTGCCGGCCGCGCCGACCTGTGAATGAGGAGATCTCATGGCGTCCGACGAGATCATCGACCACTACTCCGCCCTGGCCCGCAGCGCGCTTCATGGGCAGCGCATCACCGACTGCGATCCCGTCGCCTTCACCGGTGGCGGTTTCGGGCCGGCCGGTTACGACGACACCACCGCGCTCCCTGACGGGGCGCTTCGCGCCAGCCTGGGGTGTGGCAACCCGGTCGCCGTCGCGGAGCTACGTGCCGGTGAGACGGTGCTCGACCTGGGCTCCGGCGGGGGCATCGACGTGCTGCTGTCGGCGCGCCGCGTCGGCCCGTACGGCACCGTCTTCGGCCTGGACGCCAGCCCCGCCATGGTGGAGCTGGCGCGGCGCAACGCCGAGCAGGCGGGCGTCACCAACGTACGGTTCCTGCAGGGGACGATCGAGGCGATCCCGCTGCCCGGCCACGCGGTGGACGTGGTCATTTCCAACTGTGTGATCAACCTGTCCGGAGACAAGGCGGCGGTGCTGGCCGAGGCGTTCCGGGTGCTGCGGCCGGGCGGCCGGTTCGGCGTCAGCGACGTCGTCACCACGCAGGTGCTCGACGAGCAGGCGCGGCACCGGGCCGAGGAGCGCATCGGGTGTGTCGCCGGATCGCTCACGGTGCAGGAGTATCGGGAGCTGCTCGTCGAAGCCGGCTTCGTCGCCGTCACGGTCACGTTGACCGCCGATCACGGCGATGGGGTGCACTCGGCGATCGTCCAGGCCGTGAAGCCCGCCATCGGGCCCGGCCTGGAGATCCGGCCGATGCGCGAGAGCGACGCCGCGGAGGTGCTGGCGATCTACCAGGCCGGGCTGGACACCGGCCAGGCCAGCTTCGAGACCGTCGCGCCCAGCTGGGAAGGGTTCACCGCGAGCAGGTTGCCGCGTCTTCGGTACGTGGCCGTGGACACCGATTCGGGCGAGGTGCTCGGCTGGGTGGCGGCCTCGCAGGTCTCGGCGCGGAGCGTCTATGCCGGGGTGGTCGAGCACAGCGTCTATGTCCACCCCGGCTGCCAGGCTCACGGCATCGGCCGCGCCCTGTTGACGGCGTTCGTCGCCGCGTGCGAGGACGCCGGGGTGTGGACGATCCAGTCCGGCATCTTCCCCGAGAACACGGCCAGCCTGGCCCTCCATCAGGCGGTCGGTTTCCGCATGGTCGGGACCCGCGAGCGCGTCGGCTGTCACCACGGGGTGTGGCGGGACGTGGTGATGGTGGAGCGGCGCAGCCCGGTGGTCGGCACCTGACCGACGCGGCGACATCGGCCCCGCCGTCCGGCGGGGCCTTCGCCGTTTCCGGTTCCCCTCCCTCCGCCCCCGCCTGTTCAGACTTGATTCGATGTATGTCAATATAGACGCACATCGATTTCAGTGACGGTCCAGAGGGAGGGCGTGTGGAAGTCCTGCAGATCTTGGAGTGCAGCCCGCCGCTGACCCGCGAGCCGCTCGACGCCGAACAGGCCGCGGCGGTAGCCCGGGTGTTCAAGGCGCTGGGTGATCCGGTGCGGCTGCGCATCCTGTCGATCGTGGCCAGCCGCGCGGGCGGTGAGGTGTGCGTGTGCGACATCACCGACGCGTTCGAGCTGTCCCAGCCGCCTTGCTGCTGCTCAACTGGGTGCTCGGCCCGGCGCTGATGTTCGCCCTGGCCTGGAGCTTCCTGCCCGACCTGCCCGAGTACCGCACCGGCCTGATCATCGTCGGGCTCGACATCACCGCCGCCCACCCCAAGGTCCTCACGGCCGACGCGGTCGAGACCTCCGACGTGGTCATCACCATGGGCTGCGGCGACGCCTGCCCGATCTTCCCCGGCAAACGCTACGAGGACTGGAAACTCGACGACCCCGCCGGGCAGGACATCGAAGCCGTCCGTGCCATCCGCGATGACATCCGATCCCAGGTCGTCAGGCTGCTCGGCGAGCTGCTGCGCGACGGCAGGGGCGGTTAGCGATCGGTCAGCGGGGCGAACAGGGCGCCCAGCCGGTTCACTGCCTCGGGGATGATCCAGTAGTAGACCCAGGTGCCGCGCCGCTCACTGCCGATCAGTCCGGCGGTGCGCAGCACCTTGAGGTGGTGACTGATGGTGGGCGCGGTCAGGTCGAAGGCGTCGGTCAGGTCGCACACGCACGCCTCGCCGCCGGCGTGAGAGCCGATCATGGACAGCAGCCGCAGGCGTACCGGGTCGGCCACCGCCTTGAGCAGCACGGCCAGCTCGGCGGCTTCGCCTTCGCCGAGCGGCTCGCGGGCGATCGGCGCGCAGCACGCCCCATCCTGCGCGCCCTGGCCGGCCTGGACGAGGGGCAGCGTGGTGGTGGTCATGCGGGGGCCTCCGGACCTGACGGGTGCTTCGACGTTCGTCTAAATGATAGTCGGTGGTAGCCGGTGAGCGCGGCTGCGGCGATCAGACAGGTGAGGGTGACGGCGGCCATGACCCAGCCGTAGCCGGCGGCACCGGCCAGCACCAGGGCGGCGGCCGGGCTGACGGCTTTGGCCACGGTGGACGGCAGAGCCAGGCGGCCGGACAGGCTGGCGTACGCGGTGGTGCCGTAGCTTTCCGTCAGCAGGTGCGGCTTGGTGATGGTACCCACGCCGAAGCCGAGCCCGAACAGCAGCACGGCGGCGATCGCCCCCGCGATGGTGGCGCCGATGAACGGCAGTGCGGCCGCGGCCACGGCCTGCAGGGCGAAGATGGTGGCGGCGATCAGGGCGGCCGGCAGGCGGCGCTGCAGGCCGGTGGTGATCAGCCGGCCGGTGACCGACAGCAGGCCGAGCAGCCCGGCCACACTCGCGGCCAGCAGCGGCGGGTGGCCAAGGTGGATCAGGTAGGTGATGAGCAGGACCGAGATGGTGGCCACGCCGGTGCTGTGCAGGGTGAAGGCGGCGGCCAGCAACCAGAAGGCCGCCTGGCGGGTGGCGCTGCGCACCAGCGCCGCCCGTTCGTCCGCGCCGCCGCCCGCCGGGGCGCAGGCCGATGACGCCGGGACGGGCCGGCGTGCGGCCAGGGCGTGCAGCGGGATGGCCGCCGCGCCGTACACCAGGGCCAGGATGATCAGAGCCTGGCGCCAGCCGTACGCCTGGGTCAAGACGCCGGTCAGCGGCATGAAGACGGAGGAGGCGAAGCCGGCCACCACGGTGATCGCGAGCAGTGCCGTGGCCCGGGCGGGAGCGGCGAAGCGGGCGACGACGACGGCGAAGGCCGCCTCGTACAGCGCCATGGCCGAGGCGAGGCCGATGAGGACGAACACCACGTACAGCTGCGCCACGCTCTGCACCTGTGACCAGGCCAGCAAGGCCACGGTGCCGAGCACCGAGCCGGCCGTCATCAGTCCCCGCCCGCCGCGCACGTCCAGCCACCGGCCCGTCACCGGCGCGGCCAGCGCCGCGACGAGCACCGAGGTCGTCAGCGCCAGTGAGACGCGGGAGGCGTCGGCGCCCAGGTCGCGGCTCATCGGGGTGAGCAGCACCGAGAAGCTGTAGTACAGCACGCCGAAGCCGATGGTCTGGGTGACGGCCAACGCCGCCACCAGCCGCCAGTCCTTGAGGGAAGGGCGGCCGGGGACGGAGTCGGGGCCGCTCCCGCCGCCGGTCGAGGCGGCGGTGATCGGATCGGGGGCGGGCATCGAATCTCCAGGTCAGCCGCAGCAGCCGCCCTGGGACGCCCCGACCAGGGGCAGCGGACTGCTCAGGAGACCGCCGCCGATCCCGGTGGCCAGGCCGACCCGCTGCTCCTGGGCCTCGGCGAGGTTGGAGGAGCAGACGCCGGTTTCGGGCAGGTCGAGCTGGACGTCCCGTGCCGCCTCCCAGTCGCCGGCCAGCGCGGCGGCCACCGAGCGGGCCTGCTCGTAGCCGGTGGCCAGCAGGAACGTGGGGGCGCGGCCGTAGCTCTTGACGCCGATCGCGTAGTAGCCGTCCTCGGGGTGCGCGAGCTCGTCGGCGCCGTGCGGCGGGACGGTGCCGCAGGAGTGCGCGTTGGGGTCGATCAGCGGGGCGAGGGCGCGGGTGGAGCCGAGGATCGGGTCGAGGTCCAGGCGCAGTTCGCCGGCGATGGTGTGATCGGGACGGTAACCGGTGGCGGCCACGATGCGGTCGGCGGTGACGATCTGCTCGTGGCCTGAGGAGTCGCGGCTGAGCACGCGTACCTGGTCGCCGTCCCGTTCGACGGCGTGGGTGAAGAAGCCGGTCACCAGGCGGATGCGGCCGCTCTCGACGTGGGCGTGCAGGCGGGTGCCGAGCGCTCCCCGCGCGGGCAGGGCGTCCGCGTCGCCGCCTCCGTACGTACGGGCGGCGCTGCCGGCGCGGATCGCCCACGTGATCGGGGTGTCCTCCAGCTGGGCCAGCGCGAGCAGCGTGGTGGCCGCCGAGTGGCCGGCTCCGATCACCAGGACGTGCCTGCCCGCGTACCGGTCGCGGTCGGCGCCGAGGACGTCGGGCAGGGCGTGGTCGATCAGGTCACCGGCGTCGGCTTCGCCGTGGGCGGGCAAGCCGGAGGCGCCGAGCACGTTCGGGGTGGCGTAGGTGCCGGAGGCGTCGATGACGGCACGGGCGTGCAGCTCGCTCCCGTCGGCCAGGCGGATCAGGAACGGCGCCTGCTCACGTCCCGCCGTACGGACGCGGTCGTAGCCGAGCCTGCTGATCGCCGTCACTTTCGCCCCGGTACGCACCCGCTCACCGAACAGCTTGGCCAGCGGCGCCAGGTAGTCGTCGATCAGCTCGGCACCGGTGGGCAGCCACTCGGGGTCCGGCGCGCTCCAGCCGTCGGCCTCCAGGAGGCGGCGGGCGGCGGGGTCGATGTCGTACTTCCAGGGGCTGAACACCTGTACGTGCCCCCACTGCGCGATCGACGCCGCCGCCCGCTCCCCGCTTCCAGCACCACGAAGTCGAGCCCGCGCTCGGCGAGGTGGGCCGCGGCGGCCAGCCCGATCGGGCCGGCGCCGATGACCACGACGGGCAGGCCGTCGGGTCGTGCGGCCTGTCGGCTGGGCTCCAGCTCGACGGCGGTGGGACCGCAGCATCCAGTCATGGCACTTCTCCCTGCTTCGATGTCCGTCTAAGTAATGTCATCAGCAGGATGCCCGAGGACTTAGATGGATGTCAAATTCGACCTTCATCTAATCAACCGGCGTGCGGAGGCCGCGGCGCTGGCGCGGGCGCCCATCACCCGCCAACGCACCCATCTCGGCGAGGTACGGCAGGTCCGGCCGGTATCCGGTGGCCAGCAGCACCGCATCGACGCGCTCGCGCCGGCCATCGGGCCAGACCGCTTGATCGCCCTCCAGCCGCGTGAACATCGCCCGCCACGCGTAGCGCCCCTCGCGCAGCGCCCGGCGGTAACGGCCGTCATCGAGCACGGGCGACGGCGGCGGGGCCTCCGCACGGGCCGGCGGCAGCCGGTCGAACCCGGTCACGCGGAACCAGAAGTGCAGGTCACGGCCCAGCGGGCACTGCTCGACAAAGCGGATCGGCGTGCGGCCGACCAGCGTCACCCGGCGTTCGGCGGCCAGCTCGTACGCGATCTGGACCGCCGAGTTGCCCGTCCCGACCACGACGACGTGCCCACCGTCCAACCGGGGACATGCCCGCCGCCCACGACACGTTCGCCGGCCCGGCCTCGGCAGGGGCGCTCCAGGTGGTTCTGACGCGTGGAAGCGGGCACGGTCAAGGCATGCCGGAGGACAGCTTCGACGAGCGGATCGCGGCGACGTATGAGGCGAAGTGGCCGGAGCTGTTCGACCCGGCGGTGATCGAACCAGCGGTGAGCTTCCTGGCCGGGCTGGGCGGCGCCGCGCTCGAGTTCGGCGTCGGCACAGGGCGCATCGCGCTGCCGCTGGCCCGGCGCGGGGTCCGCGTCGAGGGGATCGACCTGTCGGCCGCGATGATCGCGCGGCTGCGCGCCGAGCCGGGCGCCGCCGCGGTCCGTACGACGGTCGGCGACTTCGCCACCACCAGGCTGGACGCGACCTTCACGCTGGTCTACCTGGTACGCAACACGATCACGAACCTGACCACCCAGGACGAACAGGTCGAGTGCTTCCGCAACGCGGCGGCCCACCTCGAACCCGGCGGTCGTTTCGTCATCGAGAACTACGTCCCTGAGCTGCGCCGGCTGCCGCCGGGCGAGACCGTCCACGCCTTCGCCGTGGGCCAGGAGCACCTCGGGTTCGAGGAGTACGACGTCGCGTCGCAGATCGCGACCTCCCACCACTACTGGGTGGCGGACGGCCGGATGGAGACCTTTTCCTCGCGGCACCGGTACGTGTGGCCGTCCGAGCTGGACCTCATGGCGCGGATCGCCGGGATGCGCCTGGAGGAGCGCTGGGCCGGGTGGACGCGCACGCCCTTCACCGGCGAGAGCAGGAGCCACGTGTCGGTCTGGCGGAAGGCGGACGGACGGTGAAATTTTCAACTATCCGAAATTTTCACCCGCTCGGCGTCGGACCAAGTGAGCGCGGCGTTTCGCGCCCATCCGGCCGGACCCCCTGACTGACCAGAGTTGACAGGGCAACGGCTCATTCTTGACTCTTTTGGGAGCGCTCCCACGTCTTTCATCTCCGGTTCTGGAGATGACACCAGTCAGCACGTTGAGGAAGGACGCTCTATGGAAGCACTGGTCAACCGGCAGCAGGATCTTTTCCTGGCCCTCTATCGCATCGTGCTGGGACTGCTGTTCGCCTGCCACGGCGCGGCCACACTGTTCGGTGTTCTCGGCGGCCCGCAGGGCGAGGCGCCGGCCTTCGCCGAGTGGCCGGGCTGGTGGGCGGCCCTCATCGAGCTCGTCGCCGGAGGCATGGTCCTGCTCGGGGTGGCCGCGCGCGCCGCCGCCGTCATCTGCTCGGGCACCATGGCGTACGCGTACTTCGTCGTGCACCAGCCGCAGGCGTTGTTCCCGATCGAGAACGGCGGCGAGAAGGCCGCCCTGTTCTGCTGGGGTTTCCTGCTGATCGCGGTGCTCGGTCCCGGCCGCTGGGCGCTGTCCACGCTGCGCGCCCCGCAGGCGTCGCTGGCGTCCCCTCAGCCCGACCAGCCCACCACTGGCCTGCCACGGCCATCCTGACCTGCGGTGACGCGCTCGCCATCCGGCCTGTCCGCGGCGGAGGCGGCCGCACGCCTTGAGCGTGACGGCCCCAACCTCCTGCCGCGCAAGCCGCCGACGCCGTTGTGGCGGCGCGTCCTCACGCAGCTCCGCGACCCGCTCATCATCGTCCTGCTCGTCGCGGCGGTGCTGACGATCACCACCGGCGACTGGACGGACGCCGTCGTCATCATGCTGGTGATCGTGGTGAACACGGCGGTCGGGGTGGCCCAGGAGGTACGTGCTGACCGGGCCATCACGGCGCTTGCCGACCTCGCCACCCCCGAGGCGCGGGTAGTACGGAACGGCCGGCAGACGCGGATCCCGGCGAGCGAGGTCGTGGCCGGTGATCTGGTGGTGCTGGCGGAGGGCGACATCGTCCCGGCGGACGGCGAGGTGGTGGAGTCGGCGGCGCTGCTGGTCGACGAGTCGGCCCTGACGGGCGAGTCGGTGCCCGTGGACAAGAGGGCCGGCGCACCGGTGTCGTCCGGCACCGTGGTGGTGCGGGGCAGGGGGCGGGCGGTGGTGACCGCGACCGGCGCGGCGAGCGCGAGCGGCCGCATCGCCGCCCTCATGGTCAAGGGTGGCGGGCTCACGCCGTTGCAGCGCCGGCTGGCCGGGGTCGGGCGGCTGCTGGCGGGGGTCGCGGTGCTGCTGTCGGCGCTGGTGCTGGCCCTGGGTCTGGTACGCGGCCAGCCGGTGGAGCTGATGGTCGTGACCGCGATCAGCCTGGTGGTGGCCGCCGTACCGGAATCGTTGCCCGCTGTCGTGACCTTGAGCCTGGCGCTCGGGGCGCGCCGGATGGCGGCGCGCAACGCCCTCGTGCGCAACCTGCCCGCCGTCGAGACGCTGGGCTCGGTGACCGTACTCGCCACCGACAAGACGGGCACCCTCACCGAGGGACGGATGGTCGCCCGGCACCTGTGGACCCCGGCCGTCGAGGCCGCGACCACCGGCTCCGGCTACGCGCCCGGCGGCGTGATCGAGAGCGCGGACCCCGACGAGTTCCGCGCGCTGCTGACGGCCGCGGCGCTGTGCAACGACGCCCGCCTGTGCCCGGGCCCGGAGTGGACTGCCTTGGGTGACCCGACGGAGGCGGCCCTGCTCGCCGCCGCCGCCCGGCTCGAGCTCGACCACGAGGACCTGCGGGCCCGGTTTCCCCGGGCCGGGGAGCTGCCGTTCGACAGTGATCGCAAGCGCATGACCACCGTGCACCTCCTGCCGGACGGCCGCGCCCGGGTGATCTCCAAGGGCGCCCCCGAGGCGCTGCTCGTCCCTGACGTGCTGACCGACGAACCCGCGCTGCTCGCCCGTGCCGCCGAACGCGCCGACCGGTACGCCCGTGACGGCTACCGCGTCCTCGCGATCGCCGCCGCCGACCTTGACGCCGTTCCCGTGTCCGTCCGGGAGAGCGGGCTCGACCTGCTCGGCCTCGTCGCGATCCTCGACCCGCCACGCGCGTCGGCCGCCACGGCCGTGGCCGACTGCAGGAAGGCCGGCATCAGGCCAGTCCTCATCACCGGCGACCATCCGGGCACCGCCCGCGCCATCGCCGGCGACCTCGGCATCATCGGCCCTGAAGACCGAGCCGTCGACTGCCGCGAACCCGGCGCGTTCGACGGCGAGCCCGCCACTGACCGCCTTGAGCCCGGAACCCCGGACGGCGAGCCGGCCACCGTCTACGCGCGCGCCACCCCCGAGCAGAAGCTCGACATCATCGAGACCCTGCGGAAACGCGGCGAGATCCTCGCCATGACCGGTGACGGCGTCAACGACGGCCCCGCGCTGCGCCGCGCCGACATCGGGGTCGCCATGGGCAGGCGCGGCACGGAGGTCGCCCGGCAGGCCGCCGATCTCGTACTGGCCGACGACGATCTGGACACCGTCGTCGCCGCCGTCGAGGAGGGCCGCCGGGTCTATGCGAACATCCGCCGCTTCCTCGTCTACGGCCTGTCGGGCGGCGCGGCCGAGATCGCCGTGATGGTGCTGGGCCCGTTCGTCGGCCTGCCGCTCCCCCTGCTGCCCGCGCAGATCCTGTGGATCAACCTGCTCACCCACGGCCTGCCCGGCGTCGCGCTCGGCGGGGAGCCGACCGTGCCGGGGACCATGGAACGACCGCCCCGGCCGCCCGGCCAGAGCATCATGGGCGCGGGCCTGTGGCAGCGGGTGCTGCGCATCGCCGTCGTGCTCACCGCCGTCACGCTCGGCGTCGCCGTGTGGGCCTCGCTGACCGGGCGGCCGTGGCAGAGCATGGCGTTCTTCGCGCTCGGCGCGACCCAGCTCGGGGTGGCGCTGGGGACGCGCACCCGGCCGCGTTCCCTGGCCAATCCGATGCTGCTGGTCGCCGTGGCGGGCGCGCTCGTCCTGCAACTGGCCGGGATCTATCTCCCGCTACTGCGGGAACTGCTCGGCACGCGTCCGCTGGCGCCCGGCGATCTGCTGATCGTCCTGGCGCTGTCCGTCACGGGGTACGCCGCCGCCCGCCTCGACCGCATCCTGCACCCCTCACGTCTGTCATGACGTCGGTACGGGGAACGACGCGGCCAGGCTCTCGCCCCACTGCCTGGCCCGCTCCAGCTCCCCCGCCACCAGCGGCCCGGCGGCCTGCTGGGCGGTGTTGCCGTCCATCGACTCGTACACGACTGATGCCCTCATGACACGACTCCTTCCGTCTCGCCCCTACTGTCCTGCGGGCGGCGGCCCGGCGCCCGAGGAGGAAGTCCCACGGACCGGCGCCGTTGGTCCACAGCGCAACGCCCGCCCCGTGCTGCTGGGGGCGGGCGTGTCCCGTGCGCACTACTTCAGCCAGGCGTGGCGCCGCACGATCGGCAGGCCGCCGAGTCCGAGGGTGGTGCCGGCGCCGGCCATCGCCAGGCCGATCAGGACGATGGAGTAGACGATGTGGTCGTCCATGAAGGGGTTGTTGGCCAGGGGCAGCTCGGCCGCCCACATCAGGGCCAGCATGAACGTGCCGGCGAGGGCGGCGAGCCTGGTGGCGATGCCGAGGATCAGCGCCAGGCCGATGCCGAGCAGGCCGGCCATGAACAGCCAGTCCACCCACGCCTGTCCCGCTAACGCGGAGAAGAACCCGCCGAGCGCGTTCTCGCCGGTGCCCTTGAGGAACCCGGTCGTCGGGCTGCCGCCCGCGATCCAGGCCCGGTCCGACGGGGTGGCGAAGCCCCATCCGAACGTCTTGTCCAGGAACGCCCACAGGAAGATCCAGCCGATCGCGATCCGGGCGGCTGCCCAGACGTAGTCGACCGGACGGCGTCCCTCAGCGATGGTCGCGCCCGCCTGCCCGGCGGACCTGTCGATCGTGGCGGCCATGACGGCCCCTTTCCTCGGTGGTGTGTCTCGCGCTCTCATCACACCGGGAAGGGGCCCGTCCGAGGCAGTGCCGTACGGCCGTCGTACGAAGGACCTTGGTCCTGGGCCGGTCACGCAGGAAGCGTGCCGGCCTTCGGCCGCAGGAGGCCGGGGCGGTGGGCAGGCGGGCGCGGTGGGCCGGCGGCCGGCGCCGTCGCGTCAACGCTGACCGGCGATGGTGTCCAGCTCGGCCAGGTCCTCGGATGAGAGGGAGAGGGCGGCGCCGGTGATGTTCTCGCGCAGGTGGGTCACCGATGAGGTGCCGGGGATCAGGAGGATGTTCGGGGAGCGCTGGAGGAGCCAGGCCAGGGCCACGGACATCGGGGTCGATCCCAACCGCGAGGCGACGGCCGAGAGGGCTGAGGACTGGAGCGGGGTGAAGCCGCCCAAGGGGAAGAAGGGGACGTACGCGATGCCTTCTGCGGCGAGGCGGTCGATGAGCTTGTCGTCGTGGCGGTGGGCGAGGTTGTACAGATTCTGCACGCACACGATCGGCGCGATGCTCTGCGCCTCGGCGACCTGCTCCTCGGTGGCGTTGCTGACCCCGAGGTGGCGGATCAGGCCCTCCTGCTGGAGTTCGACCAGCGTTCCGTACGCCTCCGCGAGCGAGCCGGGCTGGGGGCCTTCGGCGTCGCCGAGACGGAGGTTGACCAGGTCGAGGACGTCGAGCCCCAGGGACGTGAGGTTGTCGTGGACCTGGCGGCGCAGGTCCTCGGGGCGCCGGGCGGGCGGCCAGCCGCCCTGCTCGTCGCGGGTCGCGCCCACCTTGGTCGCGAGGTGCAGCGACTCGGGGTAGGGGTGCAGGGCCTCGCGGATCAGTTCGTTGGTGATGCGCGGGCCGTAGGCGTCGCTGGTGTCGATGTGGGTGATGCCGTTGTCGGCCGCTTCCCGCAGGACGGCCAGGGCGCCCTCGCGGTCGGCGGGCGGGCCCATGACCCACGGGCCGGCCAGTTGCATGGCGCCGTACCCGAATCGGGTGACGGTCAGGTCTCCCAGGGTCCAGGTGCCGCCGGGAAGGGATGTGCTCATTGGGGTTCCTTTCGTTGTCGCTCTGCATCAGTATTGGGAAGCAACTTCCTTCCGGGAAGTAGGCACTCCGAAGTGCGTAACTCACCCACGGGCGAGAGGTGTGAGCGGTGGCGACGATGAAGGCGGCCCAGCAGCGGGCTCAGGCCAAGGTGGAGTACAACGCGTTCCTGGCGGGGTGTCCCAGCCGGCAACTGCTCGACCGCATCTCAGACAAGTGGGTCGTCCTGATCCTGTGCGCGCTGGGCGGCGGCGAGGAGGGGCCGAGAGCGATGCGGTACTCGGAGATCTCCCGGATGCTGGCCGGGGTCAGCCAGAAGATGCTGACCCAGACGCTGCGGTCGCTGGAGCGTGACGGGTTGCTGACCCGTACCGTGACGCCGACCGTCCCCGTCACCGTCTCCTACGAGCTGACCGGCCTCGGCCTTTCCCTCCACGACCTGACGCGCGGGCTCAGGAGCTGGGCGCAGACGCACATGAGCGAGGTCCTCGCGAACCGCGAGGACTACGACTCCAGGTGAGGGCCGCGAGCGCCGCCAGGGTGGCGGCCAGGATGAGGGCGGCCGTGAGCGACCGAGTGGCGAGCGGGCCCGCGATGGCCGCGCCCAGGGCGAAGCCGGTGATCTTCAGGCTGGCTCCGGTGGTGAAGATCTGGCTGCGCAGCCGCTCAGGGGCTTCGCGGTGGCGGATCGCGAACAGGGCGGTGAGCTGGGGGCCCTGGCCGATGCCGACCAGCAGCATGGCGGCGACGAGCACGGCCGCGTGATCGACGGCGGCCAGGGCGAAGGCGGCGGCCTGCAGCAGGGCGCTCGCCCAGACGACGGTGCCGGGGGAACGCGGCCGCCGGGCGAGTACGGCGTTGGCGGCCAGGGCTCCGGCGGCCGCGCACGACAGCAGCAGCGCCCCACGGTCGGCGTCGCCCAGCACCCGTAGGCCGAGCAGGGGAAGGCAACCCACCAGCATGCCTTCGGCCGTGCAGCAGATGACCGAGACCAGGGTCGCCCGGAACAACGGCCGGTTCGCGATCATGACCCGCGCTCCGGCGAGCAGGGAGCCCGCTTCCCGTGACGGTGGACGGGCGGGCAGTGTCCACGCGCTGGGCACCGCGAAGCCGATGAGCGCCACGGCGACCACCACGGCCGTCGGCGCTCCGAGCAGCTCGGCCACTCCCCCGGCCAGCGCGGGACCGGCCAGGCTCGCCACGCTGAAGGTCATCGCGTCGAACGCGTTGGCCCTGGGCAGCTTTGCGGGCGGCACCACGCGGGGCAGCTGGGCCGTCCAGCCGCCCGACAGCGCAGGACCCAGCAGCCCGGTGCACAGCGCGATCACCACGCTGATCGCGATCGGCAGATGCCCGAGTCCCATGAGGATCGCGCCGAGGCCCGCCGCGTACAGCGCAAGGGCGCAGGCCAGCAGCCGGCCCGGCCGCGCCGCCCGGTCGAGCAGCACCCCGAGCAGCGGGCCGCCGACCGCCGCCGCGGCGGTGATCCCCGCGAGCAGCGACGCGGCGTCGGTGGCCGAGCCGGTGACGGCGAATCCGGCCAGCATCAGGGCGGGCCCGGACATCTCGTCGCCTGCGCGGGCGGCCACCGCCCCGGCCAGGTAGGACCTGATGGAATACACCCGCGCGACCCTAGCGAGGTAACGCAAAACATAGCAATATGCGTTACATTGCCAGGATGTCGCACACCGACGACTGGTCCACCCGGCATTCCGTGCTGACCGTGGCCCGGCGCACCGCCGCCCTCCTCAACGCCCTCACCGACGACGCCTCCCCGGAGGCCATCGGCGAGGTGCTGCGCGCGTACGGCGAGCTGGACCCCATCGAGGTGACCGAGCAGGACGTCGCCGCCATGCGGACGGCCGCCGCCCTGCTACGCGACGTCTTCGCCGCCACCGACGCCGACGCCGCCGCCACGGCGCTCAACCGCCTCCTGCGCGAGCACACCGGCCCGCTGCGCCTGACCTCGCACGGCGGCGCCACACCCTGGCATCCGCACCTCGACCGCGACGACGACGGCCCCCTGGGCGAATGGTTCCTCACCTCGTCCTGCATGGCGCTGACCGTGCTCGTCTGGGACCGCCAGCGACCGCCCGGCAAGGTCTGCGCCGCGACCGGCTGCCGGAACGTGTTCATCGCCCAGGGCAGCGGCCAGGAACGCCACTACTGCTCCCGCCGCTGCGCCACCCGCGAACGGGTCAGGGCCCATCGGGCCGGACGCTAGGAGCGCCGCAGGTCGCAGGCGGCCCTGGCGTGCTCAGCCGCGACCTCGCCGTCCTCCAGGATCTCGACGCAGAACGCGGTGACGAGCGAGTTGCAGGCGTCGATCCTGGCCTGGGTCGTCGGGTAGCCGTGACTGTTGAGGTAGGCGAGGCAGTCCTGCGGCGACTGCGCCGAGGCGACGGCCGGCAGGGCGAAGATGGTCATGGCGAACAGCCCCACGACGAAGGCGGCTTTCTGCAGAGCACGCATCACGGATCGGGCCCCTTTCTGCGAACGGAGACTCGTCCGATTCTCAAACGGCGGCAGCGGCCGGACCAGGGCGCCGGCCGGACATTCACCGGGCACGCTCAGGCGGGCAGGGCGTCTCCGGGGAAGCCGTGGCAGGCGTGGACCTCGTACCGCATCATCCCGGCCCGCACGTAGGCCACCCGCCACATGCCCTCGTACTGGACTTCGACCCTAGCAGCTCAAGTTTCCTTAGGGAACTCCGAAAGCTAGACTGCCGCCATGCAGCGAACCCGCTTCAGCGAGATGGCGTGCTCCATCGCCCGCACCATGGACGTGATCGGCGAGCCCTGGTCGCCCCTGATCCTGCGCGACGTGTGGGCAGGGGTGCGCCGCTTCGACCACATCCAGGCCGACCTCGGCATCTCCCGCAAAGTCCTCACCGAACGCCTCCACCACCTGGTCGAGCAGGGCGTCCTCGAACGCCGCCCCTACGACGCCCGCCCCCGCTACGAGTACCACCTCACCGACAAGGGCGCCGACCTCGTCGAGATGCTCATGGTGATGGCGCGCTGGGGCGACCGCTGGCTCGCCGGTGAGGCAGGACCACCTGTGCTGTACCGCCACCACGCCTGCGGGCAGATCGCCCACGTCGAGCCGGCGTGCAGCCACTGCGGCCAGCCGATGCACGCCGGCGACGTCGACCTCCTGCCGGGCCCCGGCTCGGCAGCCGGGTGAGCGCCGTGGACGTGTACGAGGCCGTGGACAGCCGCCGTGCCGTGCGGGCGTTCAGCGATGAGCCCGTACCCGCAGACGTGCTCGAACGCGTGCTGACCGCCGCGACGCGGGCCCCGTCGAGCGGGAACCTCCAGCCGTGGCTCCTGTACGTCGTGACCGGCGAGCCCCTGGCCGAGCTGAAGAAGCGGGCGACGGCCAGGGCACTGGCGGGAGACCCGGGCGACGACCGGGACTATCCGATGTACCCGGCGGAGCTGACCTCGCCGTACCATGACCGCTTCGCCGCCGCTGCCGCCCAGCGGTATCAGTCGCTGGGCATCGAGCGTGACGACCCCGACCGGCCCATGAAGATCGCCGCCTTGAACTCCGAGGCGTTCGGAGCGCCGGTCGTGCTGTTCTGCTACCTCGACCGGGCGATGGGGCCGGGGCAGTGGGCGGACGCGGGGATGTACCTCCAGACGATCATGCTGTTACTGCGGGCGGAAGGGCTGCACAGCTGCCCTCAGGTGATGTGGACGATGTACCGCGAAACGGTCGGCCGCATCGTCGGAGCGGATGACACGCTCGCGCTCCTGTGCGGCGTGTCGGTGGGGTTCGAGCGGGAAGGCGTGCCGCCGCTGCGCACCGATCGTGCGGACATGTCGGAGACGGTGACCTTCGTCGGAGCGTGACTCAGGGTTCGCGCAGTGCCGCGTCGAGGAGGGAGTCCAAGGCGTTCTGCGAGGTCTGGAGCTGTTCGATGGTCGTGGCGATGCGGGTGCGTTCGCGGCGCAGGTCGTCGATGAAGGTCGGGCAGTGGGACGGCGTGATGAGCCCTTCGGATCCCTGGATGCAGTCCAGGACGCGGGCGATGACGGCGGTGGGAAGTCCGGCGGCGAGCAGGGCGCGAATGTGGCGGACGGCGGCGACGTCCGAGTCGCGGTACTCGCGGTAGCCGTTGCCCAGCCTGACCGGCCTGAGCAGGCCCTGCTCCTCGTAGTAGCGCAGCAGCCGCCTGTTGACCCCGGTCCTGGCGGCCAGGTCCCCGATCCGCATGCCTTGACCTTCACATCGATGTGAGCCCTTACCGTCCCGAGTATCGCCGAAGCAAGGAGGAGATCAGATGGCGGGGGTTGTGATCATCGGGGCGGGTCCCGGGATCGGGCAGGCGGTGGCGCGCAGGTTCGCCAGGGAGGGGATGCCGGTCGGGCTGATCGCCCGCAGCGACCACACGTTGCGGAGCGCGGCCGACGCGGTCGCCGGCGAGGTGGTGACGTGCCGGGCCGACAGCACCGACCAGGCCGGGCTGAGCGCCGCGCTCGACGAGGTGGCGCGGGCGCACGGCGTCCCCGATGCGCTGGTCTACAACGCCGCGATCATCCAGGCGGACGCGCCGGGTGAGCTGTCCGTACGCGGCCACATGGACGCCTGGGCGGTGAACGTCGTCGGCGCCCTCAACGCCGCCGCCCACGTGGCGCCCGCCATGGCGGCACGCGGCCACGGCACGATCCTCATCACCGGCGGCATGCCCGAGCCCAAACCGCAGTACGTGAGCCTCTCCCTGGGCAAGGCCGGCGTCCGCACCCTGGTCACGCTGCTCGACCAGGAGTACGGCCCGGCCGGCGTCCACGTCGCGAGCGTCACCGTGGCGGGCCCGGTCGCCCCTGGCACCGACTTCGACCCCGACGACATCGCCGAGCACTACTGGCGCCTGCACACGCAACCTCGCGGCCAGTGGACCCACGAGGCCCTGCACGCGGCGCCGTAAAACCGGAAACCGCTCCTGCGCGCCACGGACGCTTCCCAGGCCGTGCGCGACAGGTCCCTGATCTGCGTACGTAAGCGACTTTTCCCGAGATGTCATCAAATTTCGTGATCTTTGTGATATTCACGACGCGAGATCCAGCACTCCCAGAAGGGAAGCACTACGTGCGACTGATCACTCACGCGATCGCGCTGGCCATGGCCCTGACGGCGTTATGCGCGGCCCCCTCCACGGCAGCCACCACGGCCGTCACCACGGCCGTCACCACGGCCGCCGCCCCCGAGCTCATCGTCAACGGCACCTTCACCAGCGGCACCGCACCCTGGTGGAGCTCGGCCAACACCACGATGGGCACCGACGACGGCAGGCTACGGGTCGGCGTGACCGGCGGCACCGCCAACCCGTGGGACGCGATGGTGGCCCAGAACGACATCCCGCTGGCCCAGGGCAAGGCGTACACGCTGTTCTTCACCGCCTCCGCCGGCAGCGCCGTGAGCGCCGTCGCCACCGTGCAGCTCGGCGACGCCCCGTACACCAACACCCTCACCGCGCCGATCTCCCTCACCACCAGCGGCAAGCGCTTCAGCCTTCCCTTCACCTCGTCCCTGAGCACGACCGCCGGCCAGGTCACCTTCCAGCTCGGTGGCGGCGCCGCCCACACCTTCTTCCTCGACGACGTCTCCCTGACCGAGAGCGGCCAGTCCTCCGGCGGGCCGCTCGACCTGACGAACGGCTTCTACGTCGATCCCGAGTCCAACCCGGCCAAGTGGGTACGCGACAACCCCGGCGACTCCCGCGCCTCGCGCATCCAGTCGGCGATCGCGTCCAAGCCGATGGCCTTCTGGGTCGGCGGCTGGTTCGGCGACGTCAGCGCCACCGTGTCTTCCTACGTCGCCGCGGCCGACGCCGCCGACAGGCTGCCGGTCCTGGTGGCGTACAACATCCCCGGCCGCGACGCCTGCGGCGGCCACTCGGGTGGTGGCGCCGGGAGCGAGAGCGCGTACCGGGCGTGGATCTCCGCCTTCGCCTCCGCCGTCGGCGACCGTCCCGCCGTCGTCGTCATCGAGCCCGACTCCCTGGGCGACTTCGCCTGCATGGACGACGAGGACATCGCGGCGCGCAACCGCATGCTGACGTACGCGACCGGGCAGTTCCGCGACCACGCGCCCAACACGTGGGCCTACCTCGACGCGGGCAACGCAGGCTGGGTCGCCGCCGGCACCATGGCCCAGCGGCTGCAGAACGCGGGCGTGGGCAACATCCGCGGCTTCGCCGTCAACGTCTCGAACTACTACACGACCGCGCAGTCGGCGGCGTACGCGTCGGACGTCAACGCCGCCCTGGGCGGCGGCGCGAAGTGGGTGATCGACACCAGCCGCAACGGCAAGGGCTCCAACGGCGAGTGGTGCAACCCCGCCGGCCGCCGGCTCGGCACGCCCGCGCAGGTCGGCGGCGACGCCGGCACGGAACTGCTGCTGTGGGTGAAGGTCCCCGGCGACTCGGACGGCAACTGCGGCATCGCGCCCGGCACGCCGGCCGGGACGTTCAGCCCTGAGCTGGCCATCCGCCTCATCGACGGCTCATAGCCGGAAGGGGTCCGCCTGCCAGGCGTAGTGGCGGGGCAGGCGGACCCCGCTCAGGGGGACCACGCGATCCGGCGCGCCCAGCCACTTCCGGCATTCACCGGACGGCGGCCGATCCAGGACGAGCGTGCTGTAACCCTCTCTCCGCAGCTCGAAGCAGAGCGCCTCGCCCAGCCGGGCGAGCTGCCGGGGGCGACGGGGCCTGGCCATGCGGAGATAGCGCAGCTCACAGGCGTCAGGAGCGGGATGCCCGAGCACGGTGCCGACGACACCGATCAGCTCACTGTGATGATCCAGCCCGAGGACCACCAGGAGGCGCCGCTCCCCCGCCCCTGCGTCCTGGAAGATCTCCCTCCGCAGCTCGTCCACGCTGCGCGCGCCGGTCAGCGCGGTCACCAGCGGTTCGTCGTACGGCTCGTAGTCGCGGACGCGGTCCGCCTCTCCCAGCCGCAGGTCCAGGTACGCGTCGTGCGTGCAGGGCATCATGAACCCGTGCCGGCGCGTGCAGCCTGGGTCCCAGTGGTAGGCGTAGTGGATGAGCGAGGCGGCCAGGTCGGGGTGCGCACTCGCCCAGACGTCGTCGAAGGCATACGTGTGCTCGTAGACGGTGCCCTTCCGCAGGACGATCTGCACCAGGTGCTCTCCGAGGTGAATGACAGGCTCCCCCTCCGCGCGGCTGAGCCGTTCGAGTGCGGGCGCGATCCCATCCTCATCCGGCCCCACCAGCGCTCGGAGCTCAAGGAGATGCTGGGGCCAGGCATCGGGATCGTGCGGGGGCCGCCGCAGCGCCGCGGCTGCTCGGGGCAACCGCACGCCGGGGAGCACGTACGTCTCGTCCCAGCCCAGAGTGTCGTGCCGCGCGTTCAGGCTCGTGAAGAGCAGGTAGGTGGCACCTGCGTCCCCGGCAGGCGCGAGCTCCACGCAGGGAAAGGGCGGGACGAACGGCGCCGGCCCGGGAGCGGCGGCATCGGGCAGCGGCCACGATGGGTGGAGCGGGTAGGCCCACCGCTGCGGCTGCTCGGCGACGCGCGCGTCATCGACGAAGGAGAACGCCTCCTCCAGGTGGATGCCCATGCTCCTGATCCGGACGCTGTGGTCGTCGATGTGCAGCTCGTTGTCGGCGTATAACCGCATCCGGATCCGCCGACGCAGCTCGACCATGTCCTCGGGAGGCCCGTCGCCGCATTCCCGCAGCAGTTCCAGCTCGTAGGGCGCGGCCATCAGGTCGGCGTGCGCCCGCTCGAGTCCGTCCGGCTCCCACAACCCCTGAAACCATTCGAGCACCGTACGGCCGGGAACATGCCGGACGCGCTTGCCCAGCGGTCCGGCTTCCCAGTTGCGATGGATGAAGTACATCAGGGCTCCCGAGGAGATGGCGTCGTGGCGGCTGCCGCCGTGGATGGTGCGTTGTCCTAAGCCTGCCGTCCGAGGTGGGCCAGCAGGCGGGTGAGCAGCGGGGCCGTCGGGGGGACAGGGATCGCCGGGGCGAACTGGCCGGTGCGGCGCCGGGTGTCGCCGATGCCGGTTTCGGCGTGCTGCCAGACCATCCGCACCACGGTGTCGTCGGCGTGGTACGGCAGGTGGGCGCCCGTGGCGATGTCCCAGCCGTGGATCAGCGACTCCTGGAGGCTGATCGAGGCCAAGACGGCGCCGGGCACGGTGGTGCCCATGAAGGCGATGGGGCGCTCCAGGATGCCGGGGGTGGTGAAGGCCGCCACCGACCGGTCAGCAATCGCGCGGAAGGCGGCGGCGGGGTCGGCGCCGAGGTGGTCGGTGTCGGCCTGGCGCTGTTCGTCGAGTTCGGCCGGATCCGGTTGCTCTCCCTCGGCGAAGCGGGCGAGCAGGAGGAGGGCGCCGGCCAGGTGGTCGGCGGTCTGGCGCACGGTCCACTTCTCGCACCCGCCGGCGGCCTCCCACTGCTGCGGGCTGATCTGCTCCAGCACCCGGGCGACCTCAGAGTGGCTGCGCCTGAGCAGGCCGACGTGATCGGACGGGGCGGTGGTACGCGGTTCCATGGTGTCTTCTTCCGGTGCGGGTCGCGGAAGCGCGACCGTTCGCCCTGACAGATCCGGCGCGAGGCGCCGACTCATCGGTCGCGACGGATTCTCCGCTCCATGGGCAGCCCGAACCTACGGAACAGCTCCTGATCAGGGAACCCGACGATCTCCGCCACCCCTTGGGCGGTCAGGGACAGGACCATGATCCCGAAGCCGCGGCAGGCTCCGGCGTCGTCGGGAAGATAGGCCGCCAGCGCGGGCTGGCCGTTCGCGGCGACCTCGACCAGCTCGATGAGGTCCAGCCGCCCACCGGCCGGTCGCGTGGCGAAGAACTCCACCACCGCCGCCCGGCCGGCGAACTCGGCCGCTTCCGGCGGCATGCGCAGGATCACGTCATCGCGCAGGAGCGCGGCCAGGCCGTCGATGTCGCGCAGCTCCCAGGCGCGGACGAATCGCCGCAGCAGTCGCCGCTCGTAGTCGATCAGCGGCCGCGGCGGCCGGGTGTCATGAGCGCGCAGGGCCGCGCGGCCACGTTGCAGCGAGCTGTTGACCGCCGGGACGCTGAGGCCGAGCAGCTCGGCGACCTCGGCGGCGCTCCAGCTCAGCACCTCACGCAGGATGACCACGGCCCGCTGGGCGGGCGGCAGCAGTTGCAGCGCCGCGATGAACGCCAGCGCCACCGCCTCGCGCCGCTCGGCGATCAGGGCCGGGTCGAGCAGGGAGTCAGGACAGGGCTGCAGGTAGGTGATGTCGGCATGGACGGCCGGCAGCCGCTCGCGCCGCTCGGCGGCCCGCAGGCAGGCCATGGTGGCGATCCTGTGCAGCCAGTGGTGCAGCGGTGCCCGGCCCTCGTAGCCGGCCAGCCCGCGCCAGGCCCGCAGCAGCGTCTCCTGCGTCGCGTCGTCGGCCTGGTCGATCGAGCCGAGCATGCGGTAACAGTGCAGGTGCAGGGCACGCCGGTGCGGCGCGACCAAGGCGTCGAAGGCCGCGCGATCGCCGCCGCGGGCGGCGGCCAGCAGGTGCGCCTGGCCGGCGCCGGTGTCCTCGATCGTGCTCACGGTCGCGAGCCTAGCGACCGGGTCCGACACGAAGCGATGAGTACGCTGCCGCCCAGGTCCTGTTAGACCGTCTCCTCGGAGAGGCCGAGGCTCCCGGTCTCCGTGGTGGGGGCAGGAGACAGGCGGACGCGGACGATGGCGAGGCCCTCGACGGCGAGGACCTGCAGGCGCCAGCCGCCGGTGACGACGCTCTCCCCCGGAGCCGTGGGCACGTGGCCGAGCAGGGTCAGGACGAGGCCGGCGACGGTGGTGTAGTCGCCCTCCGGGCGTTCCTCCAGGTGCACGTCGATGTCGGGCAGGTCGTGCACGGGGAAGGCGCCGGGCACCACCACGCTGCCGTCGCTCTCGCGGACGGCTTCGAGGACGTCCCTGTCGGTCTCGTCGTAGATCTCGCCGACCACCTCCTCCAGGAGGTCTTCGAGCGTGACGATGCCGTCGATCGAGCCGCGCTCGTCCACGACGAGGGCGAACTGCTGGCGTTCGGTCTTGAAGCGGCGCAGTGCCTCGGCCACCGGCAGGCTGTCGGGCAGCAGGAGCGGCGGCTTGGCCGCGTCGGCGGCGGTGACGGCGTTCTCGTCGGTGAGCAGGTCGCGCAGGTTCACGATGCCGGTGACGTCATCGAAGCCGCGGGCGCCCACGACGGGAGCGCGGGAGTGGCCGGAGCCGGCCAGCAGGCGGCGGGCCTGCTCGACGGGGGTGCCGGCGTCGAGGGTGAAGACCTGGCGGCGGGAGACGAGCACCTCGCGCAGCACGCGTTCGCTGATCTCGACGGCGCCGGAGATGATCAGGCGCTGTTCGGGGGTGAAGCCGCGGTGGGTGGCGACCAGGTCGCGGATCTCTTCTGGGCTGATCTCCTCGCGGTGCCGGCGCGGGTCGGCGCCCATCAGCCGTACGGCGAGGTCGGTGGACTTGCCCAGCGCCCACACCACCGGCCTGGACACGGTGGAGATCGCGCTGAGCGGCCGGGCCGCCAGCATGGCCCAGCTCTCGGCGCGCTGCATGGCCACCCGCTTGGGCGCCAGCTCGCCGAAGACCAGGGTGAGGAACGTCAGCACGATCGTCACCAGCACGATGGCCACCGGGCCCGCGGCGTCGCCGAGGAAGCCCAGCAGCGGCACCAGCGGCTCCGACAGCGTGACCGCCGCCGTGGCGGAGGCGAGGAAGCCGGACAGGGTGATGACGAGCTGGATCGTGGCCATGAACCGGTTGGGGTCCCGAGCCAGCCGGACGAGGATCCGCCCGCCCTGGCCGCGCTGCTCCAGCCGGCGCAGCTGGCCATCGCGCAGCGAGATCAGCGCCAGCTCGCTACCGGCGAAGATCGCATTGACGATGATCAGTACCACGACCAGGCCCAGTTGAACCCAATAGCCGTCCACGGCAGACATACTCCTCGACATGAGAACCCGGCGGCGCGCCGGTGATGGGGGAAGCCGGCGAGCCGACGCTGCGGGGCCGGCGTGTGAGGCTGCGGGACGTCTCGTTCACGGCGATCGGGACGACGGCGTCTGGGCACGGCCCGCCTGCCGGATGGGCGCATGGGTGACGGGACGCCGGGCGGCGACCCGGCCTGCTCCTGCACTCTTCCACTGAAGAGCCGTCACTCCATTCGTTCATGATCCGTTCACACAGCTATGTGCATGAACGCGACATAGGTCACCAAAGTTCCCATAGCCACAGTGCTCGTTTGCGCGCGTGCACCATCGGGAAGCAACGCAATGCCGACGTGTCTCTGCGACCTGCCGCATCAATGTCAAGCAACCACCAGAAGGGCGGCGCAGCATGGAAGTCACCGGTATCATTTCGGCGCTCATCATCGGCCTGGTCATCGGCGTCATCGGGCGCCTGGTGGTGCCTGGGCGGCAGAACATCCCGATCTGGCTCACCATCGTGATCGGCATCGTCGCCGCCCTCATCGGCACGGCCATCGCCGCCGCGGTCGGCGTCGCCGACACCCGGGGGATCGACTGGATCGAGCTGGTCATCCAGGTCGTGCTGGCCGGGGTGGGCGTGGCGCTCGCCGCCGCCCTCTACGGCAAGCGCGGCACCACGTAGAAGACGAGCCGGGCCAGGCTCAAGGGCAAGGGCCTGGCCCGACGATCGTCATCTCGCCACGGGCGCGGCCTGGAGGACGGTCACGGAGAACGGCCGGTGGGTCTCGATCTCGACGTGGTGCAGAATCGGCGTCATGCCGCTGATGTAGGTGTAGAGGCGTTCGGCCTCGGGCCAGGGGTGGACGAGGGTCAGCAGGCCGCCGGGGGCGACGAGCTCGGTCAGCCGGGCCGAGGCGAGGCGCAGGCGTTCGCCGCGGCCCAGGTAGTAGAGGGTCTCCGCGCAGAAGACGAGGTCGAAGGCGCCGGGCGGGGTGTAGGAGATCAGGTCGGCGCAGGTGAACGTCAGGCGTTCGCGGGCGGGACGTGCGCGGGCCCGGTCGAGTGCGCGCTCGGAGACGTCCACGCCGGTGACCTCGGCGTCGGGATACCTCGTGGCCAGCATGTGCGTGAAGACGCCCTCGCTGCAGCCGACGTCGATGATGCGGTGATAGGGGCGGGCGGGCAGGAGACGTAACGTCGTGGCGTATTTGTGCTGCTCGTAGTCGTCGGTACGGAGCCGCCAGGGGTCGGGTGAGCGGTGCCACCAGTTGAAGTAGCGCCGCAGCAGCACCGCCTGTGATCGGGGCGGCAGCAGGGACACCGCCTTGAAGAGGGCTCGGTGGAGGAGGTCGGGAAGGGGCTGCCGGTCAGCCTCGGGCGGGCGCGGAAGCATGCTTCGAATCTAGGTGCGTGCCCGCTGATCGTCATGAGCCTCAGGTCGGAGTTGCGGTCTCGTACTCAGGAGGGAGGACCCCTGAGTATCAGGTTACAAGATTTGAAATCTGTCACCCATGGGCGTAGGTTGTGCCGCGTGGAGCAGAAGCGCACCCCGCTGGACGCGGACACGATCCTGGCGGCCACCGAGGAGATCCTGCGCCGCCACGGGCCGGACAAGGCGACGGTCGTGGACGTCGCCAGGGCGCTCGGGGTCAGCCACGCCGCCGTCTACAAGCACTTCGCCTCGAAGCAGGCACTGCGCGAGGCCGTGACCCGGCGCTGGCTCGACCGCAACCGCGACACCCTCGCCGCCATCGCCGCCGACCAGGGGATGCCGCCGGCGCGCCGGCTGCGTACGTGGCTGCACGCCGTCCTGGCACTGAAGCAGACCAAGATCCGCGAGGACCCCGAGTTGTTCGCCGCGTACGGGAACCTCGCCGCCGCCCACAGCACCGTCGCCACCGACCACGTCGCCGACCTCCTGGGCCAGCTGACGGCCATCATCACCGACGGCGCCCGCGACGGCGGCTTCCGCACGAGCGACGCGGAGTCCACCGCCCGCGCGGTCCTCCACGCCACCGCCAAGTTCCACCACCTCGCCCATGCCGCCGAATGGCGGGAGCCCGGCATCGACACCGAGCTCGACGAGGTGTGCACCCTGCTACTCGAAGGCCTCCAGCCGTAAGGAGTGACGCATCGCCATGGTGTACGCAATCGGAGCAACCCAGCTGGGCGGACCTGACACGCTCGTCGAGTTCGACCTGCCGCCGCAGCCCCTCGGCCCCGGCCAGGTCAGGATCCAGGTCACCAGCGCGGCGGTGAACCCGGCCGACGTCATGGCCCGGTCACTTCCGCGGCAGCACGGGGACGACTCGGTACGGGTGCCGGGCATGGACGTCGCCGGCACGATCACCGAGGTCGGCCCCGGCGTGGACCGGCCGCTGACGGCCGGGGACGCCGTCATGGGCATCGTGGTGCCCTCGGGCGAGCACGGCGGCTACCGGGCGGACCTGGTCCTGTCGGCACGGTCGGTGACGAAGATCCCGGCAGGGCTCTCGGACGCCGAGGCCGCCACCCTCCCCATGAACAGCCTCACCGCGCAGCACGCACTCGACACGCTGGCGCTCCCCGCCGGCGCGACGGTCGCCGTCACGGGCGCCGCCGGCATCCTCGGCGGGTACTTCGTCCAGCTCGCCAAGGAGGCCGGGCTGGTCGTCGTGGCCGACGCCGCCCCGCAGGACGAGGACTTCGTCCGCTCGTGCGGCGCCGACGAGGTGGTGCCGCGCGGGGACGCGTTCGTGACGGAGGTCCGCCGCCTCCACCCCGACGGCGTGGACGGGCTGCTCGACACCGCCGTCCTGGACGCCGCCGTGCTCCCGGCCGTCAAGGACGGCGGCACGCTGGTCACCGTACGCGGCTGGCCGGGCGACGGGACCGACCGCGTCCGCGTCGCCCCAGTCTTCGTCCTCAACTACGCCGAGGAGGCGGAGAAGCTGGACCGGCTCGCCGAAGTCGCCGGCCGGGGACGCCTCACCCTCCGCGTCGCCGCCCACCTGCCCGCCGCCCAGGCCGCCGAGGCCCACCGCGCGCTCGAACGGCCCGGCGTCCGCGGCCGCTACGTCCTGACGTTCGCCTGACCCGCGGCCACGTCTACCGGGGGTGTGCCGCGCGTATACCGCCGTTCAACCCGTCGATCTACCGGCACCGCAGCGTCAAGGTGAGCTACACCTGCTATGCCGGCCGGTGCAGGGTCACCAGCACCCTGTACGGCAAGTGGATCAACGGAGTCGGCAAGCCGATGTGACCCGCCCTCCGCCCTCTCCCGCCCTCTCCCGCCGGTTCGAGCGGGAGAGGGCGGACGGTCGCTCAGGCGGTCGCCGGGGCGGGGGCCGGTTCTTCGTCGGGGGTGTGCCACAGGCGGGTCGCCATCCACGCGACCCCCACCGCCGCCACCACCAGGCCGGTCAGGTAGACCGGGAGCGGCACCGCGTTCCGTAACGAGCCGGGGATCATTCCCGCCGCGTACAGCACGACGCCGATCACCGGCAGCGTCCCCGAACGCAGGGCGGCCACGCTGAAGGTCAGGACGCCTGCGAGCAGGACGATCGCTGTGATCATGAAGGCTTGTCCCGTGCTTCCCGCCAGCAGGCCGGCCACCGCGCCGCCGCTGAGGTAGGGGAAGACGAAGTGCAGGATGTACTCGATGGCGAAGGCGCCGGCCAGGCCGGCGCTGTTGAGCACGTACCCGATCAGGCCCAGCGTGCCCGACGCCGGACGGATGAGCAGGTAGAGGCCGGTGATCGCGAGCAGCCCCGCCAGCGCCGCGAACGGTGCGACGGCGTGCGTGAACGCTGTCTCCGGCACGATCCCGCCCCGCCGGGCGGAGTTGACCACGAGCAACACGGCGCAGAGGAACCCCGCCACCGCGGTGACCCGGTAGATGCGCATTTCGTCGGCCTTTCTCTCGACGGCTGTGATGCTCGTCATGATGCGCGCCGCACCGGGCCGTGCGGAGAGGGCGGCGGAAGCCGTAAGCAGCCCGAAAGAGGTTGCCCGAAAGAGGTTGTCTGTCGTCCGGGGCCTACGTCATTCGGTGTAGCGGGAGCGTCATCCACGGGCGGACGCCGTACGGGGGCGGAGTCGCGACGATGGGCGGTGAGTGCTGAAACCCTGAGGTGAGGCGAGATCATGGCACCGCGCATGCGTAAGACCCTGTTGGTCGTCCACATCGTCGCTTCCGTGGCGCTGGTCGGTGAGGTGTGGGGGCTGGTGGCCCTGAACACGGCCGCCACCTTGACCGATGACCTCGCGCTGGCGCACATGGCGTACCGGTTGATGCCGGTCATGGTGTTCGCGGGCGGCATCCCGCTGAGCCTCATCGCGTTGGCCAGCGGCATCGTGCTCGGCCTCGGCACCCATTGGGGGCTGATCCGGTACTACTGGGTGGCGATCAAGCTGGGCCTGCTCGTGGCCGTCGTGTGCGTGGGGATGTTCCTGTTCGACCCTGAGGGCATGGCGGCCGCCACGGAGGGGGCCAGGCAGGCGGTGACGTCGAGCCAGTGGGCCCAGGTCTGGGTGCTGGGGGCGCAGGTCGTCATGCTGCTGGTCTCGACGGCGCTGTCGGTGTTCAAGCCTCGCTGGAGGCTCCGGGCGCGATAGGTCGGACGGGCGCGACGGCTGCCTCCCTGGTCGCGATTTTTCGGATATGTCGGGTGGCGAGGAGGGGGACCGAGACGCCGATCAGGTTGCAGTACGCCACCGCGGTGTAGAAGCCGTCCGCGGTGCTCGTGGTCGTCGCGCCCACCGCGACGATCAGGGCGAAGTAGATCGCGTTGAGGATGATCGCGCGGAAGCCGCCGCCGGTCTCCTCCATGACGGTGAGCGAGGCGAGCACGGGGCCCTGGACGGCGTACGTGAGGGCCACGGCGCCCAGGTAGGCGCCCGCCTCCGCGGCCACCCCCGGGTCGCCGCCCAGCAGGTCGGCCAAGACGTCGTGGAGCGACGACACCAGCACGGCGATCACCACGTAGACCATGACGGTGACCTCGATGCCGCCGCGCATCGACGTACGGATGCGCCGCCATTCCCCGGCGCCGCGTCGCTGGTTGATGGTGATCGCCGTGGCGGTGCCCAGGGCCATGGCGGGCAGCAGCACGGCGTTCTGCAGGGCCGAGACGACGGTGAAGGCGGCGACGGCGTTCTGTCCGTAGGCGCCCAGGACGGCGATGACGGCGACGTTGTACGCGGAGATCACGAGGAAGGACAGGGCGATGGGCACGCCGATGCGGCGCAGGTCGGTGAGCACCTGGCCGCGCCAGATCCGTACGGCCCGCGGATGCCACAGCTCGGTGCGGCGCAGCAGGGCCAGGCCCATGGCCAGGCCGGTCACGGCTGCGATGGCTTCGGCGACGGGCACCGCCGCGATGCCGAGGCCGGGTCCGAGGGCGGCGACGAGGGCCACCCGCACGCTCGCCGTGCAGACGACCAGGGCGGTGGCTCGGCGTACGTACCCGTAGCCGCGCAGGCTGGAGGCGCACAGTTCCTGGCCGAGGATCAGCAGACCGGCGGCGCTGGTCCAGCGGAGGAACGAGGTGAACGTGTCCCGCAGCCCGGCGTCCACGTGGAGGAGGCCGGGCAGGGAGGGCACCGCGATCGTGAGGGCCAGGTAGAGGGCCGCGCCGAGCCCGAGCCATACCCGGGCCAGGCCGGCGGCGTTCGCCATGACGTCCTGAGGACGCCCGGCTCCCTTGGCGATCGCGGCGGCGACCTGGTTGCAGACGGCGAAGCCCACGCTCAGGGCGAGGACGATGAGGCTGACGGGCTGGTACAGAGAACGCACATAAATGGCCTCGCCGCCCATTCGCCCGAGAATGGCGACGATGCCGAGCTGGGACGCGAGATTGAGCGATCCGGCCACGAAGAGCGGAATGGCGAGGCCGGAAATTTCTCGCCATACCTCCTTTCTTGCCAACATTCGAACCCCCAGACGTTCATCGGCCTGTGGGACGGTAGCGACATTTATTGAGGAATGTCCAGCACGGCGAGGGCATCAATCTCGACGAGCAAGCCCGGAGGGAGCCGCACGCTGACGGTGGTGCGGGCGGGGAACGGGGCTTCGACGATCGACTCGTACGCCTCGTTCATCTCGGCCATGTGGGCGGGGTCGGTGAGGTGGACGCGGAGCATGACGACGTCCGCCCAGGTCGCGCCGCCCGCCTCCAGCACGGCGGCCACGTTGCGCAGGGCCTGGGCGGTCTGCTCGGCGACCGTGGCGCCGACGACCTCGCCCGTCTCCGGGTCGAGGGGAAGCTGGCCGGAGACCTGCAGGACGGGGCCCTTGCGGACGCCCTGCGACAGGGGTGCGGGCAGGGCGGGGGCGTTCTCGGTGGTGATGATCATGTCCAGATCTCGCGTTCTTCGGGGCGGGGGTCGTCGTGCTGGGTCCACTCGGTGTCGATGCGCATGGTCGCGCGGCGGCCGGTGTCGTACGGGGTCCAGCCGGGGTCGCCGGTCCTGGCGAAGCGGATCCAGGTCTCGTGGACGCGGGTCGCGAGGTCGGCGGGGGCCTGGCCGGGGCCGAGGAGGGCGTTGGGGCCGTTCAGCTCGGGCCGGTGCGCGAGGTCGAAGACGAAGGGCACCTCGACCGCGTGGGCGGCGCCGAGCTCCCCGTCCAGCGCCTTGGAGCGCCAGGCGAACTCGTACGCGTACGTACCGGAGCCCGGATGGGCCGCGTGCGCGGCGGCCAGCGCGCGGCTGCCCGCCCCGAACAGGGCGTCGCCCATGATGGCGGAGCGCAGCTCGGCATGCGACGCCCCGGGGCGGGACCTGCGGTAGGTCTCGACGAGGCGCTCGGGCGACGGGTGCGAGCGCGCCGCCGTCGCGTGGACGTCGGCGGCGGTCGAGGTCGCGTACGTGTCCACCGGCACCAGGTAGAGGTTGCCCTCCTCGGCGTTGGTGCCGACGAGCAGATCGACACCGGCGCCCGGCCCGGCGGCGACGGCCTCGGCGGGCTGCGTGTCCAGGACGAGGCTGAACGGGCTGAGCCCGATGAGCGGGTCGGTGCGGGTCTCGGTGCGCAGGTCGATGCCGGCGAGCTGGGAGGCGGCCTCGACCAGGCGTTCGTCGGGGATGCCGGCGAAGACGTCCACGTGGGGTTCGATGCCCAGGACGTCGGCCGCGGCCTTGGCGACGCGGGCGGCCTGCTCGGTGCTGAACGCGCCCAGGCCGCTGCCGCTCTGCACGATCGCCCGGCGGAACAGCCCGGCGGCCGAAGGGGCGGCGAGGACACCGCCGACGATGGTGGCGCCGGCCGACTGGCCGAAGAGGGTGACGTTGCCGGGGTCACCGCCGAAGGCGGCGATGTTCTGCCGGACCCAGCGCAGGGCGGCGACCACGTCGAGCAGGCCGCGGTTCGGGGGCGCGCCGGGGAGGTCGAGGAAGCCGGCGATGCCGAGCCGGTAGTTGAGCGTGACGAGGACGACGCCGTCGCGGGCGAACGCGGAGCCGTCGTACATCGGGGCTCGTGTGGACCCGGCGACGAACCCGCCGCCGTGCACGAACACCATCACCGGCAGCGCCTCTCCCCCGGCGGCGGGCGTGTTGACGGTGACGGTCAGATAGTCGTCCCCGCGGCTCCAACCGGCGCCGAAATAAGGGGACATGTCAACGTTTCCGAGTCGGCGTTCGGACTGCGGCGCGTTGGGGCCGGGCGTGGTGGCGTCGCGTACGCCGTCCCACGGCTCGTGCGGCCGCGGCGGCGCGAAGCGGCCGGCGCCTCGGGGCGGGGCGGCGTACGGGATGTTCATGAACGTGCGGGCGGCGCCCCGGAGCAGGCCGCGGACGGCTCCCTGCGCGGTGGTGACGACGAGGTTGCTCATGATGGTGCCTTTCAGACCTGCTCGGCGTACGGGGCCTCGGTGTACGGGGCCTCGGTGTACGGGGCGAAGGGCGCCCAGCCCTTGACGGCGAACTTGTCCCCCTCGCGGACCACCTCGGCGGCGCCATGGCCGCCCAGGTGGGCCGGGATGATCAGGGCGTTGGTGTCGGCCGCCCGGCCCAGCAACTCGCGGCGGGTGGCGACGGCCGCCGCGGGGTCCTCGCAGAAGCAGCTGTTGACGTCGGGCTCGTGGATCTGGAACGGGTTGTGCAGCAGGTCGCCGACGAACAGGGCCCGGTCGGAGCCGGACTCCAGGGTCAGCACCGACGAGCCGGGCGTGTGGCCGGGGGCGAGGTCGAGGCGCAGGTTGCGGTCGATGCGGTGGCTGCCGTCCCACAGCCGGGTCTGGCCCGCCTCGTGCACGGGGGCGACGCTGTCCTCGAACACGTTCTGGTTGCCCCGGCCGAGCCGCGCCTTGTGGTCGTTGGCCGGGTTCCAGAAGTCGAAGTCCGCCTTGGGCATCAGGTAGGTGGCGTTGGGGAACGTGGGCACCCAGGTCCGGCCGTCGAGGTAGGTGTTCCAGCCGACGTGGTCGATGTGCAGGTGGGTGTTGACGACGATGTCGACGTCCTCGGGACGGACTCCGGCGCGGGCGAGATTGTCGAGGAAGCTCGTGTTGAGGCGGTTCCAGACGGGCGCGTACGGGCGGTCCTTGTGGTTGCCGACGCCGGTGTCGACCAGGATGATCTTGCCCTCGCTGCGCAGCACCCAGGTCTGGATGGCCGAGTTGACGATGCGGGTCCGCGCGTCGAGGAAGTCCGGCGCCAGCCAGTCGCTGTGGGTCTGCCACGCCTCCTCTGAGCTTTCCGGGAAGAAGACCTCGGGTGTCATGTCGACGGGGCCGAAGTACTCCTGGACGCGGGTCAGGGTGACGTCGCCCAGGGTGATGGTGTCCATTGATGCGTCTCCAGTCCGGTGAATGTCGGGGGGCTCAGCCATCGTGCGGCGGCCGATCGTGGTCGCGGTATCCGTCACGTGACTGCAGTCGCGCGGCGAGGACGCCGCAGCAGGCGCCGAGCGCGGTCTCGTGGACGCGCAGGACGAGCACGTCCGCCGAGAACGTGTCGAGCAGCGCGAGCAGCATGCAGAGCATGCCGGTGATGAAGAACGTGACCGCCCAGTAGGCGTCCGGCGAGGTGAAGAACATGCCGAACATGCAGGCCAGCAGCAGGACGAGGAGCAGCGGGCCGTACGGCGCCGCGAGCGTGGCCAGGCCGTAACCGGCCGCCGCCCCGAGGACGGTGCCCACCAGCCGGCGCACGCTCTGCCGCAGGACCTCGCCGGTGCTCTCGGTGTTGATGAACACGACCCAGGTGGTCACGACGGCCCAGTACCAGTGGTCAGGGGACACCAGGTGGCCGCCGGCGATGGCCAGTGCGGAGGCGGCCGTCACCTGGAGGGCTTGCCGGCTCGCGGCGCGGGACGGCTCCGCCGGGTTCGGGACGCGTACGCCCGTGCACAGGACGGCGCAGAAGGCGACCACCACCGCCACGCTCAACTGCGGCACGTCGGCCGCGCGCGCCTCGGTGAACTGCGCGAGGAAGTAACCCATGAAGGCGAAGACGCCCGCGCCGTGCCCGATGGGGCCGTGAAGGCGGGCGTGCACGGCGGCGTAGATCAGTGGCAGGAACACCAGCGCGGCAGCGACCGGGTACGGCCCCGCCACGGCTCCGGCCGCCAGGGCGGCGAGGTAGAGCGGCGCTCCGAGCGCCAGGGTGCCGAGCCGGTCGACGGCCAGCGCGCTCGTCATCACGGTGAAGCCGCCGGCCAGCAGCGACGTGTCCGGCTGCCCCAGAGCGGTTAGGACGGTCAGTGTCGCGGCGGTGCCGAGGACGGCGCGCGTCGCGGCGCTCAGCCGAATTCGCGAATTGTTCGTCGTGCCCATTCCGGTGCTCCGATGGTTGCTTTTCAGCTCACCATCGTGGTTATTTCGAGCGCCGGCCGGTATCCGTCATCCGACTGCACACCGGAATAATCCCGGCGGCTTTTGTGTTGTAGCGCACAGTTTTCGAGATCGGCGTCCCCATTTCCTGGAGCATCAGTGCATCACCGCGGAGACCATTCGGCAGTGGGCCGGGAAAACGAAATCGCGGAAATTCTCCGGCGTTTGGAGTCCGGCCGGGTGCTGGTGCTCGCGGGCGATCCCGGCGCAGGGAAGAGCGCGCTGCTCGACGTCGCGGCCGGCCGAGCGGGCCGGGTGTTGCGCGCGGCCGGCAGCGAGTCCGAGGCGTTCCTGGGGTTCGCAGGGCTCCATCAGCTGCTCCGCCCGGTGCTGGGCGAGCTGGACGGCCTGCCGCCACGGCAGCGTTCCGCGCTCAGGGCCGTCCTCGGGCTGGACGACGGAGCCTACGATGGCATGCTCGTCGGCTCGGCGGTCCTCACCCTGGTCTCGAATCTGGCGCCGCTGCTCATCGTGGTCGACGACGCCCAGTGGATCGACCGCGCATCGCTGGACGTGCTGTCCTTCGTGGCCCGCCGCCTGGACGCCGAACCCGTCTCGCTGCTGCTGGGCGTCCGCTCCGCGGCGCCGCTGCCCGGCTTCGGCGGCGAACGCCTGGAGCTCGGCCCGCTGAGCGACGAGGCGGCGAACCGGCTGCTCGACCGCCAGCCGGCCCCGCCCACCGGCCGGCGTCGGGTGCGCATCCTCCAGGAGGCGGCCGGCAATCCCCTGGCCCTGATCGAGCTCGCCCGCGCGACCCCGCAACAAGGTGTCGAGGGCCCGCTGCCGGTCACCGAACGGCTGGAGCGGATCTACGCCGACCAGATCGAGTTTCTGCCTGAGGCGACCCGCCGCTCCCTGCTGCTGCTCGCCGCCGCCGACGCGACGGACGTACGGACGGCCTCGAAAGGGCTCCCCGAGGCCGACGACAAGGCGTGGACGCCCGCCGAGCAGGCCGGCCTCGTCCGCCAGGACGGCGCCCGCATCACCTTCCGCCACCCGCTCGTCCGCTCGGCCGTCTACCACGCGGCCTCCTTCGACGAGCGCAGGCAGGCGCACCTCGCGCTGGCGGAGCTGAGCGAGGAGCCCGACCGCCGGGCCTGGCACCTCGCCGCCGCGACCATCCGTCCCGACGCGGAGGTGTCGGACGCCCTGCGGCGGACGGCCGGCCGGGCGCGCCGGCGGGGCGGCTACGCGGCCGCTGCCGCCGCCCTCGAACGCGCCGCCGAGCTGAGCCCGCACCCGGCGGACCGGGCCGGGCTGCTGGCCGAGGCCGCCGCCACAGCGGTGTTCACCGGCCAGCTCGGCTGGGTGGAACGCCTGACCGCCGAGGTGGCCAGGCACAGCGACGACCCTGCGCTGATCGGCGACGCCTGGCTGGCCACCGGGCGGCTCATGGCCCTGCGCAGCAACCACGCGGCCGCGTTCGCGGTGCTGACCCGCGTCGCGGACGAGCACCCGTCCAGGGCCATGGACGCGCTGGCCGCGGCGGCGGTGGTCCGCTACTACTCGGGCGAGGAGTCGCAGCGGCAGCGGATCGAGCGCCTGCTCGCCGCCTCCCCCGACGCCGCCTCCCCCGACGCCGCCTCCCCCCACAGCGCCCTGCCCGCCAGCGGCCTGCCCGACAGCGGCCTGCGCGTCTGGGTGGAGGCCGTCTCCGACCCCCATGGCGCGGGTGCCCGGTTCGTCCCGGCGCTGTCAGGGCTCATCGCCGACGCCGCGGGCGACCCCGGCCGGCTGACCGCGCTCGCCATCGTGGCCTGGATCCTCGACCAGACCGCGCTGGCCGCCAGGACCTTCGACGAGGCGTACGACCGGTGGCAGGCCGACGGCGCGCTGCCGGCCGGGCTGGGCAGCGCCGTCGGCTGGGCGTACCTGGAGCAGGGCCGGTGGGCCGAGGCCCGTACGGTGGCCGCCGAGATCGCGGCGACGGCCACGACGGCCGGGCTCGACCATGCCGAGGCGTGCGTCCACGCGCTCGACGCGACGGTGCTCGCGCTGCGCGGCGACGCGGACGGCGCGCGGCGCGGCGCCGAGCGGGCGCTTGCCCTGGTCGATCCGCTGGAGAGCCGGTCGATCGCCGTGTCCGCGCGCCGGGCCCTGGGGTTCGCGGCGGTGGCCGAGGGCGACTACGAGACCGCGTACGCCCAGTTCCGCTCCGCCTTCACCGACGACGGCGAGCCCGTGCACTACCACGTCTCCTTCACGGTCCTGGCCGAACTCGCCGCGGCCGCCGTTCGCAGGGGGCGGCGGGAGGAGGCCGCCGGCCTGCTGGAACGCGCGGCTTCCCGTCCCGGCCTGTCGGTACGCGTCCGCGCGCTGCTCGACCGCGGCCGGGCCCTGCTCGCCGAGCCGGACCACGCGGAGCCGTACTTCCTGGCCGCGCTGGCGGACGACGCGGGCGAGCAGTGGCCGTTCGAGCGGGCGCAGACCCGGCTCGACTACGGCGAGTGGCTCAGGAGGCGGCGGCGCATCGCCGAGGCTCGTCCCCTGTTGACGGCAGCGCTGGAGACGTTCCGGCGGCTCGGCGCGCGGCCCTGGGCCGAGCGGGCGGAGGCGGAGCTGCGCGCCGCCGGCATCGAGGCCACCGGCGCCGTGGCGCCCACCGCTCTCACCGAGCTGAGCCCGCAGCAACAGCAGATCGTCCGGCTCGCCGCCCGCGGGCTGACGAACCGGGAGATCGGCGACAAGCTCTACCTCTCACCGCGCACGGTCGGCTCCCACCTCTACCGCGTGTTCCCCAAGCTGGGCATCACGGCCCGCGCCCAGCTCCGCGACGTCCTCGAGAGCACCTAGACGGTGATCACGATCTTGCCGCGCACGTGGCCGCGCTCGGCGTAGGTGTGCGCGTCCGCGATCTCGTCGATCGGGTACGTCCGCTCGATGCGCGGGGTGTAGCGGCCCTGCCGGCCGAGGTCGCTCGCTTCGGCGAGGAGCGCGGGGTCGTTGGCCGCGTTGGCCATGTGCACGCCGAGGCGCTGGGCGTTGGCGTGGTCGGCGACCGTCGAGACGCGCTCGGGGTCGCCCGCGATCGCGATGAGGTCGGGCAGCGAGCCGGAGGCGGCGGTGTCGAGCACGATGTCGATCCCGTTCGGGGCCAGGGTGGCGAGGCGGTCCGCGAGGCCGGCGCCGTACGTGGTGGGGACGGCTCCGAGCGAGGTGAGGAACGCGTGGTTGCGCTCGCCGGCGGTCCCGATGACGGTGGCGCCCCACGCCACGGCGATCTCGACGGCGGCGCTGCCCACGCCTCCTGCCGCGCCCTCGATGAGGAGGGTGCGGCCCTTCACGGGGCCGAGCGCGTTCAGGCCGTTCATCGCGGTCACGGCCGCCAGCCCGGCGCCGGCGGCCTGCTCGTCGGTCCACGTCTCGGGCGCGTGGGCCCAGGCCGACAGCACGGCCAGCTCCGCCGTCGCGCCGGTCACGCCGCCCAGCCCGAAGACCCGGTCGCCGATGCTCACCCCCTCCACGCCCTCGCCGATCTCGTCCACCACGCCGGCGGCGTCACGCCCGGGAACGGCGGGCAGGTCCACGGGGAGCACCTCGCGCACCGCCCCGGAACGCACCTTCCAGTCCACGGGGTTGACGCCGGCCGCCGCGACCCGGATGCGGACCTCGCCAGGCCCGGGGTGCGGGTCCGGCGCCTGCTCGACCACCAGGGTCTCCACACCGCCGTACTGGTGATAACGAACTGCGCGCATGACGTACTGCCTTTCACTGTGATCAGTGGGTCGATGTCCGCTTACGCTAAAACTTGACGTCAACGTCAGCTGCAAATCGAGCCAGGAAGGCCCCCCATGCGCACCCTGTACGTCGTCACCCATCCGGAGGCGACACACCACGTCGAGAAGGTCGTCGGCGGCTGGCACGACTCGCGGCTGACACCGGCCGGGCTCGACGCGGCGGCCTCGATCGCCGAGGCGTTACGCGCCCGCATCCCGGACGACGCCGAGGTGGAGCTGTTCTCCTCGGATCTGCTGCGCACCCGGCAGACGGCCGACGAGATCGCCGGCTTGTTCGGTGTGCGGGCCGTTCTGGATCCCAGGCTCAGGGAGAAGTCTTACGGGGAGGCGGGCGGCAGGCCGCAGGAGTGGCTGGACCAGCGCTTCATCCCGCCGCCCGCGGCCGGTGAACGGCTGCGTCACGACGAGGGCGTGGCCGGCGCCGAGACGAAGGCGATGCTGGCGCAGCGCGTGTACGCGGCCATGGACGAGATCGTGCAGCGTTCCTGCGAGCACCAGGTCGTCGTCACGCACGGCGGCTCGCTGACGTTCGTCGTGACGTCATGGATCAGGATGCCGATCGAGGCGGCCGGTTACGCGGCCTTCCCGGTGGCGTCCGGCAGCATCACCACGCTGCGCGAGGACGACCGCTATCATAACCGCGCGGTGGTCAGCCTGGGTGACATCCGGCATCTCGCACGGAAGAGGCGGTTCCTCGTTCTGCACGACTACGGCATGGGCGCGATGTGGTGGTGGATGCGGGCCCGGTCGGCCAGGGAGATCGTGGAGACGTTCGCGGAGGTCGAGGTGGCCCATGATGCCCAGGCTCCGGACGGAAACGTGCCGGAGGTCGACATCGACTCCCCCGCGCTGCCCGGCCGGCTCGACGAGTTGCGGGCGAAGCGGGACGCCCAGCGTGCCCGGCCCGGCTTCGGGGCGTTCGCGGGCCGGGACGTGGTCTATCTGCGGCGCCGCTGGGACGGCGAGGACGGCGTGCCAGCGGCGAACTATCTGATGGAGGTCGGCTCCGACGGCCGGCGGCTCCGCCAGGTGGAGCAGCGCGACGACGGAGCCGCCTTCCGAAGCGATCAGGACGACTGGGCGTTCAACCCGCCGGTCGTCGATCTCTTCGATCCCGAGCTGGTGGAGATGGAGATCCGCCGGGAGGACTTCGAGGCGGCGTGGGCGCGGGCGAAGAGCTGCGACGACTCGTCCCTCAGTTGAGCACGTGCTGGGGCAGCCGCCGGATGACCAGGGCGGCGGCGATGAGCCCGATGACCGAGAGGCCGGCGGCGGTCACGAACGGGTTCGCCGAGTGCAGGGCGGGGGCGAAGCCGATCCCCACGTAGACCGTCACTCCGGCGGCGCCGCCGAGCTGGTCCACGCCGCGCTGGATCCCTGAGGCGATCCCGGCGTCCTCGTCGGTCGCGCCGCTGACCGCAAGGTACTGCAGCCCGATGAGCCCGAAGCCCATCCCGGCGGCGATCAGCACCATCGCCGCGATCAGCCACGGCGCCCCGGCGCCGAGGACGGCGACCAGGGCGATCACGGCCATCGCGCCCGCGGTGCAGCCGAGGCCCGCCAGGACGCACACGCGCGCTCCCCACCTGCCGAGCAGTCGCGGGACGAGCAGGGAGGCCACGACCATGGCGACGCCCATGGACAGCATCGTGAGCCCGGCCTCCAGCGGGCCGACGCCGCGGACGTCCTGCAGGTAGAAGGTGAACAGCAGGAACGACGTGGACAGCGCGCCGCTGAGCAGCGTCGTGGCGATGTTCGCGGTGACCCTGGCGCGGTGGGCGAAGAAGCTCAGCGGCACGAGCGGATGCGGGGAGCGGGCCTCGACCCGTACGAACGCGGCACCGGCCAGGGCCGCGCCGGCCAGCGCCACCACGCTCACCCATGGGCTCGCGCCCGGCTCACCGGCCTGCACCACGCCATAGACGAACAGCAGCGGGCACGCCGTCAGCAGCAGCGCCCCCGGCAGGTCCAGGGGGCCGGGGCGGGTCACCGGCCGGTCGGATTCGACGAGGAGCAGTGCCGCCACGATCACGACCAGGATGACCGGCACCGAGATCAGGAACGTCCACCGCCACCCCAGGTGCGCGGTGATGACCCCCGACAGCACGAACCCGAGCACCAGCCCGCAGCTCGCGACGGCCGCCCACACGCTGAGCGCCCGTGACCTGCGCGGCCCCTCGGGGAACAGCAGGACGACGGTCGCCATCGCGGCCGGCAGCGCGACGGCCTCACCGGCGCCCTGCAGCAGCCGCGCCAGCACGAGGACGGGGAACGACGGGGCGAGCCCCGCCAGCAGGGACGCCGCGCCGAACAGGACGGTGCCGGACAGCAGCACGCGGCGGCGGCCCAGCAGGTCGGCCAGCCGGCCGCCGAGCATCAGCAGCCCGCCGCCGGCGATCGTGTAGCCGACCACGACCCAGGTCAGGGCGTGCCCGCCGGCGCCGAGGTCCGCGCCGATCGACGGGAGGGCGATGTTGACCACGGTCACGTCGACCGCGAGGAGGAACTGCAGCATGGACATCGCGCACAACACCAGCCATGCGCGCGTGGGGGAAGAGGAAGCCGGGCCGTGCCCGGGTGCGGAAAGCATCAAGCGCTCCGGTGCTCGAAGGTGAATCCGAGCAGCACGAAGGTGCCGCTCGGGACGGATCACGGAGCGACTGGACGTTCGCGAAGGGTCTGTGTGACGTGAACGCCCCGCCGCTAGCGGGACGTCCTGGTTACTGCCGCGCAGGCGGCCGAGCACGAAGCGGCTGACATGCCCTGCACCTTACCAGCCCCGTGTACCGAGGCCGGGCGCCCGGCCTCGGTGATGCACGGGGACGTGTCAGGCGCCGTCGGCCTGCTGGTCGTCCTGCTGGTCGTCCTGCTGGTCGTCCTGGGGGCGCTTCTCCTCGCCGGCGAAGCGTTCCCAGGCCGACTGGCGGGTGACGCCGAGTGCCGCGCCGATCCTGGCCCAGCTCACGCCGCGATCCCGGAGCTCGGCGACGCGGCGGCGGAGGCTGACGTCGACCTGGGTGCCGACGCGGTCGATCCTGGGCAGGGCGCGCAGGATCTCCTCGTCGGACATGTTCGCCCATTCCGGGAGCTCCGGTTGGGCGGGGCCGACGTCGGCGGCCAGGATCTGGTTGCAGGCGGCGACGCATTCGTCGCAGATGTAGATGCCGGGGCCGGCGATGATCTTCTTGACCTCGGCGGCCTCCTTCCCGCAGAAGGAGCAGGTGGGCAGGGGAACAGCGGGGCTCATAGGCCCTCCTTTGTCAGGGTGATCCTGACGCGAGTCTATAGCGTCAGGGCTGGCCTGACAACCCGGTCAACGGCTGATCGCCTGACCGGGGAGGGTCAGGCGGACGACGTCGCCGTACTCGGCCAGCAGGCGGGCCCTGCCGGTCGTGACGTCCAGCGCGTAGGCGTTCCTGCCCTTGGCGTGATCCCGGACCATGACCTCCGTGTCGCTGAGCCACACGGTGGGCGTAGGGCTGCCGGGCACGTCGGTCGTGGGCAGCTGCCGTACGGTCTCACCGGTCTTGGCGTCGAGGACGGTGAGCACCGGTTCCTTCCTCGGGGAACCGGTCATGTCGAGCGCCACCACCGTGCGGCCGTCCGGCGCGACCTCGCTGAACGAGACGAACGTGCCGTCGAAGCGCACCGGCTCGCCGCCGCCGGTCACGGGCATCAGCCACAGATCGGTCTTGACGTGGCGGACCAGCTCCAGCACTCCGTCCTTGATGGCGACCGGCTGGAAGCCGCGCGGCAGCATCGTGGGCTCGTCTGCCCGCATGTCGATGAGCACGCCGGTGTACTTGTCGAACTCCTCAGGGTCGTCGAAGACCAGGTAGCGGCCGTCGTCCGACACCAGCAGCATGGCGCCGAGCGGGATCTTCCTCTCCGGCACCTTGACCGGCGAGACCGTCTCGGCTCCGGTCTCCAGGTCGCGCACCACGTGGGCCTGCGCGTCACGGCTGTAGTAGGCCAGCATGCGGCCGTTCCTGCTGATCGCGATGGGCGCGTGCGCCTTGCCGGTGGTGCGGGTGAGGGCTCGCGGCAGGCGGTAGGTGGCGCCGTCGGCCGTCACCACCCGCCACTCCTCGTCGCCGCAGGGCGGCTGCTCGCACCTCGTCTCGTACGCGTGGCTGAGCGTCCCCACCGGCGCTTCGGGCAGGTCGGACACCACGTCGGCCTGTTCCACGCCCGGCGAGACCCGCACGGCGGGCACGGCGTTCACCTGCCAGGGCGTCGTCATGACCACGCCGCCGGCGCCCACGATCGCGGCGACCGCGACCGCGGACAGCGACGCCGCGACGATCCGCCTGCGCCGGTGGCGGGCGATGGCCGCCTCGGCCAGGTCCACCAAGGGTGCTTCTGCGGCGATGTCGTCCAGCGCCCGGTGCAGCCGCGTCATCGGATGACCTCCTCGATCTCGGGGTCGGACAGCAGGTGCGCCAGCTCGGGCGCGATCTCCCGCAGGCGGGCCAGGGCGCGGTGGGTCTGGCTCTTGACGTTGCCGATAGAGCAGCCGAGCACCTCGGCCGCCTGCGCCTCGGTCATGTCCTCCCAGAAGCGCAGCACGATCACCGCGCGCTGCTTGGGCCCGAGCCGGGCCAGCGCCTGGCGCAGCACGATGCGGTCGAGCGTGGCGTCGTCGTGGGAGACCCCGCCCTGGGGCACCTCGGCGCTCGGCAGTTCACGACGCGGCCGGCGCCTCCAGGACGTGTACTGGTTGACCAGCGACTTGCGGATGTACGCCTCAGGATTGCCGTCCCTGGCCAGCTTGCCCCATTTGCCCACGACCTTGGCGAGGACGCTCTGCAGCAGGTCCTCGGCCAGGTGGGCGTCTCCCGTGAGCAGGTACGCGGTCCGCATCAGCGCTTGCTGACGGACGAGCACGAACTCACGGAAGCCGTCGTGACGGTCCAATGTGATCTCCTCTCGCCCGTTCAGAACGCCACCCACGGGACGAAAGGTTGCACCCGGCTCGGAGATCGCTCAGCCGTCGCCCGCGCGCAGCACCTCACTCAGCCGCCGACGCCGCCGCACCGCCGCCTCGACGGGCACCACGACGGCGACGGCCACCACGAACGCCACCGCCACCGCGCCGATGCCCCACCACGGAGGTGCCGGGGCCGGACCGGCACCGGTGAGGAGGTGCAGGGAGAGCGACCCGAACGTCAGGTGGGCCAGCAGCACCCCGAGCAACGGGCCTCCGACGGCGGCGAGCATCGCAGGGGGCAGCAGCTCCCCCGCCGCAACCCATCGGGTCTCTCGGGACCGCAACCCGAGGGTCCGCAGCCGGGTGAGCGTCTGCCACCGTTCCGGCGCACTGGCCGCCGCACCCAGCGCGAGCCCCAGCAGCCCCAGGACCGGCAGCGTCACGCCCACCACCCAGGCCAGCCGCAACAGCCCCGCGGCCAGCGGCCCCGCCGCGGGGCCGCCTTCGACCGCGGCACCGAGGGTGGGCGCGGGGGCGAGGGTGAGCGCGTTCGAGGGGTCCGAGCCGAGGGCGGCTGCGAGGGTGAGGGTGTACGTGGTCAGGGCTGCGGCGGTGACGAGGGTCGCCAGCGGGAGGACGCGAGTCGAGGTCGCCGCTGCCCGGGCGGCTCCGAACACCGCCAGCGGGCGGCGGGAGCGCAGCAGCCGCTTGAGCGCGACGCGGGTGCCGAAGGGCAGGGCCCGTGCCAGCATGAGCGCGCCGGCGAGCGCGCACAGGGCGGGGGCGCTCGCGGGCAGCACTCCCCCGCCGGTCCCGCGCTGGTGCAGGGCGACGGCGGCGCCGATCGCGGCCAGCAGCACCCCGAGCTCCGCGGCGGCCCGCCGTAGCCGTGCGGTGTCGCGCATCCACCGCCGTGCGCTCCGGTTGGCGGGGACGCGGCGGTCGCGGGTGGCGCGGGCGGCGGTGAGCGTGCCGAACGCCGGTCCAGCGAGGACGGCGACGATCACCACCGGCGCGATCCACTCCCAGGAAACCCCGGATGCCCCGGCCCCGATCAGGCCGGCTCCCGGCGCGACTGCTCCGGCCGCTCCAGGCCCTGGCGCGCCGGCCCCGGACAGGGCGACCCCAGGCGTGATGACCGCGGCCAAGGTGAGTCCCACCGCCGCGGCGAGCAGCGCCGTCACGGCCGACTCCAGCAGCAGTTCGCCGCCGATCACCGGGAGGGACATCCCGCGCTGGCGGGCGGCGGCGAGGGGGCGGGCGCGGCGGCGTACCAGGAGGTCGGCGGCGAGGAGCAGGACCAGGGCGGCGACGGTGAGCAAGGTGACGAGCAGCAGGGACGCCTGCGCGAACGCGGCCTCGACCTGCGCGCTCACGTCCCGCAGCACCCCGTCGAGCCGGGTCTCCCACTTCAGCGAGCCGTCCCGCGCGCCGGAGGACCCGGAGGCCGCCTTGAGCGCGACCACCTTGGCGGCGACCGGCGGCACGACGTCCCAGGAGAGGCGGGCCGGGTCGGGGGTGAACCAGGCGGTGCGCCGCAGCTCGTCAGGTCCGAAGGCGAGACGGGCGTCGGGCAGGGATTCGCGGGACAGCAGCCCGGCGAAGCGGGTGCTTCCCCTGCCGTCCGCCCCGGCCACCGGCTTCAGCAGGGCGGGGGCCAGCCGCCAGGCGGGGTCGGCGCTGTCCGACGGCCGGAAGATGCCGCTGACCTGGACCTTCTTGACGTTCCCCTGGTCGTCGGCGAGCGGGATCTCGGCGCCGGGCCGGAGCTGGAGAGCGGCGGCGTCCGCCTCCGACAGGCCCACCTGCACCGGCCACGGCGGCGCGCCGTAAGGGACGGACGCCGTCTCTGAGCCGGTGGGCTCGGGCGGGCCGCCCGTGATCCAGGTGACGGCGGGGCCGCCCTCGCGCGAGAGGTAGGCGAGCTGGAACGTGCGCAGCACGCTGCCGTCGGTGATCTTGAGGGTGGGGCTGATGACAGTGGCGACGGGTGGGTGCACGGCCGCGCGCAGGCCGGGCCCGAGTTCCTCGGTGGCCCTGGCTCGGAAGTCGTCCACGCTCTCGGCGAGGCGCGGGTGCCGGATGCGGCTGGCGCTCGGCCCGCCGTCGTCCTCCATCCGGGAGTGGACCTGGAGGTCGCCGCCGTCCCTGCGGACGGCGTCCCGTACGGCGGCATCCGCGGTCGCGCTCAGCAGCGGCGGGATCGCGGCGGCCAGCACCGTGACCACGGCCACCACAAGGGCGGCCAGCAGCAACGGCCCGGCATCCGCGCGTGCGCGGCCGGCGACGCTGGGCCAGTGCGGTCCCGGGAGTCTCATGACGCCACCCACCACGCGTGCGCGCCGACGACGCCGGGCCCGTGGAGCTTCATGACGCCACCCGCAGGTGGGCGGCGTCGGCGCGACGGGCCTGGATGGCGACCACCATGCCGACCGCCAGGACGCAGGCGGTCAGCAGCCCGGCGAGCAGGGTGGACTCGGCGGCCCAGGGCCAGACGGGCAGGACTTCGGGGACGGGGGCCGCGCCGGTGTCGGAGCGGATCTGGAGGGGGGCGACGAGGTGGGTGGCGAGGGCGCCGACCGCCGCGCCCGCGGCGAGCAGGGGCAGCAGAATCCCGATGTGCTGGGCGAGCAGCACCCTGCGGATCTCGCGCCGCGTCAGCCCCAGCCCGCGCAGCCGCGCCACCTCGACCGCGCGGGCCCGCAGGTCGAACGTCACGTGCAGGATGATCCCGGCGAGCATCAGCAGGAGCGCGGCCGGGACGAGCAGCCGGAGCACGGCCGGCAGGCCCGCCCGGAGCGGTCCGCCGGTGAGCCGGGCGGTCTCGGACGCGCGCGTGGTGGCGCCGGGGGCGTCGGCGGTGGGGTGGCCGACCCACCAGGCGTCCACGGGCGCGTCGAAGTCGCCGCGCACGGCCAGGGCTCGGGTGAGGGCGTCGAAGTCGGCCAGCACGGCGGCGGCGCCCGGGGCGGACGGCACGGCGGGGAGCACGTCGGCCACACGGACCGGTACGGGGGTGAGGCCGACGGTGAGGTCGAGCCGGGACCCGGGACGCGCGCCCACCTCCCCGGCGAACCGGGCCGAGACGGCGACCGGCACCGGCCCTGGGGCGGGGAAGGCGGTGGCGACCAGGCTGGCGGCGTCGGGCGGGCCCTGGAGCGAGACGGTGGTGGTCATCCGCAGCTCGGAGCCCTTGGCGGTCACGGCAGGGTTGGCGAGTTGCCTGGGGATCGGGCCGGCCGAGGTCGCGGTCCACGGTCCTTGCGAGGCGTCGGAGCCCGCCACGGTGAGGGTCACGGCGACGCGGCTGTCCGCCGCGGAGGTCCCGTAGAGGGTGTGGCCGGTGCCGACGTTCCCGGTGTCGATCTCGAACGGCAGCGACACCGCGACCAGCCGGAGCCCATCGCCGCTCGCGCAGTCCGGCAGCGGGTGCGGCTTGCCGTCGAGCGGGATGGGCGGTCCCGTGCAGGGGGTGCGCAGGCCGGTCGGGTCCTGGAGCAGCAGCCGGGGCGTCGTGGTGAGCGGGGTCGTGCCGGTGGCGTTCCCGGTCAGGGAGAGCGCGGCTCCGGCCGGGACGGCGATGCCCGCCACCCGTGACGGCGGTGCGAGGGCGGCGCCGACGGCGCTCCAGGAGCGGCCGTCGTTCAGCCGGCCGCGCAGCAGCGCATCGGCGCGGGTGGCGTCCACGGCGACCAGCCTGGGCGGGTCGCCGGCGCCGCCGAGCCACTGGCCGACGGCGATGCCGCGGTCGGTGGCCGGGCTCACCTCTCCCCCGGTGGCCGTGCCGACCGCCGGGCCCTGGCCGACGGCGGGCGGGGCGGTGAGCGCGAGCGCGAGGTCGGTGCCGACGGCCAGGTCGGCCTGGTCCTGCTGGGAGCGCTGCCAGGTGGCGTCGAACCCGATCCCGTACGTGGCCGCCGCGCACCCCAGCCCGACCAGCAGCCCGGCCGCGACCGCCTGCGGCCTGCGAGCGGCCTCGAACGCGGCCAGCGGCACCAGCAGCCCGCGAGCCCGGCGGGCCAGCCGTTCCACGACGCGCAGGGCGGGCCACACCAGACGCAACGCCAGCGCGGATCCGGCGATGAGCAGCAGCGCGGGGGCGAGCACCCGTACGGCGTCGATGGGCGAGCCAGAACCGGCCGGCTGGTCGCGCAACTGCCACCAGCCGACGGCGGCGAGCGCCACGAGCAGCACGTCGGCGCCTGACCTGGCGAGCAGCTCCCGCCGCCGGCGCAGCGCCGTCGCGGGGGTGCGCAGGGACGGCACGACGAGCACCGCCGCCAGCGCCAGCGCGCCACCGGCGACGGACAGCACCTGGGCGGCGTTCACCCCGAACGGCGTGGCGAGCCCGGCCCCTGACATGGGGGCCAGCCGGGTCAGCGTGGCGTGCAGCGCGGAGGAGGCCGGGATCGCGACCGCGGTGGCGAGCACGGCGAGCGCGCCCGCCTCGGCGACCGCCGCCCCGGCGAGTTGCCCGCGGCCGACGCCGAGCGCGGACAGCAGCGTGGTCTCCTCGCCGCGCACGCCCGCGCTGAGCCGGCCGGCGAGGGCGAGGGCGGTCGCGGTCAGGACGAGCCCGATGGCGGCGACGGCGAGCACGGCGGCCGTGGTGACCCGCTGCTGGTCGTGGGCGGACAGCAGGGTCGCGGGCAGTTGGGAGGCGACGCGCTGGATGCGTACCCGGTCGCCGAGCGTCTGCCCCAGCCTGCGGTCGGCGGCGAGCACGGTCTGGATGACGGTGTCGAGGTCACGGACGTCGGGGGCGGACAGGTCGGGGTGGGCGGTGATCTCCAGCCGGTCGAGGGTGGAGCCGCCGGCGAGCAGGTCGTGGAGGTCGGCCAGGAACGGCCCGTACGCGTGCACCGGCTGCGCCGAGCGGCCGTCGCGGTAGGCGAGGTCGTAGCCGGCGGCGGCGAGCGGGTCGCGCTCCCAGCCGGCGCCGGGCAGCGGGCGGACGACGCCGACCACGCTGACCTCGATCCCCTCGTCGGGGTCGTCGGCAAGCTCCCTGCCGAGGCTGACCCGGCTGCCGACGGCCAGGCCGAGCCGCCGCGCGGTGCTCTCCAGGACGACGGCCTCCACCGGCGTGGCGCCCGCGCGCGGCAGGCGTCCCGTCACCGGCTGGGCGCGGGACCGCAGGTCCTCCACCGCCGACAGGTACGCGACCGCCTGCGTCCCCGTGCCGGGCAGCCATCGCATCACCGACGACGTGCGGGCGGCCGTCGTCGCCTGGAAGGGGGTGAGGGCCGAGGTCAGCGCGGCGCGGGTGTCGTCGGCGACGGATCTCGCGTGCTCGCCGCGTACGGTGACGGTGTAGGCGGTGACGTCGATCTGGTCGGCGGTGGCGCGCGCGGCGGCGGTCTCACGGGCCTGTTCGGCGGTACGGGTGAGCAGGAGCGCGCACACGCCCAGCAGCGTCGTGCCGACCACGGCCACGGCCAGGAGCGCGGCCAGCATCGGCCACTGCGCACGGGCCCGCCGCGCGACCAGCCTCAGCACGTGCGGCCCTCACCACTCACGAATCGCCCCGCCCATCGGAGGACGCCCGCCGATTCCCGTCAGGCGAGGAGCGCGCGTCGAGATCATCGTCGAGGTGGCCGTCGTTGATGTGGATCACCCGGTCGGCGAGGGCGAGCATCGTCGGGTCGTGGGTGGAGACCAGGGCGGTCACGCCCTCCGACTCCACCACCCCGCGCAGCAACGCCATCACCGACAGGCCGGTCTCGGCGTCGAGCTGGCCGGTGGGCTCGTCGGCGATGAGCAGGCGGGGTGAGGCGGCCAGGGCGCGGGCGATCGCCACCCGCTGCTGCTGCCCGCCGGACAGCTCGCCGGGCAGTTGCTCGGCGTGGTCGGCCAGCCCGACCAGGTCGAGCAGCAGCGCGACCCGCCGCTCGCGTTCCGCCGGGGAGACGCGGGCGAGCCGCAGCGGGGCGCCCACGTTCTCGGCGGCCGACAGCACCGGGATCAGGCCGAAGGTCTGGAAGACGTACGAGACCTTCTCCCGCCGCAGCAGCGCCAGGCCGTCCTCGTCGAGGGCGGTGACGTCGGTGCCGTCGACGTGGACCGTACCGGCGTCGGGGCGATCCAGCCCGCCGATGACGTTCAGGAGTGTGGTCTTGCCGGAGCCCGACCGCCCGACCAGGGCGGTCATGGTGCCGGGCGCGAGGTCGAACGTCACGTCCCGCAGCGCCTGCACGGCGGTCGCGCCGCTGCCGAAGCGGCGGTGCACGCCGCGCACGCTGACCAGCGGCCCGCCGCTCATGCGGGCCCGCCGCCGTCGGGACGGATCGCCACGTGATCCGACTCGAGCACCAGCCGGACCCGCCGGGTCAGCGCCAGCGCCTCCCGGTAGTCGCGCGGCACCTGCACCCGTCCCGCCCGGTCCATCACCGCGTACTCCTCGGCGATCACCTGCTGGGCGCCGTCGTCGTCGGTGGCGGTACGCCGCAGGACCTCGCTGCTCGTCCGCCCGTCGCGGATGGCCACCGTCCGCTCGACCTGCCCGCTGACCGCGGGGTCGTGGGTGACGATGACGACGGTGACGCCCAGCCGCCGGTTGACCTCCCGCAGCAGCGCGAACACGGCCGCCGACGTGGCGCTGTCCAGCTCCCCCGTCGGCTCGTCGGCCAGCAGCACCTTGGGCTCGTTGGCGAGGGCGACCGCGATGGCGACCCGCATCTGCTGCCCGCCGGACATCTGGCCGGGCCGCCGGTCGGCGCAGTCGGCGACGCCGAGCAGGCCGAGCAGTTCGGCGGCGCGTTCGCGGCGGACGCGGGCGGGGGTGCGGGCGGCCGTCATCGGCAGGTCGACCATCTGGCGCGCGGTCAGGTACGGGATGAGGTTGGCGGCGGTCTGCTGGCGCACGAAGCCCACGGTGTGCCGCCGGTAGCGGACGCGGTCGGCGCGCGACATGTCCAGCAGGTTCCACCGGTCGACCCGCACGCGCCCTGCGGTGGGCGCGTCCACGCCGGCCAGGATGGACAGCAGCGTCGACTTCCCCGACCCGGACGCGCCGACGACGGCCACCATCTCGCCGGCGTCCACGACCAGGTCGAGCCCCTGCAGCGCCTGCACCTCGACCGAGCCGGTCTGGTAGATGCGCACCAGGCTCTCGCAGGCGATCAGCGCGTCGCGTCCGAACTCGGGTGCCTTCGCGGGCGGCTCAGGCAGGGACAGGGGCGTGACGGCCATCGCCCTCCTCAGTCCCGGCAGTGATCTCGGGGCAAGACTCTATCCTCCGGGCGAACCGTGCCCAACCCCAGTTTCTCCGGGTGATCGGGCGTATTCCCTGCGTATTCCACGCTGCTGCCGGCGCGTGCGACGATCACGCCCGATGAGCCTCGGCCGGGAGAGCCGATCTCCGGCCGTCGAAGGAGAAGACATATGCATCTGCTGAAGAAGGTCACCGTCGGCGTCGCCGCCGCGGTGGCGAGCCTCGCCCTGGCCGCACCGGCCCACGCGGAGAGCTTCAAGCGCGACGTCGGTGACGGGATCATCCGCTACAACGACGCCACCAACGAGCTGTGCGTCCTCGCGGACAACGTCACCGGCACGGCCTGGGTGGAGGTGACGCTCACCCGTCCCGGCACGATCGGCTCGCCCGTCGTCATCAGGGACGACAACGTCAAGCACCCGGGCGCCGTCTGCGGGCTGCTCACCGGCTTCGACGGCGTCACGTTCAAGGCCTCGTACGAGAGCTACTGGAGCGGGCGCGGCACCATCCTGCGCGGCTCGTTCGAGTTCCGGTCCTGACGCGAGCGCGAGAGTTTTCCTCATGAACAAGCTGATGAAGACGGCCCTTGTGGCAGCGGTGGCAGTGAGCTCGACGATCGTCGGAGCGCTGCCGGCCCACGCGGCGAACCGCGACAACTGCCGCGGCAACGTCTCCTCCATCTACACGAGCGGCTCCGCCGTCGTCGCGTCGTACGTCATCGTCTGCGACCGGACGCAGAGCCACATCGTCGTCTCGGCGGACGTGACGCGCCAGGAGTACCCCTTGGCGAACCGGCGCGCCACGAAGACCTGCTACAACGCCGTCAGATGCTCGGTCCAGCCCCGCATCACCAACAAGACCGGCCGGCAGCTGTACTCCGGAGCGGTCTTCGGCGCGATCGCCAGGCGGGGCAGCTACATCGCGGGCTGCGGCTACGTCCAGGGCTTGCTGAGCGGCGGCCTGTCGCTGGACGCGCTCATGACGTGCAGGGCCAAGGACAAGTACCTGTAACAGGGCGCCCCGGCTCGCCGGGCCGGGCCGAAGGGGGCGGCCGCCGAACGTGACGCCGTCCCTGGTGCCCGGCTGCACCGCCGACGAGGCGCTCATCGCCTGGACTGCGCTGATGAGCGCGCTCGTCGCCGCGCCGCTGATCACCCGTTACGGGTCCAGCGCTGGTTGGCGCCGCCGTTGCAGGGCCAGATGGTGAGCTTGGTGCCGTTCGCCGTGGCGTGGCCGGGCACGTCCAGGCACTTGTTCGCGCCTACGGCGGTGATGGTGCCGTCGGCGTTCAGACGCCACTTCTGGTTGTTCTGGCCGTTGCAGCTCCAGGTGATGACCGCGGTGCCGTCGGCGGTGCCGCCGCCGTTGACGTCCAGGCACCGGTCGCCGTGCACCCGCAGCTCGCCCGCGCCGGTGGCGGTCCACTGCTGGTTCGCCTGGCCGTTGCAGTCCCAGAGCTGCACCTGACCGTCGCCGGCGTCCAGGCAGCGGCCGGATTCGACGCCGCGCAGCGTGCCCGTGTCCGAGGGCGTGCCGTCCCCCGTGCCGACACCCTGGCCGTTGAAGGTGATGGAGTCCAGGTCGAACGCGTTCGCGGACGGCGCCCTGAAGACGACGTGCAGGTTGCGCGTGCCGCCCGGGTCGGTGACGGACACCGCGGGCAGCGACACGTAGGTGTCCCAGCCACCGGTCGCCGGCACGGTCCTGGTGGCGACGAGGGGTCCTGTCGGCGAGCCGGCGCGCAGCTCGATGGAGGCTCCGGTGGCGGACGGCGCCGAGACGCGGAAGGTCACCGTGTCGATGCCGGACAGGTTGACCGGGGTGAAGGAGATCCAGTCGCCGTTGGAGATGTCGCCGATGCGCCTGCCGCCCTCGGCGCCGGACTGCTCGACGACGCGGACCCCGGACGAGCCGGTGAAGTGCTCGGCCTGCTTGTGCTTCGGTTGCAGGGTGAGGCCGGCGGTGCCCTTCAGGCCGCCGGAGTCGGTGTACTCGGCGGACAGGGCGTAGTAGACGTTCGCGGTCTCGTCGTGGCCGGAGGCCGTGGTCGTGACCGTCCCCGTGCACCCGGTGTACTGGCCGGTGTCGTGGGCGTGCTGGTCGTGGCCGAGCGCGGTGGTCACGGTGACCTCGTCACAGTCGGCGGCGCCGTCCTCGGCGTCGGTGGCGACGACCGTGTAGTCCACCTCGTCGCCGAAGTCGATGAACCCGCCGTCGGGCGGCGCCGAGAAGGCCACCTCGGGACGGGTGTTGCCGACGACGACGGGCACCGTGACGCTGCCGGTCCTGCCGCCCGTGTCGCGGACGGTGAGCCTGGCGGTGTAGGTGCCGTTGGCGGTGTAGGTGTGCGAAGGGTTGGCGGCGGCGGAGGTCGCGCCGTCACCGAAGTCCCAGGCGAAGGTGATGGCGTCGCCGTCGGGGTCGGACGAGCCGGCCGAGGAGAACGCGACGGTGAGCGGCGCGGTGCCCGAGTCGGGGCTGGCGCTCGCCTTGGCCAGGGGCGCGCGGTTTCCCGCCACGTAGTCGATGCGGTAGATGCTGTCGTCGGTGTTCGCGTGGCCGAAGCCGTTGCCCCAGTCGGCCATGTAGAGGGCGCCGTCGGGGCCGAACTTCATGTCGATCGGCGCGCGTGGCGCGATCTGCGCCACGAAGGGGCTGATCTTCAGGAGGTTTCCCGAGGAGTCGAGGCGGAGTTCCTTGACGAAGTTGCGGCTCCACTCGTAGAAGAACGGCGTCCCGTCGTAGTAGGCGGGGAACTTCCGCTCGGAGCCGGAGGCCGCGTCGTAGCGGTAGATGGGGCCGCCCATCGGGGCGGCGCCGCCGCAGCAGTCGATCTCGGGGAACTCCTCCGAGGCGTGGTAGTCGTACCACAGGGTCGCGGGCTTGGCGGCCGGGAGGTTGGTCAGGCCGGTGTTGTTGGGCGAGTTGTTGACGGGCGCCGAGCAGTTGAACGCCGGGCCCGAGGCGCCGGTGGCGAAGTTGTAGTCGCGGTACGCCAGGTTGGGGCCGACGCAGTACGGCCAGCCGTAGAAGCCGGGCTCTTTGATCAGGTTCCACTCGACGGTGCCCTCGGGGCCGCGGGCGGAGTTCGCGGCGCCCGCGTCGGGGCCGTAGTCGCCCACCGAGATCCAGCCGGTCTCCTTGTCGACCGAGAAGCGGAACGGGTTGCGGAAGCCCATCGCGTAGATCTCCGGCCGGGTCCTCGCGGTGCCGGGCGGGAACAGGTTGCCGGACGGGATCGTGTAGGTGCCGTCGGCCTCGGGGTGGATGCGCAGGATCTTGCCGCGCAGGTCGTCGGTGTTGGCCGAGGAGCGCTGGGCGTCGTAGTGCTCCCTGCCCTGCCGCTCGTCGATCGGGGCGTAGCCGCTGGAGCCGTTGGGGTTGGTGTCGTCGCCGGGGCCGATGTAGAGGTCGCCGTCCGGTCCGAAGGCGAGGTAGCCGCCGGTGTGGCCGGGCTCGTCGACGTTCCGGTACGCCGGAATCTCGATGATCTTCTTCTCGCTGGCCGGGTCGAGGGCGGTGCCGTTGAAGGTGAAGCGCGACACCCGGTTCACCTCGCCGCCGCTCGCGGGCGAGTAGTTGAGGTAGATCCAGCCGTTGTCGGCGAAGTCCGGGTCGAGCGCCAGCCCGATGCCGCCGTCCTCGCCGCCGTCGTAGACCGGCAGGGTGCCGATGACGCGCGTGCCGCCGCCGTTGGCGGGGATGAGGTTCACCTTGCCGGAGCGCGAGATGTAGAAGACGTCGCCGTCGGCGGCCACGTCCAGCTCCATGGGCTGGTCGGGCGCGCCGTCGAGGGTGACCTTCTGGTAGCGGGCCTCGACGGTGCCGCCGCAGTCGCCCGGCGCCGCGCCGGCCGCCCACTGCACGGCGCCCAGCAGGTGCTGCCGGAACAGCGGCTCGCTGTAGGAGGACGCCTGGTGGCCCATCGCGGTGGCGAACACCCGGCCGCCCTCCGGCTGGTGGCACCAGGAGATCGGGTGGTCGGCGCCCATTCTGCTCGACCCGGCGTCATAGGTGGTCTCGTCGGCGGTCACCAGCACGTGGACCGAGCCCCGCATGTTCGTGTCGAAGTTGTACCACTCCTCGGTGCGGGTCCACCGGTCGGGTAAGCCCTGGGTGGCGGGGTGGACCTGGTCGGCCACCTTGGCGGTGCCCTGCACGATCGACGAGTGCGCGGTCATGTGGGCGCCGGCCAGGACGACCTCGTCCCACCAGGGGAACTGCGCCTCGATGTTCATGTCGGTGGCGTTGTGGATCGCCACGACGCCGCGCCCGCCGCGTACGTACGACTGGAAGGCCTGGCGCTGGGCGTCGTTGTCCCACACCATGCCGTTGGTCTGGAACATGATCACCGCGTCGTAGGTGCTCATCGCCGCGCTGGTGAAGACGGAGGAGTCCTCGCTGTGGTCGAGCTTGAAGTCGTTGTCGGCCGCCAGCTGCTGGAACATCGCGACGCCGGCGGAGATGGAGTCGTGCCGGTAGGCGCCGCCCGCCGTCTCGGTGAACAGCAGCACCTTGAACGGGTCCGCGAGCGCGTGCGCGACGGGCGGTGACGACGACAGCAGCAGCAGTCCTGACAGGGCCGCGGCCAGGGCGGTGAGCAGGCGTGATCTTCGCATGGGAGAGCTCCTGAGGGGGTGGATGGTTCACAGCGCGCGCAGGTACGCCAGGCCGTCCACGGCCAGGGCGTCCTGGCTGCGCGCGAGCGGCCGCCAGATGGAGGCCGCGGTGGCGATGCTCCGGTTGTGCGCGGTGAACGACTCGATGACGAGCGGGCCCTGATAGCCCACCTGGCGCAGGGCCTGCGTGAAGCCGGGCCAGTCGAACCGGTCGGCGCCCGGCGTGCCGCGGTCGGTGCCGCACACCTGGACGTGCGCGAGGCGGTCGGCCGCGGCCAGGACGGCCAGGGCGGGGTCCTTCTCCTCGATGTTCAGGTGGTAGACGTCGAGTGCCAGGTGGCAGTCCTCCGGCAACGTCTCGAGCGCCTGCTCGACGGTGTTGACGAGGCTGGTCTCGTACCGGTTGAGCGGCTCGACCGCGAGTTTCACGCCGCGCCCGGCGGCGTGGTCCAGGACGGGGCGCAGGTTCTCGCGCAGCTCGGCGCCGGCCTTCCCGCGCTCGTACGGCGACAGCCGCCACGTGCGGCCGACCGACGCGTACGCCGGCCCCGCGACCACCGGCGACCCGACGGTCACCGCCACGTCGACGCAGTGCCGCAGGTAGTCCTGGGTGTCGCGGACGGTCCGCGGGGAGGCGGCCACGAGCTCGCGTCCCGGCGGCATGACCAGCACCACGGACGCGGCCAGCCCGTGCTCGGCCAGCACCGCGGCGGCCTTGTCCGGGTCCCAGTCGCCGGGCCGCTCGACGGGCAGCTCGATGACGTCGAAGCCCCACCGGGCGATGCGGGGGGCGAGCCTGGCCAGGTCGTCGTCGGTCAGCGGGGAGACCCAGACCCAGGTGTTCACTCCGATGGAGAACATGGCGTCCCTCTTCGTCGTCGTTCGCGGGGGGGAGCGGTCAGCTCCGCTTCCCGCCCCAGTCCTCCGGGAAGCCGGGCAGGTCCTCACAGCCGCACAGCGCGTAGTGCAGGGGCGGCATGCCGGGCTTGAGGTGGGCATTCAGGGTGTCGGCGGTGACCTTCGGCTGCGGCAGGTTCCACGTCTCGGGCACCTCCTGGCCCTTGAGGATCCTCAGCGCGGCGATGACGGGGGTGCGCCACTGGTAGGTGGGGTACGTGGGTGCGACGGCGGTGAGGCCGGCGTCCTTCCACTTCTGCAGGAAGTCCTGCTGGTCCTCGCCGCTGATCGGCGGCACCGGCACGCCGGCGTCCTCGAACGCCTCGATCGCGGCCACGGCCGTGGCGCCCGCGTCCATCCAGACGCCGTCGATGGTGCCGTGCCGCTGGATGTAGTCGCCGACGATGCTCTTGGTCTTGGCGGCGTCGCCGTCGGTGAACTCCACGCCCACCACCTGGACGCGGCTGTCGTCGAAGACCACCTTCGCCGCCGACCAGCGGGTCTCCAGCACGTCCACGCCGGGCAGGATGCGCAGCGCCAGCACCTTCCCGCCGGCCGGCACCTTCTCGGCGAGGAACTCGGCGGCGTCGGCGCCGAAGGCGTAGCCGCCGATGGGCTTGATGAACGTCACCGGGCAGCCGGTCCGCACGCCCCGGTCGAACACGATGACGGGCACCTTCTCGCAGGCGGCCGCCACGGCGGGGGTGAGCGTGGCGGTGGTGTTCGGCGAGACGATCAGCGCGTCGCAGCCCTTGTCCTGCAGCTCGGCGATGTCGGAGATCTGCTTGTCGTCCTTGCCCTCGGCGTCCAGCACGGTGAACGTCTCGATCTCGTCGTGCAGGCCCACCTCGGCCTGCATGGTCTTCCAGCCGACCTGGCGCCAGGGGTTGTCGACCGCCGCGTTGGAGAAGCACAGGTGGTAGGGCCCGTCCTTCTTGTACCGGGTCGTGTCGACCATCTTCGGGGCGATGGCCTGCTCCCACGGCTTGTCCGCGGGGCCCTCCGGCTCCTGGGAGCGCATGGCCAGCTGAGCGTCGAAGTCGGCCTGAACGAAGAACGCCGACTGCGCGCCCGTGCCTGAGCCCTGGGTGCTTTCGGCGGACGCCTCCGAGGTGGTGGTGGCGGCCGGCTTGTCGACGGTGCAGGCGGCGGTGCAGGCGACCGCGAGGGCGCCGGCCGCCATGAGCGCGGCGGCTGCGGCCTTAGGGCGCGGCATGTGCGTCTCCTCTTGACGGGAAGGGTTTCCTGGGGAGCCGGACGGCTCCTGCCGCGACCGCGGCGATGATGATGACGCCCTGCACGGTGGACTCCAGTGCCCCCGAGATCCCGTACAGGTTGAGCAGGGTGAACAGCGCCTCCAGCGTGCAGGCCCCGGCCATGGCGGCGACCACGGAGCCGCGCCCGCCGCCCAGCGCCACGCCGCCGAGCACGACCGCGGTGATGGCGGAGAACTCCAGCCCCTGCCCCACCTGCGCCGAGACCCCGGCGAACCCGCCGAGCAGGACGGCCGCGACCGCCGCCGACAGGCCGGAGAGCATGAACGCGTAGATCTTGACCCGGTCGACCCGGACGCCGGACAGCGCGGCGGCGCGCGCGTTGTCGCCGGTGGCCACCAGCGTCCTGCCGAAGCGGGCGCGCGTGAGCGCGATCGCCGCCGCGCCCGCGGCCAGCAGGATCAGCACCGACCACGGCACCGGCCCGAACCCGCCGCGGCCGAACGCGCGGAAGCCCTCCGACAGCGCGCCACGTGGCGCGCCGCCGGTCCAGAGGAAGACCGCCCCGCTGAGGACGAGCAGCATGCCGAGCGTCACAATGAACGACGGCACCCGCAGCTTGGTGGTGAGCAGGCCGTTGACCAGGCCGACGAGCAGCCCGGCGACGAGCAGCAGGGCGAGGACCGGCCAGGTGGCGGACTCCTCGCCGTCGATGAGCCGGGCGGCGATCACCACCTCGGCCGTCACCAGCGAGCCGACCGACAGGTCGAACTCACCGGAGACGATGACGAAGTACTGCCCCGCGGCGAGGATCACCAGCGGCGCGGCCCGCTTGAGCAACGCCAGGAACCCGGCCGGCTCCAGGAACAGCGGGTTGGCGACCGCGATCGCGACCAGCAGGGCCGCGAGGACGGTGAGGATGGGCAGCGCTCGTCTCATGTCACCCGCCTGGTGCCACGCCGGGCATAGACGGCCACCGCGACGACGATGACCGCGCCGCGGACCACGTCCTTGGCGAAGGAGTCGACTTCGAGCTGGTTGAACAGGGTGTCCAGGACGGCCAGCAGCAGCACCCCGCCGACCGTTCCCGCGACGCCGCCCCTGCCGCCGGCCAGCGCGGTCCCGCCGAGCACGACCGCGGCGATGGACTCCAGGTCGTACCCGCCGTCGGGGCCCACCGTGGGCGCTCCCGCCCCGAGCCTGGCGGCCAGCAGCAGGCCCGCGACGCCGGCGCAGAGCGAGCAGAGCACGTGGGTGATCACGATGACGCGGGACGTGCGGATCCCGGACAGCCGGGCGACGTCCTCGCCGCCGCCCACCGCGTAGATCCGGTGGCCCAGCCGGGTCCGCGCCAGCAGGACCCAGGCCGCCACCGCCACGCCCGCCCAGAGCATGGCCGAGACGGGGACGGGTCCGGCGCGCGCGTAGCCGAGGAGCTGGAACGACTCGGGCACCTCGCCGGCCGGGCCGTCGTACAGGTGGTCGACGACGCCCTTGATGATCAGGCCGACGCCGAGCGTGGCGATGAAGGCGTGCACCCGGAGCCGGGTGATGACCAGCCCGTTGACCAGCCCCACCAGCGCGCTGACGGCCAGCACGGCGGCGCAGGCCGCGACGACGTTGCCGCTCTGGCCCGCCATGACCTCCGCCGCGACCAGCGAGGTCAGGCTGATGAGGTACGCCACCGACAGGTCGAGCGAGCCGGCCAGGATCGCCAGCGTCTGCCCGATCGCCACGATGCCGAGGGCCGCGGAGCGCTGCTGGATGCCGACGACGCTCTCCAGGGTGAGGAACCGGCCGCCGTCGAGCGCGACGATGAGCCAGCCGGCCGCGAGCAGGGCGAACAGGGCGAGGAACACCACGCGCGCGGGATCGCGCAGGTGCCCGGCCAAACCGCCGCCGGTGCGGCCGGTGCGGGCGAGCAGGTCCATTCAGGCCACCTCGCCCGCGGCCAGGCGCATGACGGCCTCCTCGGAGGCACCGGCCGGCAGCGTGCCCGCGACGCGGCCGTCGCGCAGCACGACGATGCGGTCGCTCATGCCGATGAGCTCGGGCAGCTCGGACGAGATCATCATGATGGCCGTGCCGTCGCCGGCCAGGTCGCGCATGAGGTCGTGGATCGCGGCCTTGGCCCCGACGTCCACGCCCCGCGTCGGTTCGTCGAACAGCAGCACCCGTGGCGCCATCGTCAGCCACTTGACGAGCACGACCTTCTGCTGGTTGCCGCCGGACAGGTAGCGGACCTCCCGGTGCGGGGGCGGCAGGCGCACCCGGTCGAGCAGGCCGCTCATCAGGGTGCTGTTCCCGCCGCCGGTCGCGCGGGCGGCGAGCAGGACGTTGTCGCGTACGGACTGGCCCAGCGCGAGCCCCTCGGCCTTGCGGTCCTCGGTCACGAGCCCGATGCCGTGAGCCATGGCCTCGCGGACCGAGCGCGGGCGCGCGGGGCTCATCTCGCCCGTGGTGAACGGCTCCGCGCCGAAGATCGCCTTGGCCAGCTCCGTCCTGCCGGACCCCTGCAGGCCCGCGACGCCGACGATCTCCCCGGCGCGCAGCTCCAGATCGATGTCGCGCAGCTGGTGGTTGCCCGCCCCGCGCAGGCTGAGGCGTACCTCGCCGGCGCCCGCCGAGCGGGGCGGGTAGTAGGTGCCGAGGTCGCGGCCCACCATGAGGCGGATCAGCTCGTCACGGGTCACCTCGCCGGCGGGGACCGTGGTGACGCGGGCGCCGTCCTTGAGCACGGTGACCCGGTCGGCGAGGTCGAGCACCTCGCGTAATCGGTGGGAGATGTACATGACGGCGACGCCGCGCTCGCGCAGCCGCCGGATCAGCCGGTAGAGCAGCGCGACCTCGTGCTCGGCGAGCGCCGCGCTGGGCTCGTCCATGACGAGGAGCCGGGCGTGCACCGACAGCGCCTTGACGATCTCGACGATCTGCTGCTGGGCGACCGGCAGGCGCTTGACGGTGGCGCGGGGGCCGATCTGGGTTTCCCCCAGCTCGTCGAGGAGCGCGGCGGTGGCCCGCTCCATGGCGGCGCGGTCGACCAGGCCGCGCCTGACGGGCTCGCGGCCGAGGAACACGTTCTCGGCGACCGTGCGTTCTGGCAGCAGGTTGAACTCCTGGTGGATGATCGCGATGCCGGCGCGCTGCGCCTCCAGCGGGTGGGCGAAGGAGACGGGCCGGCCGTCGACCTCGATCACGCCCTCGTCCGGCGCGTGCACCCCGCAGATGATCTTCATGAGGGTGGACTTGCCCGCGCCGTTCTCGCCGACGACGGCGTGCACCTCGCCGGCCTTCGCCTCCAGGTCCACCCCGGACAGCACCCGCACGCCCAGGAAGCTCTTGCCGATGCCGCGCAGCCTCAGCACCGGGCCGCCTGCCTGGTCGTGCGGGTGGTGGATCGTGTCCTCATGCTCCTCCTGACGGGGACCCCGGATGGTGGCCTGGACCGCTTCAGGTGCGGGTCCAGCGCTGGTTGGTGCCGCCGTGGCAGGACCAGATGTGCACCTTGCTGCCGTTGGCGGTGCCGTAGCCGCTGACGTCCAGGCACTTGTTCGCTCCTACGGCGGTGATCGTGCCGTCGGCGTTCAGACGCCACTTCTGGTTGTTCTGGCCGTTGCAGCTCCAGGTGATGACCGCCGCGCCGTCGGCCGTGCTGCCGCCGTTGACGTCCAGGCACCGGTTGCCGTGCACCCGCAGCTCGCCCGCGGCAGTCGGGGTCCACTGCTGGTTCGCCTGGCCGTTGCAGTCCCAGATCTGCATCTGCGTGGCGCCGGCGTCCAGGCAGCGGTTCGAGCCCACGCCGCGCAGCGCGGTCGCGCCGCCCGGGGCGCCGGTCAGTTCCTTGATGCGGATGTCGCGGAAGGACACGACGTCGCCGGGGCCGTGGTTCTGGATGCCGATGTGGCCCTGCTGGAGCGAGCGGGCCGGGTCGGCGTTGGTGAAATCGTTGATCTTGGTGCCGTTGAGGAAGACCTGCAGCCGCTCGCCCTCGACCAGCAGCTCGTAGGTGTTCCATTGGCCCGGCGGGTTGAGCGCGGCGTCGCGGGCGGCGAGGTCGGCGGCCTGGAAGCCGTAGACGGCCCCGGTCGTCCTGTCGGCGGCGTCGGTCGCGTCGATCTGCACCTCGTACCCGGTGTCGAGCGCCGTGGCCGGGTCGGTGGTCGCCGGGAATCCGATGATGACGCCGGAGTTGGAGTCGCCGGTCAGCTTCCAGTCGAGCTTGAGCGAGTAGGAGCCGAACTCCTTGGTGTCGTACCACAGCATGCCCATGCCGCCCTCGGAGGTCAGCGTGGCGTTGCCGCTGGTGAAGGAGCCGGGGCCGGCCTGCGACCAGCCCGCGGTGGAGCCGTTGTAGAGGGCCGTGTAGCCGGTCTCGGGGCGGCAGTCGGCGTTGACGGCGCCGGCCGCGTACCGGATGCCGCCGAGCAGCAGCGCGCGGAAGTCCGGGTCGGCGTACGACTCCTGGGTGTGCCCGAGCCCGGTGTAGAACGCACGGCCGGACGCCTGCGTGCGGCACCACGTGATCGGGTGGTCGCCCATGCTGCCGCCGCTGTAGCTGCTCTCGTCGAGGCTCTGCAGCACCCGGACGTTCTGGCGGGGGTTGGTGCGGTAGTTGTACCACTCGTCGGTGCGGGTCCAGGCCGGCCCGAGGTGCGCGGTCGCGGCGTGCGCCCGGTCCTCGTTGCGGACGGTGGCCTGCTGGATCGCCGGGTGGCTGCTGAACCAGGCGCCCATCAGCTGCCCGTAGTAGGGCCAGTTGTACTCGGTGTCGGCCGCCGCGTGCACTCCGACGTAGCCGCCTCCGCCGTCCACGTACGCCTCGAAGGCGGCCTGCTGGCTGCTGTTGAGCACGTCGCCGGTGGTGCTGAGGAAGACGACCGCCTGGTACTGGGCCAGGTTGCCGGTGGTGAAGGCGGCGGAGTCCTCGGTGGCGTCCACGTCGAAGTCGCCCGCGCCGCCGAGGTCGCGGATGGCCTGGATGCCGGCGGGGATGGCGTCGTGCCGGAAGCCGGCCGTCTTGGAGAAGACCAGCACCTTGAAGGCGGCTGCCTCGGCCGGGACGGCGTGGACGGCCATCGCCGCCGCCGCGGTGATCGCCACCGCCGCGGCCGACAGGCGTTTCAGCAAGGGGATCGGTTGACGCAGCATGGGGGGTCCTTTCAGACGCGGGTCCAGCGCTGGTTGTTTCCTCCGCCGCAGGTCCAGATGCGCGCCTTGGTGCCGCCCGCGGTGGCGGCGACGTCCAGGCACTTGTTCGCTCCTACGGCGGTGATCGTGCCGTCGGCGTTCAGACGCCACTTCTGGTTGCTCTGGCCGTTGCAGTCCCAGATGATCACCGCGGTGCCGTCGGCCGTGCCGGCGCCGTTCACGTCCAGGCACTTCCCGCCGTAGACCCGCAGCTCGCCGCTGGAGGTAGCGGTCCACTGCTGGTTCGCCTGGCCGTTGCAGTCCCAGATCTGCACCGCAGCGCCGTTGGCCTGTGAGGCGCCGTCCACGTCCAGGCAGCGGTTCGAGCCCACGCCGCGCAACGCGCTCGTGCCGCCGGGGTCGCCGGAATCGCCGGTGGACAGGGTGAAGGCGTCCACGTCGAACAGGTAGCCCTGCCCTGTCGGGCCGCGGAAGACGAGGGAGAGCGTCGTGGTCCCGGCCGGCGCGCCGCTGAGCGCGGCCGAGACGTCGGTGAAGGTGTCCCAGCCGCCGGTGCTCGTCACGGTCGCGGTGCCGAGCAGCGTGCCCGTCGCCGAGCCGGCCCGCACCTCGATCCTGCCGCCCGCGCCCGCCGAGGACACGCGGGCGGTGAACCGCGTCGCGCCCGCGAGCTGGTACGGCTGGAAGGAGATCCAGTCGCCGTCGTCGATGAAGCCGGCCGTCACTCCGCCTTCCGCGGTGGCGTGCTCGGCCGTCTGGATGCCCTGGTGGGCGCCGAAGTGCTCCGCCTGGCGGTGCCGCGGCTGCAGGGTGCGGGCGCTGGTGGAGGTGAGGCCGCCGCCGTCGGTGTACGACGCCTCGAAGACGCCGTAGATGTTGGCCGCGGCGTCGTGCTCGCCGTCCACGGGCACCGCGATGGAGCCCGTGCAGCCGCTCGTGGAGGTGATCTGGTGCCGGTGGCTGTCGTGGCCGAGGAAGTAGGCGACGGTGACCTCGTCGCAGTCGATCGTGCCGTCCTCGGGGTCGCTGACGGTGACCTGGAAGGGCACGGTGTCGCCGAAGGAGAACAGCCGCCCGTCGGCCGGGGTGGTGAGGGTGACGGTGGGCGCGGTGTTGCCGACGGTCACGATCAGGCTCGCCGTGCCGGTCAGCCCCTGCGGGTCGCGGACCGTGAGCGTCACCGTGTAGGTGCCCTCCGTGGTGTAGGTCCTGGTCGGGTTCGCCGCCGTGGAGGTGGCGCCGTCGCCGAAGTCCCACGCGTACGTCAGCGCGCCGCCCTCCGGGTCGGAGCTGCCCGCGGAGGAGAAGGCCACCGTGAGCGGCGCCGGCCCTGACGTCTTGTCGGCGGACGCCTTGGCGATCGGGTTGCGGTCGGCGTCGCCGATGTACTCGATGCGGTAGAGGGCCTGGTTGTTGGCGCCGGTGCCGTAGTCGAGGACGTACAGGGCGCCGTCGGGGCCGAAGGCCATGTCCATGACCTGCGTCCCCGACCAGGGAAAGGCGGCGATCTCGCCGTACCCGCCGTCCTGCTCGACCTCGATCGCCTTGATCCAGCGGCGGCCGTACTCACCGGCGAAGAAGCGCCCGTCGAGCGAGGAGGGGAACTTGACGGCCGAGTTCAGATCGGGGTCGTAGCGGTAGACGGGGCCGCCCATGGGCGACTCCGCGCCGGAGCCGAACTCGGGCGGGCTGCCGGCGTCGCCCGCGTACCGGATCCAGGCGGGTTGCGCCGGGGGCAGCGTGGTCCGGCCGGTGTTGCGGAAGGAGTCGTTCGTCGGCCCGCCCGCGCAGTTGTACTTCGGGCCGGTGCTGTTGGTGGCGAAGTTCCACGCGTTGTAGGTCTCCGTGGTGGTGTTCGTGCCCGTGCAGTACGGCCATCCGTAGTTGCCCGGGCCGGTGACGCGGTTGAACTCCACCTGCCCGCTGGGCCCGCGGCTGGAGTTGGTGACGCCGGCGTCGGGCCCGTAGTCGCCGAGGTAGACGACGCCGGTCGCCTTGTCCACGCTCATCCTGAACGGGTTGCGGAAGCCCATCGCGTAGATCTCCGGCCGGGTGTTCGCGGTGCCCGGCGGGAACATGTTGCCGCCGGGGATGGTGTAGCTCCCGTCGGGCTGGGGTGTGATGCGCAGCAGCTTGCCGCGCAGGTCGTTGGTGTTGGCGGCGGAGCGCTGGGCGTCGTACTGCGGGTTGCGGTTGGTGCGCTCGTCCAGCGGGGAGTAGCCGCTCGACTCGAACGGGTTGGTGTCGTCCCCGGTGGTGAGGTAGAGGTTGCCGGCGGCGTCGAAGTCGATGTCGCCGCCCACGTGGCAGCACTGGCCGCGGTCGTTCGGCACCCGCAGGACCACCTTCTCGCTGCTCATGTCGAGGGTGTCGTCCGCGTTGAGGGTGAAGCGGGACAGGTGCAGCTCGCCCTTCCACTGGTCGAACTGGGACTGCGTGCCCGTGCTCGGCGCGTCGCCGCCGGGGGTGTTGAGCCGCGGCGAGTAGTAGAGCCAGATGTGCCGGTTGGAGGCGAAGCCGGGGTCGGCCGCGACGCCCTGCAGGCCCTCCTCGTCGTGGGTGTAGACGTTGAGCCGGCCGGCCACCTTCGTGGTGCCCGCGGCGTTGGTGACGCGTACCGTGCCGTCGCGTGCCGTGTGCACCACCGACCGGTTCGGCAGCACGGCCAGGGACATCGCCTCGCCCAGCTCGGAGCCGCCCGAGGCGAGGGACACCTGCTGGTAGTCGGAGGCCGGGATGTCGGCGGCGGCCGGGGTGGCGCCGAAGGTGAGCGCTGCGGGGGTGATGAGCGCCAGCGTGGTCAGCAGCGTGAGCCACGGGTGTCGGGACATGGTGTTCTCTCCTGCGGCACTTCGGGGGATGGTGTCAGGCGCGGGACCACTGCTGGTTGGTGCCGCCGTGGCAGGTCCAGATGTGCACCTTGCTGCCGTTGGCGGTGCCGTAGCCGCTGACGTCCAGGCACTTGTTCGCTCCTACGGCGGTGATCGTGCCGTCGGCGTTCAGACGCCACTTCTGGTTGTTCTGGCCGTTGCAGTCCCAGATGATCACCGCGGTGCCGTCGGCCGTGCCGGCGCCGTTCACGTCCAGGCATTTCCCGCCGTAGACCTGCAGCTCGCCGCTGGAGGTAGCGGTCCACTGCTGGTTGCTCTGGCCGTTGCAGTCCCAGATCTGCACCTGCGCGCCGTTCGTCTGCGAGGCGCCGTTGACGTCCAGGCAGCGGTTCGAGCCCACGCCGCGCAGCGCGGTCGCGTCGGCCGGGCCGTCCGAGCCTTCGGGGCCGGCGGCGGCGATCACGGCCTGGGCTCCGGACGGCCAGGCGCCGTTGGTGACGGTGACGTTGCTGTTCACCACGTTGCCGCGGTCGCCGTTGGTGACGTTGGTGCTGCCGTTGGTCGACCAGTTGCCGGTGACGGTGAAGTTGCCCATGTTCTCGCCGTACCAGTAGTTGGCGGTGGCCCAGGTGCCGGTGTCGGCCAGGACGTTGTTCCTGACCGTGTAGTACCGGGAGCCCTCGTCGAAGTAGATGCCGAACCAGCCGTTCGTCCGCCGGCAGTGGTTGCCGCTGATCACCGCGCCCGGGTTCCACGACAGCGTGTAGATGCAGCCGCCGTCGGTCATCTGCCGCATGACGTCGTGCACGTAGTTGCCGACGAGCCGGTTGCCCGATGCGGTGGTGGGCGTGGTGTAGCGGGGCTGGAAGTCGTACAGGCCGCGCTGGGCGTAGTGGTCGCTGCCGCCCGGCTCATTGGCGCCCCAGCCGTACCCGATCGACATGCCGGTGTAGGGCAGGTTGTAGACCTCGTTGTGGGAGACGTCGGTGCCGGTGACGTACGTGGTCAGGACCGAGACGATGCCCCGGTGGTCGAGGCCGAGGTCGTGGATGCGGTTGTGGCTGACGGTGATGTTCCTGTTGACCATCCGCTGGTCGCTCGGGTGGTGGGCGTCGGCGCGGACGCCGCCGGCCACGATGCCGCCGGCCGCGCTGTGGGCGATCTCCGACCGGGTGACCGTGATGTCGGAGGCGCCGAGGCCGACCCCGCTGGCGTGGGCGTTGGCGTCGTTGCCGATGCCGATGGCCGTCTGTCCCAGGTTGACGAAGCGCGAGCCGGTGAAGGTGATGGTGTTCGCGGCGGAGACCTGGACGGCGGCGGGCGACTGGAACCAGTGCGGCCGGGTCGCCTCGAACTCGCGGCAGCCCTGGTGGCAGGCGCTGAAGGCGGGCCGGTTCCAGTCGCCGGCGATGTAGGCGCCGGTCTGCTGGTCCACGTAGCCCTGGTCCCTGCCCGGTCCGAGCCAGCTCGTGCCGGTGAAGGTGATCCCGCTGAACGTGATGTGGTGCGCGGGCGCGCCGTAGGTGCCGCCGACGTGCACCAGCGACTGCAGCACCGGCAGCTCCACGCTCACCCCGGCCATGTCCTGCCCGGGGAGCGGGATGTAGGACAGGGCGCCGGTCGCGGGGTTCAGGTGCCACTCCCCCGGTGTGTCGAGGAACTCGTAGGCGTTGACCAGGTAGAGCGGGCCCGCCCGGTGCGGGCTGGTGAAGGTGTCGTAGCCGAAGTTGTTGTTGCTCCAGGCGGGCTGCCGCATCGTGATGAGGTTGCCGCTGATGCTCTGCACCGGGGCGTACCGGTCGGTGAACGAGCCGACGCTCTCCATCTCGACCCTGCCCGGGTCGGCGAGGTTGTTCAGGTAGCCGAGCGCGCTGCTGGTGAACCTCATCCCGGCGCTGCTCGCGGTGAAGTCGGAGCGGTTGACGGCGGTGCGGGCCCGGGTGGCGAGCGCCCCGTCCACGTACAGCTGCCGGGTGTCGCTGCCGGCGGCGACGGCGGCGCGCCAGATGTTCCTGCCGGGGTCGGCCAGTGTCCAGCCGGTGACCGGGCGGGCTCCGCTGATGACCGGGACGGCGCCCTCGGCGGCCTGCCACCTGACGGTGTGGCCGTTGGCGCCGGAGTCGGCGGCGGTCAGCCGGAGCGGCGCGGACAGCCGGTACACGCCGCCGGCCAGCTCCACGACGATGTCGCCTGACATGCCGGCGGTCCGCTCTCTGACCGCCTCCTGGGCCGCGGCCAGTGAGCACGGCTGGGCGGAGGTGCAGGCGGTGCCGGTGCCGGCGGGTGCGGCGTACAGGGTCGTGGTGTCGGCGAGCGCCGGAGGGGCGGGAGCGAGGAGGGCGAACGCCGCGATGAGGAGGCCGACCAGGGGGAGTCTCGGCGAGGGTAAGGGCACGGTTCGTTCCTTCGGGGGGTAGGGACGCCCACTCATTACCTGCGGATCTCGGTGACCCGTCAAGAAACTAAGCGGGCCTATTCACGTCGGTCGCTCAGCTGTAGTGCGTTCACCTGCGCGGATTTCACCGGCTCCGCAATGAACGTTTCATATGTGTCGTACTTATCCGGCATCGGTCATACTCAGGCAGAAGCGGCGAGGAAGGAGCACGGTGACCGACACCCCCCGCGAGAGCGGATACCGGCCGGGCTACGAGGTGGCGGCCGAGCAGGTGCTGGAGCTGATCGTCCGGCTCGGCCTGCGTCCGGGCGACCGCATGCCGACCGAGCACGAGCTGGCCGGGCAGCTCGGCACCAGCCGGACCGTGGTGCGCGAGGCGGTGAAGATCCTCTCCGCGCTCGGCCGCGTACGCGCCCAGAAGGGCCGCGGCCTGTACGTGGCCGACGACGAGGGCATGCTCGGCACCGGCCGCTGGGGCTCCTTCTTCCTGCCGACCGACCTCGACCACGTCTACAGCCTGTTCGAGTTCCGCCGGGCGCAGGAGATGGAGACCAGCCGGCTGGCCGCCCGCCGGGCCACCCCGGCCGAGCTGCGGGCCATCGAAGAGGCGGCCGGCCGCTGCCGCGAGGGCTTCGAGACGGGGCGCGAGGAGCTGTTCAACGAGGGCGACGACGCCTTCCACACCGCCCTCGCCGCCGCGTCGCACAACATGTTCCTGCAGGTGGCCGTGCGTGAGGCGCGCCGGCTGCAGGCGCAGTCGAGCCTGATCGGCCTGCGCGGCTCGGTGGGCGGGCACGCCGCGAAGGCCGTCGAGGAGCACGACGCGATCTGGCAGGCCATCCGCGCCGGCGATCCCGAGGCGGCCGCGCAGGCCGCGGCCGCCCACATCGACAACACGCTCGACGACTACCGCAGGGAGATCCAGCAGCGCCTGTTCTCCTCCCGCTGAGCTCGCCCGGCCGGGGGTCACACCGGGGTGATGGTCCACTGGTTGTTGGTGCTGCCGTTCGGGGCCCACATCCCCACGGTGGAGCCGACGGTGGCGTTGCCCATGCCGTCGAGAGCGGTCCCGGTGCTCCGGTTGATGATCTGGTGACGGCCGCCGGACACCGCGTTGAGGCGCCACTGCTGGGCGGCGCCGCCGTTCCAGGGCGCCTGCCGCGCGTTCGCGCCGTTGGCGGCGTCGCCCCGGCTGTCGATGACCATGCCGTTGGTGCGGTTGACGATGCGGTACCAGCCACCGCCCAGGTCGATGAGCCGCCACTGCAGGTTGGTGCTGCCGTCGTAGGACCACTGCTTGACCACCGAGCCGGAGGGGACGTTGCCGCCACTGTCCAGGACGAGGCCGGTGGTGGCGTTGGCGATGCGGACGTAGGTGACAGGCGCGGCGGTCACCGTGACGCGGTAGGTGCAGCCGGCCTGGCCGGTCAGGGTGATGACGTCCTGCTCCGGCTTCGTGACGGTGACGGTGCCGCCGGTCGTGGTGTCGGTCACCTGGAGGGCGCCGGCGAACGAGCGGTTGCGGACGTTCACCGTCGCGTCGCGGTCGAAGCCGACGAGGACCTCGGTGGCCGCGCCGGATCGCCAGGTCGCGCCCACGGTGTGGCCGCCGCGGCCCCGCAGGCCCTGCACGGCGCCGCTCTGCCAGGCCGACGGCAGGGCGGGCAGCACGTGCAGCTCGCCGGCGTGGCTCTGCAGCAGCATCTCGGCGATGCCGGACGTGGCGCCGAAGTTGCCGTCGATCTGGAACGGGGGATGCAGGTCGAACATGTTGGGCGCGAGCCGGTCCGTACGGACGAGGAGGCCGAGCAGCTGGTGGGCCCGGCCGCCCTCCTCCAGGCGCGCCCAGTAATTGATCTTCCAGGCGAGCGACCAGCCGGTGCCGTCGTCGCCGCGCAGCTCCAGGGTGCGCCGGGCGGCGGTGTGCAGCGACGGGGTGCCGCGCTTGGTGATCTGGTTGCTCGGGTGCAGGCCGTACAGGTGGGAGACGTGCCGGTGGGCTCGCTCTGGCTCGATCCAGTCGTACAGCCATTCCTGGATGTTGCCGCGCGAGCCGATCTTCATCGGCGGCAGCTGGTCGCGGGCGGCGAGGACCTGCGTCCTGAAGCCGGCGTCGGTGCCGAGCTCCTGCGCGGCCTTGGCGACGCCGTCGAACAGGTCGCGCAGGATCTGGTTGTCCATCGTGGGGCCCGCGCAGACGCTGGCGTCGCTGTGGTGGGCCAGCTCCGGGGAGTTCGACGGGTTCGTGACGAGGTGGCCGAGGGCCGGCTCGCGGACGAGGGTGTCGAGGAAGAACTGCGCGGCGCCCTTCATGGCCGGGTAGTGCCGCTCCAGGAACTCCTTGTCGCCGGTGAAGGTGTAGTGGTCCCAGATGAGGGTGGCCAGCCAGGCGCCGCCGGTCTGCCACATGCCCCAGAACGCGCCGTCCACGACCGACGTCCCGCGCCAGGCGTCGGTGTTGTGGTGGGTCACCCAGCCGCCGGCGCCGTACTGGACCTGGGCCGTGCGGGCGCCGGTGACCGTGAGGTCGTCGATCATCGCGAAGACCGGTTCGTAGCATTCGGCGAGGTTCGTGGTGTCGGCCGGCCAGTAGTTCATCGGCAGGTTGGCGTTGATGGTGTATTTGGAGTCCCACGCCGGGGTCAGCGAGTCGTTCCAGATGCCCTGCAGGTTGGCCGGTTGGGTGCCCGGCCTGGAGGAGGAGATCAGCAGGTAGCGGCCGTACTGGAAGAGCAGCGTGGCGAACTGCGGGTCGTCGGTGCTCGCGTACTGCGCGATCCGCACGTCGGTCGGCTGGTCGGCGGCGGCGGTGCGGCCGAGGTCGAGGGTGGTGCGCCCGAACAGCCGCTGGTAGTCGGCGACGTGCCGGCTGCGCAGCTCGTCGTACGTCCGCCCGGCCGCGGCGTCGAGATGGCGCCGGGCGATGCCCTGGTGGTCGCCGCCGACGTCGCGGAAGCTGACGTAACCGGAGCCGATGGAGATCAGTAAGGTCACGCTGTCGGCGCCGCGGACCTGCAGCGTGCCGCCCGAGCTGGTCACGCTGCCGCCCTCGGCGACAGCCCTGGCCAGGGCGCGGAACTTGACCGAGCCCGGCACGCCCTCCATGTCGCCGGAGACGCCGTCGAGCGCCACGGTGGTCCCGTCCGGGCTGCTGCGCGTCGTCCGCTGGGGGCTGTCGAACGTCGCGGAGAACGTGATCGAGCCCGGCCTGTCAGCGGTCAGGCGGAGGGCGATCACCTGGTCGGGGGCGCTGGCGAACGCCTCGCGCGTGTACCGTACGCCGTTGCGCACATAAGAGACGGCGGTGGTGGCCGTGGTGAGGTCGAGGTGGCGCTGGTACTCCGAGACGCCGCCGCTGCCGACGCTGAGGCGCAGGTCGCCCACGGTCTGGTACGCGAGCTGGCCGGCCGGGGAGCCGAGCATGGTCTGGTCGATCAGGGCCTGGGCCTGGCCCCACTGGTTCTGGAAGACCAGCTGCCTGATCTGCCCCAGCGCCGCCGCCCCTCGGGGGTTGCTCTGGTCGTAGGGGCCGCCGGCCCAGACGGTGTCCTCGTTGAGCTGCAGCCGCTCGTTGTCGGTGTTGCCGAACACCATGGCGCCCAGGCGGCCGTTGCCGATCGGCAGGGCGCGCAGCCAGTCGGTGCCGGCGCTCTCGTCGTACCAGAGGGCCAGGTCGTTCGCGGCGCGCACCTCTGGAGGGGGCGCCGAGGCGGCTCGGGCGGTGGCCGTCCAGGACAGCGGCAGCATCGCGGCTCCGGCACCGGCCGCGCCGAATCTTAAGACTTGTCTTCGCGATAGGTCGGACATCTCGCTTCTCGTTCCCTTGCGGGTCGCGGGCGTGCGGGAGCGTGGACCGGCCATCCGGGCACTGCCTGCGGGCACGCTCGCGCCGGCGTCCGGCGCGGGGAGCGCTGCCGCCCTGGTACGGCTCAGGTCCGGTCGTCTGGGACGGGGAAGTAGTGGTGATCGGTGGTTCTGGAGGAACGTAAAGGCCCCTGACACGGCTCGTCAACCGTCGGCAGGCAGAAACTTGATCCGGCGCCACCGCCCCCATGGCCTGCTGCGCCCGCTCACCGGCCGCGCTGAGGGAGCGATTTCGCGCGGCAACTTAACATCGGATCTCTGTCACGTTACTGCTTGCCAAGCGGGTGCATCTGTGAAACTTTCACAGGCACGGGCACCGCGTCGTGATCTCGCCCAGAGGCGAAACTCCAGGCGAGATGGCGTTCCCGCGGCAGCGCCCGGGTCGGCAGGGGCTCCCCCTCGTTGACGCCAGGTCGGACCGTCGGATGTACTCCGCGACAACGCCTCCACGAAGGAGACCCGCACCCTCCCCCAATTGTTAGCGCTAACAGGCGGCCCCGCTGTTAACGCTAACATCCGAAGCCGAGGAGTCCCGTATGTCCTTGAGCCGTCGCCAGCTCCTCCAGGCCGCGGGCGCGACCGCCGCGCTCTCGGTCGCCGGCCAGGTGGCCGGCGCCTCCCCCGCCCAGGCGGCAGTCCCCTGGGCCAGGCCCGACATCGGCGTGTCGGCCTACGCCTTCGACCTCGGCGAGGTCCGGCTGACCTCGGGCCGCTGGCTGGACAACCAGAACCGCACGCTCAGCTACCTGCGCTTCGTCGATGTCGACCGGCTCCTGTACGTCTTCCGTGCCAACCACCGGCTGTCCACCGGCGGCGCGGCGGCCAACGGCGGCTGGGACGCGCCCAGCTTCCCGTTCCGCTCCCACATGCAGGGCCACTTCCTGACGGCGTGGGCACACGCCTACGCCGTGCTCGGCGACACCGTCTGCCGGGACAAGGCCGCGTACATGGTGGCCGAGCTGGCCCGCTGCCAGGCCAACAACGCCGCCGCCGGCTTCACCTCCGGCTACCTGTCCGGTTTCCCCGAGTCCGACATCACGGCCGTGGAGAACCGCACACTCAGCAACGGCAACGTCCCGTACTACTGCATCCACAAGACCATGGCCGGGCTGCTCGATGTCTGGCGGCTGACCGAGAACACGCAGGCCAGGACCGTGCTGCTGGCTTTGGCCGGGTGGGTGGACGCGCGGACGTCGCGGCTGTCGTACGCCCAGACGCAGGCCATGCTCGGCACCGAGTTCGGCGGCATGAACGCCGTGCTGACGGACCTGTACCAGCTCACCGGCGAGGCCCGCTGGCTGGCCACGGCCCAGCGCTTCGACCACGCGGCCGTCTTCGACCCGCTGGCCGCCGGCCAGGACCGGCTCAACGGGCTGCACGCCAACACCCAGGTTCCCAAGTGGGTCGGGGCGGCCCGCGAGTACAAGGCGACGGGCACGACCCGCTACCGCGACATCGCCGCCAACGCCTGGGCCTTCACGGTCGGCGCGCACACGTACGTGAACGGCTCCAACAGCCAGGCCGAGCACTTCCGCGCGCCCAACGCGATCGCCGCCCACCTGACCAGGGACACCGGCGAGGCGTGCAACACCTACAACATGCTCAAGCTCACGCGGGAGCTGTGGCTGCTGTCGCCGTCCCGGGCCGACTACTTCGACTACTACGAGAACGCCCTGATGAACCACCTGATCGGGCAGCAGAACCCGGCCGACGGGCACGGGCACGTCACCTACTTCACCCCGCTCAACCCCGGCGGGCGGCGCGGGGTCGGCCCGGCCTGGGGCGGCGGCACCTGGAGCACGGACTACGCCTCGTTCTGGTGCTGCCAGGGCACCGGGATCGAGACCAACAGCAAGCTGATGGACTCGATCTACTTCCACGACGGCAACACCCTGTACGTGAACCTGTTCGTCCCCTCCACGCTCGACTGGACCCGGCGCGGCATCACGGTCACCCAGACGACTTCGTACCCGGCGAGCGACACCACGTCGTTACGGGTCACCGGCGAGGTGGCGGGCACGTGGACGATGCGCATCCGCATCCCGGGCTGGACCCAGGGCGCGACGATCAGCGTCAACGGAGCCCAGCAGGACGTCACCACCACCCCGGGCACCTACGCCGCCCTCACCCGCTCATGGGCGTCCGGCGACACCGTGACCGTGCGGCTGCCCATGCGGGTGGTCATGAAGGCCGCCAACGACGACCCCGGCCTGCAGGCCGTCACCTACGGCCCGGTCGTGCTGTCGGGCGACTACGGCAGCACGAGCCTGTCGGCCGCGCCGGTCCTCGACCCCTCCTCGATCACCCGGACCAGCACCTCCGCCCTGGCGTTCACCGCCTCGGCCGGCGGGGCGGCGGTGCGGCTGGGGCCGTTCCACGACGCCCACGGCCACAACTACGTCGTGTACTGGAACACCGGCGGCGGAGGAGGCGGCGGCGCGAGTTTCCGGCTGGTCAACGCGGCCAGCGGGCTGGTGCTCGGCATCCAGAACATGTCCACCGCCGACGGCGGCCTGGCGCTGCAGTGGACCGACAGCGGCACCGCCGACCACGACTGGGTCCCGATCGTCGACGGCGCCGCCCTGCGCTTCCGCAACGCGCACAGCGGCAAGGTGCTCGGCGTCGAGAACATGTCCACCGCCGACGACGCCCGGGTGCTGCAGTGGAGCGACAACGGCACCGCCGACCACCGCTGGACGATCACCGACGCCGGCGACGGGTCCGTCACGATCCGCAACGCGCACAGCGGCAAGCTGCTCGGGATCAGGAACGGCTCGACGGCCAACGGCGCGCAGGCCGTCCAGGACTCCGACAACGGCAGCCGGGACAACCAGTGGCGGTTCGTGCCGAACGGGGCGCGGCGCATCCAGAACGTCGGCACCGGGATGGTGCTCGGCGTCACCGGCATGTCCACCGCCGACGGCGCACTCGTCCTGCAGTGGGGCGACACGGGCACCGCCGACCACCTGTGGACGGCGATCACCGACAGCGGCGGCTGGCTGCGGCTGCGCAACTCCCACAGCCAGAAGGTGCTGGGCGTGGAGAACATGGGCACCGCCGCCGGGTCGCGGGTCGTGCAGTGGGCCGACAACGGCACCGCCGACCACCGCTGGCGGCTGCGTCACGGGTCGGGCGCCACGTTCCGCATCCAGTGCGCCAACGGCGGCCGCGTCCTCGGACTCTCCGGCACCGCACAGGGCGCTCAGGTCGTGCTCGCCGACGACGGCGCGTCCGGCACCCTCTGGAGATTCCTGTGAACCGCTTTCCCCCAAGGAGACCTCTGGTGAGATCCGTCCTGCGTACCGTCTTATGCGTCGTGAGCCTGCTGCTCGCGGCCGTGGTGGTCCCGTCGGCGGCCCGCGCCGACAACCCGATCGTGCAGACGATCTACACGGCCGACCCGGCGCCGCTCGTGCACAACGGCCGCCTCTACCTCTACACCGGCCACGACGAGGACGGCTCCACGTACTTCACCATGCGCGACTGGCGCGTCTACTCCACCACGGACATGGCCAACTGGACCGACCACGGCTCCCCCATGAGCCTGGCCACGTTCGCCTGGGCCGACGCCGACGCCTGGGCCGGGCACGTCGCGTACCGCAACGGCCGCTTCTACTGGTACGTCCCGGTCCGTCAGCGCTCCACCGGCTCGAAGGTCATCGGTGTCGCGGTGTCCGACAGCCCGACCGGACCGTTCCGTGACGCGCTCGGCCGCCCGCTGGTCGGCAACGGCGAGATCGACCCGAACGTGTTCATCGACGACGACGGCCAGGCCTACCTGTACTGGGGCAACCCTCGCCTCTGGTACGTCCGGCTGAACCAGGACATGATCTCCTACTCCGGCAGCCCGACCCAGATTCCGCTCACCACCGCGGGCTTCGGCACCCGCCCGGGCAATACCAGCCGCCCGACCCTGTACGAGGAAGGCCCGTGGGTCTTCAAGCGCAACGGCCTGTACTACAACGTCTTCGCCGCGGAGTGCTGCTCGGAGTTCATCGGCTATTCGACGGCGCCAGGACCCACGGGCCCGTGGACGTACCGGGGGACGATCATGCCGCGCCAGGGCGGCAGCTTCACCAACCACGCCGGGGTGATCGACTACAAGGGCGGCTCGTACTTCTTCTACCACAACGGCGCTCTGCCGGGCGGGGGCGGTTTCACCAGGTCGGTGGCCGTGGAGAAGTTCACGTACAACGGCGACGGCACGTTCCCCACGATCAACATGACCGCCGCGGGGCCGCCCCAGGTCGGCACGCTCGACCCGTACGTCCGCCAGGAGGCCGAGACGACCGCCTGGGCCTCCGGGGTCGAGACAGAGCCGTCCGGTGAGGGCGGCATGAACGTCGGCTTCATCGAGAACGGCGACCACCTCAAGGTCAAGGGCGTCGCCTTCGGCGGCGGTGCCTCCTCCTTCACCGCCCGCGCGGCATCGGCGACCAGCGGCGGCCGCATCGAGCTGCGGCTCGGCAGCGCCACCGGCACCCTCGTCGGCACCTGCACCGTCGGCGGCACCGGCGGCTGGCAGACCTGGACCTCGGTCACCTGCCCGGTCTCCGGCGCGACCGGCACGCACGACCTCTACCTCCGCTTCACCGGCGGCAGCGGCTACCTGCTCAACCTCGACTGGTGGCGGTTCACGTCAGGCGGCGGCAGCGGCGGTGGCGAACTGCTGACCAACGGCGGCATGGAGGACGGCACGACCGGCTGGACCACCTCAGGCGGCACCCTGTCCGCCGCAACCGGCGTCGCCCACGCGGGCAGCCGATCCCTGCTCAACTCCGGGCGTACCGCGGCCTGGAACGGCCCTCACCAGAACGTGACCGCCAAACTCACCAACGGCCGGAGCTACACCACAAGCGTCTGGGTGCGCTCGCAGAGCGGCTCCCCCAGCGCGAAGGCGACCCTGACGATCACGGCGGACGGCACGACGAGCTACCACCAGCTCACCCCGGCGCGCACGGTGGGCACGAACGGCTGGACCGAGCTGACCGGCACCGCGACCGTGTCGTGGACGGGAACGCTGACCAACGCCTCCTTCTACGTCGAGACGGCCGCCGGCACCGACGGCCTCTACGTCGATGACGCTTCCTTCCGCTGACCCGTTCACACGGACCCCATGAGGAGCGAGATGAAACGCACCCGGTTATCCCTTGTCCTGTCCCTGCTGCTGACCCTGACGGCGGGCGCCGTCGTGACCGGCCCGGCGCAGGCGCTGGACAACGGCGTCGGCCGCACCCCGCCGATGGGCTGGAACACCTGGAACACCTTCGGCTGCAACATCAACGAGACGCTGATCAAGCAGACGGCCGACGCGATGGTCAGCAACGGCATGCGCGACCTCGGCTACGAGTACGTCGTGGTCGACGACTGCTGGTTCGACCCCAACCGCGACTCCGCTGGCAACCTGCAGGCGAACCTGTCGCGCTTCCCCAGCGGCATGAAGGCGCTCGGCGACTACCTGCACGCCAGGAACCTCAAGTTCGGCCTCTACCAGGCGCCGCTGGACAAGACCTGCGCCCAGTACTTCAACAGCTATCCGGGCGCGACCGGCAGCCTCGGCCACGAGGAGCAGGACGCCCGGCAGTTCGCCGCCTGGGGCGTCGACTACCTCAAGTACGACTGGTGCTCCCCCACCGGCAGCATCGACGACCAGGTGCGCACGTTCGCGAAGATGCGCGACGCGCTGGCCGCCACCGGCCGGCCGATCCTCTACAGCATCAACCCCAACAGCATCCACGAGAAGACAGGGCCGCAGCGCAACTGGGGCGACGTCGCCAACATCTGGCGCACCACCGAGGACATCACCAACGCCTGGAACACGGGGCAGACCAACGGCTACCCGATGGGCATCCAGAACATCGTCAACGTGACCGTCCCCCTCGCGGGCTACGCCCGGCCGGGGCAGTTCAACGACCCGGACATGATGGTCGTCGGCCGGGGCGGCATGAACGACACCGAGATGCGCAGCCACTTCGCCCTGTGGGCGATCATGGCCTCGCCGCTGATCGCCGGGAACGACGTCAGGAACATGAACGCGGCGACCTCCACGATCCTCAAGAACGCGAACCTCATCGCCATCAACCAGGACCCGCTCGGCCTCCAGGCCACCCAGGTCAGCAATGACGGCACCCGCCGCGTCCTGGCCAAGCGGCTCAGCAACGGCGACGTCGCGGTCGCGCTGTTCAACCAGGGCGGCGGCACCACCACGGTCAGCACCACCGCCGCCGCCATCGGCCTGACCGGCGGCCCGTTCACCCTGCGTGACGCCTGGACGAACGCCGTCACCACGACGACCGGCACCATCTCGGCGAGCGTCCCCGCCCACGGCACCGCCGTCTTCCGCGTCAGCGGCGGCACGGCCCTGCCCGCCAACCGCATCCAGGGCGTGGGCTCCGGCCGCTGCCTGGACGTGAACGGCGCCTCCCAGACGAGCGGCACCGCCGTGATCATCTGGGACTGCCACCAGCAGCCCAACCAGCAGTGGACCGCCACCCCCAGCGGTGAGCTGCGCGTCTACGGCAGCAAGTGCCTGGACGTCGACAACGCCGGCACCGCCGACGGCACCGGCGTCATCATCTGGGACTGCAACGGCCAGAGCAACCAGCAGTGGCGCTTCAACAGCGACGGCAGCATCACCGCCGTCGGCGCGAACAAGTGCCTGGACGTCGCTGGCAACGCCACGGCGAACGGCAGCCGGCTGCAGATCTGGTCCTGCACGGGCGGCGCCAACCAGCGCTGGTCCCGCATCTAGGGGCGCGGCATCCAGGGCGGCGTCCAGGGGCGGCGAGCGGGCCGGTCATCCGGTTGCGACCGGACGGCCGGCCCGCGCGCCGGTGCGCGACAGCATCCTGGCCGGGATGGTCAGCCACCGCGACACCCGGTAGATCGTGGCCGGGCTCGACGTCACCGCCTCCTTGTACGCCACCGCCGCCCGTCCCGTGAGAAACCACCGGCCCGGCGTGTCGTCGGGCCGGGTGAACTGGATGACCGCGTCCCGGCGGCCCAGGCTGACGGGCTGATGCAGGTAGCCGAACCGGAACGGCCTGGGCCTCCTGCCGCGCAGCCGGCGGGCGATCGCGTCGGCGGCGTGCGCGCCGGTCGGGATGCCGCTCTGGCACGTGCCGTGGATCTCGCCCCACGGCTGCCGGACGGCCGCGGCGTCGCCCACGGCGTACACCGTCGGGTGCGAGACCGACGCGAGGCTCGCGTCCACCACGACCCGGCCGGCGCCGTCAACCTCCAGCCCCGCCTCCCGCGCCAGCGGATGGGCCACCACCCCGGCGGTCCACAGCAGCACGTCCACCGCCATCGACTCGCCGCCGTCCAGCTCCACCGCGTCCGGCAGCACCTTGGTCACCCGGACCCCGGCACGCACGTGCACACCGAGCCGATCCAGCGCCCGGCACAGATGGCGGCGCGCCTTCGGCCCCATCGTGGAACCGGGCTCATCGCGGCCGAGCAGCACCACCCGCAGGTCCGGATGGCTTTCCGCGATCTCGGCCGCCGCCTCGACACCGGTGAGCCCGGACCCCGCCACCGCGACCATGCCGCCGCCCTGGCGGCTCAGCTCCGACAGCCGCGCGGCGAGCCCGGCCGCCGTGGCCGCGCTGTCCAGCGTGCATGCGTGCGCCTCCACTCCCGGCACGGTGGTGGCGGTGACACCGCCGAGGGCGTACACCAGATAGTCGTAGCGCAACTGCCGCTCACCACCCGTGCCCGCGACACGGACGGTACACCCTTCCGGATCGAGCCGGACGGCCCGTCCGCGAACGAACTCGACACCACTGCCCTTCACCAGCTCCGGAATCCGATAATCCACCGGCTCCTGCCCGGCCGCCCGCTGATGCAGCCGCAGCCGCTCGGTGAACCGGTCGGTCGGATTGACGAGTATCACCTGGGCGGCGGTCCTGCGAGCCAGCCGGACCGCGCTCATGACGCCGGTATAGCCGCCACCGAGCACCACAATCGTCGGGGTTTCTCGTGTCACTCTCATGCACCTCCGCCACACGGACGTGCCGAGCGACTCCCCGCGTGACACCGTCCCGCTGTGAGACCGGTCACCCTCCTCCGGGGACGTGGACGGCGAGCGCGGCGGCTGCTGGGGGTCGGCCGCTATGCGCGGCTACTGGCTTCGCCGCGCCCGAAGAACGATGAAAGTGGCCGCCACGCCGATGACCACGCCAATCGCCACTCCTGCCAGAACGGGCAGCCACTCCACCAACCGCACTGCGAAGGTGGGGTCGTCGGCAGGGTCAACAGACGGCGGCAGGGGGAAGAGCTCTTCCGGGACGGCCGCTCCGTATGAGTCGCCGTCCTGTAACGCGCCGGGGGTCGGAGTCACGACCCCATGATGGCGTAGCCTCGGGCGGCCCGCCAGCGTCCCCTAGCCCGGAAGCAGCATGGTCTTCAGGTCGGGGAGTTTGTGCCACCAACGGTCGTAGCGGCGGTAGGGGTGTGGGTCGCGGTCAGCCAGCCAGGTCACCAAGGCTTTCGCCTCGGTGGCGAGTGCGTCCCATGTCTCGTCGGGCAGCGGGTGGAAGGGAGCAGCCTCGATTCCGCTGTCCGTTGGACGCCACACGCCGGCGACGTGGCCGTCCACGAGTAGCGTCGGGAGGACGTCGCCGTTGGCGCGGATGACGAGTTTGCGGTAGGCGGGTGGGAGGAGGCGGTCGCGGGCGGTGTGGGCGAGCAGGGTGTTGTCCCACATGGCCATCAGGCGCGGCGGCGCCGGGGTGTCCTCGGGCGGGCGGGACGCGTCCCGCAGGTCCCACAGCGGCCTGCCGTCCGGGCCTTCGAGCTGCTCGACCTCGCCGTCCATGGCGCGCAGCACCTTCTTGACGCGCGCCTGCTGCACCAGCGCGAACTGCGCGACGTCCGCCACCGTGGCCGGGCCGAACGCCTGCAGATAGCGTCGGGTCAGCACCCCCAGGGCCTCGGCCGAGGCGTTGAGGTCGAGCGTGGGCCTGGGTGAGGAGGCGACGCAGGACACGCGGGTGGTGAACGACCACGGCCCGCCGGTCGGCACCCGCACCATCGGCGTGTACGAGCGGAGGACCGCCCACACACCCGCCGCCGGCAGCCCGCCGAGGCGCGGCTCCAGCCAGTCCTTCATCTCCTGCACCGTCCGCGGCTCAGCCGTGAACGCCATCAACCCCTCGACCAGCGCCTGCCCCGCTTCGACGGTGAGCCCCGGCGGGGTGAAGCGGCCGTCGAGGTGGGTGGCGTACATGGTCGGCTCGATGGCGTCGCGGAGGGCCGGGTAGTCGTCGGGGTGCACGGCGTGCAGCGTCATCCGCATCGTCGTCCCCCGTACGACCCGACGGCCCGCGAAGGCGGTGTCGAGGTCGGCGGCTTCCAGGTCCGCGACGCGGTTCCAGAGCGCGATGTACGGCGAGGCCGCCTCCTGGGCCTGTAACGCCATCACCCGCCGCACCGCCTCGGCGACGTCCAGCGGCTCCCTGCGCAGCAGGAGCTGCCGATCCAAGGTGGCCCGGTTGAGCGCCCGCGCGGAGAGCTTCATACCAGACTCCTCTTTCGATAAGGTGTTCGGCCATGGGCGTTTTAGTGGACTATTTCACGGCTGAGTCGGACCAGTCAGCCGAGCGGGCCATGTCCGGCGGGCCGGCGCAGCTGGACCTCCCGTACGTCGACTGCAAGGGGTGGATCGACGACCTCAGCTACCTGGTGGCGGAGCTCAGCGAGCGGGACGCGAGCGAGTTCGGCGACAGCCAGGGCGTCGTGGACGACGGCGAGGCGTCGGGCGTCGATCGGGTGATGCCGGAGACGGTCGTCGCGCTCGCCGCCGTGGACGACGCACGTGTGCGCAAGTACGCCGACGACGAGTTGCTCGACGCGTACGAGGTCGAGCGCATCACCGAGCTGCGGGATCTGGCCCGGGAGGCGCTGCGGCTCGGCCACGGGATGTATCGCTGGTCGTGCGTCTGAGCGCGGCGAACAGCTCTTCGCGCAGGGCGGGCGGCAGCTTGCGGCCCAGGTCCGCCGGGCTCACCAGCGCCACGTCGTCGATCCTTTCCGGCGCGTCGGCGATGAGGAACTCCAACGTCAGTCGGGCCATGTCGCGATGCTCGGCATCCGGCCAGCGGTCGATCAACGGCAGCACGGCTTTCGCGCGTTCGGTGAACCGGTCGAGAAGGGCGTGGCCGGAGAAGCGCTGAGCGCGCACGTCGATGTGGTGGAAGGCGACGTCGTCGAGGCGGGCGGCGGTGAAGTCGTTGCCGCTGAAGTCGTTGTGGTCTCTGCCCAGTGCGGCCTGGTCGAAATCGTACGGGCGGCCCCAGAAGTTGACGCCGCGGATCGGGCCGGCGAAGACGCAGTCGACGAACTCCGCCTCATGGGTGTTCGTCTGCAGCCGGAGGCGGGACCGCTCGAACGTGCACCCCTCGAACCTGACATTGCCGAAGGCGGTCAGCGTCGGAAACTGCGTACGGCGGAACACGCACCCGCGAAAGACGCTCTGCGGCCGCACCGCACCGTCCCCGGGAGCGCCCAGCAGCAGCTGGTCGAAGGCGGTTCCGGAGAAGTCGCAGCCGTCGAACTCGCTGCCACGAGAGAGGAAGCAGACGAACCGCATCGCGCTGAAGTCCACGTCGACCAGCCGCATGCGGTCGAACACCGTGTTGTCCGGGCCGGCGGGTAACGGGAACCGCTGATCGCGCATTTCGCCGCGAACGATCTGAGTACGGAGAAAGCCCTCCTGAACGGGCTCGACGGTGAAGTCGGCATTCATGCGCGGAGTCTGGCATTCAGCTCCGACAATCTCTGGCGGCGATGATGCTCAGCCAGGTGCGGTGGGTGGAGGTCACGGCGTGTTCGCGTACCTCGAAGCCGATCTCCGTGAGGGCGGCGAGCAAGGGCTGCGGGTCGCGGTGGACGAACCAGCGGACGAGCCCCTCATGGTGCGGCACCGGCTCCCAGTCCGCGCCGTCGCCGGCCGAGGTGCTCAGCCCGAGCACGCCTCCTGGGCGCAGCGCCGCGTGAAAGGCGCGTAGCGTGGGGACGGTCTCGTCGGCCGGTACGTGCAGGAGTGCCGCCGCCGACCACAGCCCGGCCAGCGAGCCGGCGACCAGTGGCGGGTGACGCAGGTCTCCCAGGGCCACCGGGACACCCCGGGCGGCGGCCAGCGCGGCCATGGCGGCCGACCGGTCCACGCCGATCGTGTGGAATCCCTGTTCGCGGAACCAGGCGGCGTCTCTGCCCGGGCCGCAGCCGAGGTCGGCGACACGGCCACCGGCGGGCAGGGCGGCGGCGAAGCGGGCGCGGAAGGCGAGGAACGTGGCGTCGGGGTTCTCGGAGCGGACGGCGAACTCGGGGGCTATGCGGTCGTACGTGGCGGTGGTCCGGGCGGTGGGATCGTCCATGGCGTGGATCTTGCCATGTCCTGGAGGTCAGGCCGGGTAGTCGATGGCGAGGGCGGCGGCCAGGTCGCGCAGGCATTCCTCGTAGAGGGGCGCGGCGTCGGTGAAGGCGAAGTCGAGCTGGTGCAGGACCTCCATGCAGAGCAGCCCGTACAGCCTGATCCAGCAGGACAGGAAGACGTGGGCGGCCTCCAGGGGCAGGCGTCCTTCGATGGCGGCCGAGTACGCGGAGAGCTGATCGCGCAGGGAGGCGGGCAGGCTGCCGGGGTCGGGCACCGGGAACGGGCGGGTCTGCCACAGCTCGACCACCAGGTCAAGGAAGACCTGCTCGAAGCGTACGGCGGCCTCGTAGCGCACCGAGTCGGGGCGGCGGTTCGGCGGGGCTATGGGGCTGGCGAAGATCCAGCCGAACTCGGCGGGATGCGCGACGGCCCAGGTCCGCATGGCGCGGCAGGCGGCCAGCAGGCGCTCACCGACAGGCGCGTCGGCGCGGGCGTCGCGGGCCTGCTCCATGGTGGCGGCCAGTTCGCGGTAGAAGTCGGCGGTCACCGCGCCGATCAGCTCGTCGTGCCCTGCGTAGTAGTGGTACAGGGCCGGGCCGCTCATGCCCACCTGCCGGGCGACGGCGTTGATGGTCACCGCGGCCGACCCCTGCTCGACCAGCAGCTTGCGCGCCGCCGCGTGAATCTCCTCCAGCGTGACCCTGCGCAACCGTTCGCGCCTGCTGGTCTGTCCGGACATCAGTACCTCTCTTGTCGTCGCCGTTGACATCTTAGGGCATCTATGTTTCCTTAATGGCTCTAACCAAACTTAGATCCATTAAGGAGTCTTTCGATGTGGTGGATTCTTCTCGCGGTGCCGGTGCTGGTCACGGCCGTCTGGTGGCGGATGTCGAGGTCCGCGCACCTGCGGCGGCGGAAGGAGTCCTGACGTGGCCCGCACAGTGCGCGACCGCCTCTTCGGCAAGTACGCCATGGACGCGACGATCACCGTCGCCGAGCAGATCAACCCGGCCATCCGGCGCATCAGGCTGGAGACCGACCAGCCCGTCGCCTTCTCCTACACCCCCGGCCAGCACATCAGGATCCAGCTCAAGGACCCGCTGTCGGTGGCGGGCATCCTGCGTCCCGGCGAGACGCTGCGCACGTACACGATCTGGGAGCTCGCCCCCGGCAGGAGGGCGATCGAGCTGCGCGTCCACCTGTACGAGGGCGACGGCATCGGCCTCGCGTGGGCCAGGGACACCAGGCCGGGCGAGCGGGTGACGTTCTGGTGGCCGCAGGGCGACTTCTTCACCCGCGAGGCCGACTTCCACGTGTTCATCGGCGAGGAGACGGCCGGCGCCGCCTTCGGACCGATGATCAGGGCGCTGGGAGACGCGGCCGAGGTGCACGGCGTCGTGGAGAGCGAGGCCCCCGAACACGACCTGCCCCTGCCGGGAAGGCCGCTACGGCGCGTGCACCGCCACGGCTCCCCGGCCGTGGCCTCGCGGGTGCTGCTCGACGCCGTCGCCGGGCTGGACCTGCCGGGCAACACCGGCGCCGCCTACGTGGCCGGCGAGGCGCGGACGTGCCAGCTGGTCCGCGACTTCCTCGTCCGCGAACGCAACTGGCCACGGACGTCCATCAAGGTCAAACCCTTCTGGGCCCCGGGCAAGCGCGGCCTGCACTGACCGACCCTGGAGATGGAATGCGACTTCCCCGGATTCTGATCATCGCCGTCGCGGCGATCACGACGGTCGGCGCCGTGCTGGCCACGCCGTGGCTGGGCATGGTCGGCGCGCTGCTGTTCCCCGGCACCGCCACGTACGACCCGGAGTTCGCCGGCCGGACCGTTTTCGTTCTCGGCCTGCACGGGCAGGTCTTCATGGCGATCGTCCTGCTGCTGGCCCTGCTCGTCGCCACGGCGGCGGTTCTGCGGTCCGCCGCGTGACGGTGCGGGCGGTGCTGAGCCCTCGATCCGAGGGCTCAGCGGTGCGCGCGTCCGCCGGCGGTCAGGCGCAGGTGTAGCCGGAGGGCAGGGCGGTGTCGCCGTTCGGCCTGGTCGCCTGGAAGCCGAAGCTCCCGGTGCTCGCTCCCGGCGCGAGCGTGCCGTTGTGGCCGACGTTCCTTACGGTGACGGTCCCGCCGCTGGTGGAGACGGTGCCGTTCCAGGAGCCGGTCAGGGTGTGGCCGGGCGGCAGGGTGAACGTGACCGTCCAGCCGGTCATGGTCGAGGTGCCGGTGTTCGTGATGGTCAGGGGCTGGATCACGTACCCGTTGCCCCATTGGGACTGCACGGTCGGGGTGGCCGAGCACCCGCCGGTCGTGCCCCCCGGAGCGGTGGTGATCTGGACGGTACCGGAGACCGGAGAGACGTTGCCGGCGGCGTCGTACGCCCGGACCTGGTAGCGGTAGGTGGTGTTCGCGGTCAGGCCCGTGTCGGCGTACGAGGTGGTGGCCGAGGTGCCGACCTGGGTAAACGTGCCGCCCGACGCGCCGGGAGCGCGCAGGACGTGGTAACCGCTCACGCCGGTGTCGTCGGTGGCGGCCGTCCAGGTCAGGGTGGTGCCGCTCGCGGTGGTGCCCGACGCGGCCAGGCCGGACGGGGCGGTCGGCGGCGTCGTGTCGCCTCCCGTGGAGGTCGTGGTGAAGGTGACCGTCGCGGAGTTGCCCGACAGGTTGCCCGCGCCGTCACGCGCCCGTACGTACACCTGATACTGGGTGCCGGCGCTCAGCCCGGTGAGGGTGATCGAGTTCGTGGTGGACTGGCCGAGCTGCTGGTCGGTGGCGCCCTGCTCGCGGTAGACGGTGTACCCGGCCAGGCCGGAGCCGCCCTGGTCGGTGGAGGCCGTCCAGGTCAGCGTGGCGCCGGTGGCGGTCACGCCGGACGCGACGGGGGTGCCCGGCGTGGTCGGCGGCGTGGTGTCGGCCGCGCTGGTCAGGCCGAAGAACTGGATGGCGTACAGGGCCATGCCGCCTTGCGGCAGCGCGTGGCCGGCGCCCTGGATGCTGTACGACTCCACCTGCACGGTGCCGGAGGAGTCGGCGTAGCGGCTGCGGTTCCAGCCTGCCTGCGGGGTGTCGGTGCTGGTCGGGGTCTGGCTCAGCCCGAACACGTTGGTCCACTGCTCGACCGACTCGCGCAGCAGCGAGTACGGCACCAGGGTGTCGGCGGTGCCGTGCCAGAGCTGCATGCGCGGGCGGACGCCGGAGAAGCCCGGGTACGCCTGGCGTACCGCGTCGCCCCACTGCTGCGGCGTGCGGTCCATGCTGCCGCCGGTGCACCTGCTGCTGCCCGGCGGGTAGTCGGAGGCGCCGGCGAAGCAGTTGAACGGCACGCCCATGAAGGAGGCGCCGGCTTTGAACACGTCCGGGTGGACGGCGAGCATGTGCTGGGTCATCATGCCGCCGGACGAGCTGCCGGTGGCGTAGACGCGGTTCCGGTCTCCGCCGTAGGTCCGCTCGACGTAGCCGATCATCGACAGGATCGAGTCGGGGTCGCTGCCGCCGCCGCGCCGTTTGGCCGCGTCCGACCAGGTGTCGAAGCAGTTGCCGAACCCCGCCGACTGCGTGGCGCTCGGGTAGATGACGATGAAGCCGTAGCGGTCGGCCAGCGAGGCGAACTCGCTGCTCTGGTGGAAGCCGGGGCCTGAGCCGCCGCAGCCGTGCATGGCGACCACGATGGCCGGCGCGGCGGGGCGTGTGTCCGGTACGTAGACGTGCATGCGCATGTTGCCCGGGTTGCTGCCGAAGGTGGTCACCTCGACCAGGCTGGCGGCGGCGGCCGGCGAGCCGAGCACCACGGACATGACGGCGAAGAGCGCCGCCGCGCAGGCACCGGCCAGCATCTTCGTTAATCGTGTCATGCGCGATTCCTCCTCTCGATGGTGTCGTTCGCTGGACCGTAAAAGGGCCGCGGTGCAGCGTCAATGCGGGCCCGATCAAGATCATTTGACTGCGGGCCGTTTCCGCTGGTTATCAAGTAGCTTGTTATCAAGGACCTTGATAACGGCGTGAAACTTACATGCCGGACAGAGCGCGATATCGTCTCCTGGTGACCGATCCGGGTACCCCCTCGGCCGCCGCGCCGGACCCGCCGCCGCCCCACGTGAGCTATCTGGTGTTCCGCTTGGAGCGCCTCGTTCGCGCCTGCCTGGACGAGGCGCTGGCTCGCCACGGCGTGACCACGACCGCGTACATGGCGCTCAGCGAGCTGCGCCTGCGCGACGCCCCGTCCTCGGCCGACCTGGCCCGCATCGCCTTCGTCACCCCGCAGGCGATGAACCTGGTCATCCGCGACCTCGAACAACGCGGCCTGATCCGCCGCGACCCCCATCCCCGGGGCGGCCGCGCGTTGCGCACCCGCCTCACCCCCGAGGGCCTGCGCGTGCTGCGCCGCTGCGACCGCTCCCTGGACGCGATCGAGGCGGTCATGCTCGCCGACATCGACGACAAGGACCGGGCGACGCTCGCGGAGACGCTCACCTCGTGCGCCCGCGCCCTCCGGGTCAGGGACGGAGCACGGTGAGCCGGAAGGGGGCGGCCTTGTCGGCGGCGTGGGTCACCGCCTCCACGGCGTCGTCGAGCGGGAACTCCGTGACCTCCCACTGACGCAGGTCGAGCAGGCCGGAGCGGGCCAGCGCGACCAGCCGCAGCGGGGCGTCGCGCCGGTACATCCACTGCCCCCGCACTGTCACGTTGTTGCGCATCAGCCACCGGTACGGCAGCGCCAGCTCCGCGCCGTCCAGCATGCCGACGCCGCCCATGAGCACGACCCTGCCGCCCTCGCGCACCGTCATGGCGGCGGCCCGTACGGGAGCCGGCCCCGCCGCTGGCGGCAGGATGTCGAGCACCAGGTCCACGGGGCCGCCCGCCGCCGTGATCATGCGCTCGGTGTCCCCTTCTCCGGTGAGCCGTACGGGGGTGACGCGGTCGCCGAAGCGGCGTACCAGCTCGGCCAGCGCGCCCTCGTTGCGTCCCGGCGCGACGACGCGGGCCGCCCCCATGGCCAGCGCGACGGCGACCGCGGCGCCGCCGAAGTTGCCGGTCGCCCCGCTGACCAGCACCGTCTCCCCCGGCTCCAGCCCGCCCGCGAGGAAACCGCCGTACGGGACGAGGGCCGGCGTCAGCGCGCTCCACACCCCGGCGTCGGCGGGCTCGACGGGGCCGAGCGGCACCGCGTTCTCGGTGGGGATCAGCAGGCGCTCGGCGAACGAGCCCTGACCGAAGTGCCGCTGCAGGAGCAACCCGCCCTCGCCGCGCGCGCTCAGCCCCTGCAACGTCATGTCGGGGGTCAGGACGTCGTCGCGGGAGCGGATGGCGGGGTCGCACAGCACCCAGTCGCCCGGGGCGAGCCGGGTGGCGTCGGGGCCGCACGCGCGTACCCGGCCGATCGCCCCCGCGCCGGGTGTCACCGGCAGCGTCAGCGCGTACTGCCGCTCGCCGCTGAACACCTCCGTCGCGTACGGCAGCACCGGCGCCGCCACGACGTCCACCACCACCTCGCCGGTGCCCAGCACCGGGTCCGCCACCTGCTCCACCGCCAGCGGTGAGCCGAACTCCTTCAGCACGGCAGCCTTCATGATCATGCTCCTTTCCGCAGAACCGACCACATCCTGGCCGCCCGCCCAGGGTCGTGACCAGGACCGGTATCGTCCTGGGATTGCCCGATACCACCCTGCGGAAAGGCGGCGATCATGCCCGAGCCCACCGGCCGCGCGCTCGGCGACTTCCTGCGTTCGCGGCGGGAGCGCCTGACCCCTGAGGCGGTCGGGCTGCCGCCGCGTCAGCGCCGCCGCGCCCCCGGCCTGCGGCGCGAGGACGTCGCCGAGCGGGCGGGCATCGGCATCGACTGGTACGTACGCCTCGAACAGGGCCGTGCCGTCAGCCCCTCCCCCGCCACCATCGACGCCCTGGCCGGCGCGCTCTGCCTCGACGAGACCGAGCACGCCCACCTGCGCACGCTGGCTCACCGGCCCGCGCTGCCGGCGTTCACCAGGGAGCGCGCCCCCGAGGGCTCGGTCCGCCTGCTGCGCGGCCTCGGCCGGCCCGCCTACCTGACCGGCCGCCGCTGGGACGTCCTGGCCGCCAACGACGCCGCCGAGGAGTTGTTCACCGGCCTCGACCGGCTGCCGCCCGGCGACCGCAACGTGCTGGTCTACCTGCTGCTCACGCCGATGGCCCGCGACGTGTTCGGCGCCGGCTGGGCCGCGCAGGCGCGGCACGCCACGGCCCAGTTCCGCGCCGCCTACGATCTGTGGGCTCCTGACGCCGCCTTCACCGCCCTGGCCGATCGCCTGCGGCGCGGCTGCCCGGAGTTCGGCCGCTGGTGGACGCGGCACGACGTCGCGCGGGGCGGCGCGGGCGGCAAGGTGCTGCACGGCCGCGCCTTCGACTACGCGACCTTCCAGGCCAACGAGGACCCCGGCCTCCGCCTCACCGTCTACACCCCCCGCTGACGCAGGGGGGAAGGCGCGGAGCGCGCCGGCCGGCGCCTGATGCGGAGAGTCAGGCGCGGAGCGCGTCGATCAGGGCGTCGGCGGCGGCCAGTGCGGCGGCCTGGTCGACCCCCGCGCGGGAGACCAGGGAGAGGCCCTGCACGGTGAAGAGCAGGAGCTGCGCCTGGGCCTCGGGGGTGGCGGCCGTGGTGACCTCGCCCTCGGCCTGCGCGCGCCGCAGGGCGCCGGCGACGATCTCGATGAACCGCGCGTGCGCGCGGGCCACGACCTCGCGGGCCTCGTCGTCCTGCGGGACGAGCTCGGCGGTGGTGTTGCCGATCATGCATCCATGGGGGGCGTCGGGGGTGTCCTCCGGCGTGCGGGCCGGGGTCACGAGCACCTCGCGCAGCGCCGGCAGCGCCGGGCCCTCCCGCAGTGCCGCGGTCAGGCTTCGCTCGTAGGTGTCCCAGTAGAGCCGGACCGCGGCCAGGTAGAAGCTCCGCTTGTCGCCGAAGGCGCCGTACAGGCTGCCCCGCTCCAGGGAGAGTGCCTCGACGAGGTCCTGCACGGAGGTCGCTCCGTAGCCGCGGGACCAGAAGAGCATGAGCGCGCGCTCCAGCGCCTGGCTCTCGTCGAATGCGCGGGGGCGCCCGGTACGTGCCATGGCCTGAGGTTATGACTTTTTGACCGCTTGCACAAAACGGCGTACGGTGGCGCCTGGCCGACTTTTTGAACGGCTGCACAGAACTATGTGAGGAGAGCTCCATGAGTCGTCTTGCCGGGAAGTACGCACTGATCACGGGAGGGACGAGCGGCATCGGGCTGGAGACGGCCCGCCAGTTCCTCGCCGAGGGAGCGGCCGTCGCGATCACCGGCCGCTCGCAGAAGCGGCTGGAGGAGGCCGCCCGGCATCTGGACGGCCCGCTGCTCACCGTCGTCAGCGACGCCGGCGACGTACCCGGGCAGGCGGCGCTCGCGGCGCGGCTGCGCGAGGAGTGGCCGCGGCTCGACATCGTGATGAGCAACGCCGCCGACGTCACCCACCTGCCGATCGAGGAGTGGACGGAAGACGCCTTCGACAGGCTCGTCGCCACCGACCTCAAGGGCCCGTTCTTCCTGATCAAGGCGCTGCTGCCGCTTCTGTCGCGGCAGGCGTCGATCATCCTGATCGGCTCGGTCTCCGCCTTCGTCGGGCACGAGAACGCGGCCGTCTACGGCGCCGCGAAGGCGGGTCTGCTGTCGTTCGCGCGCGGGCTGACGTACGAGCTGAAGGAACGCGGCGTCCGGGTCAACGGCCTGAGCCCCGGTCCCACCCGCACGGACGTCTTCGCCTCGCTCGGGCCGGAACGGCAGGCCGCCATCTACGACGAGTTCCGCCGCGTCGTCCCCCTCCACCGCATCGGCACCGCCACCGAGCTGGCCAAGGCCGCCGTCTACCTCGCCTCCGACGAGTCCGCCTACACCGCCGGCACCGTCCTGCGCGTCGACGGCGGCATCGGCGAGCTCGCCTACTGACCTCACGGCGGTCAGGGCTGCGAGATGAGCCGGATGCGGACGCCGTTGTCGTACGGGAGCACGATCGTCTGGTCGCGGCCCAGTCTCCACCGCGGGTTGACCAGGAACAGCCGTCCGCCGGAGGCGAGGAGGAGGCGGAAGCCGCGGTAGCGGTGCTCGTAGCCGGGGTCCTTGCCGGTCGTGCGGAGCCGGGTGTGGGTGATGCCTGAAGGCACGTCGTGCAGCTCCTGCTTCACGTCGATGACCACTTCGGCGCGCTGCGGCAGCTCGGCGGCGTCCTGCTCGCCGAGGCCGATGCCGTACGCCCAGGCGACCGTGGTGGACGCCCAGAACAGGCCGGCGACGGCCAGGCCCGCCACGCTCAGCACGCCGTTCCTGGCCAGCCGTGGTGACAGGAGCGGGCGGCCGCGGTTCCTGCCGTGGACGTGGATCCCGTACGCCAGCGCGGCCGGGCCGGACGCGAGTGCCAGGGGTGTCGTGCCGATGACGACGCTGGTCTGGGCGTCCTGGAGGAACATGCCGATCAGCGCGCGGGCGACCAGCAGCACCCCGACCAGCGCGATGCCGGCCGCCATGAACGTGTTGAGCGGGTCGCCCGGGCGGCGGGCCAGTTGCCTGGACACGGCGGCGTGGACGGCGATGACCAGGAGCGCGCCGAGGCACATCAGGGCCGCCGGGACGTACACGACCTCGAGGCCGTAGAGGAGCAGGCTCTGGTTGGACAGCTCCGCCATCTCCAGGGAGACGCCGAAGTAGTCGAAGCGGGCGCGGGTCGCCACATAGCCGAAGTAGATGAGCACCGCGGTGGCCAGCGTCGTGGGGCCGACGGCCTCGGCGAACTGCCGCATCCGCGCCGAAATCGGCTCCTGCCCGCCGTCCGCCGGCTGCTCGGACGCGGTCCGCACGGCCGGCCGCCGAGGCGTGGCCTCCTCGACCGGCTGCTCGGGCGCGGGCTCCGTCGCCCGCGCGGTCCGGCGGGAGGCCGGCTCTTCGCCTGTCGGCTGCGGCTTCCGCGCGTCCGCCTGTTCGACGTCGCTCGTCATTCTCCCTCCGGCGTCGTGGCCACGGTTTCGCCAGGTGTGGCCTCACCCGAAGTGTCCGGGGTTTCGGTGATCTCCAGGGAGGGTTCCGGGGAGGTGGCCGGGTCGTCCTCGTCGCCGGAGGTGTCCGTGCCGCCGATGTAGTAGTCGAACTGCGGGACGTTATTGGCGGTCGCACCCCTGATCTCCACCGGCCGCTGCTCTGTCGGCGGCCGGCCACCCCAGTCCTGGACCTCGTCGCAGGGCGAGTCTTCGACGTTGACGCACCTGTACCGGAAATGGACCACGGCCTGGATGACATACGGGCTGTCGGAGGGCTCTCCCGTGATGACCGCGCCGGCCAGGCACTGGGAGCCGGGCCGCAGCGTGACGCCCTGGCACAGCGGGTCGCCGGTGGGTTCGCAGCGGCCGGGAGCCGAGCGGGCGCCGGCGCGGCCGGGAGCCGAGCGGGCGCCGGCGCGGCCGGGGCCGGAGCGCACCTCGAAGGAGACCGACTCGATCGTCCCGGCGGTCGAGGTCTTGTTGATGATGGTGACGCACCCGTCGTCACCGGGAGAACCGTCCAGGCGCACGCCGTTCCAGCGGACGCTCCTGCGGTTGTTGCGGGACTTCTCCTGCGACCTCTCCTGAGACGTCGGCTCGCCGGCGGGTGGTGGCACGTCGTCAACGTCCTGCTCGGGTACGTCCTCGTCGTCCACGGGCAGGTTCACCCCGGCACCGGTCGGCGACCCTCCCGGATCGCCGGTGGCGACGCCGACCAGCCAGACGATCCCGGCCACCGCCACGAGGCCGAGCACGCCGGCCATGATGATCACGCGCACTCGCGATGACGCCATGGCTCCCCCTGTGGACGCCGCTCACTTCTCCTGATCACTCAGGATCGGCCGCCCGCGCCGGGGAACGCATGAGTACCCTCTACTCAATTGGGGGCAAGAGCGCGCGGGCGGCCTGCTCGGCGAGCCAGTCCGCCGACTCCTTCCAGCTCCAGCCGAAGTCGCGTACGGTCCGCCACGCCTCGAAGCCGAAGTAGAACCACAACGTCTGCTCGATCTGCGTGCCGGTGAGCCCCTCGCGCAGGCCGCCGACGGCGATCAGGCGGGCGGTCACGGCCTTGAACCTGTCGCGCACGGCCCGGATCGCCACGTCGGCGGCCGCGGCGACGTCGGGATCGGCGTACTTGTTGTTCAGCAGGATCGCCAGCACGTCGTGGCGGCGCCTGCGCACCTGCCCGGTGCCGTCGGCCAGGATGCGCAGGATCTCGCGCGGGTCGGAGCACTCCTCGATCCTGCGCAGGGTCTCGACCGCCGCATCGTCGCCCGCGCCGTCCTCGGACAGCGCCATGATCAGGGCGGGCTTGTTGCCGACGCTGGTGTAGACGGTGTTGACGGCGACGCCGGCCGCTGCGGCGACGGCGGCGACACTCGTCCTGGGGTAACCCTGCTCGGCGAACAGGGTGGCCGCCGCCTCGATGATGGACCGCCGCGTGTCCTCGGCGTGCCTGGCCCGCACCGGTGACCGATAGCCGCGCTCAACCATGCCCCTGATCTTAGCCACTCAATTCAATGTAGAGTCACTACTATGAATAGTAGCTCCATCCAATCAATCGAGGACGTCGTCGTGGTCGGCGCGGGTCCCGTCGGGCTGTGGGCCGCGGCGGAGCTGGCGCTGGCCGGGGTGCCAGTCGTGGTCCTGGAACGGGCGGCGGAGCGCAGCCCGCACTCGAAGGCGCTGGGTGTCCATCCGCGCACGATCGAGGTGCTGGCCATGCGCGGCCTGGCCGGGCTGTTCCTCGACGAGGGGACGCCGGTGCCGCGGTGGCACTTCGGGATGCTGGAGAGCCGGCTCGACTTCAGCGTGCTCGACACGCCGTACCCGTTCATGCTGGCCATTCCCCAGGTCCGCACCGAGGAGCTGCTTGAGGAGCACGCGCGCGCGAAGGGCGCGGTGATCCTGCGCGGTCACACCGTCACCGGGCTCGGCCAGGACGGCGAGCGGGTGACCCTGCACGTGGACGGCCCTGACGGCGCGTACACCCGATCGGCCGGTTACGTCGTGGGGGCCGACGGCGCGGGCAGCACCGTGCGCAAGGCGGCGGGCATCGCGTTCCCCGGGACCGACACGACGTCCTACGGCTACGTCGCCGAGGTGCGGCTCAGCGAACCCGCCGTGGCCAGCGCGCACAACGAGCACGGGGCCCTCATCAGCGTCCCCGTGCGCGACGGGAGGCACCGGATCGCCGGCGTGGACGCGCACCACAACGGCGCGGCGGACCCGTTCACGCTGGAGGCACTGCGGGAGACCACGATCCGGGTGGCGGGCAGCGACTTCGGGATGCACGACCCGGGCTGGTTGTCCCGGTTCGGGAACGCGACGAGGGTCGCGGAGACGTACCGCAAGGGGCGGGTCCTGCTCGCGGGCGACGCGGCGCACATGCACCTGCCGGCGGGCGGAGTCGGCCTGAACGTCGGCGTGCAGGACGCGATGAACCTCGGCTGGCGGCTCGCCGCCGTGGCGCGCGGCGAGGCGGACCCCGCGCTGCTGGACGGCTACCACGACGAACGCCACCCGATCGGCGAGCAGCTCGCGGAGCACACGCTGGCCCAGTCGTCGCTGATCACCGCGACCTCACCGGACGGCGCCGCGTTGCGGTCGCTGCTGAACGGCCTGCTCGCGACGGTGCCCGAGCTCTCTCTGGCGCTGGCCCGCAAGCTGTCGGCGCTGGACGTGGCGTACCCGTCGGACGGGCATCCCCTCACCGGTGCCCGGGTGCCCGGCCGCTTCGAGCTGCTGGAGTCCGGCCGGCCCGTCCTGCTGCACCGGCCCGGCGCGCTGGGCGCTGAAGCGGCCGCGCTCGCGACGGCGATGGGGATCGACGTGGTCGCCGGAGAGCCGGCGTGGACCACCGCCGCGGGAGTGGTCGTGCGTCCTGACGGGCACGTGTGGTGGGCCTCCGACACCGCGGACGGCGCGGAGGTCATGACGGCGCTGAGGGGACTCGGCGCGACCTTCAGCCGGGCCATTTGTGAAAGGACCGGCAGGTCCTAGACCTCGGCTCGGCGCGATTTGGCTGATCTGAAACGGGACTATATAGTCCAAATCCTATGCCGAGACGGCGCCCACGGCACTCCAGTCATGGGCCGCTGCCGGCGAAGGAGCGACATCGTCATGAGCCATGCCACCGTTGGAGCCGTCCCCGGGCGGTCGGCGAAGAGCCCCCGGCGGCTGCTCACCCGTCCGCAGGGTGTGCCGTGCCGGCCCGTGTGCTCCGTCCGCGCCTGGTGCACCGTCATCGCGGCGCTGCTCACGACCAGCGCCTTCGTGGTGCTCGGCGTGACCCTGGATCTGGCGATCCGCTCCCACGTCGAGTCCACCTCCTTCCGCCTGTCAGAACGGGTGGCGAGCAAGTGGAGCCCGGTCGTCCGGCGCGGCGCGCTGCCCAGGACGATCCCCGCCGACCCGCACCTCGGCCTCATCCAGCTCGTGGACACCCAGGGCCGGGTGATGAACGCCAGCAGGGCGGCCTCGTCGAGCGTGCCGCTGAGCCGGCACCGGCCGCCGCCGGACGCGCGCTTCCAGCCGTACCGTGAGTGCCGGCCGGACGGCGGATGCGTCCTGCTGGAGGCCATCCGCCTGACGCCGGCGCGAGACGCGAAGGTCCTGTACGCCGGCATCCCCGAGCCCGACCTGCTGGCCACCCACAAGCTCGAGTACGCCATCGCGGCCGGGATCGTCGCGGTCACGGGGGCCGCGGCCTGGACCGCATGGGTGCTGGTGGGGCGCGCGCTGCGTCCCGTCGAAGCGATCAGGGCGCGGATCGCGCAGATCACGGTCAGCGACCTCAGCCTGCGCGTCCCCGAGCCGCGGGGCAACGACGAGATCCACCGGCTCGCCACCACCGCCAACCAGACCCTCGACCGGCTGGAGGACGCGGTGGGGCAGCTGCGCCGCTTCGCATCCACGACGAGCCACGAGCTGCGCACCCCGATCTCCGGGCTGCGCACACAGCTGGAGGAGGCGCTGCTCTACCCGGACGACGTCAACGCCCAGGACGCGCTGCGCAGCGCGTTGACCACGGTCGACCGGCTGGAGGCGATCGTCGACGACCTGCTGCTGCTCGCCCGGCTCAGGTCGGCCGGCCCGCTGCCTCCCGCGACCCTCGATCTCGGCCGGCTCGTGGCCGAGGAGGTGAGCGCGCATTCCTCGTCCGTGCCGGTCAGCGTCGACGCGCCGGCCGGGCTGGAGGTCTCCGGCTCCCGGATGCAACTGATCCGCGTACTGGACAATCTCCTGGCCAACGCTCTGCGGCACACCGCGTCCCGGGTGGAGGTCGGCGTCGCGCGGGCCGGCGACGGGGTCGCGCTCACCGTGGCCGACGACGGGCCCGGCATTCCGCCTCACCAGCGCGAACGCGTCTTCGACCGGTTCGTCCGCCTGGACGACGGCCGGCGGCGCGACCCCGGCGGGAGCGGTCTGGGCCTGGCCATCTCGCGCGACATCGCGCACGCCCACCACGGCACGCTCACGGTCGAGGACTCGCGGCGCGGGGCCAGGTTCGTCATGTGGCTGCCGCTCGCGGGCAGCGGGAATAGAACCGGCGTGCCCGCTCGCTGCATGGGGACGACCGGGCCGGCCGATCAGGGGACCCTGTTCTCCGGCGACACCGACGACTCATAGGGAGACGACATGACCACCGAAAAGGCGATTCTCGCCGGCGGCTGCTTCTGGGGCATGGAGGAGTTGTTCCGCCACCAGCCCGGCGTCGTGTCGACGCGCGTCGGCTACAGCGGCGGCGACGTCCCCAACGCCACCTACCGCAACCACGGCACTCACGCGGAGTCCATCGAGGTCGTCTACGACACCGACAAGACCGACTTCCGCGCGCTGCTCGAGTTCTTCTTCCAGATCCACGACCCGTCGACGAAGGACCGCCAGGGCAACGACATCGGCCTCAGCTACCGTTCTGCGATCTTCTACACCAGCGACGAGCAGAAGCGGATCGCCGAGGACACGATCGCCGACGTCGACGCCTCGGGCCTGTGGCCGGGCAAGGTCGTCACCGAGGTCACCCCTGCGGGCGACTTCTGGGAGGCCGAGCCTGAGCACCAGGACTACCTGCAGAAGTACCCCAACGGCTACACCTGCCACTTCCCCCGTCCCGGGTGGAAGCTGCCGAAGCGGGCGTCGGCCTGACCTCATCGGTGCGCGGACCTCGCTCCGCGCACCGGAGCCCTGCCCTCGCCGTCACCCGGCGAGGAACGACTTCACGTGGTCGAGCGCCATGTCGAGGGCGACCTCCATGGGCTTGATGTCGTGCGCGGCCTCGGCCAGCAGATAGCCGCCCTGGAGGGCGGCCAGCAGACCCGTGGCGAGTCTCTCCGGGTCGGCCTGCGGCCTGAGCACGCCGTTCTCGCGCATCCGCCGCAGGCCGGCGGCCAGCAGCCCTTCCCACTCCGCGAACGAGGCGGCGAGCGTGGTGCGGGCCTGGTCGTCCTGGTCGGCCAGCTCGCTCGCCAGCGAGCCGAGCGCGCAGCCGTAGGCGCCGTTCTGCAGCGCGTTACGCTGCACCAGCGCGTTACGCCAGCGGACCAGGCCGTTGAACGACTTCAGCCGCTCCAGATTCCCGCGCTCCCGCTCGAGGACCTGCGCGGCGCGTGCCTCGACGACGGCGCGGACCAGCGCCTCCTTGTCGGGGAAGTGGTTGTAGAGCTGCGACTTGCTGGTGTTGCTCGCGGCCCGCACGTCGTCGAGCGTGGTCGCGTTGACGCCCTTCATGTACATCAGCTCGAGAGCGGCCGCGACGATGCGCGCGCGGGTCGTGGCGCCACGGGAGGTCAGCCTGCGTCCCGTCGGTGCGTTCTCCGGCTTGCCCACCCGTCCAGCCTACCCCGGCTGATCTCTTCTCCATGGACCCGAGAGTCCGCCCCAGCACACCCCCATCTCTGCGGAACGACCCCGCAAAGGGCCGCCATATCCCCTGGCCGCCATCGCTCAGGTGGTATCGTTGTGGACGAAATAGTCCAAACATGCGGCTCGCGGCTACGGCGGCGAGCACCCGGACGCAGGGAGGCGTCGCATGAAGGCGATCGTGGCGACGGACGAGGCCGCAGGAACGGCCGGAATGACTCTGACCGAGCGGCCCAAGCCCGAGCCGGGGCTGAACGACGTGCTGGTGGAGGTGCGCGCGGCGGGGTTCACCTCGGGAGAGCTGACGTGGCCATCGACGTGGGTCGACCGGTCCGGCCATGACAGGACGCCATTGATCCCCGGGCACGATCTGGCCGGCGTGGTCGTCGCGCTCGGCTACGGCACGACGGGGCTGTCGGTGGGCCAGCGGGTGTTCGGCATCACCGACTGGTACCGCGACGGCGCGCTCGCCGAGTACGTGGCCGTCGAAGCGCGCAACCTCGCCCCGCTGCCGGGCGACATCGACTTCACGCTGGGCGCGAGCCTGCCGATCTCGGGCCTGACCGCGTGGCAGGGGCTGTTCGATCACGGGCGCGTCCGGGCGGGGCAGAGCGTCCTCGTCCACGGCGCGGCGGGCGCGGTCGGCTCCATGGCGGCGCAGCTCGCCCGCGAGGCCGGCGCCCACGTCATCGGCACCGGGCGCGCCGGCTCCCGGCAGACGGCGCTCGGCTTCGGCGCGCACGAGTTCGTCGACCTGGAGAACGACGCGCTGGAGGACGTCGGACAGGTCGACCTGGTCTTCGACGTCCTCGGCGGCGACATCGGACGCCGCTCCGCCGCCCTGGTGCGCCCCGGCGGCACCCTGGTGTCCGTCACCGGCCCCGTGGAGGCGCGCCCCGCCGACGGCCTGGCGATCGACTTCGTCGTCGTGTCCGACCCTGCCCAGCTGAGCGAGCTCGCCCGGCGCGTGCGCGACGGACGGCTGCGGATGGCCATCGGCAACGTCGCCACCCTGGACGACGCCGTCGCCGCCCTCAACCCGACCGAGCACGTCAAGGGCAAGACCATCATCAGCGTCCATCCGTGAGAACCCGGCGCCACGATCGCCTCACCCGCAGCCGGGCACCTCGCCGTGGTTCAGCGAGACGGACCTCGGCCGGCCCCTCAAGGGCCAAACTTGCTACAGGGCACTCACCGGAGGGCCGGTCTTCATGGACTTCTTCGGGCGCGGGGGATGAGGGGCAGGGTGGCCGCCATGAGGACGGCGGTGATCAGCAGGGCCGGCGGGTAGCCGGTGAGCGGGGCCAGGAGGCCGACGGCGAAGGCGCCCGCGGCCATGCCGCTGTCGTAGGCGGCGTTCCATAGAGCGCTGACGGTGCTGAACTGTTCGGGGCGGACGCGGGCGTACATGACGGTCATGGTGGCGTTCTGCAGGACGCCGAACCCGGTGCCGAACACCGCCGCCCCGGCCAGCACGCTCGCGCTGGAGGAGGTCACCGACACGGCGGCCAGCCCGGCCGCCGACATCAACAGCCCCGGCAGCAGCAGCCGTTCGTGCCCGCGCCGGTCACCCGCGCGGCCCGCGACCCAGCGGGCGAGCGCGGCGGTGGCCGACTGGGCCAGCAGCGCGGCGGGCGCGAGCCAGACGGGCCCGCCGCGCACCGCCAGCGGCACGAACGTGGCCAGGACGCCGGTCCCCGCCGCCGACGCGGCGAAGATCGCCGCCGGCCACATCAGGGCCGGCGTACGCAGCCCGGCCAACACCCCTGCGGCCCGCCCCGCCCCTGCGGCCCGCGCCGCTCGGCGGGGACCAGTTCCGCGGTGAGCGCGCCGCCCGCCACGACGGTGATCGCGAAACCCACGCCGCGCAGGGCGCTGACGGCGATGACGACCGCGGCGTCGGAGGAGGCGAGGAGGACGAGGGTGGGCGCGCCCAGGGCGAGCAGGCCGAGGCCGAGCGCCCAGCGGTAACCGATCCTGGCGACCAGCGCGGGCGCGGCGAGTTCGACGGCGACAGTGGTCACGAGCAGGGCGGCGTTCGCGGCGCCGGCCACGGCAGGGCCGGCGGAGCGCTCGGCGTACTCGGGGACGACGGAGAACGGCAGGAAGAACCCGATCGACGAGGCCACCACCGTGGCCATCCGCACCAGCAACGCCCCGGTGACGATCGGCGGACGGGCGACGACGCTCATCGGCGCGGCCCCGTCTTCAGGGGCGTCGACTCGCCGCGTTCGATCATGGGAACCCTCCAGTGGCCGGGGGAAGAGTGACCGGAACATCCGTAGAGACCGTCCGGCCGCCGCGAACTCACCGCGGATCCGCCACCGCCTTTCCGGCCGGCCACGCTGCTCACAGCAGATCTGCCGCAGGCAGATCCAGGCGACTCCGCTCCGAAGGGCCGCACATGATGGACGCATGAGCGAAGAAGAGAAAGTTCCGCTGTTCGACCGGCGAATGCGACGTGAGCTTTACGAGCGGCGCATTCTCGTTCTCGACGGCCCGCTCGACGACGACAACGGCACTTTGCTGGCGACGCAGCTGATGGCACTCGCCACTCAGGAGCCGTCGGCCGACATCGCCTTGTGGATTCATTCGCCGGGCGGCTCGGTGCCGGCGATGCTGGCCATTCGCGACGTCATGCGTCTCATTCCCTGTGACGTTTCGACGCTCGTGCTGGGCATCGCCTACAGCGCCGGTCAGTTCCTGCTGTCGTCGGGGACCAAGGGCAAGCGCCGCGCCCTGCCGCACTCCCGCGTCCTGATGCACCAGGGCTCGGCGGGCATCGGCGGCACCGCCGTCGACATCGAACTGCAGGCCAACGACCTGCGGCACACCCGTGACACGGTGCTCGGGCTCATCGCCGAGGACACCGGCCAGCCCGTCGAGCGCATCTTCGAGGATTCGCTGCACGACCGTTGGTACACCGCGCAGGAGGCGCGCGAATACGGGTTCATCGACGCGATCGTGCAGTCCTTTGACGAAATAGCCCCGCACGCTCGTCCGCGACCCGGATTCGGCGTGGCAGAAGGAGACGCCAAGTGAGTTCCTACACGATTCCGAACGTCATCGCGCAGAATCCCCGTGGCGAGCGGATCATGGATGTCTATTCGCATCTGCTCACCGAGCGCATCGTTTATCTCGGCACCGCGATCGACGCGGGGGTCGCCAATGCCCTCATCGCGCAGCTGATTTTCCTGGAGTCGGACAACCCCGACGGAGAAATCCAGTTCTACATCAACTGCGAGGGCGGGGATCCGAGCGCGATGCTCGCGATCTACGACACCATGCGCCACATCCGGCCGCGGGTCTCGACGACCTGCGTCGGGCAGGCCGTCGCGGTCGGCGCCGTCCTCCTCGCCGCGGGGGCCGAGGGGAAACGCGCCGCTCTCCCCCACGCCCGCGTGATCCTGCACCAGCCGGCCGCTCAGGGCCGCGGCACGATCCCCGATCTCATCCTGCAGGCCGACGAGGTCGTACGGGTGCGGGCCGACATCGAGCGCATCCTGTCACGGCACACCGGCCAGAGCATCGAGACCCTGCGCGCCGACACCGACCACGACCGCGTGTTCACCGCGGCCGCGGCCATGGAATATGGGCTCATCGACCAGATCATCGAGGAGCACCGCTAGGCCCGTGCTACGCGGCCAGGCAGACGGCGCCCTGCGACGTGCTCGGCTGTGCGGACCGCACGCGGTCGGCGACGGCGAGCGTCAGATCGACCAGGGTCACATCGAGCGCGCCGGCGACCGCCGCGATCATCTCACTCGACGGCTCCTTGACGCCTCGTTCCATCTCGGAGAGATATTGCGGCGAGACTCCGGCGCGCCCGGCCGTGTCGCTCAGCTTCTCGCCCCGCTCCTGCCGCATGCTCCGCAGGCACTCGCCGAGCGCCTCCCGCCACAGCGGCTCGCGCGCGGCCGGGGCGGGCTTGAGCGCGGTGCGCTCGACGGCGGGGCGGAGCGGCGTGACGGAGGCTGACTGCTGGAAAGAGGAGACCATACCCCACACGATAGGGAGATGACGGGCCGCCGTCCCGCCTGCTTCGCGCACAGCGGAACCAGCGGGTTGACGTGAAGCCGTGGCGCGGCTTCAGGCGTTCGAGGAGTTCGTGCGACGGTTCAGGAGTTCGTGCGCCGGCTCAACGGCTCCGGCTCCCACGCGGTCGCCGTTCCGCGTGCACATCGGGGAGACGATCGACACCAGGCGGCCGGGGGGACGAGGTGCTCATCGTGTACGACGGCGGGACGCGGTTCCTTCGTAAGGATCCATGAGTTCCTGATCGACGTGATCGAGCGCCATGCGTACGGCGCCGTACGCGATGCTCTCCTCGCCGAACGTGGACGGCGCGATCTCGGGCGGGTTGAGACACATGTCGGCCAGGTGCGCGCGCATGCGTTCCAGCAGCACCCCGCCGCCGCGGGCGAGCACGCCGCCCACGACGACCAGTTCGGGGTCCACGGCGACCACGAGCACGGACGCGCCCCGCGCGAGCCCGCGGGCGAGCCTGTCCACCAGCGCGAGCGCCTGCGCTTCGCCCGCCCGCGCCGCCTGGAAGAGCTCGTCCGCGTCCCGTCCCGTCCCGGCGAGCACGGCGGACGCGTCCTCCCAGCCGGTGAGCGGCAGCCTGCCCAGCTCGCCGGCGCTGCCGGTGCGGCCCGTACGCAGGCGGCCGTCGAGCAGCAGCCCGTGGCCGGACCGGTAGCCGGTGAGCACGTAGACGACGTCGTCGACGTGGCGGGCGCTGCCCCGCCAGTGCTCGGCGACGGCGGCGAGGTTGGCGTCGTTCGCCGCGAAGCCGGGGCAGCCGAACCATCGGCCGACCTGCGCGGCGAGGTCGAGCCCCGTCCAGCCGGGGATGAGGGTCGAGACCGACACCCGGCCCGAGCGGTCCACGACGCCCGAGGTGCCCGCCGTGGCCGCCCAGACGTCCCCGCGCGCCGGCCCGGCGGCCTCGACGCAGGCGGTGGCGGCTTGCTCGGCCAGCGTGAGGCGTTCGGCGGCGGGCAGGTGTTCGTCGGTGTCGAGCCGGTGTTCGCCGATCACGTCGCCGTTGAGGTCGGCCAGCATGGCGAGGATGCGGCGCGGCCCCACGTCGAGGCCGACGACGTGACCCGCCTCCGCCCTGAACGCGAAGCGCCGGGCCGGCCGTCCCGTGCCGCCCTCGGCCGGCGCGACCTCCCGCGCGAGCCCGCGCGCGGTCAGGTCGGCGAGCGCCACCTCGGCGGTCTGCCGCGACAGGCCGGCGGCGCGCGCGAGCCCGCTCAGCGTCTGCGGCCCGCCCCTGCGCAGGGCGTGCAGGATGGCGCGGGTGTTGAGGCGGCGCAGCAGCGCGGTGTCATGAGTCGTCATAAAGCCCCTTGACCATAGGACTGGGGCAACTCTAGCTTTATGTCGCGTCTTTACATAACTGGAGCTGAGAGCATGCCGCACATCGAGCTGGCCCTGGTCGGGGCGGGCGACCGGGGGACGAAGTACACGAGGTACGCGACGATGGACGGCCGTGCCAGGCTCACCGCCGTAGCGGAGCCCGATCAACGGCGCAGGGACGCCCTGCTCGCCGAGCACCCGGACGCCCTGAGCTTCGGCGACTGGCGCGACCTCGCCGAGCGGCCCAGGATCGCGGACGCCGTGGTGATCGCGACGCTGGACGCCGACCACGTGGAGCCGGCGGTGCGCTTCGCCGAGCTGGGCTACCACGTGCTGCTGGAGAAGCCGATGGCCATCGACCTGGAGGACTGCCGGCGGATCGTCGCGGCGGCCGAGCGGTCCGGCGTGGTGTTCGCGGTCTGTCACGTGCTGCGCTACACCACCTACACGCAGCAGGTGAAGGAGGTGCTCGACAGCGGACGGCTGGGGGAGATCGTCACCATCGAGCACCTGGAGCCCGTCGGCTGGTGGCACCACGCCCACTCCTACGTGCGGGGCAACTGGCGCCGTACGGACGAGGCCACGTTCATGCTGCTCGCCAAGTCGTGCCACGACCTCGACTGGCTGACGTACGTGATGGGCCGCCGCGTCACGCGGGTGTCGTCGTTCGGCGGCCTGAAGCACTTCACGGCCGAGAACCGGCCCGCGGGCGCCGCCGACCGCTGCCTCGACTGCGCCGTCGCGGCCGATTGTCCCTACGACGCCAGGCGCATCTACCAGCCCTACGTGGGCGAGGAGAAGCGCTGGCCCCTGGCCGTCCTGACCGACGACCCGTCGGAGGCGGGCCTGCTGCGGGCGCTGCGCGAGGGCCCGTACGGCAGGTGCGTGTACGCGTGCGACAACGACGTCGTGGACCACCAGGTGGTGAACCTCGACTTCGACGGCGGCGCGACGGCCTCGTTCACCATGACCGCCTTCTCACCGGCGGCCCTGCGCAAGACCCGCATCTTCGGCACGCACGGCTTCCTGGAGGGCGACGGCGCCCGGCTCACCGTGACGGACTTCGTGACCGGCGAGACCGAGGTCATCGACACGAACCCGCCCACGGACGGCCACGGCGGCGGCGACCAGGGCCTGATCACCGCCTTCCTGGACGCCCTCGACCGCGACGACCCGGCCGCGATCCTCTCGGCCCCGAGGGAGAGCCTGCATAGCCACGAGATCGCCTGGGCGGCGGAGGAGTCCCGCCTGACCGGCACCGTCGTCACCTTGTAGGCGATCCACGGTCACGACTCCGGGGTGAGGCGGAGGCTGTGGGGGGACAGGTCGGCCTGGAGGCGGATGCCGCCGATGATCGTGCCGCGGTCGCCGGCGGCGTTCTTCGTGGCCCAGTCCATCGCGCGTTTGCGCAGCTCCGGCTGCGGGACCAGCGCGGTGTCGGCCATGGTGGCGAACAGTGTCGTGCAGGCCTCCGCGCGGGTGCCGAGGTGGCAGGTGGCCTTCAGGACTCTGATCCTGCGGGCGGCGTCGTACTCGATGTCGACGTACCTGTTCTCCTGGCCGTCCGGCGGCAGGCAGCGCATCCACTGCTTGGCCTTGCTCCACGTGTCCGGGTCGCCGGGTTTGTTGGTGCAGGTGTAGGAGTTGGCCTTCTCCATCCACTCGTCGACGATCAAGGTGAGGGTGACGCCGGGCAGGTACTGGTCGTCCACGTCGGGGAAGTCGTCGGCGAAGGTGAGCGCGGCGGTGCCCGCCCTGGGCTCGGTGGTCAGCCAGCCGGCGCCGCCGCCCAGGACGATGCCCAGCACCAGGGCCGCGGCCGTCACGGCGGCGAGTGGAAGGACGAGACCCTTCTTCGCCGGAGGCCGGGGTGCCGGGGGGCGGTAGGGGTACGGGGGCGGCGGGGCGGTCTGGACGGGCTGCCAGGCGGAGCCGTCCCACCAGAAGCGGCCGTCGGGAGAGCGCTGGCCTGCGGTCATGTGGGAATCCTGATGTCGAGCTGCACGGCGTCGTCCTTGGACGTCACCAGCACGTACGCGTAGTCGAGGATCGTGGCCTGGGTGTCCTTGTCGGCCTCGATCATCGTGGTCAGCCAGTCGCGGATCTGGGCGGTGGCGGCCGGGTCGTCGCGGTACGGCAGGACGGCGAACCAGGTCAGATAGGCCAGCCCCGCCTCGGTCAGCGGGTCGCCGTCGGCGTGGAAGACGGTGCCGGTCAGCCGGTGCACGCCGCCGTCGGAGACGTTCACCCGCGCCTGGAAGCCGATCGAGCCGACCACCATCTCGCACAGCCAGACGCCCGAGGCGTCCTCGCACTCGTGGCCGCGGCCCTTGAGCGCGTCGAGCAGCGCGGGCGCCTTGACCCCGGGGATGCAGGCGCGGGCGCCGCACGACTGCGTCACCTGGCCGGCGCGCAGGTCGTGGGCGTACAGGTACGAGCCCGTGCCCGCCGCGAGGAAGGCGGCCAGGCCGGCCGCGAGGATCACGAGCCAGCGGGAGCGTCCGGTCACGTCATGCACCGTTCCGTACGTACTGGTTCCACCGGCTGCGGAACGCGGCCGCGGACAGGCCGAGCACGTCCCGCGCCATCCTGTCGAAGATCGGCAGCTCGAAGAAGGAGGCGCCGGCGCTGACGCGCTCGATCACCCGCGCGTACAGCTCGACCGCCGCGTCCCGGCCCTTGAGCCGCTCGGCCAGGCTGAACACGGTCGAGCCGAGGGCGTAGTCGAAGTGGATGCCGTCCTTGCCGTAGAAGTCCTCGTTGGACGGCGGCGTGCCACGGAACAGGCCACCCCGCACCCCGGCGGCCACCTGTGACCGGATCTCGGCGGCCCGCGCCGCGTCGCCGACCGTCTCGGTGTAGCGGGCGAAGCCCTCGATCGCCCAGGTGGGCGGGCCCAGCTCGCCCACGTTGGCCATGGTGGCCCGCGCGGTGACCGCGTGCGTCAGCTCGTGGCGGATCGTGCTCGCCGGGTCGGCGTCGCCGTGGCCGCTCAGGTTGACCACGATGCGCGAGGCGGCGTACTCGCCCTGGTGGAGCTTGCCGTTCCTGCCCACGCCGAGCTCCCGGTACTGCACGCCCAGGGCGTTGGCGATGTTCGGGCTGCCGAACCACTGGCGGAAGTTGCCCGCGTCGCGGGTGAAGAACAGGACGTGACCCGGGTACGTGAGCCGGTCGCCCCACAGCCGCTCGACGATGCCCAGCTCCCGCTCGGTGACGGCGGCGTAGCGGTCGAGGTCGGTGACGCTGCGGTCGCCCGCCAGCCACACCTTCTCCCCCACCTGCACCACCTTGAGCCGGTCGGTGTGCCAGGGCGCCTCGGCCGCCGGCGCGCTGCCGCTCTGCGCCGGCCGGTTCTTGAGCGTGACCCGGGTGATGCCGGTGATCACGTCGTCCTTCATCCGGTAGACGAATGACTCGGCGGGCGCGATGTCACCGGGACCGGCGTCCGCGGTCAGCTTCACCACCCGGATGACCGGCCCGAGGCTGCTCTCGCCGCCGGACCCGGGCCGCTCGGTGGTGTACGCGGTGCTGTGCCTGACCTCGGCCAGCTCGAACTGCCGCAGGTTCGCGAAGACCAGCTTCTCGTACCGCATGAGCTCGTCGTTGGAGTCGTCCAGATCGGCCAGGTACGCGCTCTCGTCGCCGCTCATCAGGGCCGCGGCCCGGCGCTCCAGGATCTTGCGCAGCCGCTGCCTGCCCGAGGCGCCGGTGTCGTAGTCCTCGCTCTGGATGAACGGCCGCGGCGGCCCCCCACACCCGGCGACCAGCAGCCCTCCGGCCACCAGCACCGACCGCCTCGACCACATCCCCTTCGCCTCCGGCATCTCCGCATCCCCCTTGTGCGGGATGAGAATCTAACGAGGCTGCGGACGGCGGTCATTGGCGGTGAGTGCACAGTGGTTGTCACCGGGCGCGATCCAGGTGCCGGCGGTACTCGCCGGGCGGCATGCCGTACGCCCGCCTGAAGGCGCGGCTGAAGGCGGCGGCGTCGGGCATGCCCCAGCGCCGCGCGATCTCGGCGACGCCGCGCCGGCCGAGGCGGGGGTCGGCCAGGTCGGCGCGGCAGCGTTCCAGGCGTTGCGTCCTGACGTACTCGCTGACGGTCTGCCGCTCGTCCTCGAAGACGTTGTGCAGGTAGCGCACGGAGATGTTGTGCGCGGCGGCGATCCGCGCGGGGCTCAGCGTGCCGTCGCCGAGATGCTCGCGGACGTACGCCTTGATCTGCCGCGCGAGCGTCTGCCTGCGGGTCTCCTCGGGCAGCAGGCGGGTCACGTCCGCCTGCTCGGCGAGGAACGCGGCGGTCAGCTCGATCGCCGCCCTGCCCAGCGCGTCGCTCTCGGCGTCGCCCAGCGCGCGCCCTTCCCGCACCAGGCCGCGCAGGAACTGGGCCAGCAGCGCCCCCGAGCCCCGGGCGGACGGCAGCGGCCTGGCGACGTGCCGGCGCAGCTTCTGCTCGGGGACGGGCAGCGCGGCGCGCGGCACCTGCAGCGAGATGATCCCGGCCAGGCCGGCGTCGCGGCAGTGCACCCGGCTGTCGTACGGCTGCGAGGTGTCCATCAGCATCAGGTCGCCCGCCGCGAGGTCGGCGCGCCGGCCGCCCTGCTCGATCGACATCGACCCGGAGCAGGTCAGCGTCATCCACCACTGGTCGGGGTCCCCCTGGCGGATCAGCCGGGCGGTGCGCACCGTGTGCAGGTCGGGGTAGCGGGGCGCCGACACGGTGGCCTGCCCCAGGCTCAGCACCTTCAGCGAGGCCCGATAGTCGTCCTCGTGCTCGCTGCTGATCCGCAGCGGCATCATGTGCCGCCCGATGAGCCCGCACCACCAGTCGAAACGTTCGGCGGGCGGCACGTCCGCGCTACGCCACTCGATCACCTGCGTGATCTTAGAGCAATGTCCGCTTCGGCCGGGGGGACGAGGTCCTTGACGGCGGCGATGGGGACGTCCTCGGTGCAGGTGCGGACCAGCAGGGTCTCGACGGCGCGGAGCATGGCCGTCGCCGTCTGCCTGGTCAGGTACGCGGTGTCGATGATGAGGCTGAGCCGGCCGGTGTCGGGGGCGGTGCCGAGGGTGAAGAACGCCTTGAACCGGACCCCTGGCCAGGCGTTCGTCACGTAGGTACGGGTCTTCGCCGTGAGCGGGGTCAGATCCTCGCCGGTGACGCGGGGCAGGTTCGGCCAGGTGCCGTCGCCGCGCCGGTCGTTGAAGAAGGCGTCGAGGTCGGGCTCGCTGCCCCTGATGCGGCCGATCTCCTCGCGCATGGCACGCATCTCGAACGGGTCGTAGTGGGCGTTGCGATAGGCCATGAGGGCGCTGTGGTGGGCGGCCAGGCAGGTGTCGGTGAAGCCGGTCTCGGGCAGGTCGAGCACGAGCAGGGCGTCCTGGCCCACGGTGGCGACCAGCGGACGGGTACGCGGGTCACGCCGGTTGCTGTGGACGAGCTGCATGACCGCCCGCGGCCGGTCGCTCGCGACGGCGAGGACGGTGGCGCAGGCGGCGATGAGCACGCTCGTCGTACTGATCGTCAGCCGCTCGGCCAGCCGCACGGCCGCCACGGCGAGCGCCACCGACTCCATGCCGACCTCGATGAACCGGGGCTCCTCCGGCTCCCCCGGCGGATGGTCGAACACCTCGAGCGGGACGGTTTCGAGCACCTTGCGCCAGTAGCGGATCGACCGCCGCGAGCGGGCCAGGAACGGCTCCTCGCGTTCCAGCGCCGCCTGCTCCATCGGCTGCCACGGCGGCGGCGGCAGGGCGTCGCCGCGCAGCAGCGCCCGCCACTCGGCCGACAGCAGGCTGAGCGCCTGGAAGTCCACCGCCAGGTGTGAAAAGGCGAAGGCCAGGGCTCGCGGCCTGCCGTCGGCGAGCACGATGACGCAGCGCAGCGGCAGGTCCGCCCCGTGCTCGAAGACGGTGGTGCCCAGCTCGTCGGCGATGCGCGCGGCGGTGCCCAGCGGTCCTTCCGGGCCGCTCCGCACCAGCTCGACGGTCAGTTCGCCGGTGCTCGCCACGCGCTGCACCGGGCCGTCAGGGGTGTCGACGAACGTGGTGCGCAGGCTCTCGTGACGTTCGAGCATCCGGCGCAGCGCGCCCAGCACGGTCGGCAGGTCGCGCCTGCCGTGCACCGGCAGCACCCAGGGGCAGTTGAGGAACGACTGGCTGGGACCCATCAGGTGCACGGCCCGCCACATCAGCCGCTGCCCCCAGGTCAGCGGCGCCTCGCCGTCCCTGGTCCCGCTGAACCGGACCGAGGCGGTCGCCATGGGCGGGGTGGTCATCGGGCGTCCAGCAGGCCCGACACGTGGGCGGCGAGCGCGTCAACGCGGTCGAAGGCGGACAGGTCGCCGCCGAGGTCGACGTCCACGCCGAAGACGTCCTCGATCGCGTCGATGAGCCTGATCCACGCCAGCGAGGTCAGGCCCAGCGCCGACAGCGAGTGGTCGCCGGCGAGCGCCTGCTCGGCGCTGATCTCGCCGTCGGACACGGCGGCCACCAGGTCCGCGAGCCTGCGTTCCACGTCGCCGCTCACCGCGCGCTCCCTTCCGCCTCCTGGCGCAGCCGTACGCTGCGGGGGCGCATGTCCGTCCAGATCTCGTCGATGTGGTCCAGGCACTCCTGCCGGTCGCCGGTGAAGCCCGTGGCCCGCCAGCCGTCCGGGAGCGGCCGGTCGAGGGGCAGCAGCGAGTACTGGTCCTCGTCGTTGACGACCACCTGGTGTCGTCCCGTCACGTCATTCCTCCTTCTGTCGCAGGGCTTGTACGCCGACCAGGTCGTCGGCGACGGCGTCGGGAACCTCGTGGTCGAAGCGGGCCAGCGCCGGGACCCTCATGGCGGCCAGTGTGATCGCCAGGATGGCGAGGCCGAAGAGCACGTACATGAGGCCGATGCCGCGGCCTGGGCCGACGCCGATGACCGCACCCACCGTCGAGGCGAGCGCGCCGCCGTCCAGCAGCAGCGGGTCGAGGAGCCCGGCGGCGTACGGCGCGACGAGCCCGTAGCCGATGGGCAGCGTGGACCAGGCGATGAGCGTGTTCATCGCGAACACCCGGCCGTGGAACCGCTGCGGCACCTTGACCTGCACGATCGTGGTGTAGATGCCGTTCAGCAGGGTGATCCAGAGGGTGATGCCGCACACGCCGACGGCGATCACGGCCAGGTCGGCGCGCAGGCCGGTGAGCATGCAGAAGCAGCCGAGCACGAGGCTGCACAGCAGCACGCCGCGCAGGCGCATGCGGCGCGGGCCGCCCCAGGCGACCATGACGAGCGCGCCCGCGAACGTCCCGACCCCGGCCAGGAAGGAGATCCTGCCGACGTCGGCCAGTTCGGCGAAGGCCAGCACCAGCGGCGAGAACATCAGCAGCAGCGGCGCGAGGAACACGTTCAGCACGACGAAGAACAGCAGCATGGCGACGAACCCGCGGTGGCCGAGCGAGTAGCGCAGGCCGCCGAGGATCTCGTTCTTGATCGACTCGCGGCGCCGCCAGGGCATGCTGTCGGGGAAGCGCACCGCCAGCAGCACGGCGATGGCGACCGCGTAGCCGGCGATGTCGAGCAGGAGGATGCCGCCGAGCCCGATCGCCGACATCAGGCCGACGGCGAAGATGGGCACCAGGAGCTGGGCGGTGCCGGTGCCGAGCTGCGTGATGCCGACCGCGTGCCCGAGGTAGTGCTTGGGGACGAGCTGCGGGACGGCCGAGAAGTACGCCAGGCGCTGGAAGGTGAGCGCGACGGACAGGCAGCCGAGCAGCGGGTAGATCATTTCGACGGACAGGTTCCCCGTCCAGAGCAGCACGCCGAACGCGAGCTGGATCGTGAACGCGGCGACGTCTCCGGCCAGCATCACCCGGCGGCGGCTCGTCCTGTCGATGATCGCGCCGGCGACCGGCGCCACCAGCATGCCCGGCACCAGGCCGACGACCGCCATCAGCGCGAACTTCGCCACCGACCCGGTCGTCGTGTAGATCCAGAGGGGGACGGCGAACTCCGTCAGCGCCGAGCCCGTCATGGAGACGAGCTGGCTGAGCGCGACGGCGAGGAAGCGCGGGATGCCGGGCCTGACGCCGGTCGGTGCGGGCATCGTGTCGGCGTGCGACACGTCGTGCAACCACCAGGTGCGGCCACCGCTTCGCGGCGGTCCGGCCGGGCGGGGGCGCTCCGGCTCGGTCAGGACCGGTCCCGCCGCGCCCGCTCCCACCACGGCCGGTTCCGCCGTGTGGGCCGGTTCCTCCAGGTCCTGGTGGACGGTGGTGACGATCTCGGCGAGCTCTTGTGCCCGATATTTCAGGAAAAAGTGGCCTGCCTCTGCGAGCACGACCACCGCCGACGCCGAGGTGAGGAAGTGCCATTCGCGGAAGCGTTCCTGGTAGTAGTCCGTCGCCGGATCCTCGGTCCCCACGACGCTGATCACCGGAGCGCGCAGCCGCTGCGTGCCGGACTCGAACAGCCGGGTGTAGTAGTCCTCGGCCTCCCGCGAGTCGCGGCGCATGTTCCGTACGATGCGGCGGGCCTGCGCGGGGTCGAGGTCGCTCATGTCCACGCCCTGCGAGATCAGCCAGTTGACGTAGCGCTGGTCGCTGCGCAGCCGCTCGGCCTCCGCGATCTTGGCGATGCGCGACATGACCCGGCCGCGCGGGCGGGCGAACGGGAAGATGCCGCCGATGTAGACGCCGTCGAGCTCACGTCCGGCGGCCTCGAGCCGGCGGGCGATCTCCACGGTCAGCGCCGAGCCCACGCCGCAGTGCCCGTACAGGACGATCGGGCCCTCGACCTTCTCCAGGATCTCGCGCACGCACCCGGCCGCCAGCTCGTCGAACGGCAGCCTGTCCTCGTCCATGCCCACGTCGTGGCCGGGGATCGCGACCGACCAGAGCGCGTGCCCGTCCGGCAGGGCGTCGGCGAGGGGCTGGTAGACGACGGCGCTGCCGCCGCCGTACGGGACGCACACGTAGCTGAGGACCGGGCTGGTGCTGCCCGCGGAGGTCAGCCGGTGCAGCAGCGCGCGGGGGCCGCGCCGGTCCTGCGGGGTGTCGGCGAGCGCGGCCAGCTCGCGGACGGTGCGGTGCTTGAAGACGTCCATGACGCTGACCACGGCGCCCACCTCCTGGCGCAGCCTGGCCACCACCTGGGTCGCGAGCAGGGAGTGGCCGCCGAGGTCGAAGAAATCGTCGTCCACGCCGACCGCCTCGACGCCCAGCAGCTCGCTCCAGATGGCGGCGAGCGTGCGTTCCGTGGGGGTGTCGGGCGCGATGAACTCGACCGTCGCGTCTCTGGTCGCCACGGGTGCGGGCAGGCGGCGGCGGTCCAGCTTGCCGTTGGGGCTCAGCGGCAGGGCGGCGAGCGTGACGTAGCTCGCGGGGACCATGTAGTCGGGCAGCGTCCGCTTGAGCTCCGCGCGGAGTGCGCCGTGGTCGAGCGCCTGGTCGAGCGCCTGGTCGAGCGCCTGGTCGAGCGCCTGGTCGAGCGCCTGGTCGAGCGCCTGGTCGTGCGCCTGGTCGTGCGCCTGGTCCGGGGCGCCGCCTGTGCCGGGGGTGACGTACGCGACCAGGCGGTCGTCGCGGACGATCACCGCGGCGTCTCCGACGGCGGGCAACGCGCGCAGCGCCGCCTCGATCTCGCCCGGCTCGATGCGCAGGCCGCGCAGCTTGACCTGGGAGTCGAGCCGGCCGAGGAACTCCAGCACCCCGTCGGGGCGGCGCCTGACCAGGTCGCCGGTGCGGTAGAGGCGCGAGCCGGGCGGCCCGTACGGGTCAGGCACGAACCGCTCGGCGGTGAGCGCGGGACGGCCGAGGTAGCCCCTGGCCAGGCCGGCGCCGCCGATGAACAGCTCGCCCGGCACCCCGATCGGCACCGGCGACATGGCGGCGTCCAGGACGTACAGGGTGGTGTTGGCGATCGGGGTGCCGATCGGGACGCGGGCCGCCGAGGCGAGGGTGCCCGGCCGGCAGTGCCAGGCGGAGACGTCCACGGCCGCCTCGGTGGGTCCGTACAGGTTGTGCAGCTCGGTGGCGGGCAGCGTGGCGACGCAGCGGCGGGCCAGGTCGGCGGGCAGCTCCTCGCCCGAGCAGATCACCCGCCGCAGCGACCCGCACCCCGCGCCGCCGTTCTCGGCGAGGAAGACGCCCAGCATCGACGGGACGAAGTGGGCGGTGGTCACGCCTTCCGTGGTGATCAGTTTGCGCAGGTACGCGGCGTCCTTGTGGCCGCCCGGCGTCGCGAGCACCAGCCTGGCCCCGCAGCGCAGCGGCCAGAACAGCTCCCACACCGACACGTCGAAGCTGAGCGGCGTCTTCTGCGCCACGACGTCCGCGTCGCCGAGCCGGAAGCGGTCCTGCATCCAGTCGAGCCGGTTGGCGATGGCGCCGTGGGTGTTCGGCACGCCTTTGGGGCGGCCGGTGGAGCCGGAGGTGTAGATGACGTAGGCGACGTCGTCGGGACGCACGTCGGGTAGCGGGCCTTCCGCGCCGGTCCAGACGTCAGGGTCGTCCAGGTCGAGGACGGTCGCGCCGGTGTCCGGCAGGTCAGGGCGGATGCTCCGCTGGGTGAGCAGCACGGCCGGTGCGGCGTCCGCCAGCATGAACGCCACCCGCTCCGGCGGATACTCGGGGTCGATCGGCAGGTACGCGGCCCCCGCCTTGAGCACGCCGAGCAGGCCGGGCAGCAGCTCCAGCGAGCGTTCCGCGCACACGGCGACCACCGTCCCGGGGCCCGCGCCGAGGTCGCGCAGCGTCCGGGCGACCCGGTCCGCCGCCGCGTCCAGCTCGCCGTAGGTCAGTGACCGCCCTTCGAAGCGCACCGCGACCGCGTGGGGGGTGCGGGCCGCCTGGGCCTCGATGGGGCCGTGCAGGGTGGCGGGGCCGGGGAAGTCCGTGGCGGTGTCGTTCCAGGTGTGCAGGACCTGGCGGCGTTCGTCCTCGGTGAGCAGGTCGATGCGCGAAAGCGGGGTGCCGGGGTCGGCCGCGACCCGCTCCAGCAGCGTGCACAGGTGGCCGGCGAGGCGTTCGACGGTGTCCGGCTCGAACAGGTCGGTGTTGTAGACGAACATGCCGCCCGAGTCGTCGCCGGCGTACAGCTCCAGGTCGTACCGGGTGGCCCAGGCGTCCACCGGGAAGTCGGTGACGGTCAGCCCGGCGGGCGGGTCGATGGCCTCGTGGCGGTAGTTCTGCATCGCGAACATGACGCCGAACAGCGGTGACCTGGACACGTCGCGCGGCACGCCCAGCTCGGAGACGAGCTGCTCGAACGGCAGGTCCTGGTGGGCGAAGGCGTCCAGGACGAGGTCGCGCACCCGGCCGACCAGCTCGGCGAACGTCGGGTCGCCGGTCAGGTCCACCCGCATGGTCAGCATGTTCACGAAACAGCCGATCACGCCGTCCAGCTCGGGGACCTGGCGGCCGGCCACCGGCGATCCCACGGCGACGTCCTCGGCGCCCGCGTACCGGCCGAGCAGCGCGGCGAGCGCGGCCAGCATGACCATGTACGGCGTGGCCCGGTGCGCGCGCCCGAGCCCGGCCAGCCCGGCGGCCACCTCGGGGTCCAGGGTGAACGGGTGCGCGGCGCCGGTGTAGGTGCGTTCGGGCGGGCGGGGCCGGTCCGCCGGCAGGTCCAGCGGTTCCAGGCCGGCCAGTCTGTCGCGCCAGAAGTCCAGGTCGCGCTCGGACGGGGGCAGACCGCGCTGCCAGGCGGCGTAGTCGGCGTACCCGACCTGCGGGGCGGGCGGTGTGCGGCCGTCGTAGCGGGCGAAGACCTCGCGCAGCAGCACGTCGGCCGACCAGCCGTCGGCGGCGATGTGGTGCACCGCGATCACCAGCACGTGGTCGTCGTCGCGCAGCCTGATCAGCAGCGCCCGTGCGATGGGGCCCGCCGCCAGGTCGAACGGCACCGCCAGGAACCGCTCGACCTGCTCCTTGGCGGCCGCCTCGTCCGGCGCGTCGCGGACGGTGAGCGGGAGCGTGGCGTCCGCGGCGAGCGTCACGCGCGGGCGGCCGTCCTCGGTGGCGGGGAAGCGCATGCGCAGCGCGTCGTGCCCGGCCACGACGGCGTCCAGCGCGGCGGCCAGGGCTCCTGCGTCGAGCGTGCCGCGCAGCCGCAGCCTGATCGGGATCGTGAGCTGGGCGGTGCCCGGCGCGAACTGCTCCAGGAACCACAGCCGCTCCTGCGCGTGCGACAGCGGCGGCGGCTCGCCGTCGGGGCGCGCGGGAATCGTACGGCGCGGCGCCGCCCCGCGCCGCAACCGCTGCGCCAGCAACGCCTGCTTGGCCGCCGACAGCTCGTTCGAGCCCGTCACTCCGCCACCTCCCACAGCCCTGCCACCTCCCACGGCCCTGCCACCTCGTAACCGCTCGCTCCCGCCTCAGGGCCGGTCACTCCCCCACCTCCAGCAGTTCCGCGGCCTCGGCGTCGGTGAGCGCCGAGAGCTGCTCGATCACCAGCCGCTCGACGGCGGTCGCGAGCCCGGCGACGGTCGGATGGTCGAACACCGTGCGGATCGGCACCTCCGTCTCGACCGCGTTGCGCAAGAGCGCCGCGACCCGAGTGGCGAGCAGGGAGTGCCCGCCCAGGGCGAAGAAGTCGTCGTGGACCCCGACCGTCTCGAGGCCGAGCAGCTCACTCCAGACCTCGGCCACGAGCACCTCGGCGTCCGTGCGCGGAGCCACGAACTCCGCGGCGGGTCCTGGCTCCGGCGCGGGCAGGGCGGCCACGTCCACCTTGCCGGTGATCGTGAGCGGCAGCGCCGGCAGGCTCACCCAGACCGTGGGCACGAGATGCGCCGGCAGGGCCGCGGCCAGGCGCGCCCGCAGCTCGTCCGGCTCGGCCGGCCCGACCACGTACGCGGCCAGCCGCTCCCCGTCCGCCGTCACCACCGCCTGCCGGACACCCGGCTGGGCCAGCAGGACGGCCTCCACCTCGCCCGGCTCCACCCGGAAGCCGCGCACCTTCACCTGGGCGTCGAACCGGCCGAGGAACTCCAGCGTCCCGTCCCGCCGCCACCGCGCCCGGTCGCCGGTCCGGTAGAGCCGGGAGCCGGGCGGGCCGAAAGGATCGGGGACGAACCGGTCGGCCGTCAGCGCCGGACGTCCGAGGTAGCCTCGCGCCAGCCCTGCCCCGCCGAGGCACAGCTCGCCGGGGAAGCCGGGCGGCACGGGCTCACCGTACGGGCCGAGGACGTGCGCGGTCGTGCCGCCGATCGGCCGGCCGATGGGCGGGCGGCCCACGGTGTCGGCCGCGCCGAGGTCGGCGGCCGTGGCGATGACGGTGGCCTCGGTCGGCCCGTACGTGTTGACCAGGCGCACCCGGTCGCCGAACCGCTCCCGCCACCTGGCCACCGCCGCCCCGTGCACCTGCTCGCCGCCGAGGATCACCAGCCGCAGCGGCTCCGGCCAGGTCACGTCGCCGAGCGCCTCGGTGAGCCGGTGCCAGTAGGCGGTCGGCAGGTCCAGCACGGTCACCTGCCGGCCGGCCGGTGTGCGCAGCACGTCGGGCAGGGACGCGGCGCCGTCGGGCAGGAGCAGCACGCCCGCGCCCGCCGTCAGCGCCGGGTAGAGCTCCTCGGCGTGGGCGTCGAAGCTGAGCGAGGCGAACTGCGCAACCCGGTCGTCCGGCCCGATCCCGTACGACTCGCGCATCCACCGCACGCGCCCCGCCAGGCTGCCGTGCTCGACCAGCACCCCCTTCGGCCGGCCCGTCGATCCCGAGGTGTAGATCACGTACGCGGGATCGTCCGGCTCGACCGGGTCCCAGTCGCCGTACCAGCGGGGGTCGCCCGGCCCTGCCTCGTCCTCGGCGACGAGCACGACCGTCTCCCCCGGCAACCGGGACGCGAGCCCGGCGTCGGTCACCACCAGCCGGGCGGCGCTGTCCTCGATCAGGAACGCGAGCCGCTCGTCCGGGTAGGCGGGGTCCAGCGGCAGGTACGCGCCCCCGGCCCGCCACACGGCCAGCAGCGCCACGACGGCCTCGGCCGACCGCTCCAGGCAGACGCCGACCACGCACCCACCCGCGACGCCGCGCCGCCGCAGGGCCGCCGCGAGCCGCGCGACCTTGGTGTCGAGCTGCGCGTAGCTCATCGTCTCGCCGCCCCACAGCAGCGCCGTGGCGTCGGGGTGCGCGGCGACGGCCCGCCGGATGAGCGCGGGCACGCTCTCCCCATCGCTCGGGGCGGCCGACCCTGACGCCGTGAGCATGGCCGTGTCGTCGGCCGTCAGCAGGGGCAACCGGGAGATCGGGGTCTCGGGGGCGTCCGCGATGCCCTGGAGCAGGGTCTCGAACCGGGCGGCCAGCCCTTCCACGGTGTCCGCCCGATACCGGGTGACGTCGTAGCCGAACACCGCGAGCAGCCCTTGCTCGTTGCGCCACGTCTCCAGCGACAGCTCGAACTTGGCCTGCCGGTACCCGCCGTCGAACAGCTCCACCCCGAGGTCGCCGACCCGCTCGGGCGGGGTCCCCTCCCCCGCCTGGCTGTGCAGGATGATCATGGTGCTGAGCAGCGGATTGCGGTGCAGGTCGCGGGGCACGCCCAGCTCGCCGATGAGCCGTTCGAAGGGGACGGTCCTGTGGGCGTGCGCGTCGAGCACCGTACGCCGGGTCGCGTCGAGCAGGTCGGCGAAGAGCGGATCATCTGCGAGGTCGCCGCGCAGGACCAGCGTGTCGGTGAGGTAGCCGATGACCGGCTCCAGCTCCATCCGGTCCCTGGTCGCCCACGGGGTGCCGACCAGGATGTCGTCCTGCCCGGTGTGCCGGGCCAGCAGCACCTGGTAGGCGGCGACCAGCACCATGAACAGCGACGCGTTGTGCTCCTGCGCGACCCTTTCCAGCCGGGACACCAGCTCGGCGGGCACCGTGAAGGTGTGGAACGCGCCCTCGGGCCGCTCGCCTCGCGGCAGGCCGGCGGGCAGATCGGCGGGCGGGTCGGCGGGCAGGTCCAGCACGGGCGGGTCGGCGAGCTGGTCGCGCCAGTAGGCCAGCGACTCCTCGGAGTCCTGTTCCCGCTGCCACAGGGCGACGTCGCCGTACTGGATCCTCAGCGGCGTGAGCTCCGCGTCCCTGTCCTGGTAGAGGGCGAACAGGTCGTCGAACAGGATCCCGAGCGACGTCCCGTCCGCGATGACGTGGTGCAGCACGAAGCAGAGCACGTGATCGTCCGGCCCGAGCCTGAGCAGGCTGATCCGCAGCGGCGGCGCCCCTGCCAGGTCGAAGGGCGCGTTGGTGCGGTCGGAGACGAGCCGCAGCGCCTCGGATTCCGCGCCGGGCGTGCCCGCGAGGTCGATGCGCTCGACGGTCACGGGGCCTGGCGGGTGGATGACCGTGGTCGGCGCGCCGTCCACGTCGGCGAACGACGTGCGCAGGCTCTCGTGCCTGGCCACCACCGCGTCCAGCGCCTCCTGCAGCGCGCCGGTGTCCAGCTCGCCCCGCAGCCGCAGCACCAGATACATGTTGTACGAGGCGTCGTCCGGGTCGAACTTCTGCAGGAACCACAGCCGTTCCTGGACGAACGACAGCGGCGGCACGACCCCCTCGGGACGCGGCTCGATCTCCGCCGACGGGCCGTCCCCCTGCAGCCGGACGATCTCCTCGACGACCCCCTGGATGGTCGGATCGTCGAAGAAGGCGTCCAGCGACACGTCCACGCCCAGGCTCTCCCTGATCCTGGCCGTGATCTGGGTGATGGTGAGCGAGTGCCCGCCGAGGTCGAACAGGTCGTCGTCGGTGCCGACGTCGTCCAGTTCCAGCACCTCGCACCAGATCCGCCGCACCTCCTCGACCAGCGCCCCGCCCTCGGAGCGCGGAGCCGCGGCCTTCTGCGGCGGCTCGGGGAGCGCGGCGCGGTCCAGCTTGCCGATCGGGTTGAGCGGGAGGGCGTCCAGCACCACGTACGCGCTCGGGAGCGTGGCGGCGGGCAGCGTCCTGGCCAGATGGGCGGCCAGATCGCCGGGGTCGGGGGCGCTCTCGGCGGGGACGACGTAGGCGATCAGGCGGTGGTCGTCCGTTCCCTCGCCACGGACGACCACCGCGGCCTCACCCACGTGGGGATGCTCCAGCAGCCTGGCCTCGATCTCGCCCAACTCGACCCGGTGGCCGAGCAGCTTGATCTGCCCGTCCCTGCGGCCGAGGAATTCGATCTCGCCGTCGTCCCGGTAGCGGGCCAGGTCGCCGGTGCGGTAGAGCCGTGCCCCTGGAGGGCCGAAGGGGTCGGGGACGAAACGATCCGCCGTGAGCGCCGGCCTGTCCCGGTAGCCGCGCGCCACCCCGGCCCCGGCGATGCACAGCTCGCCCGCGACGCCCTGGGGAACCGGCCGCAGCTGCTCGTCGAGCAGGTAGATCCGGGTGTTGGCGAGGGGCCGGCCGATGGTGACCGGTTCGCCGTCGCCCGGCTCGCCGTATGTGCTCCAGATGGTGGTCTCGGTGGGGCCGTACACGTTGACCACGCGGTCGCAGCGCGCGCGCAGCTCCTGCGCGAGCCGGGGCGGCAGCGCCTCTCCCCCGGCCAGCGCGGTCACCCCGGCCAGGCCGCCGGGCAGCAGCAGCCGCCACACCGACGGCGTGGCCTGGACGTGCGTGACGCCCTGCTCGGCGACCAGCCGGGCCAGCGCCTCCGGCTGCCGTACCGCGCCGTGCGGCGCGACGACGACCCGGCCGCCGGTGACGAGCGGCAGGTACAGCTCCAGTGCGCTGATGTCGAACGCGGGCGAGGTGAGCGCGAGCCAGGCGTCGCCGGGTCCCGACCCGAGCCGGTCGCGCATGGCGAGCAGCAGGTTGGTCAGGTTGCCGTGGCCGACCTCGACGCCCTTGGGCCGGCCCGTCGAGCCCGAGGTGTAGATCACGTAGGCCGGGTCGCCGGGGCGTACCGGCTCCGCGAGCCGCTCCCCTGCCTCCAGGGAGGCGCGATCCACCAGGAGCACCGGCCAGGACGGCACGTCCGTCTCGGACAGCACCAGCCGGGGACGGGCGTCGTCCACGATCATGGCGAGCCGTTCCTCCGGGTGGTCGGGGTCGAGCGGCAGGTACGCGGCCCCCGCCCTGTGCACGGCGAGCAGGCTCACCAGGAGCAGGTCGGAGCGCCGCAGGTGCACGGCGACCAGCTCGTCACGCCCGACCCCGGCCTGCCTGATCCGGGCGGCCAGCCGCCCGGCCGCCGCGTCCAGCTCCGCATACGTCAGCGTCCTGTCCCCGAACGTGACGGCGGACGCGTCGGGACGCGTCCGCACCTGCTCGGCGAGCAGGCTCGGCAACGTCGCCTCGGCGGGGTAGGCGACCTCGGTGTCGTTCCACTCGACGAGCATCCGCCGCGCCTGCGCCGCCGGCATGACGTCCAGGTCGGCCAGGCGGGTGCCGGGATCGTCGGCGGCGTGGCGCAGCAGGGTGCGCAGGCCGTCGGCGAAGCGGGCCGCGACCTCGCGGTCCACGGCCGCCGGGTCGTAGCGCACGCTCAGGGCCAGCCCGCCGGGGCCGTCCACGATCTGCAGGTGCAGCGGGTTCCGCGCGCCGCCCGCGAACATCATGCGGTCCACGACGACCCTCAGGCCGGGGAAGACCGGGTCGGGCTCCTGCCTGCGGTAACTGATCGACACGGGGAGTGCCGCTCGCCTCGGCGGCGCCGCGCGGAACCGGTACACCCCGCGCAGCTCGTCGCGCAGCTCGCTGACGAACGCGCGGAAGGTCCGCCCCGGCTCCGGCCGGGACAGCACGGGCAGCTCGTTGACGAACGCGCCGATGTGGTCGCGGGTCTCAGGGCCGCGGGTGGTGACGTCGACGGCGACCGCCACGTTCTCCGTGCCGTACCTGAACAGCAGCGCGTGCACGCCGGCCAGCAGCACCTCGAAGGTCGACGCGCCGGTCGCCGCCGCGGCCTTCCGCGCGGAGCGGGTCAGCTCGTGGTCGAGCCCGGCGTCGATCTGCTCGCCAGGGCCGTATCTTCTCTCGGTACGCCGCTGCCCCGGCAGCACGATCTCGGCCGGCTCGCGCCCGGCCCAGAACTCCCGTGCCGCCGCCAGCACGTCCTCACCGGGCTCCTGCCAGGTGAACGGCAACGGCCTCAGGGACTCGGATCCGTAGGCCGCGGCGAGGTCGCGTACCAGGATGTCCTTGGAGATGCCGTCGAAGACCAGATGGTGGGCGACGACCAGCAGCAGATGCCGCCCCTCGCCCGCCGGCGCGAGCGTGAACCTGGCGAGCGGCCCCTTCTCCAGGTCGAACGGCCGCGCGCTCTCCTCCCTGATCAGCCGGTCGGGATCATCGAGGTCGGCGACCGTCACGGACGGTTCCGCGGCCGGAACCAGCCGCAGCCCGTCGCCGCTCTCCGCGACGGCGGTGGCGAGCACCGGGTGCCGGGCGGCCATCGCTTCGCACGCGCCGAGCAGCGCGGGCACGTCGAGGTCGCCGTCGAACCACAGGGCGAGCGGCATGTGGTACGCCGGTCCCGCCCCCATGCGCTCGCCGACCCACATGTCCTGCTGGACGTACGAGGCCGGCACGCTCTCCTGGCAGTGCGTCATGTGCGTTCTTCCTGTGATCGTTATCAGGTGGCGTCTGGCCGGAGCATGTCGAGCAGCCGCGACTTCACCACCTTGCCGAGGTGGTTCTTCGGCAGTTCGGAGACGAACAGCAGCCGGCTCGGCAGCTCGTGCCTGGCCAGCCGGTCCATCAGGAACGTCCGCAGGTCGGCGAGGCTGACCGGCGACCTGGTCACGACGGCGGCCGCGGTGACCCGGCCCAGCACCGGATGCGGCACCCCGACCACGGCGGCCTCGGCGACCGACGGATGCTCGTACAGCGCGGCCTCCACCTGCAGCGTGGACACCTTGTGCGCGCCGGACTTGATGACGTCGCTCTCGCGGTCGACGAGGTAGAGGTAGCCGTCCGCGTCGAGGTAGCCGACGTCGCCCATGCGCACCCAGCCGTCGCGGAAGACGGTCTCGCTCAGCCCGCGGTCGCGGTAGTAGGAGCGGGTGCCGACGGGTGAGCGCAGCCAGACCTCGCCCTGCTCCCCGGTCTTCGCGGGCCGCCCGTCCGGGCCGACGATCTTGAGGTCGCCGCCCGAGTGGGGCCGTCCCACCGAGGCCGGACGCGTGGGGTCCACGATCATCACGGTCTGCGCCGGAGCCGCCTCGGTCGAGGTGTAGTAGTTGACGATCGTCGCCTTCGGGAACGCCTTCGCCATCCCGGCCGCGACGGCGGGCGGCAGGCTCGCCGCGGTGGATCCCAGCAGCCGCACGCTCGACAGGTCGTGCCGCTCGTGGACGCCGGCGTTGAGCAGTTCGATGGCCATGGCGGGCACCACGAAGACCGTCCCCACCCGGTACGACTCGATCAGCCGGGCGAAGCGGGCGGGCGTGAAGCGCGGCATGGTCAGCGCGGCCGGGCGGGCGCCCAGGGAGTTGACCAGCATGGTCTGGCCGGCGTTGCTGCCGATGGGGAAGGCGTGCAGGAAGTGCCGGGAGTGCAGGAGGCTGCGGCGCTTGGGGTCGGCGGACAGGCCGTGGGCGAGGTTGGCGTGGGTGGCGCCGACGCCCTTGGCCTTGCCGGTGGTGCCGGAGGTGTAGATGATCTGCGCCAGCGCCTTCGGAGCCAGTGCGACGTCCCGCCGGTTCACCGGACCTTCGGATTCCAGTTCCGTCACCGTCGCCCGCCACGCCCCTCCGTCCGGCGGATCGATCCCTGGCCCGTGCAGGACGGCGCTCACGGAGCAGTCGGTCAGCGCGTGGCGCACCTCGGCGGGGGCCAGCCGCGCGGACAGCGGCACGGCGACGCAGCCCGCCCGCATCACCCCGCACCAGGCGACGGCGAGGTCGATCCAGTCCCGCTCGTCGAACACCAGCCCGACCCGCTGCCCGTCCGCCAGGCCGCGTTCGATCAGGGCGTTGGCGACCGCGCCGGAGCGCCGGTCCCACGCGCCGAACGTGAGCGTCCCTACCTCGGCCACCACGAGCGCCGGGCTCTCGGGCTGCTCTTGGGCGCGACGCGCGAGCAGATCCGGCACCAGCAGCCCAGCGTCACCCTTCACCACGGTAAGTGACAGAAATGTTTCGTTACCATGGCCTACTTCCTTGACTCGTATCCCATGCAGATCACGCCATATACGGGCGCACCGAAACCCGCATGGTCGGAAGAATAGGCAATCCGCGCGACCGGCAACAGAGGGAAACTTTATTAACTTGTTCGAAAGTTTCGATCCCCGTCGCAGAAGTTGCGGCCAAGGCCCAGCGAGTCGCCTGGGAGATCGGCCGGCGTACGCCTGGGATCAAGCCGACGGCGGCGGTGCGGAGTCAAGAGGCTCCGAAGGCTCGGGAAGAGCCAGCATCGCGGCAGGGCCGATGGCGCCTGGGATCTTCTGGCTTGCTCTGAAGTCGCGCAGCCTTCGCTGCCGTCGCGCGCGTTCGTGAGCGAGCCACTCCCGCCCCTCCGCCGACACCGCCTCCAGAATCCTGAGTGCTCCCGTCACGCCGGAAGTGTCGAGTGCGAGGGCGGTCAGGAAGGTGATGTCTTCTCGCGCCCGGTCGATCAGCCCCTGCTCATAGCTGTCGACGAGGACGTCGATGTGCTGGCCGTTGACGAGCGAAAGCCTGAAGGCGCGGCTCAGGATCAGCGTCTGCTGGACATGGGGCTGGATCTCCTCGCGCGCCATGACGTGTCGGTGCCCATGCTCGAAACGTACGGCCACCTCGGCGACCCGCGCCGAGGCGATCATCTCGTACCTGAACGTGGTCCGGCGCTCATCATGAATGGCTCCGGAGAAGAAGTCGAGATCGACGGTGACCTGACGGACGCCGCCCTCGGTGAGCAAGAAGAGCAGCACCACGTAGGCGGAGTAGCGCAGCGGACCGTACAGCACACGGGCACGCCGGCAGCGCGGCGCCCCCTCGGTGAGGGTGAGATGCGCGATGACGTCGCGATTGCTCAGGCCGTAATGCTTGAGCGCCAGCGATTTGATCATCATCTTGTCGTGATCCAGCCACGCGGCCATCTCGGCGTCGCTGGGACGGTCGGCGAGCACCCCGGACCAGCGCTGGTGCTCCTGCTGCTCGGCGGCCCATCGGCGGTCCGCCTCCGACACCGTGCGCGGGTGGTTGAGAGCCGCGGCGAGGTAGTTCAGGGAGTCATTCCACGACATCACGGCGCCGATACCTATGAGCAAGCCCGCACCGAGCATGCCGGGGAAGCTTGCGCTTCCCGCCCCGATGAGGACGATGAACCCGGCGATCAACAGAGCCCCGTTACCCGCCAGAACGGCGATCGGCACATCCTCCCGTCGCAGCGGGACGCCGGAGCCGAACTGCCGTGCGGCATTCTCGGCATGCCACTTGATGAGCCACCTGATCGGTCCCACTCTGCTGTGGTCGCCGCCGTAGAGGTAGACCAGGTCGGCCTTGAGCTTCTCGCGCACCGGCACGCTGTCCCAAGCGAACTGTTGAGCGGCCATAGGACTGGCCGGCCCTGAAACCTGAAACCAGTGATCGACACTTGAGGAGACCGCTGTGCCGAAGGGCTGGTTCCATCCACTCGGCGGACGTCCCATGTCGGCGGACCGGCGCGGTAGGGCGTACATGACGGCGGTGGTCAGCCAGACGCCGGCCAGCGCGAGCACTATGATCACGGCAAGCAGGCTGCTGCTGGCCGTAAGGCTCACGATCCAGACAACTCCGAGGCCAGCGAGGCCGCTCCCGAAGACGGCCTGGAATCTCTTGCCGGCGTCCAGAACCGGCGGGGCGGCGGGGAGCCTCCGAGGTGCTGTGGGGGTGGGTTCGAAGAACTTCCACACCCTGCGCGCCCTGTCACCACTGAAGCGCTTCGCCTGCACATGTTGCGCCTCCAGTTCCTCGACGCGGTCCTGGATCCATCCGTTGAGGATCATCTCAAGGTGGCGATGGATTTCGTCGCGGCGTACCTTCGGCAGCCCGCGATAGGCGTCGAACGCGGCCGAGAAGCGGGCGAGGTCGGGTGCCCCGTGTTCCTCCTCCTCAGTGATGCAGTTGATGAGCTCGATCACCACGTCGAACGCCTGCCGCCACGCGTCGTGCGGAAATTCCGCGGCCATCGCGCTCGCAGCCGACAGGTGAGTGAACTCGTCCGGCCCCAAATGGTCGAACGAGCGGCCGCTCAGAATCGCCAGAGTCCAGTAGTAGGCGACTTCACTGGACCGGCAGCCGAACATCGCGGCATCCCGTATCAGGGTTTCGGCCCGCCGGGGCATGTCGCCTTGGAGATAGTTGAGGCCGACTTGGTATTTTCGATCCGGTTGATCATTGTCCGAGACCGAATAGATGGTGACGTTACCGTCCACGTATCCGATTTGAGCGTCTACGTGCGCTTCGTCCATGGCGACATTGTGCACACCTGGCCATCCGCCGTTCATTGGCCCGCTCCCTGAGCGACCGCGAGGACGAGCGCGGCTATCGACGCCAAGTCGCCGAAGTCGCCGAGCAGGCCCTTGACCTTCTTCAGCGCGGTCAGCATCCTCCCGCGCTGCTGCCTCCCGCGACCTTCGATGTAGGCGTCTACTTCGGCAAGCTCAGATTCGACCTCCTCACACCTATCTGGGCCGAGTTTTCCGGATTCGACCGATCTGCGCATCGCCGAACGCAATTCAGTGAGCCGAATGCGAAGTTCGTCCTCTTTGGCAGGTGCGCCGCCCACGGTGACACCACCGACGGCCTTACCGATCTGCACGCCGACGCGCGCATTATCCTTGGCGACATTCGTATACCGATCCGACATCGCTACCTCCTGGCGTTGTCCGTAAGATTCGGTCCGCAATGAACCACTGCACAAAGGCAATCGTGCAGAATTCGCCAACTTGTTATCACCGGCGCCGTCCGGCCAGATGGGCGGTCACAAAGTGCGATGAACCGCCGCGATGATGCTCGACACATGGGAGGCCAGTGCGCTCACGTCCGCCAGCAGGCCGCGTAGTCTCTTGAGCGCGATGAGAGCGGTACCGGTGCCGTGCCCGCCGGCGTCCAGCAGCGATTCGGCAAGGGCGATCTCTTCCTCCGCCGCGGTGGCCGTGGCCTCATCCACCGTCTCGGCTTTCCGTGCCGCCGTGAGTCGATGCCGGAGTTCCGCAAGCTGCGTCACCGGATCGAGAGCGGCCCCGGGCAGCTGCCCGATCGTGACATCGCCATGAACGTGTCCGATCTGCGCACCCACTCGGGCATGGTCGCGGGCAACGTTTCGCACTCCGTCGAGCATGGGGCTGCCCCTTCTCTGCTCGAACGCACTACCCGGCTCCCTGTGGTGCTCCTCCTGCGCCAGTTCCTGCGCCAGCGCGGCGGCGAAGGCGGCTGCGTACGCCGCCGCCTTCGGCTGCCAGCCTGAGCCATCGCTGGTCACCTTGGTGCCGTCCGCCCGATCGCTGATACCTCGCACCACTGCCATCGGCAGCGACCGGTTCAGATGGGCGGCCTGCGCCACTCCAGCGGCCTCCATCTCGATCGCCAACGCGTCGTTATAGGTTTGGCGAACCCACCGCGCATGCTCTGAGACCGCCGAATCCTGGACCACTTCGCCCGCGGCTATCGGCCCGAAGTGCACCTTCGGCACGGTCGCCCCTGTGGGCAGCCGACGGGCCCACAGTTCGCTGCGGTACAGATGACGCGCGATTTGATCCGGCTCATGTGACATCTCCCAAACGCGTGGACGCGCTTTGAAGCCATCGTCCTCGCTGGTGCCACCGTGGTAGGCGTACACGTGGGTGGCAACCACCACGTCGCCCAGGCCGATCGCCGGCCACAATGCGCCGGCCACCCCTACGAACAGCAAGGAAGACGGCGAGAATTCGGTGATCGCCCGCTCCGCGAGCACCGCAGCCGGCTGGTTGCCCTTACCGACCAGCCCCAGGGCCACCTGGCAGTGGCCGCCCGCCAGCATGCCGACCTCGAACCGCGTTCCTGCCGGGTGACGGTACGTCCGGACGTTCGCCAGGTGCTTCCTGACAGCTTGGTACTCCAGGTCAAGGGCGGTGAGTATCGCGATTGGACGATGCGTCATGTCTGCTGGCCTCCTTGGGCCGTGACCGGAGCCGCCGCCTCGCCTGCGTCTTCTGCAGAAGCCTGGGCCGAGCGGACCATGGGGGGATACAACGTCCGGGCCGGGCCGGCCTTGAAGAGCCGGGCGGGCCGTCCGTTCTCCGTTCGCCGCATAGGGCCGGCCGCCACGATGAAGCCACGAGCGTTCTGTACTTTGCGATAGAAATTTCGGGGGTCGAGCCGTACGCCCCATACCGCCTCGTACACCTGCTGCAGGTCGGAGATGGTGAAGGTCTCGGCGCAGAACGCAGTCGCGAGCGCAGTTTGCTCCAGCTTGGCGCGAGCCCGTTCCACGCCGTCGCCGACGATGTGCCGGTGATCGAAGGCCAAGTCGACCTGGGTGGACAGGACGTCGTCCACCCGCATCCAACAGGCGCTGGCCGCATCCGTGCCCGCAATGGGTTCGGGCAGGGACGGCGCGATCGCCAGATAGGCGACGGACACCACGCGACCACGCGGATCGCGCCCTGGCCTGCCGTACACGCCGAGCATCTCCAAGTGCACGTCGACCAGGCCGGCTTCCTCCGACAGTTCGCGGCGCGCCGCCTCCTCGATGTCCTCGTGCGCGTCCGCGAGAAACCCGCCGGGCAGGGCGAGCGCGCCTGAGTAGGGCTCGATTCCACGTTCAACGAGCAAGACATGGAGTCGCGCGTCGCGGAGCGTGAGAATCACCAGGTCCACCGCGAGCAAGACGGCTGGGGGCTCCCATGGGTCGGCGTTCATGGGGCACACTCTAGCTTTTTGTCAGATAGACAGAAAGTGTTTTGCCGAACCGCGCCAGAACCGGCGGAGAGTGAACGCCTGCCCGGCGCCGCGCATACCCGCATACCTTGAAGTGCTGATCCCGCCCGAGGGCGGACGGAAGGGGCGAGGATGGGCTCTACAAGCGGGTTCCGGGAGCGCTGACCGCGCTGCTCTTAGCCATGGGTGGGCTGCTGGCCCCGGTTCCGGCACAGGCGGCGTCCGGCGGCGTCGACAGCACCGCCGCGCTGGACGACGACTTGCCTGACGGCGGCGGACCGGAGAACGGGCTCGCGCTCGACTACGAGTCCTACGCCAAGGAGTCCGACGTCACAGTCGATGAGGCGCGGGCCAGGCTCGTGGCGCAGGGCGAGTTCACCAGGCTGGTGGAGGAGATCGCAGCCGCCCACCCCGACACGTTCGCCGGATCGACCGTCACTCACGAAGGCGGCTTCGGCCTGCGCGTACGGTGCACCGGCGGCACGGTTCCGGTCACGGACAGGGAGGCCGCGCTGCGGGCGACGCTGCCCGCGTCCCTGCCCGAGGAGATCCGCTCCGCCGGCATCGAGCTCACCCCAGAACCGGCCTCCGACGGCCAGCGGGGCGGGCCGGCGCCAGGCACGTAACGCCCAGAGCGATGTGCAGTGGCACATCCGTCCCAGCAACGCCGCCCACCCGAGATTTCACGCCAGCAGCACCACGGCGACGGCCTGAAGTGCTACCCGGGCGACAGCGGCGGCCCCTGGTTCAACGCCAACAAGGCGTACGGCATCTACAAGGGCCAGTCGTCCACCGGCACAGGGACCGCCGGGTGCAACTGGGCCGTCTACATGGCGATCAACTACATCTCCACCATCAACGTCTCCCTGATGTACGGCTGACCCAGCGCCGCTGGGCGCCGTCCGCGCTCTCCGTCCAGAGCGCGAGGACGGCGGTACGCAGGCCGGCGGCGTCGCGGACCTGGCCGAGCAGGGCGGGGACGTCCGGGCGGGACGTGCTCACGCGCGGAGGGCCTCGGCGGCCCAGGTGAGTGAGGGGGTCAGCGGTTCGGGCGGCGGCCAGTCGTTGATCGTGGCGAGGAGTTCGAAGTAGCGGTCGCGGCGAGGGTCGTTCATGGACTCCAGCCTGGCCAGCAGCTCGTCCGCCGGTCCCAGGGCGCGCAGGTCCGCCACCACGTCGTCGGCTTCGGGCGAGTCGGGCGCGAGGTTCAGGGCCGGGGCCACGAGCATGCGTACGGTGGCGCCCAGGTCGGGGCGGGGCGGCGCCGTGAAGTCCACCTGCGCCACCATCGTGCGCAGGTGGGTGCGGAAGCCGGGATCTCTGATGAGGCCGGTCAGCTCCGTCCAGGCCGCGAGCTGGTCGGGGCGGGGATCGTCCGGCAGCTCGGGCGTCATCGTGGTACGGATGCCCGCGTGCCGGTCGTCGAGCACGCTGTCGAGGAAGTCCTGGATCAGGTGCCGGCGTTCGGCCTGGTGGTGGGTCACGTCTATCTCCTCTGGGGTGGTGCCGCGTTCGGCCATGGTCGTCAGGACGGCATGCCGCAGCCGCAGGATCCGGATCTGCACCGCCACCGCCTCGGCGTGCGCCGCGGCCACCTCGGGCAGCGGCACCTCCCGGGTCACGACCTTGCGGATCGTGGGCAGGTCGATGCCGAGTTCGCGCAGCGTGCGCACGAGCTCAAGGCGGGCCAGGGCGACGTCGTCGTACAGGCGGTGGCCGGCCGCGTTGCGGCAGGTGGGCGGCACGATGCCGCGGTCGGCGTAGAACCGGATGGCCTTGACCGTCAGCCCCGTACGGCGGGCCAGGTCGCCGATCGTGAAGTACCGCTCCATGCCGCCACCCTGCCAGCTCCCCCTACGGGAGCCGCAAGCCGTCAAGCGCCGATCGCCCGGTACGGGCAGCGGCGTGCTTGACTCTGCCGTTACGTCACTATCTAGCGTCGTGCTGGAGCCGGAAGATCCGGCTCGGTGAACGGGACGGGACGGTGGGCGGGACATGGCGTGGTCGATCGCACAGGTGGCGCGGATGTCGGGTGTGACGTCCAGGACGTTGCGCCACTACCACGCGATCGGGCTGCTGATCCCGGCCCGCGTCGGCGACAACGGCTACCGCCACTACGAGGAGGCGCAGCTGCTGCGCCTGCAGCAGATCCTCGTGCTGCGGGAGCTCGGACTCGGCCTCCCCGAGATCAAGGAGATCGTCGACCGGCACACCGACCCCCTGGCCGCCCTGCGCGAACACCACCAGCGCGTCCTGCGGGAACGCGACCGCCTGGACACGATGGCGCGCATGGTGGCCAGGACCATCACCGAGCTCGAACACACAGAAGGGAAGCACGGCATGTCCAGAATCAGCAGGCCGGAGAACCTGTTCGAGGGATTCGACGCCGCCCGCCACGGCGCGGAGGCGCGCGAGCGGTGGCCGGGGCATTGGGAGCAGTCCGGGCAGCAGGAGATGCTGGACGGCCTCTCGCCCGAGGAGCTCGGCCGGATGCAGGAGGAGGCGACGGCGGGCATGATCCGGCTGGCCGAGCTCATGGCCGCCGGCACCCCGGCCGACGCCCCCGCGGTGCTCGCCGAGCTGGACGTCCCCTTCCGGCTGATGAGCCGGTTCTGGACGCCCACCGCCGAGCAGTACGCGCATCTGGGGCGGATGCAGGCCGACGACGAGCGATTCGCGGCGAACTATGAGCGGATCGCCGAAGGGCTGGCCGCGTACGTGCGCGACGCCATGGCCGCCTACGCCGCCGCCCGGTTGAGCTGAGCGGGGCTGAGCCGGGCTGGGCCGGGCCGGAGTTCCGCGTCCTCGCGCGGAACTCCGCACCCGTCCGGCTACTTCCTGGTCATGGTGGAGGCGTAGCCGCCTCCGCCCGGGTAGACCCACTCGCCGGTGAGGGTGGTGTCGTCGGCGCTGAACGTGCCCTCGAAGTACGCCGGGCCGCCCTTCGCGCCGCCCCAGATGGTCAGCTTGTCGCCGGTGAGCTCGTACACGTAGTCGAGGGTGTTGCCCTCCGCGTCGTAGAAGCGCGACACGACGTCCTCGCCGGCCGGTTCGCCGAACGGGCGCGGGTGGCCGATCACCTCCATGCCGGTGACCTGCTGGCCGTACTGGGTGAGCTCGACGTGCTGGAGCAGGAAGAAGCCGCCGGGCATCCACTCGTACCGTACGGTTCCCTCGGCGCCGCCGGTGATCGTCCAGGTGCCGACGAGGCGGTCCAGGGCCTTCATCGCGGGGGTCGGCTGGTTGGTCATTTTGTCCTCCTTGGTGGGTGCTTGCTGATACCTCGGAGGCGGTCGCCGGGCTTCGACGTCTTGCCGCTGTGATGTGGATCACAGCGAGGGCGCGTCGAAATCCTGGTAGCGGTGACGAGGTAGCGAAAAGAACCGTCGATCAGAGGAACATCGTGAAATATCTGCTGCTCAGCTACACCCCGGCCGCCGCCTGGGACGCCGCGACCGCCGACACGCCATCGGAGGAGGCGCTGGCCGCGTTCGCCGCGTACCAGAAGTTCGAGGAGGAGCTGATCGCCACCGGCGAGTTCGTCACCAGCGAGGGGCTCGGCCATCCGGTGGTCAGCACCACCGTGCGCAAGGGCGCGGACGGGGTGGTGGCGACCGACGGGCCGTTCGCCGAGCTCAAGGAGGTGCTCGCGAGCTTCGCCGTGATCGACGTCGCCGGACGGGAGCGCGCCGTCGAGATCGCCTCGCGGATCGTGGAGGTGCTGGGCGAGCCGATCGAGATCCGCCCGATCATGGGCGACGACTTCGCGGCATGACCGGGGTGGAGCAGCTGCTGCGTACGGAGGCGCCGCAGGTCCTGGGTGCGCTGGTACGCCGTTTCGGGCACTTCGACGTCGCCGAGGACGCGGTGCAGGAGGCGCTCCTGGTCGCGAGCCGTACCTGGGCGGCCGACGGCGTACCGGAGAATCCGCGCAGCTGGCTCATCCGCATCGGCTACCGGCGGATGGTGGACCTGCTCCGCTCGGAGCAGGCCAGTCGCCGCCGCGAGCACGAGGCGGGCGTCGCCGAGCTGGCCATGCAGGAGCCGTCCCGGCGCTCCGACCCACCGCAGGAGGCGGACGACAGCCTCGCGTTGCTGCTGCTCTGCTGCCATCCCGCGCTGAGCGCCACCTCCCAGGTGGCGCTCACGCTGCGGGCGGTGGGCGGGCTGAGCACCGCCGAGATCGCGCACGCCTTCGGCATGACGGAGGCCACGATGGGTACGCGGATCAGCCGCGCCAAGCAGCAGCTGGCGCGCGCCGGCGCCCGGTTCACCCCGCCGAGCGGCGCCGACCGCGCCGGCCGGGTGGCCGCCGTGATGCGGGTGCTCTATCTGATCTTCAACGAGGGCTACACGGTCTCCGCGGGTGATCGGCTCGCCCGGGTCGATCTCACGGGCGAGGCGATCCGGCTGGCTCGCATGCTCCGCGACTCCCTGCCGGACGATGCCGAGGCGACCGGGCTGCTCGCGTTGATGCTGCTGACCGACTCGCGGCGGGCCGCGCGTACGGGCGATCATGGCGAGCTGGTGCCGCTGGAGGAGCAGGACAGGGCGCGGTGGGACCCGGGGTTGATCCGCGAAGGCACCCGGCTCATCGACGCGGTCTGGTCTCGGCGGGAGGTGGGCCCGTACCAGTTGCAGGCCGCCATCGCGGCCGTGCACGCCGCCGCCGAGACGCCGGAGCAGACGGACTGGCCGCAGATCGCGGCGCTGTACCTGTGGCTCGAACGGCTCAGCCCGACCGCGCCGGTGCGGCTGAGCCGGGTGGTGGCGGTGGCGCAGGCGTACGGGCCGGTGCGCGGGCTGGCGCTGCTCGACGACCTCAACCGCCGGCACCGGCTGGACGAGGACCCGCTGACCCGGCAGCGCGAACGCGCGGTGCGCGCCCACCTGCTCCAGCTGACCGGCGACCCGGCGGGCGCGGCGCGGCTGTATCGCGAGGCCGCCGCCCTGACCGGAAACCAGGTGGAGCAGCGCTATCTGCTCGAGCGGGCGGACCGCCTCGGCTGAGGCGCTCTCTCCGGCCAGTCGCGGTGCGGCAGATAGGCGAGCCGCCACATGATGACCCCGGCCCAGATCAGGCCGTATCCGGGAATGAGCAGCATGAAGACATCACGGAGCCGATAGGAGACGCGCTCGACCACGAAAGCCAGGGCGAGCATGCTCAAGCCCGGGCACAGAGAGAATCCGACCACATCGGAGAGCACCGTCATCTCCGCATCTCCCCTGGCCTGCGCCACAACTTTGTACAAGGCGAACAGCACCAGGATGAAAAGTCCGTAGAGGCCGACCGCCGAAACCACGCGCACCACCGTCGATACGGGCTTGCGCCCCTGCGAGGAAGGACCCTCAGTCTCCGCCGTCTCCACCTTCTCCACTGCCGAAGCCTCCCTCGCTCGAGCCGCCCGAGTATCCGGTGCCGCCGTCGCGATAGCGGGACTTACGATATCGCCGATAGGCATTTCTGGGGATGTACTCATCGAGACGCAGGCGAGAGTCGAACTCGCACGAATCGGCTTTGCAGGCCGATCTCCGCACCGGCGAACTGCGCCAAGCCTCTTTGAGAGGCGGTGCGCGAGGACGGAGTCGAACCGCCACAGCCGAAGCGCCCGGTTTACAGCCGGGTGGGCTCACCAGGTGCCCAGCTCGCGCATGACGTGGCCCCAGCAGGACTCGAACCTGCAACGGACCCGGCTTCGTAGGCCGGCGCTCTGATCCATTGAGCTATGGGGCCGTACCCCGTACCGGATTCGAACCGGCGATCTCCCGGGTGAAAGCCGGGTGTCCTGACCACTGGACGAACGGGGCCTGGTACGTCCGGCGGGATTCGAACCCGCACCGTCCGGTTCCTGAAACCGGTGCCTCTCCCGTTGGGCTACGGACGCGTGGAGCCGCAGCGGGGACTCGAACCCCGTCCTGCTGGTTGGAAGCCAGCTGCCTTACCTGTTCGGCCTCTGCGGCGACGTGGACCGACGGAATCTCGAAACCCGAACTCCTGCTTGCAAGGCAGGTGTGATGCCTTTTCACCATCAGCCCATGGTGCTCCACTGTGGAATTGTCAATCGGCAAAAGGAAAGGCCGCCTGGTGGTCACCTGGCGGCCTCCGGAATGCTCCTCTTCGAGGTTTACCCGGAAGCCTCGCGCAGCAGGGCGCAGCCCAGCGCGGCAAGCCGGCGACAGCGGCGCCGTTCCTGCCCGAGTGCGGCGGCTGCGAGAAGCATGGCTGGCCTTTCCTTGTCGCTGATCGACGGAGGGGGCGACCCCTCTTGCTTTCCTGAATGACACTAACGGCGGGCCCGACGGCCGTGCCACTTATTTATTGGGACGTACGAGCCCGCCGAATACTTTCATCCGGGCGCGAGGCGGCTAAGTCGTTCCCAGGCCCGGTATTGCTCGATCCGCGCCTGCTCCATTTGCAGCACCATGTCGTAGGAGGCGCCGCCGACGATGAGCCGCACCGGCGGCTCGGGCAGGTCGAGCAACTCCATGACGGCGGGCACGGCGGTGCTCGGGTCGGGGCCGGCGTCGTCGCCCCACATCTCGGCGAGCTTGGCGCGCAGCTCCTCATAAAGCGGGTCGGGCTCGGTCATGGTGGTGCCCACCGTGAACAGGCCGGTGTCGTAGCCGCCCATCTGCAGGATGGTGACCTTGATGCCGAACGGCTCGACCTCCATGGCGACCGCCTCGCTCACCGAGTTGAGCGCGGCCTTGCCCGCCGCGTACATGCCGGTCGAGGCGAAGCCGCCGCTCGCGCCCATCGAGGTGACCTGGAGGAGGTGGCCGGAGCCCTGGGCACGCAGGTGCGGCACGACGGCCTGGGTGACCCAGACGGCGCCGAAGAAGTTGACGTCAAAATGGGCTCTGAGCTGCTCCTCAGTGGCCTCCTCCACCATTCCGAGCAGCAGCCCGCCCGCGTTGTTGAGCACGACGTCGAGCCGGCCGAAGGCGGCCACGGCTTGTTCCACGCCCTTGAACACTGCCGCGCGGTCGGTCACGTCGAGCGGCAGCCGTACGAGAGCGTCGGGGTGCTTGTCGGCCAGCTCCGCCAGCGGCTCCACGTTCCGTGCGGCGGCGACGACACGGTCTCCGGCGGCCAGCGCCGCCTCGGTGAAGGCCCGTCCGAGGCCGCGCGACGCACCGGTGATGAACCATACTCGGGTCAACATGCACTCCTTGATCAGCATTTACGAGACGAGACGGCCCGTCTCGCTTCGAGATGCCTCAACTATGAGGCCCGCGCGCACCGCTGTCAAGACGGACCGTCTCGTCTCGCTGGAGTGCTATGCTGCCTCGCATGCCCAAGCACCCCGACCCTGCACGCCGCAGTGAGCGCTCCCGCCAGGCGATCCTCGACGCCGCCCGCGAGCTGGTCTCCGAGGTGGGTTACGCCAAGGTCTCCATCGAGGCCATCGCCGCCCGGGCCGGCGTCGGCAAGCAGACGATCTACCGCTGGTGGCGTTCCAAGGGCGCGGTGATCTTCGACGCGTTCCTTGCCTTGAGCGAGGCGGACGAGGGCGGCATGGCGCTGCCCGACACCGGCGACATCGAGGCCGACCTGAAGACGGTGATGCGGGCCACGGTGGCGGAGTTCGCCGACCCGGCGTTCGAAGGCCCGATCAGGGCGCTCACCACGGAGATCATCAACGACCCCGGCCTCGCGGCGCAGTACCGCGAACGCCTGGCCGCCCCGGTGGACGAGGTCAAGAAGGCCCGGCTGCGCAGCGCCCAGCAGGCCGGCCAGCTCGCCGCCGACCTCGACCTGGGGGTGGCTCTCGAGCTCCTGTACGCCCCCCTCTTCCAACGCTGGATCTACCGCTCAGGCCCCCTGACCCCCGACTACGCCGACACCCTGGTGGACCTCTTCCTCAAGGCCACCCGCCCATGAAAGCCGACATTCAGGGACGAACGGCCCTGGCTGTCCTGTCAGCGGCGTGGACGTGCCGGTCAGGGGTGGCAAGGAGGCGGCCATGACGAGTGTCTATGACAACGAACGCCTGGCGGCCGGTTACGCCTTCGACCGTCCACCCGTGCATCGGCGGATCCTCGAATCGGCTCGCCTCGAGAGCCCGGTCGGCCGGGCCTTGGACATCGGGTGCGGCGCGGGCGTGTCCACGGCCGCACTCGTACCGTGGGCCAGGCAGGTCGTCGGCGTGGAGCCGGTCCCCGCGATGCTCGCCCACCGGCGGGCCGTCGCGCCGTCCGCTCGCTTCATCGTCGGCACGGCGGAGGCACTGCCGTTCGGGGCGGCTTCGTTCGGCCTGGTGACCGCCGCCGGCTCGCTGAACTACACCGACCTGCCGCCGGCCCTCGCCGAGGTGGCCCGCGTCCTGACCTCCGACGGGGTCTTCCTCCTGTACGACTTCGCCAAAGGCCGCCACTCCCCCACGACCGACGCATTGGCGGCCTGGTTCGCGGTGTTCGAGCAGCGCTTTCCCGGTTCCTCCGGCTGGCGGCCGCTCACCGTGGCGGAACTGCCCCTCGCCGGGACGGGCCTGCGCCTGCTCGACTGCGCCGATGTGGAGGTTCCTGTGCCGATGACGTTCGACGGCTATCTCCGCTACGTGCTGGGTGAGGTCGGCGTCGCGAATGCCATCGCGCGTGGGGACGACAGCGCCGAGCGGGCGCGCGAGTGGTGCCGGCGAACGCTCGCGGAAGTGTTCTCGAGCGGGGACGTGGTCGTGGTCTTCCGCGGCTATCTGGCCACGCTGGTCCCGGCCGATGACGGGCGGCGCTGAATCATCTGGTGATCAGAAACGTGATCGTGCGGAGAACCTTCGGTGATGTGGCGGCATCAAAGCAGACATGATGAAGACGATGATCGGGGCTTCGCTCCTCGCCGGTTCGCTGCTGGTCTCCGGTGCCACCGCGGCGGTGGCGGAGGTGAAGGCGCCGACGCTGGGCCCGCACGGGTACGGTGCCGTCAAGCTGGGGATGACGGCCGAGCAGGCTCAGGCGACGGGGGGCGTGGTCAAGAAGCTGTCGGGCGGCTCCGGCTGCTCCGGCTGGGATCTCAAGCGGTTCAGGACACCGAAGAACTCGGTGGGCGTCTACATCTCGCCGCGCGTGGGGCTGGCGGCCATCTTCGCCGCGAAGGGCATGAAGACGCCGCAGGGCATCAAGATCGGCTCCACGGCCAAGCAGCTGAAGGCGGCGTACCCGCGGGTCAAGAAGAACTTCCATGGCTACTACGTGACCGCGGTCCCGGGCAACAAGAAGGCGTACTACAGCTTCACCGTCTCGCGCGGCAAGGTCACCGAGTACGGCATCGCGCTCCACAAGCAGGACTGCTTCAACTAGCGACAGACCGAGGCATACCGGCGCTCATCGATGAGCGAGGCGCTCGCGCATGGACGGGGGACGACCTGCGCGGGCGCCTCCGCCGTACCGGTCCTTCCAGGTGTCGAAGGCGGGCACGCGGCTTAGAGTGATCGCGACAGATCAGCCTCTCTCGATCGGGGGTTCGATGGCGGTCCATTCGCTGCCGGCGGAGGCGCGGGCGAAGCCTTTGCGGATGGTCGCTCGTACGGCGCCGCCGCATCTGCGGCCGTACGTGCTGGGCTGGGCGAGCCACCGCGTCTCGGCGACGGCGCCGCCGCCCAGCAGGATGTTGCCGCTCAACGCGGCCACGCTGATCATCGACTGCACCGGTCTGCCCGCGGTCCTCACCGGCCCGCGCAGTGTGGCGTCCCCCGCGGGCGAGGTGGGCTGGTACGACGGGGTGGCCGTCGGGCTCACGCCGGCCGGCATGTCGGCCTTGCTGGGCACCCCCATGCGTGACCTCGCCGACACGGCCGTTCGCCTGGAGGGGGCGCGGGTGAAGGAGCTGGCCGAGCGGCTGGCCGCCGCCCCGTCCTGGCAGGGGCGCTTCGCGGTGCTGGAAGAGGTGCTGACGGCGCGGGCGCGTCCGGCCGACGACGACGCGCTGATCATGTACGCCTGGCGGCGGCTGCAGGCGCCGGCCGAAGGGCTCACCGTCACGTCCCTGGCCGCTGAGCTGGGTGTCAGCCGGCGCTATCTGGAGCTGGGGTTCCGCCGGGTGGTGGGCTTGTCGCCCAAGACGGTCGCGCGCGTCGCCCGGTTCCAGCGGGCCATGGAGGTGCTGCGGCGGCCCGGGGCGACGCTGAGCGCGGCGGTCGCGTGCGGGTACGCCGACCAGTCGCATCTCAGCCGCGAGGTGCGGGGGATGACGGCGCTGACGCCGAAACAGCTGTTCGCACTTGTTCAAGACGTGGATCGTCTCTCCGCCTAGCATCGCCGCTCATGATGCTCACCGTGCAGGCCGGCCCCACTCTGGCCGACTTCGGCAAGGACCCCTTGTGGATCACGATCGTCAAGGCCGTGATGCTGTTCGTCTTCCTGTCCCTGAGCGTGGTCTTCGGGGTCTGGTTCGAGCGCAAGCTGATCTCACGCATGCAGCACCGGTACGGCCCCAACCGGGCGGGCAGGTTCGGCATCCTGCAGTCCGTGGCGGATGCGATCAAGATGGGGCTGAAGGAGGACATCTTCCCGCGGACCGTGGACAAGGTGCTCTACCTGCTGGCGCCGGTCATCATGGTCGTGCCGGCGTTCCTGGCCTTCTCGATCGTGCCGTTCGGGCCGGTGGTCGACCTGTTCGGCGTGCAGACGCCGCTGCAGCTCGTCGACCTGCCGGTGGCGGTGCTGTTCA
>NZ_JBHMCF010000038.1:0-487096 GCF_042428605.1 Nonomuraea salmonea
GGGCATCAGGACCGGCACGCCCGGCAGCCCACCACAGCCCGTGACGGCGAGGCCCGCGCGGCGCCGGCCGTCGAAACTGACCGCCGTCCCGGCACGGTCACATGAACCTCAAGGAATCGGCCACGCCGATCACACTGCCGAATTGTTCTTATCGGGATCAAGGCGACGGCGCTGCGCGCCGCCGCACGGGACTTCGTACCTCAGCCCCGGTCCACCGGGCATTCCAGCATCGACGAGGGCCCTTGGACGGCCGCCTCGCCGAGACCGGCCTGGCAATCAGACCCACCTGAGCAACCCGGCCACATCACGAGTTAAACCTCAGTAATGCAGGGCGGTCGCGAGCGCCTCGGCCAGGGTCACGGGCGGGCGGCCGATCAGGCGGCGCAGGTCGCCAGAGTCGGTGTACATCTCGCCGCGGTTCATACCGCGGTCAGCGTCAGCGAGGACCTCCGCCAGCTCGGCGGGTAGGCCCGCGGCGTCCAGTACCTGGGCGAAGTCGGCCACCGGGAGGTCAGCGTAGGTGACCTGCTTTCCGGCCGCAGCGGAGATCGCGGCGGCGAGCTCAGTCAGGGTGAAGGATTCGTCGCCGCCGAGCTCGTACACGGCGCCGGTGTGGCCTTCAGCGGTGAGGACGACCGCTGCGGCCTCGGCGTAGTCGGCGCGGGACGCGGCGCTGATCCGCCCCTCGCCTGCGGCGCCGACGACCGCGCCGTTCTGCAGGATCTGCGGCAGTTGGCTGGTGTAGTTCTCCAAGTACCAGCCGTTGCGCAGCAGCACGCTGGGGATTCCGCGGTCCCGCAGATACGCCTCGGTCTCCCTGTGCGTGGCACCGATGATGGTGGTGGCCGTGTCTGCGTGCGTCGTGCTCGTGTACGCCACCAGCGACACGCCTGCGGATGCCGCGGCGTCGATCACGCGGCGGTGGTTGGCGACCCGCTCGCCCACGGGGACCGAGGCCGAGATCAGCAGCAGCCTGTCCGCCCCCGCGAATGCCTCGGCCAGGCCGTCCGTGTCCGCGAAGTCGGCGCGGCGTACCGTGATGCCTCGGTCGGCCAAATCCTTGATCCCGGCGATGTCCCGGCCGGTCGCGATGATGTCCGCGGCCGGGATCCCGCGCCGCAGCAGTGCCTCGACGGTGAGCCTGCCCAGCTGGCCGGTGGCTCCAGTGACGACGATCGGCATGATGGTCATTCCTTCCTTCCGCGCGTGCCTCGCACGCCTGCCGCGGTCCGTCCGCCGCGGGATGGAACACAGAATGACCTGGATACTCTCTATTGGGGAGTAGCCACTTCTTGGTAGGGTACTTACCGCAGCGAAAGCATCGAGGTGAGCCGTATGGCTGCTGTCGAGAATGTGACCGGGCCCATGCCGTCATTCGATCCGTACGAGCGCGGCTGCCCGTCGCGGGACCTGCTCGACCAGATCGGCAGCAAGTGGGCGGTCCTCGTGCTGGGCGAACTCGGCCGGAACGGGACCTCCCGGTTCGGTCATCTCCGGCAGGCGCTGGCGGGCGTGAGCGAGAAGATGCTCACCCAGACGCTGCGCACCCTCGAACGCGACGGGCTGGTCAGCCGGACCGTCTACCCAGAGGTGCCGCCGCACGTGGAGTATGAGCTGACCGCGCTCGGCCAGACGCTACGGGGACCGCTGAAGGCGCTCACGGAGTGGTCCGTGCTGCACATCGAAGAAGTCATCACCGCCCGCGAAGAGTACGACAACCGCGCTGAGCGCACCAGGTAATCAGCGGCGGCCGGCGGTCTGGTCATGGACGGCCGCCTCGCCGAGACCGGCCCGACAATCAGACCCACCTAAGCCACCCGGCGACATCACGAGTTCAACCTCAGATACGCACCATCTGAAACTACGGCCGCCTCCACGTTCAGCGTGATTTCACTCTCACGCAGCAGTTCAACCAGCGACCTGCGTCCAACTGTCCAACATCATGATCGTCCGCTGGTTTGGACCGCGTCTGCCGAGTACTCCGAAGTGGTGCGGGTTCCGGGTTCGAGCCCCGGGCGCCCTACCTCTCCACACTCATCCGAACTGCGCTCTCGGGGGCCTTCGGCGAGACGCAGGCACGCCGTTGGTTGCTCTTCGGTACGAGCCGGGAGACCTGACGGGCATCCCGGTCCGGGGTTCGCCTGCCGGTCGGCTCGGAAGGGTTTCAGCGGTCGTCGTCGGCAAAGCCTGTGCGGTAGGCGAAGACCACGGCTTGGACGCGGTCGCGTAGGTCCAGTTTGGTGAGGATGCGGGAGACGTAGGTTCGGACGGTCTCGAAGCTGATGACCAGTTCCGCGGCTATCTCGGCGTTGGAGAGGCCGCGGGCGATCAGCCGCAGTACCTCGCGTTCGCGGGGAGCCAGGACGGCCAGCGGGTCCTCGTCGGGGGTGGGGGCGGCCGGACGGAGGCGGTCGGCGAAGCGACCTATCAGGGTACGGGTCACGGTGGGGGACAGCAGGGACTCTCCGCGGGCGACGGTGCGGACGCCGTTCACCAGCTCCAGTAGAGGGGCGTCCTTCAGCAGGAAGCCGCTGGCTCCGGCGCGCAGGGCTTCGTAGACGTACTTGTCCACGTTGAACGTGGTCACCACGAGTACCTTCGGCGGCGCCACGACACCGGGGCCGGCGATGCGCCTCGTCACCTCGATGCCGTCCATCAGCGGCATGTGGATGTCCATGATCACCACGTCGGGCTTCAGGCTGGTGACCGTCTCGACCGCGGCAGGGCCGTCGGCGGCGACGCCGGCCACCGCCATGTCCGGCTGCGCGTCGAACGCCGTCGCGTAGCCGGTACGGACGACCTCCTGGTCCTCGCAGATCACGACACGGATGGTCATTCGGCACCGCCCACGGGGATCGACGCGGAGACTCGGAAACCGCCGTCCGGCTGCTCGCCTACGGCCAGCGAGCCGCCCAGCACGCCGATCCGCTCGCGCAGTCCGGCCAGGCCGCGCCCGCCGGAGAGGCTGCTTCTCGCGCCGACGGGGACCGCGGCGGCGGCGTTCGTCACCTCGACCTCCACCCGGTCGTCCCGGTATCCGATGCGAACGGTGGTGGGTCGGCCTTCGGCGTACTTGACGGCGTTCGTCAGGCCCTCCTGCACCACCCGGTACACGGCCAGCCTCACGCCGGCCGGAAGCGACGGCTGGTCGCCGTCCTCCACCAGCTCGATCGGCTGGCCGCCGCTGCGGGTCTGTTCGACCAGGTCTCGCACGCTGCCCACGACGGGTGTGGCCGGCTCTCCGGTCGCCTCCAGCACGTCCAGCAGAGCCCGCAGTTCGGCCAGGGCTCGGCGGCCGGCGCCGCCGATCGTGGACAGTGCCGTGACCACCCGCTCCGGCGAGGTGGCCACGAACTGCGTGGCGTCGGCCTGCACGACGATGCCGGTGACGTGGTGGGTCACCACGTCGTGCAGCTCCCGCGCGATGCGCGCCCGCTCGGCGGCGGCCGCGGCCTCGGCGGCGAGCCTGCGTCGCTCGGCCTCCTGGAGCCGCTGCCCGCGTACGTAGGCGCCGACCAGCCAGCACGCGGCGAAGAGCAGGTAGAAGATCAGGAAGTCGCTCTGCAAAGGCGGTGAGCCGAGCAGAACGATGGCCACGCACAGGGCGACGTACGCGGCCGATGCCACGGCGGCGACGACGCGCCGGAATCGCTCCTGGTGCGCGCCCACCGAGTACAGCGCGATGTACACCGTCACGGTGCCGAACTGCATCGGGTAGCCGAGCGTCTCGTGGAGCACGAAGGCCGTGCCGCTGATCGCCAGACACGCGGCAGGCCATCGGGTCCGCACGGCCAGAGGCAGCGTCTGGGCCAGGATCAGGACGATCTGGAACGCGTCGGCCGGACGTCCTGACCGGTCGCCGAACTCGACGCTCATGATCGACAGCGCCGGCACGAACGCCAGCCCGGTGCACACGACGGCCAGCCACCGGTCCCACACCGTGGCGTCGTAGAGGCGCCGCAGCTTCCGCAACCTCCGCGACCGGTCGCTGGCACAGGTCCCCGACATAGGTCAGAGCCTAGCGATCCCTGATCCCGCTATTGCCGCGCTTGTCCCTCATGTGAGCTACACGCAATGTCCGCAACGCAGTGATTCGGGACAGGGCCGTCCACTTCTACCTTTCTCATCAGCGGCCGGCAACCACGGTCAACCGCGAAGTCAGATCGCGGCACATCGGTCATTCGGAGGACAGCACCATGGGAAACACCATCCGCGTACGCGTCGCCGCCGTCGGCGCCCTGACCGCGGTCGCGGCAACGGGGGCGGTGATCGGCGGCCAACCGGCCGACGCCAGGGCCGTGGCGGCCGCCGGTCACGTCCAGACTTCGATCAAATGGGGTAAGTGCCCGGAACCCGCGCCGGGCGCCAGGCGAGACCCCAGGCAGACCTGCGGCACGGTCAAGGTGCCTCTGGACTACCGCCGCCCCGGCGGGGAGACCATCACCGTCGCGGTCTCCAGGATCGCCACCGCCAAGCCCGGCAAGAAGCGCGGCAACCTGCTGTTCAACCCGGGTGGTCCGGGACTGCAGGGCCTCGACATGCCCGGCCAGATGGCACGCACGCTCCCGAAGAAGGTGCGGGACTCCTACGATCTGATCGGGTTCGACGCGCGCGGCGTCGGCCACAGCACCCCGATGAGCTGCGGTCTGTCCGGCAGCAGCCTGCTCACCATCTTCCCCTACCCCGGCGCCGGCGGCTCGATCGAGGGCAACGTCACCACCGCGCGCGCCGTCGCCCGGCAGTGCGCCACGATCGGTGCCAAGCTTCGCTTCTTCAACAGCGCGAACACAGCGCGCGACATGGATCGCATCCGCCAGGCGCTCGGGGCGCGGAAGACCTCCTACTGGGGTCAGTCCTTCGGCACCTACCTCGGCGCGGTCTACGCCTCACTGTTCCCCCGCAACACCGACCGGATGGTGCTGGAGGGCAACGTCGACCCGGCCAAGGTGTGGGCGAAGATGCTGAACACCTGGAACCAGGGCATGAACGACCGGTTCCCTGACGCCGCCCGCGTGGCCGCGGCGAACGACGCCGACCTCGGGCTGGGCGCCACCGCCGACGAGGTCACCGACACCTTCCTCGCGCTGGCCGACCGTCTCGACCGCGAGCCGGCCACGATGCCAGGCGCCTCGGTGGCCATCAGCGGTGCGCTGCTACGCGGCGTCACGTACCAGATGTTGCAGCACAACGAGACGCTCCCCCCGCTCACCCGGTTCTGGAAGGCGGCGGCCGACCTGTCCGCCGGCAAGGCCCCGGCGGACGCGGACGTCGCCGTGCTCCGGCAGGTTCTCGCCGACACCCCGGCAACGAAGGGCGTGCCGGCGGACAACCAGGCCACCATGGTCCTGGCCATGCTCTGCGGGGACACCACCTGGTCGCGCAAGGTGGACTCCTACGCCGACGCCACCGCGGCCGCCCGCGCGAAGTACCCGCTGAGCGCGGGCATGCCCAACAACATCCTGCCGTGCGCGTTCTGGTCGCAGAAGCCGATCGAGCCGGTGGTCAAGATCACCTCGCGCGGTGCGCGTAACATCCTGATCCTGCAGAACCGCCGCGACAACGCCACACCGTGGGCCGCGGGCCGGGGAATGCGCAGGGCCCTGGGTGACCGCGCCGGCTTCCTCGGCGTCGAGCACGGCGGCCACTTCGTCTACGGCACCGGATCGACCTGCGCCGACAAGGCCACCGTCGCGTTCCTGATCAAGGGAACCCTGCCGGCCAAGGACGCCTCCTGCGACGGCCCCCGGCGCTGACCGTCGTGCCGACGACACGCCCACTGTTGATCTCGAGGTGATTCTGATGCGCATCGGATTGTTCGTAGATGAGAAGGGGCCGTCCCTCGACGTGATCGTCGATCAGTCTCGCGCCGCGGCCACGGCGGGCTTCGCCGGAGTGTGGCTGGGCCAGCGCGACGGCAGGGACGCGCTGACCACGCTGGCGGTGGCGGGGCGCCAGGTGTCCGGCATCGAGTTCGGTACGGCGGTGGTGCCGAGCTACCCCCGGCATCCGCTGACCCTGGCGGCGCAGGCGCTGACGGTCCAGGAGGCGGTCGGCGGCCGGCTCAGCCTGGGGCTTGGTGTCAGCCACCGGCACATCATCGAAGAGCAGTACGGCCTTTCCTTCGACCGCCCTGTCCGTCACCTCCGCGAGTACCTGTCCGCGCTGGTTCCACTGCTGAAGGGCGAGACGGTGACGTACAAGGGCGAGACGCTCCAGGCCGCGGGCGCGGTCGACATCGCGGCAGCGGCGCCGCCGTCCGTGCTCGTCGGCGCACTCGGCCCGGCGATGTTGCGGGTGGCCGGAGAACTGGCCGATGGAACCATCACGACGTGGGCCAATGCGGCGGCTCTCGCCGACCACATCGTTCCTGCGATCACCCGTGCGGCGGGTCGGCGTACGCCCCGTGTGGTCGTTTCCACGGTCGTCTGCGTCACCTCGCACGAGGACGATCGCCGGCAGTGGGTCGCCGAGAATTTCGGGATGGTCGGGCAGCTGCCCAGCTACCGCGCCGTGCTCGACCGAGGTCGCGCCGCAGGCCCTCAGGACACGGTCGTCATCGGTGATGAGATCGTCGTCGAGCGGCAGATCGACCGGCTGTTCGATGCCGGTGCCACGGAACTCGTGGTGATGCTTCTCGGATCAGCGGATGAACAGGCCCGGAGCACCGCACTCCTGGCCGACCTCGCGGGGTAGGACCGGCCGGACCAGAACGGCGCAGGTCCGAGCGAGAGCACGGCACACCCGTGCTGGACGCGGGTGAAACTCATGCCGACCTGACCGCCGAGTACGGTGCCGGGCGCTCCACCGGCTCCGATCCCTCATCTTTCAGCCGCGGAACACACCGCGGAAACTCACGCGAAAGGATCACGATCGTGGCGTCTCCGGAGCACCCGGAAGATACCCTCCCGCAAGCCGCCTCCACCACGGGCCGCGGCCGATGGCGCAGGTTCCGGTTCCCCGTCCTGCTGATCGCGTTGTTCGGTGTGATGGTGGTGGCGGGCGGGATCACCCAACTCGTCCTGCCCGTACCGGTCCTCGCCCTGCCGGTGGGGGTCGGCCTGGCCATCGCCGCTCTGACCTGCTATCGCTGGTTGTGCCGGGTCGTCGAGCTCCGCCCGGACATCCCCGAACTCGGCAGGACGGGACGATGGTCCCAGCTGCGGCGCGGGACGCTGATCGGGCTCGGCATGTTCGCCGGGTTGATGGCGGTGATCGCGGTGTTCGGTGGCTGGCAGGAGGTGTCCTGGGGTTCCGTCGGCGGATTCCTCGGCGCCGCGGGCCTGATGGCGAGCGTCGCCGTCACCGAAGAACTGCTGTTCCGCGGGGTGCTGTTCCGCATCATGGAGGAACGTACCGGAACGGTGATCGCCCTGGTCGTATCCGGGCTGCTGTTCGGTGCGATGCACCTGATCAACGCCAACGCCACCCTTTGGGGCGCGTTCGCGATCGCCTTGACGGCCGGAGTCATGCTGGCCGCCGCCTACATCGCGACCCGCTCGCTGTGGCTGCCCATCGGCCTGCACTTCGCCTGGAACTTCACCCAGGCCGGGATCTTCGGTGTCACGGTCTCCGGATCGGCCGTACAGTCCGAGGGCCTGCTGAACGTCACGCTGTCCGGCCCGTCCGCACTGACCGGCGGCGCCTTCGGCCCCGAGGCCAGCCTTTTCGCACTGCTGATCTGCATGGTGCCCACGATCCTCCTGCTGCGGCGGGCCGCCCGCACCGGCCGGATCCGGCCCCGCCCGCACCGCGCCAAGCTCTCCACCTGATGGAGGGAGGCCGGCTTGCCGGGCTGCTCACCGGGATCGAGGCGCCAGGCCGCACAGATACGTGGACTCCTCCAGCAACTGTGGCGTCAGTTCGACTCCGGTGAGGTGCTCGGCCAGGGCGAACGCCGCCTGGTCGTGGGTGCCGCGATCGATGTCGTCGCCGAGGCCGAAGCCGACTCGTCGCATCATCTCCACGAGTTCGTCCGGGGCGCTGCCGTGGCGGAAGGACGGGAAGAGCGGGTCGAAGGAGAGGCGGATCTCCCCGTCCTCCACCCAGCGGAAGTGGCCCACCGCGTTGACGTTACGGGAATGGGAAACGAGTCGCGTACCGGCCGACAACGGCACGATGGCCTTCCTGTTCACGCCGAGATGCCCGTTCACCTCGACCATGAGCACCCAGCCGCCGATGGAGGCGGCTCCGAAGAGGTGGCCATCCCAGGTGCCGAGTGGGCCGGGACCGGAGTAGGAGGCATCGATCAGCTGATCGAGCGTCTTACGAGACACCGCTTCGACGTTGGCGCCGAGGCGAGTCATCAGTGCCTCGGGGGTCAGGTCACGGACGAGAGTGAAGCAGTAGGAGTCCGCCAGGTCGGGGAACCGATCGTCGTTGAACCATGAGTAGTCCACTGCATTCGGGGCCATCTCGGCATCCTCGCAGCAGTGAACCGTGCAGTCCCCTACCGGCCGCCGGTGAAGGAGGCGGCGGGGACGAACAGCTCGTGCCCGGTGCCGAAGCGGATCCGTACGCCTTCCGGAGTCCACTGTGTGGACTGCACCGGCTTGTCGGCGATGCCCGGGAGGTCGAGGTCGACGAAGTGGCCGTAGTGCAGCGACGGATCGCGTCCCGCGTACAGGCGATAGGAGTCCTCCAGCAGCGAGTGATCGCGGATGAGCGCGATCACGTGCGAGGAGTCGTCGTCGTACGCGACCGTGCCCGGCTGCTTGTCGGTGTAGAGGGTCTGCTGGGCGGGCCAGCGCATGGCGATCATCGCCCCTGCGCACAACACGACGCCCAGGATCAGGCCGATCATCAGGGGGCCGAGCCGTCCCGGCCGACGCGTGGTGCCGGTTGGCGCGGGGGTGTGGATCGTCATGCTCACCTCTCTTTGGAGACGTGACGACCCTTCCAGGCCCGCCTTTCACTCTCCTTTCTCGCCGCTTGAAGGACGCCCCGGGCAGGACAGTGTGCTCACAGAAGCCCTCTCCTGTGGAGATTTCCCATGAGGTCGCGGATCCCGAAGCTCCACGGCGCACAGTCCTCGGCGTGCTGGACGCGGTTGACCAGGGTGCCGAGTGCGGGAGAGCTGATCCGCACCACGTCGCCGGTCTTGTGGGTGAACCCCTCGCCCGGGTGGTCGCGGTCCTGGATGGGGGCGAACATCGTGCCGAGCATGAGGACCGCGCCGTCGGGATAGTGATGGTGCGGGCCGATCAGCTGCCGTACCAGCGCCTCCGGATCGCGGGAGATCCGCGACATCTCCGAGACCGCCTCAAGGCGGAAGCCGTCCTCGCCTTCGAGGTCCAGCCGCACCGCGAGGCCGCGTACGTGGTCCAGGTCGAACCGCTCGTCGAAGAGCCGGACGAGGGGGCCGAGCGCGCAGGACGCGTTGTTGTCCTTCGCCATCGGCAGCAGGAGCGCGGATCGGCCTTCGACGTCCCGGAGGTTGACGTCGTTGCCGAGCGTCGCCCCCACGATCCGGCCACTCGACTGGACGACGAGGGACACCTCGGGCTCAGGGTTGTTCCATGTCGAGGCGGCGAGCACCCCGACGGGCGTCGCGGTGCCCATGGCGGACAGGATCTGGCCCTTGGTGAAGATCTCGGCGTCAGGGCCGATCCCGACCTCCAGGTACTGGCTCCACATGCCTTCGGCGACCAGCAGGGCCTTCAGCCGTGCCGCCTCCTCGGAACCTGGCGTGAGGTCGTGCAGGTCGACGCCGGCGAGCATCCGGCGGCGGATGTCCGCCGCGCGCGCCATGTCGCCGCCGGCCCGTTCTTCGATGACGCGCTCGATCATCGAGACGGCGAAGGTCACTCCGGCGGCCTTGAGCGCCTGGAGGTCGACCGGTGCGAGCAGCCAGGGCCGGGTACGGTCGCGGGCAGGGGACCCGGTGTTGGCGAGCACGTCCGCGAAGGCGCCGACGTGCCGGCCGTTCAGCCCGGAGACCACGGCAGCGGGTTCCGGCAGCTCGCAGATGTCGCGGATCGTCGGGAACTCCGCGCTGACGTCGATGACCTCTCCGTCGCGGACCACCACGGGTGAGGGCCCTTCGGCGAGGGGATCCCAGATCCGCCCGATCAGGACGGCGTCCGCGGCATCGTCCGGCAGCGCGTCCGCGGCCGTCCCGAACCAGGCGCGCTCATCGGACGATGACAGGCTCATTCGCCGTCTCCCAGGTTGAAGAAGGACCGCTCGTCGGGGGGCCGGATGTCGAAGACGGCGTCCTGGAACAAGCGCATGGGGTGGGGGGTGAAGGGATGCCGCGCGATCGCCTCGAGGTCGAGCTCGATGCCGAGACCGGGCCCGGTCGGGACGAGGATGTCGCCCTCCTCCGTCAGCACGAGCCTCTCGTTGGTGACCTCCGGGCGCCATGGGACGTCGGTGGCCATGATCTCCAGGTAGCGGAAGTTGGGCAGGGCGGCCCCGAGCTGCAGCGACGCCGCCGTGCTCAGCGGTCCGCTGGGATTGTGCGGCGCGAACCCGACGTAGCTGGTCGCGGCGAGCGTCGAGATGAAGGCCAGCTCGGCGATGCCGCCGGCGTGCGTCACGTCAGGCTGGACGTAGTCGACCGCCTGGCGGGCGAGCGCCGGCGCGAAACCCTGCCGTCCGAACCATCGCTCCCCCGCGGCGATGGGCACCGGCGATGCCCGGCGGATGTCGACGAGGGCGTCGAGGTTGTCCGGAGGGCAGGGCTCCTCGAAGAACACCGGGTCGAACTGCGCGATCTCCCGCGCGATCTTGATGGCGTGCGTGACGTCGAACCGGCCGTGGCCCTCGATGAACAGCTCGACGTCGGGCCCGACGGCGGAGCGGACGGCGTCGATCTGCGCGAGCGCGCGGTCCAGCTGGCGATGGGTGATCGTGAGGTCGAAGTTCTCGAAGGGGTCCCACTTGAGACCGCGAAAGCCGCTGTCGACGGTCCTCCTCGCGGCGGCCGCGTACTCCTCGGGCGTGGCGGCTCCGGAGAACCAGCCGTTGGCGTACGCGCGCACCCGGTCGCGGGTGGCGCCGCCGAGCAGGCGGAAGACAGGGACGCCGAGCTCCCGTGCCGAGATGTCCCACAGCGCCATCTCGAACGAGCTCAGCGCGGTCATGACGACGGGGCCGCCTCGCCAGTACCAGTCCCTGGCCAGCTCGTACAGGATGCCGGAGATGCGGGTGGGGTCCAGCCCGATCACGGCCTCGGCCAGTTCGGTGACGGCGCCCTGGACGGCGCGTTCCTTGCCCTCCAGGGTCGCCTCGCCCAGTCCGACGATTCCTTCGTCCGTCGAGACGCGGACGATCACGAGATTGGTGCGGTAGAAGTCGACGACGAGAGTGTCGACTGAGGTGATCTTCACGTGCGGCTCAGCCCTTCACGGCCCCGGCGGTCATGCCGGCGACCACATACTTCTGGACGAACAGGTAGAAGACGACGGCCGGCGCCGTGAACAGGAACGAGACCGCCATGACCGTCTGGATGGGCGTGCCGAGCTCACCGATGAAGTTGGCGATGCCGACCGATGCCGGCTGCGTCTCGGGAGTGAAGATGAACGTCACGGCGAAGACGTACTCGTTCCAGGCGTGGAAGAACGCGATGACCGCGCTGGCGGCGAGTGAGGGGGCGATCAGCGGCACGTTGATGCGGGTGAGCACGGTGAGCGGTCGTGCTCCGTCGACCCGCGCGGACTCCTCGATCTCACGGGGCAGGCCGTCGAAGGCGCCCTTGAGGATGAGGGCGACGATCGGCAGGACGAAGGCGGAGTTGACCAGGATGAGCCCGCCGAGGGAGTCGAGGAGGTCGAATCGCCGGAAGAGCGCGAACAGCGGCACGACCATGAGCGCCTCGGGAAGCATCTGCGTGAACAGCAGCACGACGGTCATGAGGACCTTGCCCCGGAACGAGAATCGCGACAGGGCGTAGCCGAGCGGGATGCCGAGACCGATCGAGAGGATCGTCGTGCCAGCGGCGATCACCAGACTGTTGCGCAGCCAGGTCGCCGCCTTGCCTTCGGCCAGCGCGTCGATGAAGACGCCGAACTGGGAGAAGTCGGGGACGAGCCGGGCCTCGGCGGCGAAGAGCTCCGAGTCGCCGGACAGCGCGGTGACGAACATCCAGTACAGCGGGAAGACGGCGATCCCGAGCACGACGAGAACACCGACGATCCGCAGGGTCAGACCGATGCGGGGCAGCCTCATCAGCCGGCCTCCCTTTCAGCGGCGCGGGCGACGAACCGGCTGCCGGCGATGACGATGAGCGAGATGATCACACCGACCATGCCGACCGCCGCCGCCGAGCCGAGCTGCTTGGAGTCGAAGGCCTGCGAGTAGAGGTCGATGACCAGCGTCTGGGTCGCGCCGACCGGTCCGCCCTTCGTCATGAGCCAGATGAGCTCGAACCGCCGCAGCGACCAGATGGTCATGAGGACGGCGAGCAGGCCGACGGTCGGCTTGATGGACTGCCAGGTGACGGCGCGGAAGGTCGCCCATCGTCCCGCGCCGTCCATCATCGCGGCCTCGGTGAGGTGCGACGGGACAGCCTGCAGCGCGGACAGCAGGACCACCGAGGTGAACGGGAACAGCTGCCAGATGGTCGTGACGAGGATGGCGGGGAGCGCGTATCGCGGGCTGTCGAGGATCGCGCCGCCGGGGACGCCGAGGCCGACCGCGTCAAGGAAGCGGTTCACGATGCCGTAGTCCGGGTTGAGCATCCAGATCGCGATGAGCGCGACCGCGATGCCGGGCGCCGCCCACGGAATGGTCACCAGTGCCCGCGCCAGCCCCCGGCCGCTGAAGCCCTTGTTGAGCAGCAGGGCGACTGCCAGCCCGGTGCCCACGGCGGCGACGACGCACACGACGACGTAGATGAGGGTGATGAGGAGGGTACGGCGGAACTCCGCATCACCGAAGATGCGGGTGTAGTTGTCGAACCCCACCCAGGTGCTGTGTGTGGGGTTCAGCAACGAGGTTCGCGTGAAGCTCAGAAAGACTTCCTGCGCCAGCGGAACGACCTGGAAGACCAGGATGAAGAGGGCTGCGGGGGCCAGGAAGAAATAGGGCGTCCACTTGCTCCCCAGAGGGCTGCCTCGACGCCGGGTCCCGGTTCGAGGCCCTGGAAGCTGCTGTTGTTCCAGCGCGGTCATCGAATGTGGTCCTTAAGAGAAATAGGACGCCGCCGGCGGGAGGGGCTCGCCGGCGGTGTCGTCCGGTCAGCCGACCTGCTGGGTCGCCTGCTGCTGAGCGCGGTCCAGTGCGGTCTTGAGGTCGACCGTGCCCTGGAGCGCCGCGATCACGTTCTGCACGACGATCTTCCGGATGTCCGGCGTCTGCGCCTCGAACCCCTGGACGATCTGCGGCAGGCTCGTCTCGGTGAGGTCGTCGAAGACGGTCAGGAACGGCGTCTCCTTGAGCTGCTCAGGGCTTCGCTTGGTGACCGTCGCCACGCTGCTGGCGCCGAGGATCTCCTGCAGCTTGACCTGGTTCTCCGGCTCAAGCGTCCACTTGATGAAGGTCGCCGCCGCCTCCTTGGCCGGGCTCGCCTCGTTGATCACGATGGGGGCGAGGATCGCGCCCTGCTTGCGGACCGGGAACGGGATGGGCGCGACGTTGAAGTTCAGGTCGGCGTTCTGGCCGCGGGTCGCCGTCACGTAGCCGCCGTTGTTGAGCTCCATGCCGACCTTGCCCTCGGCGAACATGCGGCGGAACGTCGCCGCGTCCGTGCCGCGCGGGATCACCTTGGCGTCGTACAGGTCCTTGAACGCCTGCAGGCCCTTGAGGTTCGCGGGCGAGTTGATCGTCAGCTTCTGGCCGTCCGACCACGCGCCGCCGAAGCCGTAGACGTAGTTGAAGATGTCCTGCCAGACACCGGCTTCCTCGGCCTCCGTCTGGCGGAACGCCAGGCCGTAGGTGTCGCCCTTGGTCAGCGACTTGGCCGTCTTGACGAACTCCTCGTAGGTCGTGGGCGGCTTCTTGATCAGGTCGGCGTTGTAGAACATCGCGTAGTTCGACGCCTCGAAGATGATCCCGTGACGCTGGCCGTCATGGACCATGAACTGGTCAGGCTGCTTGATCAGGTCGTACTTGCTGACGTCGATGAGGTCGTCGAGCGGTGCGATGAGGCCGGCATCCGCGGCGGACTCGAACTCCGGCATGTCGAAGCGGATCAAGTCGGGCCCTTTTCCGCTGCCCATCTGGGTCAGGACGGTCTGGCCGAAGGTCGGGTACGGCACCGCGGCCGGAGAGACCTGGATCTTGTTCTGGCTCTTGTTGAACTCCTCGAGCCATTTCGTGAGGAGCGGGCCTCTGCCGGGGTCGCCGAGGGTCGAGGCGGCGAACGTCAGCTTGGTCACGCCGCCTTCGGTGGATCCGCCGTCGGAGCCGCAGCCGGTCAACAGGGCGGCGGCCATACAGGTGACGCCGGCCGCCGCGACCATGCTCCGGCGAACGCGATGCAGCCTCATTTGCACTCCAGAGTGATGACTCGTAACTTCCTGTCGGAATTGCAACGATCGTAGCGACATGTGCAACGGTGTCAAGTAGCGATTGCGCAGGTCATGCGCTACATTGCAACATACGCAACGCAAAGGAGGCGTAGGTGGCGCAAACGATCAGGCGTGCGATCGATTTGATCCGCTTGACCGCGGAGCATCCACTGACCCTCTCCGAGGCCGCGGACGTGCTCGGCGTCCACAAATCCACGGCCCTCCGCATCCTCAAGACGCTGGAGGACGCCCGGTTCGTGCGTAAGACGGGCGCGGGGACGTACGTGTTCGGCAGCGGGCTCATCGAGCTGTCGGAGCTCGCGCTCGGCTCCATGGACCTACGTCAGTTCGCGTCCCCGCACCTGCGCGCGCTGCAGCGGCAGACGGGCCATACCGTGCACCTGGCACAGCTGACCGGCGACGAGATCATCTATGTCGACAAGGTGGACAGCCCCGCGTTCGACGCGGTGAAGCTGCCGTCACGGATCGGCCGCGCCGTCTCGATCCACGCGAGCGCCGTGGGCAAGGTGATCCTCGCCCACCTCTCCCAGGAGGAACGCGACCGCCTGCTCTCGCACGTCACCTTCGAGCGGTACACCAGCACCACCCTCGCCGATCGCGAATCCCTCGATGCCGAGCTCACCCGCGTCGCCGAACGCGGCTGGGCCGTCGACGACGGCGAGCACGACTCCTATGCCAGGTGCGTCGCCGTGCCGATCAGGGACTCGCGCGGACAGGTCATCGCGGCCGTCTCCGTGACCGCGATCGAGGTGATCGCCACTTTGGAGCAGCTCAAGGAGAAACTTCCGCTCCTGCTGGAGACCTCGGCGCTGATCTCTCAGGAACTCGGGTTCACCTCCCAGCCCTCGCCTACGCCGGCGAGCTGAGACGAGCCCTGCCGGACCCCGTCGGAGAGCCGCCAGGGCATGGTTCAGGCTGAGAAGTCCTCCAGGACATCGAACAGTTCGATCGCTGAGGGGGCCTGCATGCCGGGCGCGTCGACGTCGGAGTGAGCGGCCTTGAAGGAGTCGGACTTCATCCAGGCGCGGAAATCCTCGGCCGAGTCGAACTCCATGGTCGACACGTACGGGTCACCGGGCTTGGCCGGGCGCATCAGCAGGCTGCGCCGCAGTCCGGGCACCCCGGCGAGCGTCGCGCGCATGCCGGCGCTGAAGGTCTCCTCGAAAGAGGCGGCCTGTTCGGGAGTGACTTCGATGCGGTTGTGAACGACGTACATGGCGTTCCTCCGAGAACTGAGCCTGCCGGTGCCGCCATCTTACCGACGCTATGTCGGCAAGATGGTTCCGCCCCTGCGACGCACCTCCGGCGGTGTGCTCAGGGCGTCGTCTGGTCCGCGGCGCGGACGAACGGCTCCAGCAGACCCCGTGCGGACCCCCAGACGGTCTGCAGGTCAGTGCCGGACTCGATCAGCCGGGAGCCGGCGAAGACGATGGCGTTGATCATTTCCGCCGTCTCCGGCGCCGCGGGATCTCCGAGGAGGCGCAGCGTCTCCACGAGGGGCTCCAGGAGCTGCGCGTGCATGGCACGGCTCTGCTCGGCGATGGTGTCGCCCGGCACGACCTCGGCGAGGACGGTGGCCAGCGCGTGCTCGCCCTCGGTGATGAGCTCGAAATTGGTCAGCACGTAGGCGAGTACGCCGTCGGCAGGGGTGGCCGCGGCGTCCATCGCCGCGGCCACCCTGGCCGACCAGCGGGGGAAGACGTCTTCCACCACCGCGTTGAGCAGGTCTGCCGGCGACCGGAAGTATTGGTAGAGGCTGGGCCTGGCAAGCCCGGCGCGGGCCGCGACCCGGGTCAGCGTCGGGGGCCGGCCGGTCTCCGCGAGGATCTCCCTGGCCGCGTCGAGCAGCGCCCGGCGCTGGGCGGCCCGATGCTCGGCGACAGTAGGGGCTTGAATGCGCGGCACCTGCCCTCCTCCACCCATGGTCGGCCTACTCCGACAGTCTCCCATCCACCATCGACAGGACACGATCGCAGTGGTGCAGCACCTCGTGATCGTGGGTGACCATGACCGTCGCGACGGCGAACTCGTGCGCCTCATGCGCCAGCAGCGTCACGATATCGTCGCTGCGGGCACGGTCGAGCGCGGCGGTCGGCTCGTCCACCAGGAGCACGGCCGGGCGGGTGACCAGCGCGCGGGCGATCCCCACGCGCTGCCGCTCGCCGCCGGACAGCTGGTGGGGGCGGTGCCCGGCGCGGTGTCCCATGCCGACCCGGTCGAGCAGTTCTCGCGGGTCGTGACCGCCACCTGCGCGTTTGCCCGCTACATCGAGCGCGAAACGGAGCTGGTCGAGCGCGGTGAGGGCCGGGATGAGGTTGCCGGACTGGAAGACGAACCCGATCCGTTCGCGTCGGTGCCGCGCCTTCTCTCGCGGGCTCGCCCTGGTGATGTCGACGCCGTCGAGCAGGACCCTGCCGGTGTCGGGTGTGGTGAGCGCGCCGGCGACGGCGAGCAGGCTCGACTTGCCGGACCCCGACGGCCCCACGACGGCGACGAACTCGCCGGCCGCCACGTCGAGGTCGACGTCGTCGAGCGCGGTGACCGTGGCGTCGCCGTCGCCGAGGGACAGGGTGACGCCCTCCACCAGCAGACCGCCGCGCTCATGAGCGCCGGCCGGGCGGGCGTCAGGACGCCGGGACGTGGAACGAGTGGTCATCGTTGCCCTCCCAGGGCTACGAGCGGGTCGACTCGGACGATGCGGCCCACGGCCGCCGCGGCACCGGCGAGGCCGAGGCCGACGAGGAGCAGGGCGGCGAAGACGAGCGGGCCTGCTTCCAGGGCGAACGGCATGGGCGTGGTGGCGAGCATCGCGCCGCCGCCGACCCCTATCAGGAAGCCCACGGCGGTGGACACGGCCAGGATGACGGTCGCCTGGATCATCGTGTCCCGCATGAGGTAGCCGGTGGAGGCGCCCATGGCCCGTACGACGGCGAGCTCGTGCTTGCGCTGGATCGTCCACACGGTGAAGAACGTTCCGACGACGAGCGCGGAGATGGCGTACAGGAAGACCTGGATGAGCGTGAGCGTGGAGATCTCGGCGGTGTAGCCGGGCGAGGCTCCGAAGGACTCCTCGAGCGTCATGCTCGCGGTGCCCGCCGCCGCGTCGCCGCCGGTCAGGTCGATCTGGTCGCCGTCCCGTGCGCGCAGGGCGATGGCCGTGGCCTCTTCGTATGCTTCGGCACGCGGCTCGTCGCCCGCCCCGGCGCCGGCGTGCACCTGCTGCCAGGAGCGCAACGGCAGGTACGCCACGTCGACGTGCCCGAAGGTGCGCTGGTCGCCCGTGGTTCCGACGATCTTGAGCTGGGTGCCCAGGCGGTTGATGACGACGGTGTCGCCGATCGCCAGGCCCTCGTCCAGGACGGTCTGGCTGACCACGATCCCGTCGAGGTCGCCCAGCCCGGCGCCGGCGGAGACGGCGGGCTTGAGGAACGAACCGGGCTCGACGCCGAACAGGGCCAGGTCGATCGGCACCTGGGCGCCGGCTTCTGTCGTGGCCTTGGCGTTGACCAGCGTGATGCCGAACGGCGCGGCGTCGCCGACGTCGTCGCGGCTCTTCCAGGTCTCGGCCTGGCTCACGTTGACGGTGCTGCGGGAGAAGGCGGAGTCGGTCTGGGTGCCCTCGGCGAAGGCGAACGCGGTGACGGGCAACCGTTGGAGCCCGGAGACGCCGTCGTTGACGAGCCCGGAAGACAGGCCGGACAGCAGGACGACGAGGATGGCGATGAGGGCTACGACTCCGCCCATCAGGCCGAAACGTGCGCGGGCGAAAACCAGCTCGCGCCAGGCCAGGAACATGGCACTCCTTCACAGGAGGGGATTTCACGGAACCGGCGCCGCTATTTACCGACGCGTCGTCGGCAAGATACCAACATAGTGTCGGGAAGACGAAATTCGACGCGTCCGCCACGAGAGACGCTGCAATCACAGCATTGACTCGTCGTAAAGATCTGCCTACCGTGAGTGATGAACGCGGCAAAGCTCCTTCGAAGGGTGAAGCTCATGCTCAGACGAGTCGAATCCGACCGGTGGCAAGAATCACTCGATGTCAACCCTCTTTACAACGGGCTGGTGCCGGAAGGCGGCGTGCCGCGGTTCAAGATGCCGGCCGGCCCGATGAGTCCCACAGCGGCCCAGGCGCTCATCCGCGACGAACTCCTCCTCGACGGCAACGCCCGGCTCAACCTGGCCACCTTCTGCACGACCTGGATGGAGCCCCAGGCCCGCGAACTCATCGCGGAAACCCTCGACCGCAACCTCGTCGACCACGACCAGTACCCGCAGACGGCCGACATCGAGGCGCGCTGCGTCAACATGCTCGATCACCTGTGGGGCGACCCGAACGGCGCCAGCGTCGGCTGCTCCACGGGCGGCTCCAGCGAGGCGGCCATGCTCGGCGCGCTGGCGATGAAGTTCCAATGGCGCGAGCGGCGCAGGGCGGCCGGACTGCCCACCACCAACCCCAACCTCGTGATGGGCACCGCCGTCCACACCTGCTGGCCGAAGTTCTGCCAGTACTGGGACGTCGAGCCGCGCTGGATACCGATCGAGGAGCCGGCCTTCACCTTGAACCCGGCCCGGCTCGGCGAGTTCTGTGACGACAACACCATCGGCGTCATCGGCGTGCTCGGCTCCACGCAATGCGGCAAGTACGACCCGATCGAGCAGATGTCGGCCGAGCTGGACCGGCTGGAGGCCGAGCGCGGGCTGAGAATACCGCTGCACGTGGACGCGGCCGTGGGCGGCTTCATCACCCCGTTCCTGGAGCCCGACATGGTGTGGGACTTCCGGCTCCCCCGGGTGCAGTCGATCAACACATCGGGGCACAAGTTCGGCCTGGTCTACCCCGGCGTCGGCTGGATCGTCTGGCAGGAGCCGGACGCCCTGCCGCAGGACCTGGTGCTCTCCTGCGACCTGCTCGGCGGCAACATGGACACCTTCACGCTCAACTTCTCCCGCTCCGGCGCCCCGGTCGTCGCGCAGTACTACAACTTCCTGCGGCTCGGCTTCGAGGGCTACCAGGCCGTCCAGCAGACCTGCCGGGACGTGGCGACCTACCTCGGGCAGGAGATCGCGAAACTCCCCGAGCTCTCCCTCATCGCCGACGGCTCCGAACTCCCGGTGCTCGCCGTGCGGACCGCCCCCGGCTTCGACGGTTTCACCGTCTTCGACCTGGCCGCCCGGCTGAAGATGCACGGCTGGCAGGCCCCGACGTACTACCTGCCGCCTGACCTGGAGCACATAGCCGTCATCCGCTTCGTCATCCGCAACGGCTTCAGCCAGGACACCGCCGCCAAACTGCTGGCGAACCTCCGCACCGAGGTCGAGTACCTGCGCGGCAATCCGGTTCCGCGCCCCCGCCTCGGCGGCGACGAGGCGGCCGCCGAGCAGCCGGGTGTGCCGACGGGCGGGTGACGTCGATGAACGACTTCGCGGCGTCCATCACCTTCGACCAGCTCGGCGGTGACCCCTATCCGATCTTCGCCAGGCTGCGCCGCGAAGCGCCGGTCGTCCTGCTGCCGAAGCTCGACCTGTGGATGGTCACCCGATGGGATGACGTGCGCCAGGTCCTCAGTGCCTACGAGTCGTTCACCAGCGCCTTCCCCTCGCTGGCCACGCAGATCTTCGGGGAAGGGTCCGTGCTCAGGGCCGAGGGCGACGCCCACGCCGATCTGCGAGCCGCCGTCGACACGCGATTCGCCCACGAACGCGTCGAGCAGGTCGCGACACTCACCCGCGAGGCCGCACGGCCGTACGCCGGCGGGCTCAGCAGCCGGGACGAGCTGATGTCCGGCTACTTCGAACCCGCCGCGAGCACCGCCCTCGCCCGTTTCCTCGGCCTGCCGGACGTGGACACCGGCACGCTCATCCGCTGGGCCCGCCACCTCAGCGCCGGGATGAGCAACTTCATGGCGGATCCGGGCGTACACGAACGGGCGTTGGCCGCCGCCACCGAGATCCGCCAGACGATCGAGCCCTGCGCCAGGAAGGCCGCCGACCGGCCCGACGGCTCGGTCCTGTCACAGCTGCTCCACAGCGGCTGCCCGCCCGATACCGTCCGATCCGCCGAGAACGTCCTGCCCACCTTCATCGAGATCCTCTCGGCGTTCCTGGAACCGGCGGCCGGCGCCGGGCTCACGCTGCTCGCGCTGCTCCAGCACCCCGTTCAGATGCAGGCCGTACGCGACGACCCGCGCCTGATCCGCAAGGCCGTCCACGAAACGCTGCGCTGGCTGTCGCCGAACGGCGCGCTCACCCGCCGCACGACCAGAGACGTGCTCCTCGCGGGACAGATCATCCCCGCCGGAGCGACCGTCATGGCGGTCATCGCCTCGGCAGGCCGGGACGAGAGCGTCTTCACCGACCCCGACACCTTCGACATCAACCGGGACCCCTTCCCGCACCTGGGTCTCGGATACTCCCGCCACGCCTGCCTCGCCGCCCCGGTCGTCGGCGGCATCATCGCGGCCCTGCTGGAGGTGCTGCTCCAGCAACACCCCCGGCTCTCCCTGGACCCCGGACGGCCGCATGACCTGCACGGCTGGAAATTCCGCGTGCTGACGAACCTGCATGTCCGCATCGGCGATCCGGCCCCCGCCAGCTGAACGCAGAAGTGGCGGTCGCGACCTGCGACTTCTTCGCTCGTCGCGCTCCGTTCAGGTGACGAGGTCGGCGAGGCGGGCGATCTCGTCGAGGTCGTCTGTGGCGGGGACGAAGATGATCTCGTCGAGGCCGAGGTCGGTGTAGGCCGCGACGGACTCTTTGATCATTTTCGGGGTGGTGCAGAGCACCGCGTTGGTGGCGATGTCCTTGGGGGCCAGGCGGTAGAAGTCATGGATGTTCGCCCGTCCGGTCTCGGTGTCGCCCAGCGCGAAGTAGCAGAGCACGACGAGTTTCGGGGCGCCCTGGCGGCCCGCCTCCCGCCAGGCCCGTTTCGCCGCCTCGAAGCTGGGCGCCGTCATGGCGGGCGGCAGGGAGCCACCGATGTAGCCCTCGCCCCAGCGCACCATGCGGTCCAGCGCGCGAGCGGAGTATCCGCCGAACAGCATGGGGACCTGCCGGGTGCCCGATGGCACGGCCGGGTTCGGTCCGTTGCCGACCGGTGCGCCGCCCCAGATCTCGCGGTAGGTCGCCAGGTCGGCTTCCAATCGTGCGCCCCGACCGTGCAGGCCGTGTCCGGGGACGGTGAACTCGTCCGCGCGTGACCCGACGCCGACCCCGAGGGTGAGACGGCCGCCGGAGACGCCGTCGATGCCCGCGATCTCCTTGGCCAGCAGGGCGCCGGGCCAGGTCGGGGCCAGCAGAACCGCGCTGAGCAGGCCGATCGTGGTGGTCGCCCCCGCCGCGGCCGCGAGCGCGACGGTGTCGCTCACGCTCGGGTACGCGTAACGCCCGGTCGTGGCGAGGGTGGAGAAGCCGGCTTCCTCAGCCCGGGCCGCCCAGCGTGGAATGATCGAGGCGGTGACGTGGCGCACCTGGTTCGGAAGTCCGATGCCGATGTGCACAAAGATCCTTTCTGTGGTCAGGTCAGGGCTCGCCGGGACGGCTTCAGGCGCCGTCCTCGATCAGCGCTTTGAGCCGCGGCAGGGTCTGCTCGATGGCCTCGGCGTCCCGCCGGCCCCAGGCGGATCCCGCGACGCGCTCTCCCCATGGCGAGGTGGTGAAGTCGCAGGTCTCGGTGACCAGCGTGCCGCCCTCGACCTCCGCCAGCTCGTAGCGCCAGCGGTGCCGGCCCGGGTGCGCCCAGGCGATGCGGCGGTTCTCCTCGTACTCGACGACGGTGTTCGTCACCTCGTACGGCACGTCGTACAGCACCATCGAGACGCTGAACTCGGCGCCCAGGGTGAGGCGGGCGGGGCCGGTGATCGTGTCGGCGACCGTGCCTGACCCGTCGAAGTGGCCGTGCCGGCGCGGATCCGCGATCACGTCGAACACGGCCGCGGCGGGAGCGGCGATCAGGACGCTCCGCGAGATCATCATCTCCGGTACGAGCCTGTCGCCCTTGGCGACGATCCGCGCCTCCACCGCGCCGAGCCGCTCGACCTCGACCCGGACGGTGTCGCCCGGCGTCAGGTAGTCGCGCCGCCCGGCCAGCTCCAGGATGCAACCGGTGCCGACGGGACCGCTGGCGATGATGTCGCCGGCCCGCAGCGTGGTGTCCCGCGACGCGTGCGCCAGCAGCTCGCCGAACGACCAGTGGATCTCGTCCCAGGTGCCGCCTCCGTACGGCTCGCCGTTGACGTAGCCGTCCATCGTGAGCGTGTAGCCCTTGCCCGAGCGGTGGGGCTCCAGTTCGTCGGGCGTGACGAGGTACGGGCCGAGGCTGGTCGCGCTGTCCTTGCTCTTGGAGGGGCCGAAGACGAAGCCCATCTCCCGGGCGGAGAGGTCGCGCGCGCTCCAGTCGCAGTAGACGAGGTAGCCGGCGATGTGGCTCTCGGCCGTGGCCGGGTCCAGGTCGGAGCAGTCGTCGGCGATCACGGCGGCGACCTCGACCTCGTAGTCCCACGCCGTCGTCCCCGGCGGTACGGGCACGTCGTCGCGCGGGCCCCGGATCGCGGCCGGGTTCGAGAAGTGGAAGATGGGCTCCTCGTACCAGACCGGGCTGACCGTGCCGCCGGCGGCGCCCGCGACGTGCCGTTCGAAGGCGGCGAAATCGCGGACCGACGGCGGCACCGGGATCGGCGCCAGGATGTCCGCCCAGGCCAGGTCCACGATCTCGGCCGGGTTCGACGTCACCAGGGCGGCGGCGGCCTCCAGGCCCTCACCGGAGCGCAGCACGTCCAGCAAGGTCATGCCCGGGGTGTGGCCGAGGATCTTGCCTCCCTGCACCAGCCCGCACCGCTCCGACCCGTCGGACGACCGGTAGGTGACCCATCTCATGCGGCCACCTCGATCGCCCGGGCGAACGCGCGTACCTCGTCGACGAACAGGCCGGGCTGCTCGAACGCCGCGAAGTGGCCGCCGGCGGGAATGTCGTCGTTGAAGTAGCGCAGGTCGTGGTAGGCGCGTTCGGCCCAGATGCGCGGGGTGCGGGTCAGCTCGTCGGGGAAGACGCTCACGCCCACCGGCAGGTCGAGCTCGGTCAGCCCGAGCGGCTCCTGGGCGTACTCCCAGTACAGGCGGGCGGACGAGGCGGCGGTGCCGGTCAGCCAGTACAGGGAGATGTGGTCGAGCATCTCGTCCAGGGTGAAGGCTCCGGGGGCGGCCCAGTCGAGGAACTTCTCGTAGATCCAGGCGGCCTGACCGGCCGGGGAATCGGTCAGGGCGTAGCCGATGGTTTGCGGCCGGGTGCGCTGCAGCAGGTGGTAGCCGGAGTGGACGTGCGCGAACACCTCGCCCTGAGCCAGGGCCGCGGCCTCTTCCGGGGTCGGCTCGTCGCCGACCGGCGGCAGGGCGAGGAACTCGGGGAAGTTGAGGTGGACGGCGCGCAGGCCGTCAGGGCGCTGCCTGCCCATGCGGGTGGCCACCACGCCGCCCCAGTCGCCGCCCTGCGCCAGGTAGGAGTCGTAGCCCAGGCGCCGCATCAGCACCGCGTACGCGGCGGCGATCCGGTCCGGCGTCCAGCCCTCGGCGCTGGGGATGTCCGAGAACCCGTAGCCGGGCATGGACGGGATGACGACGTGGAAGGCGTCCCGCGCGTCCCCGCCGTGCGCGACCGGATCGGTGAGCGGGCCGATCACCTTCAGGAACTCCAGGAACGATCCAGGCCAGCCGTGCAGCAGCAACAGGGGTGTCGCGTTGCGGTGCGGTGAGCGGACGTGCGTGAAGTGGATGCCGAGGCCGTCGATCGTCGTGCGGAACTGGCCGAGGTCGTTGAGGTGCCGCTCGATCTTGCGCCAGTCGTAGCCGGTGGCCCAGTGGTGCAGGAGCTCCCGCAGCCGGCCGACCTGCACGCCCTGGCCGGCGTCCGGCACGGTCTCGGGGTCGGGCAGGCGTACCCGGGCCAGCCGGTCTCTCAAATCGGCCAGCGCGCTGTCCGGGATGTCAATGTGCAACGGCTGGACGTCGTCCTGGCGAGCCGTGTCTGATTGCATGATCTTGGGTTTCTCCGTGAACGGGTGTCATCGCCCGGCCGGAGAGTTCCGGCCGCGCGGCAAGCCGGCCGGCGATGCCCGCCGGGCCCGGCTTTCACGGATCAACCATGCGTTCACGGCCACCCGCCCGTCCAATGAAACTGTCGGAACAGGTAATACGCCTCACGTATCACCGCAGGTTGTAGGCGGTTCCTGATGCTGTCCAAGGCGCGCTGTCGATCCGTGGCCCGAAAGCATCCGCACTTCTCCCCTCTTCGGCTGCTGTCAGGGGGCGGTGTCGCGGGGGGCGTCCATGTGGGTGAAGAGGTTGATGCCGCCGTCGACGTTGATCACCTCGCCGGTGACGAAGGGGATCTTGGTCAGGGCCAGGATCATGGCTGCGATGTCGGAGGGTTGGCCGAGGCGGCCCAGTGGGGTCATCGCCGCGGTGCGGGACGCCCGTTGAGCGAGGCCGGCCGAGGTGAGGCGGGTTTGGAGGGGCCCGGGGGCGATGGCGTTCACGCGGACGTCCGGGCCTACGGCCTTGGCCAGCAGTCTCGTCAGGTGGTCGAGGGCGGCCTTGCTGACGGCGTAGGGGATCGAGCTGCCGAGGGGGCGCGAGCCGCCCACCGAGGTGATGTTGATGATCTGGCTGCCGGGTTCCATCACCTTCACGGCGGCGACGGAGACCTGCCACGTCCCGACGACGTTGACGCCGAGGATCCGGTGCCAGTCGTCGGCGGTGATCGCCTCCAGGTCGGCGTGCGGGACGGGGCGCGCGACGCCGGCGTTGTTCACCAGCAGGTCGAGCCGGCCGTGCCGCTGCACGGCCGTCTCCACCAGGCGTACGGCGTCGGCGGGATCGGCGACGTCGGCCTGGACGTAGCTCGCTCCGGGGAACTCGGCCGCGAGGCGCTCACCGGCGTCGACCGAGGTGGCCGAGTTCACCACGACGGTGAAGCCGTCGGCCGCGAGCCCGCGGGCGATCCCTTCGCCGATCCCGGAGCTCGAACCTGTCACGATGGCGACGCGCGGTGCGCTCATCGGGCGACTCCCTCTGCGAGTTTCATCGCGTTCACGATCGCCCGGCTGCCGGCGGCGAGGATCGAGGTGTCGTTGCTGACCACCACGTAGTCGTAGCCCCTGGCCAGGGCGGCCCTGGCCTGGTCGCTCGTGGCGGACGCGGTGCCGATGGGGATGCCTGCCGCGGCGGCGGCCTCCAGCGCGGAGGTGACGAGCCGGTCCACCTCGTCGCCGCCCGCCGCGACGCCCATCGACATCGACAGGTCGGCCGTCCCGACCAGCGCGGCACCGACGCCGTCGAGGGCCAGGATCTCCCCGGCGTTCTTCATCGCCGCCTCGCTTTCGAGCTGGACGACGCACAGAACCGGCGCGCTGAGGTAGTCCGCGCGGGGCAGCAGCCCCCAGCGGCCCGCTCGGCTGGTGCCGCCTGACCCGCGGTCGCCGCGCGGCGGGAAGCGGGTGGCCCGTACGACCGCCCGGGCCTGCTCCACCGTGTCGACGTGCGGCACGAGCACACCGGCCGCGCCAGCGTCGAGGACCCGCTGGATCACGCTGAGTCCGTGGTCGGGCACCCTGACGAGCGGGTCCACCCCGAGGGCTCGGGCCGTCGCGATGTGGGTGGAGGCGGCGCCCAGGTCGAGTGTCGTGTGCTCGAGGTCGATGACCACGAAGTCGAAGCCCGCGTACGCCATGATCTCGACGCTCTCGGGGCTGGCGAGCTTGATCCAGGTCCCGAGCGTGCCGCCGTTGATTCCGTCGCGCATCCGTGTCATCGGCTCAGACCTCGCCGGCGGTCTGGTTGGGGGTGGAGGTCCAGAAGACCAGCCACTTGCCGAGCTGTACGACGACCGCGTGCAGGGCGATGCCGACGGCCGACAGCACGACGATCACCGCGAAGGTCCTGGCCACGTCCAGGGTGAAGTTGGTCGCCTGGATCAGGTAGCCCAGACCTTCCGAGCTGCCCACGAACTCCGCGACCACGGCGCCGGTCACGGACAGGATGACGGCGACCTCCAGTCCCGCGAAGATGTGCGGCAGCGCCGAGGGGATCTGCAGGTGCCGCATGACCTGCATGCGGGACGCCCCGAAGGACCTGAGCATCTCGACCTGCTCGTAGGCGGCGGACCGGAATCCCAGGATCGCGTTGATGAGGAGGGGGAAGAACGCGATGAGGGCCACGGTCAGCACCTTCGAGCTGATCCCGATGCCGAACCAGACGATCAGCAGCGGCGCCATGGCGACCTTGGGGATGGTCTGGGTCAGGATGAGCAGCGGGAAGAGCACCCGTTCCACCGTCCTGAACTGGGTGATGAGCACGGCGGAGACCAGCGCGGAGCCGACCGCGATGCCGAACCCGATCAGGATCTCCTTGAGGGTGACGAGCGAGTGGGTGACCAGGCTGCCGTCCTGGAAGCCTTCGACCAGGGAGGCGGCGACGGCCGTGGGTGCGGGGACGAGGATGTCGGAGACGTCGAGGATCTCCACGACGGCCTGCCAGACCACCAGCAGCCCGATGAACACCAGCACGCTGTAGGTGATCTCCGGCAGTCGGCGGCGCCGGGCGCGGACCGGGGCGTCCGGGCTCGTGGGCGCCTCCACCGGCCCGGTCTCGCCGTCCGGGACGGCGAGCGCCTCTCGGCCGGCTGCGTGGCGCTTGGTGTTGGTGGACATCAGTGCTCCTAGTGGGCGCTGTGCTCGGAGTCGAGCAGCTTGCGGATCTTCAGGACGATCTCTCCGAACTCGGGCGTGTTGATGTTCTCGAGCCGCCGTGGCCGAGGCAGCGCGACCTCGACGACGTCCGCCAACCGGCCGGGCCGCGGTGTCATGACCACGACGCGGTCGGCGAGGAGCACCGCCTCGGGGATGCTGTGCGTCACGAACAGCACGGTCTTGCGGTCCTGGTCCCAGATCTTCAGCAGGTCCAGTCCCATCTGGTCGCGGGTCATCGCGTCGAGGGCGCCGAACGGCTCGTCCATGAGCAGGATGCGCGGGTCGTGCATGAGGGCGCGGCCGATCCCGACCCGCTGCTGCATCCCGCCGGACAGCTCGTTGGGGTACCGGTCGCCGAACTCCTCCAGGCCGAGCATCACCAGCAGCTCGTCGGCCTTCGCGTGGGTGCCGGCGTCCCGGCGCTGGTGCAGGTCAGGCGAGGTCAGCAGGTTCTTCCGCACGGTACGCCAGGGCAGCAGCAGCGGCTGCTGGAAGACCATCCCGAGCTGGTTGCGGTGGGTGTCGTCCGACGGCCCGAAGGTGACCTGTCCCGAGGTCTGGCGGGACAGCCCCATGATGATCCGCAGCAGCGTGCTCTTGCCGCAGCCGCTGGGGCCGACGATGGAGATGAACTCACCGGCGCGGACGCTGAGGGAGACGTCGTCGAGAGCCTGGACGGTCCCGCCGGACTTCGTCGGGTAGAGCATGGACACCGAGTCCAGGCGGATCACGTGGTCGGTGTCGGTACTGGTCGGCATGTCTGTCATTCCTCACCTGGTTCGAGCGCAGGCTGCCCGCGCCTCGGTCGTCGTGCCGGCAGCGATCAGCCGGCCCCCTCGGGCCACGTGCCGCCCATCTCCTTGGTCAGTCGCTTGCAGACGGCCTTCAACGCCGTGGCCTCCCGGGAGTCCAGCGCCGCCGGCAGCATCCGCTCGGTGCCGACGGCCGCGATCGTGGCGCAGATCCCGGTCGCCGCGAACACCGGCGCCGCGACGACGCAGATGCCGCGGTGGTTGACGTGGCTGCTCATGCCGGCCCGCCGGATCTCCTCTATGCGCCGGCGCGTCTCGGTGCGCTGGGGCTCGGGGAGGCTGCCGGTGAGCCGGTCGGCGTTGAACTGGTCGGGGAGGTAGGCCAGGAAGACCTTGGCCTGCGAGGAGTCCAGCGCGAGCTGCGAGCCCACGCGCACCGTCACGAGGGTGGGGTGCTCGGCCTCCTCCACCAGCGAGACCACCGGCCCTGAGGTGCCCCACAGCGACAGCACGGTGCTGACCTTGATCTCGCGGACGAGCTCGCGCATGTGGGCCGGCGCCATCTGCATGATGCGCTGGCGGCCCAGCGCGAAGCTGCCGAGCTGCAGGATCGACCGCCCTGGACGGACGAGTGCGGACTCCTCCACGCGCTCCAGCAGGCCGCAACCGATCATCGAGCTGAAGTAGCGGTGCACCGTGGTCCGGTTGAGGCCGAGCCGGCGGGTGGCCTCCGCGACGGAGAGCTCAGGTGTCTCAGGGCCGAACAGTCCGAGGATCTGCGCGGTCCGGCTCACCGCCTGGATGTCCTGCTCGCGGGCAGTCACCTGTCTGTCGTCCTGGCGCTCCGTCATCGGCCCCCACCCCGTTGCGTTGATGTCCGTAGAGAGTTCTCGTAGTTCGCAGTACGGACAGAGGTTATGCACGCCCTCGCGATTGCTGCAAGGTTTTCCAGGTGTTTCGGGTAAGTGTTTCGGTACGCACCCTATTGACAGACCGGATAGCGAACTTTCAGTCTGTGATGCGAACGGTGATGTGAACTTCCGCCGACCCCCGGAGACTTCATGACTGACTCCCCCGCCATCATCAAGCTGCTCGACGGCTGCGTTGACCTGCACTGTCATTCCGGCCCCAACCCGTTCCCCCGACGGATCGACCACGCCGAGGCCGGTAAGGACGGCGAGCGGCTCGGCATGCGCGGCGTGCTGGTGAAGTCCCACCACCACAACACGGTCATGGACCTGCTCGCGATGAGCGACCGGCTGTCCACGATCAAGACCCCGGTCTTCGGCGGCATCACCCTGAACAGCATGATCGGCGGCATCAACCCCCAGGCGGTGGCCATGTGCCTGCGCATGGGGGGCAAGGCCGTGTGGTTCCCGACGTTCTCGGCCGGCCGGCACATCGAATGCCATCCGGAGGGCGTCGGCTTCCCCACGGCCAGCGTCGAGGTGCCGTCGTCCAGGGTCGACATCCACCAGGAGAACGGCGAGCTCATCCCCGAGGTCTACGAGGTGCTCGACCTGGTCAAGGAGACCGGCGCGATGGTGACCGGCGGGCACATGGAGACCGAGTCGATCACCCAGCTGTTCGCCGCGGCCAAGGACAAGGGCGTCACCAGGATGCTGCTCAACCATCCCGACTACGTCATCGGCGCGGACGAGGCGAAGTGCCGCGAGCTGGTCGGCTACGGGGCGTTCGTCGAGCACGAGACCGGCTTCTACGACCCCGAGGGGACCAAGAAGTGGGACCCGAGGCTCCTCCTCGACTGGATCGAGAAGATCGGCCCCGAGCACACCGTGATGGCCTCCGACCTCGGCCAGAAGGACCGGCCGCTGCCGGTGGACTCCTACATCCGTGTCGCGACCGCGCTGCTGGACCTCGGCCTGGACGAGAGGTCGCTGCGGCAGATCTTCTGCGACAACCCGGCCTTCCTGCTCGGCCTGGACGACTGAGCGACCACACCCCCTACGACAGATGAGGCAGACGATGACCACCTTGGCCACCCCACCCGACGTGGAGTTCTCAGACCTCGGCACGGGCGATCCCGACGAGACGACCCCTGCCGGATCGTCGACGTGGTACTTCCGCGGGCACAACTTCGTCCTCGCCTACACGACGCTGGTCGCCGGCGACGTGCTGGATCGCGATGACCAGCCGGACGAGTACGTCGCGATCCTCCCCTACGAGGAGTGCAGCGTCGTCATCCGTGCGTCGCGGGAGTCCGAGTCGGTCTCGGGCAAGGCCGTGGTGATGGTCCCGCCCGGCAGCAGTGCGATCGTCGGCGTCGACGACTGCACCGTCGTACGGCTGTTCAGCTCCCGGTCCGCCGACCTGCTGGACAAGGCGCGCAACCGGGACGCGTACGCCGATCCGCACCCGAACACCAAGCCGTTCGAGCCGTGGCCCGACCCGCCCGAGGGTTACCGCATCCGGGCCTACCGGCTGGCCGACCTTCAGGTGACGCAGGACGCCATCCGCCCGGGCCAGATCGTGCGGTGCAGCACCTTCATGATCAACTTCCTGGCACCCAGGATCGGCCCGCGCGATCCGGACACCCTCTCGCCGCACGACCACGACGACTTCGAGCAGTGCTCGCTCGCCGTGGAGGGAGAGTACGTCCACCACCTGCGGACCCCGTGGTCCAGGCGGCGCAGCGAGTGGCGCGAGGACCGGCACCTGAAGTGCGGCAGCCCTTCCGTGGCCGTGATCCCACCGCCCATGATCCACACCAGCGAGGCCGTCGGCCCGGGGACCAACCAGCTGATCGACATCTTCTGCCCGCCGCGTCTGGACTTCTCCCTGACGCCGGGCCGCGTGCTCAACGAAGACACCTACCCCCTCCCCAACCAGTAAGAGGCAGGTTCCATCGTGAAGACCGGACGAGCGGTGAAAGTCGTCAGTGGTGCGGTCGCCGTCTTGTGCGCGGTCGTAACGCTGAGCGCGTGCGGTTCCGACAACGGATCCGGGGACTCGGCCGAGTCCGGCGAGCTGACGCCGGTGACGTTCGCGATGGCGTCCCCGAGCTGGAACGCCGGCTACGCGGTCATGGCCGTCGTCGAGGCCGAGGGCTTCTACGAGCAGGAGGGTCTGAAGGTCACGACCAACCTGTTCCCGTCGGCCACCCAGGCGGCGCAGCAGGTCGCCGGCGGCGGTGCCGACCTCGGCCTCATGACGGTCGAGCCCGTGGCCATCGGCCATGACAAGGACCTGGACCTGGCCTACTTCAGCTCCTACTGGGCGAAGTGGATCTACAGCCTCCAGGTGCCGGACGGTTCGGCCGTGCGGAGCATCGCCGACCTGAAGGGCAAGAAGATCGGTGTCTCGGCGGTCGCGAGCTCCGGCGCGACGTTCGCCCGTACCGCGATGGAGCTCAACGGGCTGGGCCAGAACGGCGCCACGCTGGTGCCGATCGGCGCCGGCGCCCAGCAGATCAACGCCATCAAGAGCGGCCAGGTCGACGCGCTGGCGCTCTGGGACATCCAGTACCAGATCGTCAGGAACGCCGGCGTCACGCTGACGCCGCTGCCGATCAAGGAGACGGCGGACGCGTGGGGCGGCGGCTTCGCGACGAGCCGCAAGAACCTCGAGGCCAAGAAGGACGTCCTCGAACGGTTCGGGCGTGCGGTGGCCAAGGCGTTCGTCTTCGCCAAGGCCAATCCCGAGGCCGCGATCCGCGACCTGTGGAAGCTCTATCCGGAGACCCGCGGGTCGGAACCGGAGGAGAAGGCGCTGGCCGACGGAGTCAAGGTCCTTGAAGTGCGCCTGGACGGGCAGGGCTTCGACGACAAGACGCTGGGCCGGATCGACGAGGCGGCGTTCACCCGTTCGCTCGACTTCATGGCCTCGGCCGGACTGATCAAGAAGTTCCCGGCGAAGGAGATCTACACCGACGCGATGTTCAAGGCGTTCAACGAGTTCTCCCACGACGAGGTCGTCAAGCAAGCAGAGAGCGCCGGCTGAATGCGGCTGGGGGTCGCGCTCGATCTGAGCTCCCAGGAGCCGGTCCGCCCGCAGGTGGATCGCGCGGTCACGCTGCTCGCCCGCGCGGAGCGGCACGGTTTCGACTCCGCGTGGGTGGGTGAGAGCTATCACGCGGCCGCTCAGCCGTTCCACCTTCCGTCCGTCCTGATGGTCCTGGGGCATCTGGCCGGGCGGACGTCCCTGGCGCTGGGGTCGGCGGTGCTGCTCCTGCGCGCGTACAGTCCGGAGAAGCTGGCGTACGAGGCCGCGCTGCTCGACCAGCTGTGCGGCGGGAAGCTCACCCTCGGCCTCGGGCTCGGCGGCCCGGAGGTCGCCCACCGGGCCGGGCTGCCCCCCTCAGGCCCGGCCGGCGCCGCCTTCGACGACACGCTGAAGCTGCTGCGCGACGCCTGGTCCGGCGACCCGAGTGCCGGCGCGCCGGTGGCGGTCCCGCCTCCGGTGCGGCGCGGCGGGCCGCGAATCCTGGTGGGCGGCAAGGTGGCCGCCTCGGCCCGCCGTGCCGCGACGCTCGCCGACGGCTTCTACGGCGCGACGAACTACTGCGACGACCTGCTGTTCCAGCAGGCGGCCGCCTACTGGTCGGGGCGCGGCGAGACAGCGGGAACGGTCGCCACCACCAGGTTCTGCGTCGTCCACGAGGACGCCGCCACCGCCCGCGAACTCGCCGCGCGCCACCTGAAGGCCGCGACCGGCTACTACACCGAACGGGGCCTGTGGACGGGTGCGGACGGCCCTGCCGAGCTTGAGCTCCCCATGGTGGGCACGCCCGACGACATCGACGCGACGATCGACCGGTACGTACGGGCGGGGGTCACGTCCGTACAGCTGCGGGTCGCCCCGCTCGGCACGCCCCCGGAGGTCGCCCGCCACACGCTCGACCTCGTCGGGCGGCACGTCCTCCCGCACTGGCACGACACGCACACGAGCTCTGATGGGAAAGACCGACGATGACGAGACGGCTCAAGAGCCTGACCGGCCTGTTCGCAGGAATCCTCATGGTGGCCACGCTGGGCGCATGCGGTGGGGAGGGGGGCGACCCGGCGGGCGGCGCCGGCCTCGACAAAGTCACCTTCGCCCTGAGCGCGCCCAGCTGGAACGCCGGCTACACCACCCTGGTGGTCCCCGAGGCCGAGGGCTACTTCAAGGACGAGGGACTCGACGTCGAGGTCCAGCTGTTCCCCTCCGGCACGCAGTCGGCGCAGCAGGTGGCCGCCGGGGGCGCCGACGTGGCGCTCATGACCGGTGAGCCGGTCGCGATCGGTCACGCCAAGAACCTGGACCTGGCCTACTTCGCGTCGTACTACCCGCACTGGATCTACAGCCTGCAGCTGCCCCAGGGCTCGGCGGTGCGGAGCGTCGCGGACCTGAAGGGCAGGAAGATCGGGGTGACCGCGGTGGCCAGCTCGGGCGGGACGTTCGCCCGCACCGCGATGGAGCTCAACGGGATGAGCGAGAACGCCGCCGGCCTGGTGCCGATCGGCGCGGGCGCCCAGCAGATCAACGCCATCAAGAGCGGCCAGGTCGACGCGCTGGCCCTCTGGGACACCCAGTACGCGATCGTCGAGGACTCCGGGATCCAGCTCACCCCGTTGCCGGTGCCCCAGACCGCCGGCATCTGGGGCGGCGGGTTCGCGGCGACGCGGAAGACGATCGCCGAACGGAAGGACGTCCTGGAGCGGTTCGGCCGCGCCATCGCGAAGGGCTTCGCCTTCGCCCAGGCCAACCCCGAGGCCGCGATCCGCGACCTGTGGAAGCTCCACCCGGAGACCCGGGGCAGCGGACCGGAGAAGGACGCGATGGCGTCCCAGGTCAAGATCCTCAAGGTACGGCTGGCCGACCAGGGGGTCGAGGACGGCGAGTGGGGCCGGATCGACGCGAAGGCGGCGACCGGGATGGTGGAGTTCATGGCGTCCGCCGGGCTCGTGGACAAGGCGTTCCCTGCCACGGAGATCTACACGACCGACCTGCTCGCCGCCATCAACGACTTCTCCTACGACGACATCCGCAAGCAAGCGAAGGACGCCTCCTGAGATGGGGCAGGAAGTGGAGACGCTCCGATGAGCAGCTCATTCGTGTACGCGTCGGTCAGGACCCCGTTCGGCCGGTTCAACGGAGCCCTGGCCGACACGAGGACCGACGATCTGGCCGCGACCGCGCTGAAGGGACTGCTCGACCGCTCGCCGGGCCTGGACCCCGGCCTGGTCGGCGACGTGTTCTGGGGCAACGCCAACGGCGCCGGCGAGGACAACCGCAACGTCGGCCGGATGGCCGTGCTGCTGGCCGGCATGCCCGTCTCGGTGACCGCCACCACGGTGAACCGGCTCTGCGGCTCGTCGCTGGACGCCGCCATGATGGCCTCCCGCATGATCGAGGTCGGTGACGCGGAGATCGCGATCGCCGGCGGCGTGGAGTCGATGACGCGGGCGCCGTGGGTCCTGCCGAAGCCGTCGCGCCGGTTCCCGGCGGGCGACGTCACCGCCGTCTCCACGACGCTCGGCTGGCGGCTGGTGAACGAGCGGATGCCCGCCGAGTGGACGGTCTCGCTGGGCGAGTGCAACGAGCAGTTGCGGGAGAAGTTCTCGATCTCGCGCGAGCGGCAGGACGAGTTCGGCGCCCGCTCGCACCGCCTCGCGGCGGAGGCGTGGGCGAAGGGCTTCTACGACGACCTCGTGGTGCCCGTCCCCGGCGCCGACCTGACCCAGGACGAGAGCATCCGTCCCGGCACCTCGCTCGAGGCGCTGGCCAAGCTGAAGCCGGCGTTCCGGCCCGACGGGACGATCACCGCCGGCAACGCCTCACCGCTGAACGACGGCGCGAGCGCGGTCCTGCTGGGCTCGGCGAACGCCGCCGCGGCCATCGGCCGTGACCCAATCGCGCGGATCGCCGGTCGCGGCTGGTCGGCGCTGGAGCCGCAGCAGTTCGGCTACGCCCCGGTCGAGGCCGCCGGCGACGCGCTCAAGCGGGCGGGCATCACCTGGGAGGACGTCGGCGCCGTCGAACTGAACGAGGCGTTCGCCGTCCAGTCGATCGCCTGCGTCGACGCCTGGCTGAAGCTCGGGCTGCGGGACACCGAGCTCGTCAACGCCAAGGGCGGGGCGATCGCCATCGGGCACCCGCTGGGCGCCTCGGGCGGGCGCATCCTCGGCACCCTCGCGGCGCGGCTCGTGGAGTCCGGCGAACGGTGGGGCGTGGCGGCCATCTGCATCGGCGTGGGTCAGGGCCTGGCGGTCGTGCTGGAGAACGTCGCATGACGCTGCTCTGCACCTCCGCCGACGAGGCGGTCAGCGGCATCGCCGACGGCTCGACGGTGCTGGTCGGCGGCTTCGGCACGGCCGGCCTGCCGTTCGAGCTGATCCACGCGCTGATCCGGCAGGGAGCGCGGGATCTCACCGTCGTGTCGAACAACGCGGGCAACGGGGACACCGGGCTCGCGGCGCTGCTCGCGGCCGGGCGGGTGCGCAAGATCCTGTGCTCGTTCCCCCGGCAGACGGACTCCTGGGTCTTCGACGAGCTGTACCGCGGCGGGAGGATCGAGCTGGAGGTCGTGCCGCAGGGGAACCTGGCCGAGCGCATGCGCGCCGCCGGAGCCGGGATCGGCGGGTTCTACACCCGTACCGGGGTCGGGACCCTCCTCGCGGAGGGCAAGGAGACCCGCGAGATCGACGGCCGGACGTACGTCCTGGAGCTGCCCATCGCCGCCGACGTCGCGCTCATCAGCGCCCACACCGCGGACACCCTCGGGAATCTCGTCTACCGCAAGACGGCGCGCAACTTCGCACCCGTCATGGCGACGGCCGCGACGACCACCATCGTGCAGGTGAAGCACGTCGTCGAGCCGGGAGCGCTGGACCCCGAGGTCGTGGTCACCCCGGGCATCTACGTCGACCGGATCGTGCGGGTGGCGTCATGATCGCTCAGCACGTTGACCGCGGCCCCCTCGGGCGGGACGAGATGGCGCGGGTGCTCGCGCGCGACATCCCCCACGGGGCGTACGTCAACCTCGGCATCGGCCAGCCCACGACCGTCGGCGACCACCTCCCCCCGGAGTCGGGGGTCATCCTGCACACCGAGAACGGCATGCTCGGCATGGGGCCGGCGGCGACCGGCGACGCGATCGACCCCGACCTGATCAACGCCGGCAAGCTCCCGGTGACCGAGCTGCCCGGCGCCTCGTACTTCCACCACGCCGACTCGTTCGCCATGATGCGAGGCGGCCACCTCGACCTGTGCGTCCTCGGCGCCTACCAGGTCTCGGCAGCAGGCGACCTCGCCAACTGGCACACCGGCGAGCCCGGCGCGATCCCGGCGGTCGGCGGAGCGATGGACCTCGCCGTGGGCGCCAAGCAGGTCTACGTGCTGATGTCGCTGTTCACCAGGGCCGGCGAGCCGAAACTCGTCAAGGAGTGCACGTATCCGCTCACCGCGCTGCGGTGCGTGGACCGGGTCTACACCGACGTCGCCACGTTCGAGATCACCGGGGACGCGGTCCTCGTCCGGGAGACGTGGGGGATCTCGTTCCACGAGCTCCGCTCGCGCCTCGACGTCCCGCTCACCGCGGCGACACCATGAGGAGGTTGGAGAGTGTCCACTAGACACCAGTTCTACATCGGGGGCGCGTGGGTCGATCCCGCTGAGCCGCGGACCCTGGGCGTCCTCGACCCCGCGACCGAGGAGACGTTCGCGGAGATCAGCCTCGGGACGGCCGAGGACGTCGACCGCGCCGTGGCGGCGGCGCGCGCGGCCTTCGCCACGTACGCGCAGGTCAGCGTGGAGCAACGGCTGGAGTACCTCCAGCGGATCATCTCCGGCTTCCGTGCCCGGCTGCCCGAGATCGCCAGGACGATGACGCGCGAGATGGGGGCGCCGATCACGTTCGCGACGCAGCGCCAGGCCACGGTGGCGCTGTTCCACTTCGAGGAGGCCGCCCGCGTGCTCGCGGACTACCGCTTCGAGGAGGAGATCGGCGCCGGGATCGTACGGCGTGAGCCGATCGGCGTCTGCGGCCTCATCACGCCGTGGAACTGGCCGCTCAACCAGGTCGCGTCGAAGGTGGCCCCCGCCCTCGCCACCGGCTGCACCGTGGTGCTCAAGCCGAGCGAGATCGCGCCGCTCAGCGCCATGGTGCTCGCCGAGGTCATCCACGACGCCGGACTGCCGCCCGGCGTGTTCAACCTCGTCAACGGGGACGGCCCCACGGTCGGTGAGGCCATCGCGGCGCACCCCGGCATCGACATGGTCTCGCTCACCGGCTCCACCGGCGCCGGCATCAGGGTCTCCAAGCTCGCGGCCGACACGGTGAAGCGCGTCGCGCTCGAACTCGGCGGCAAGTCGGCCAACATCATCCTGCCCGACGCGGACCTTGCGTCCGCGGTCGTCGCCGGGGTGCACGCGTGCTACACCAACGGCGGCCAGAACTGCCAGTCACCCACGCGGATGCTCGTGCACCGATCGCAGCGCGACGAGGCGTACGCCGCCGCGCGGCGGGCGGTCGAGGAGGTCCGTCTCGGCGACCCGCTCGATCCTGCGACCACGATGGGCCCCGTGGTGAGCCAGGCGCAGCTGGACAAGGTCACCGGGCTCGTGCAGTCGGGGATCGACGAGGGCGCGACGCTCGTGGCCGGCGGCCCGGAGCGTCCCGACGGGCTCGACAAGGGGTTCTACGTCCGCCCGACCGTGTTCGGCGACGTCACGCCGCAGATGCGGATCGCGCGCGAGGAGATCTTCGGGCCCGTGCTGTCGATCCTGCTGTACGAGACCGAGGACGAGGCCGTCGAGATCGCGAACGACACGCCGTACGGGCTGGCGGGCTTCGTACAGTCGAAGGACCCCGACCGCGCCCGCAGGGTCGCCAACCGCATCCGCGCGGGCCGCGTCTACCTCAACGGCGCCCCGTTCGACCGCAGCCTGCCGTTCGGCGGCTACAAGCAGTCCGGGAACGGACGCGAGTTCGGGCGGTTCGGCTTCGAGGAGTACCTCGAGGTGAAGGCCGTGCTCGGCTATCCCGAGGGGATGACATGGTGAACACCGACCGGCCGGCCGCCCTCCTGGACCGCGACGAGCTCTTCGACCTGGTGCGGCGGGAACGCTTCGCCCGCGACCAGCGGCTCTTCGACGTGATGCGCGACTGCTTCCACGACGACGCCTACGTCAGGACCACCTGGTACGACGGACGCGGCGGCGACGCCTACGTCGAGGCGACGAAGACGTGGATGGCGCGGACCGGCAACAGCAAACACTGGGTCTTCCCCGCCTACGCGCGGGTCGAGGGCGACCGGGCGACCGTCGAGAGCCCGGCCAAGATCTTCAACCGGACCACGGTGGAGGGAGTGGAGGTCGACTTCCACGCCTACTGCCGGTTCTTCTCCCGTGCCGTCCGGGAGGACGGACGGTGGAAGCTGCTGAGCTTCGAGGTCCTGCTGGAGCGCGACGAACTGCGGCCCGTCTACGCGGGCGAGCCGCTTCCGGTGGACGCGGCCGCACTTTCCGGGCTTCGGCCGTCCTACCGGTTCCTCGCCTGGATCCAGTCGACCCGCGGCGTGACGGTGAGCCAGGACCTGCTCGGCGACGACCGTCCGGCCGAACTCGACGCGTTCCACAAGACCGAGACCGCCTGGCTCCACGGCACGGGATAGCGGCCGGCGCCCCGGGCCCCTGGCCGACTCCAGTGTCCGTGAAGGCACCACTGATCCTGGCGGAGCCGGGTGTCAGCCTTATGACACCATTCATGCGTGCACCGTACTGACCGGTTCTCCGCGATCCGCGCAGATCTCCGCTGTGCGGATCTCCGCTGTGCCGGTCCCGGGGGCCGCATCGTCAGCTACCGCGGTCGTCGCGGTGCGGCGCGCGTTCAGGGCCGCGTTTCGCCGACGTGCCGGACCTCGCCATGAGCGCCCGCCACTGGCTCGGCCGGATGGCGGAGGGGTGGAAGAGCGCGAGGAGCCGGCACGGCTGGCTGGATCACACGGCGCGGGCCCTGATCCGCTACGACCAGGTCGACGCGGGCCGGCTGTCGGCCGCTCTCACCTACTACGCCTTCTTCGCCACCTTCGCCCTGGGCCTGCTGGGGTTCGCCATCCTCGGCCGGGTCCTGCACTCGCCGGCGGCACTGGCCCAGGTGCAGCTCTACCTGAGCGACACCTTCCCGCGCCTGGACGTCCAGGCGCTGCGCGACGCCGGTGACACCGCCGGGCTCGTGGCCTGCGTGGTCCTCCCCCTGACGGGCCTGTTCTGGATGGACACGCTCCGCTCGGCGACCAGGGCGATCTGGCGGCTGGAGGAGTATCCGGGCCGCTTCTTCCTGCGCCAGCTCATCGACCTGGGCATCGTGGCGGGGCTCGGGCTCCTGCTCGCGCTGTCGCTCGCCGTCGCCTTCTCCGCCGAATGGCTGCTGACCTGGGTCGCGGGCCACACCGTGGGCGTGCGGGCCGCCCCTGTCCAGTGGATGCTGCCGGTGGCGGCGTTCGTGCTGGGCAGCGGGGTCAACACGGTGCTGGCCATCGCGCTGCTGACCGCGCCGCCACGGCTGCACCTGTCGCCGCGGCGGGTGATCGGGCCTGCGCTGGTCATCACGATCGGCCTGGAGATCCTCAAGACGCTCGGCCAGGCCGTGCTCAACCTCACGGCCGCCAATCCCGCGTACCAGGTCGTCACGGGAGCGGTCGCGATGCTGCTCTTCCTCAAGGTGCTCAACCAGCTCATCCTCTTCGCCACCGCCCTGGTGGCCACCAGCACCACCGGAGAGGTCAAGGATCTGGCTAACGGTCGCCGTTCCTGAGCGGTGTCCAGGCGGTGTCCGGGCGGTGTCCGGGCGGTGGGCAGGACGACCTGGCCGGTGACGAACTCGCTCCACAGGCCGAAGGTCAGCCGGTCGCCCGGCTTGGCGGTGGTTTCGGCGAAGCCGACCGTGCGGCCCCGGTGCTGGCGCGTCGCGCCGAAGGAGAGCTGGAAGCGGATCGTGCCCGCGCGGTCCTGCGGGGGCACGGACGTGGGTGGCAGGATCTCGTCCAGGGCCCACCGGTAGTCCTCGCGGTACGGGTCCGTCCGCGGATGTCCCGAGCCCGCCGCCGATCCGCGACCCCGCCGGGCACGCCTGTGGTCCCTGCTCCTCGATCACGGTACGCGCGCACGTGGAAAAGGCCCCGGGATTGAAGCTCACCGACCGGTCGAACAGGAACACGAACCGCCGCGCACCGGCCGGAACCTCCCCCGCCTCGGCCCGGCTGCTCCGGTCGGCCTCGGCGTCCTGGAGTGTTCGCACGCCTGCGAGCATGGGCGAGGGCGCCTCCCACCCCGCGCGTCTCCCCGCTCTACCCGCCGTGGCCCGTCGCCTTGCCCGCCACGGCGGCGGCCGCGCGGACGAAGGCGGCCAGGGCTGGGGAGGTGGCGTGCTCGGGCCAGGCGAGGACGAGCGTGGTGGGCTCGGCATCATCGACTGGGACCGCGACCAGGTCGTCGCGGAGCTGGTCGCGGATGGAGGAGGGGAGGACGGCGACCATGCGGCGCAAGGCGATGAGGTGGAGAAGCTGCCCAAGGTCGTGGACCTCGGGTCCGTGTGAGCCACCCTCGGATGAGCCCGGCCAGCGCGGCAGGGGCTCCCCGGCGAGGTCGTTCAGGCAGACCCGGGTACGGCCCGCGAGGCGATGCGAGCGCGGAATCACGAGAAGTTGAGTCTCGGTCAGGAGGTCCTGGGTGTCCAGGCCGGTGAGGTCGTGGTGGGGGCGGTGAAGCAGGGCGGCGTCGGCACGACCCTCCCGCAGGAGGATCTCACGCTCGCCGAAGCTGCACACCAGCTCGACCGGCAGCGCACCCGGCTCAGCCTGATAGGCGTCGAGGATCGCGGGCAGGAGGCCGCCGTCGCCGCCCGGCTTGATGACCAGGACCAGACGTGGGTCGGCGCGGCCGGCCCGCCGGGTGCGGCGCGCCGCGGCCGACGCGGCGTCGAGCACCGTACGGCTCTCGCGGAGCAGGACGGCCCCCGCCTCGGTCAGGGCGACCCGGCGGCTGCCACGTTCCAGCAGGGCTACGCCCAGCCGTCGTTCGAGCTGCTGAATGGCGCGGGAGAGCGGCGGTTGGGTCATCCCTAGCCGGGCGGCCGCCCGGCCGAAGTGCAGTTCTTCGGCGACAGCGGTGAAGTAGACGAGCTCGCGGACCTCCAGTCTTTCCATACCCGCACGGTATCGCTGCGTTCCTGATCGGTGTTGGAGCTCCCGGCCGCCCTCGTGGTGGGCTGAACGCATGACAGAAACCACGACTGCCCTGGTCACCGGTGCCAACAAGGGCATCGGGCGCGAGGTCGCAGCCCGGCTCGCCTCGCTCGGCATGAACGTCCTGCTGGCCTCGCGCGACCCGCGCCGCGGTGCGGCAGCCGCAGCCGACCTGGGCCCGCGGGTGTACCCGGTCACCCTGGACGTCACCGACCGCGCCGGCGTCCTGTCCGCCGCCCGCTGGATCGAGGAGCGCTTTGGCCGGCTGGACATCCTGGTCAACAACGCCGGCATCTCTGGCGACCTCGCCGCCCAGAGCCCTGCCAGTGTCGAACTGCCCGCTGTACGCGAGGTGTTCGAGACCAACGTGTTCGGCGTGATCAGCGTGACCACCACGATGCTGCCGCTGCTCGCCCGCTCCCCCGCCGCCCGGATCGTCAATGTCAGCAGTGGACTGGGCTCCCTCGCCCGGATGACCGATCCCGAGGACTACTTCACGACCCGGCCCCCGTTGGCCGCGTACGTCCCGTCCAAGACCGCACTCAACTCGCTGACCGTGCAGTACGCCAAGGAACTGCGCAGCCGCAACATCCTGGTCAACGCCGCCGATCCGGGGCCGTGTGCGACCGACCTCACCACCGCGTTCCCCGGCCTCACCCGCACCGCGGCCGACGGCGCGGCCGTGGTCGTCCGGCTCGCCACGCTGCCCGATGACGGGCCGACCGGCGGCTTCTTCGACGAGCACGGCCCGGTTCCCTGGTGAGCTGCCTGTCAGGGAACCGAGGGACCAGGTGCGGGCAAAGCTGCTCTTCGGTTCGGCGCGGGCATTGCTCGTGAGGGAGGAAGTCGTCCAGGACGACGTAGAGCTGCTCGCCGGGCCGGCGGATGCGGGGACCACGTTCTGCTTGACCAGGTGTTCGGCGAGCTCGGTCAGGCTTCAGGTGGAGAACGCGGAGATCTTCCAGTCGGCGGGGGACGTCCGGCCGATCAGGCAGATGTGCTCACGCACCTGGCTGCTGATCATCCTGCGGCAGCCTGCCGCGCAACGAACGGAAGATCAATCACCGACCAAGGCATCCGAACCAAGCCACTAGCCGCGAAAAAAATGCGCCTATTCGCTTGAAAAGCGCGCAAATTACAGGAGATCACGCTAGCGTCCGGCAGATCATTGCAACCGCATCAGGAGTCACAAGCTTCATGCCGAACGTAGCCACCCCGACCGCCCGTCCTCGCCGTCAGCTCCGGCTCCCGCTCGTCTCCGCCGCGGTCGCCGCGTCCGTGGCGGCCGGTGTCCTCGTCGGGGGTGCTCCTGCGACGGCGCAGGCGGCCGCCCGGTCGTCCGCCGCGCAGGCCGCCTCGTTCTCGCTGGCGTACGTACGGGTCGCCGGCGCGTCCAGGATCAACCGGAACGGCGTCACGTGCTACTCCGGCCCGGTGAGCTTCGGCATCGCGCTGGAGGGGCCCAAGCCGGGAGCCAAGTTCTCGTACCGGTGGGTCGTGGACGGCAAGGTCTTCGAGAAGGGCACCCGGCGCCTGCCGTCGTACGGCAAGGGTGACTACTTCGGCACCAAGAAGCAGATCACCATGGGCCTCGGCACCGCGCACAAGGTCGTCTTCAAGCTCACCTCGCCGAAGAAGCTGTCGAAGTCGATCAAGTGGGTGATGTGCTGACCCGTCAGAGCCTGCAGCGGGCCCCCTTCGGCCGGCGCCTTGAGGTCGATCAGGTAGCCGGTCGCGGCCCGGCCGACGCAGGCGTTCGTGGTCAGGATCGCGCCGGGCTGCTCCCCCCTCGACGGTGAGCAGGTTGCCGCCGAGCGGACGGTTCGCCGATTCGCCGTGCTATGAGACGGACGGCCGATGGCCCCAGGTGGCCCAGCGCCAGAGCCATTCGAGGGGGCCCTGCCGGTGGCGGCGCAGCCAAAGGGCGGAGAACAGCCACTGGGCCGCCAGGATGACGCCCGCCGTCCAGTACGCCGCCGTCAAGGACTCGCCGATCGGCAGGCCGAGGACGCGGGCGGCCGCCAGGACGAGGAGGGTGGCGCCCAGGTAATGGGTCAGCGCCATCCGGCCCAGTGGCGCGAGCACGAACCGCAGCACCGGTCGCAGCGGCGTCCTGAGCAGGGCCAGCAGGCCGCACACGTACACGCCGACGAGCAGCAGGTCGGCGAGGCTGGACATCGAGGTCAGGTACGTCGTTGTGCCCACGGCCCGCATGCTGTCCCGCACCCACAGAGCGGCGGCCAGGCCCACGGCGAAGGACAGGCCCAGCAGGATCGGCCCTCGGGTGGACCGCTCGATCCTCTCGATCACCTTGTACCGCACCAGTGCCGAGCCCAGCAGGAACAGCCCGGCGATCAGCAACGGCCCGCCCCCGCTGAGGACGAGTGCCCCCGGGATCAGCACGGCGGCGAGGCCCGCCGTGGCCCAGCGAGGCAGCCAGGTCGAGGGCAGCAGCACCAGCATGCCGACGACGGCGTAGTCGGCCAGGATCTCGCCCGGCCACAGCAGCATGTGCAGGAGGCCGATCACGAGCAGCGCCGCGAGCCGGCGCAGCAGCACCACCCTGGGACGGGCGACGCCGCCCGCGGCGGAGTCCAGCAGCAGCGCGAACCCGATGCCGAACAGCAGGGAGAAGATCGGCAGCCCGAGCCACGGGTCCCAGTCGCCCATGGGCTGCACCGCGACGGCGGAGCCGCCGGTGGCCATGAGCTGGATGTTGGCGAGCAGGATCTCGCACAACGCGAACCCGCGGAGCACGTCGAGCGCGACGATACGGGGCCGCCCTGAGGCGGGCGCGTCGTGCGGGGGACGCTGAGGAGGCGAGGCACTGGGGAGATGTTCGCGTGACATGGGGCCTCATCCTGCAAGGCCGCCCGGTGCCGGGTACCGGCCGAAAGCAGGGTCCCTGTCCCTGCTTTCGGCCACATCAAGGGTCACCGCGTCCGCGCGGTGGCCTGGCGGAACCCTCATGGGGCTGGATCATGTCCGCAGGACCGGCATGCCCGTTCCGGCCTCCAGGACCGTGAGACCGTTCAGGGGGCGGCTGAGTACACGAGGTCGTGGTCACCGTTCCTGAGAGGCCGGCATCCAGGGATCACCGAGCGGCGGCTTCACCGGCGTCCACCCCTGATGACGCATGAACCGCCTGATGAGGGCGACCCCAGCGAACCAGAAGAGCACGTAGACCGCGAGGCGGAGCGTCACGTACTCGGCCGTGATCTGCCCCGGGTCCTCCATGACGTCGACGGCGACGTTGAGCAGCGCCGGGACGAAGACGAAACCGCTCCAGCCGAGTAACACGATGCGCCGGTCGGTGAACTGCTTCATGCGCCCTCCAGGGGCTCGGGTCACCCCCATGATCGCGTACGTCCCGGGCGCCGGGCCAGTTCTCAGACCGAGGACGGCACGGGCTCAGGGCGGTGGCCGCCCGCGGGACGGCGGGTGATGGCGTTCAGGCGGTTGACGGTGTTCATGAGGGAGACGAGGGAGACCAGGGCGGCGAGCTGGTCCTCGTCGTAGTGCTCGGCGGCCTGGGCCCAGGTCTCGTCGGTGACGCCCGGGGCGCCGTCGGCGATGCGGGTGCCCTCTTCGGCCAGGCGGAGGGCGGCACGCTCGGCCTCGGTGAAGATCGTCGCCTCCCGCCAGACGGCGACCATGTGGAGGCGTTCGGGCTTCTCGCCCGCTTGGACGGCGTTCCTGGTGTGGATGTCGACGCAGACGGCGCAACCGTTGATCTGGCTGATGCGCAGCGCCACGAGCTCCTGGGTGCTCTGAGGCAGGCCGCTCTCCTGCAGGATCTTGCCGGCGGACATGAGGTGCTTCACGAGCTTGCCGGTGGTCGGCTGGCTCATGACGTCGAGACGGGCTTCCATGATGTGCTCCTTTGTGTGGTCAGCAGTCACCTCTAAGACGAGAGCCGACCTCCCCCTGTGACACCTCCGCCACCGACCCCGAGCAACGGCCGGTTCGGTCAGCCCGTGAACGCGGCCAAGATGTCCATGGAGCCGTCCCCAGCGTCGCTGATCCTCAGGTAGACTCCTCGGCTGGCCCGTTCAGCGCTCACACCGTCGAGGCCGTCGACACAGCGAGAGCACTCGTCACTCGGATCGTCGATGCGGCTCCACCCCATCGCGAGGAACTTCTCGAAGACCTGCTCGCTGGTCATCGTGCCCTTCGCCCTGAAGACGAGGGAGCCGCCGCTCCCCGACTCGCAGTCGTCCTCCTCCATGACGGACTCGGAGACGGCTTTGGGGAGAGGGTCCATCACGATCTGCTTGAGCTGGTCGATCTCCTGCCGCGCCTGTGTCTCGCACCATGCCTTGCAGCCGGTCGTCGTCGAGGCGACCAGGATGGCTGCCGCTGCGGTGAGAGCACAGGTCCTCGTCATGCCGCCTCGTCCTTGGGGGTCGGGGCAAGGCGGAGGTGACGGGGGTTCGTGTCTTCGTCGGGGAAGACCCACTTGCGGAACGCCCAGAAACGGAAGATCATCGCGACCAGGGTGCCGATGAGCTGGGCGCTGGTGAAGTCGGCGATCTCCTGGGTGAGCAGGGTGACGTGGGGGGTCTCCAGGAGGAGGACGTACCTGGAGATCCACAGCGGCACCGAGCTGAGCACCAAACCGACGCCGCTGACCAGGAAGAACAGCGCCGCCTCGTGATGGCGCTCGCGACCGCCCCGCGTGCGGAACGACCATTCGCGGTTGAGGACGTACGACACGATGGTGGCCACCAGCACGGCGATGACCTTGGCGGTCACCGGCTTGGGCTCCAGGACGGTCAGTTTCAGGCCGTAGAAGACCGCGTTGTCCACCAGGAACGCCGCTCCGCCCACCACCGCGAACTTCAGCATCTCGCGGTATCTCCACACCAGGCCGTGCAGGAACGTCGGCAATATGGCGAATGCGGCTCTTTCGACACGCCCCGATCTGCTCATGAGGCAGTCATCCTAGACCCGCCGACCCGGGCTCGCGGCGGATCGGTGGACGTGGGTCAGACGGCGAACAGCAGGGCGGCGTCGAGCAGCACGAGGACCGCGGTGGCGAAATGGACGCCGAAGGCGGTGGCCTTGGTGCCGCCGTTGCGCAGCACGATGACGGTGTCGGCCAGCGGCGCCAAGGCGGCGAGCAGCATGAACCAGGCTTCGGCCCGCGCGCCGACGAAGGCCAGCAGAGCCAGGCCGATCAGCCCGTACGTGCCGTCGCGCACGCCCTTGATCGTCAGGTACGCGCGGTCGGTCGTGGCGGGCACGCCGTAACCGGTGGCGGCCGCGTACGGCTGGAACAGGAAACGGACCCCGATGAGCAGGCAGAGCGCGTTGATGAGGATGGCGAGACCGTAGGCGACAACGGTGAGCATGACGTGACTCCCAAAAAACTAGCACTGCTAGGAACAAGTACGACGCTAGCAGAGCGGCGGCAATTGTTCTAGCGGTGCTAGATTTGGTGTCATGTCGATCCAGAGCCGTAAGGAACGCGAACGCGCCCAGCGAGAAAAGCTGATCATCGCCGCCGCGCGCGAGCTGGCCGAGACCGAGGGCTGGGAGGCGGTCACCACGCGGCGGCTGGCCGAGGAGGTCGAATACAGCCAGCCCGTCCTCTACAGCCACTTCAAGGGCAAGGACGCCATCGTCACCGCCGTCGCCCTCGAAGGCATCACCGACCTGGCCGCCGAGCTGCACGCCGCCCGCACCGCCGCCCACGACCCCGCCGCCGCACTCGCCGGGCTCAGCACCGCGTACGTGGCCTTCGCCGAGCAGCGGCCCGCCCTCTACGAGGCCATGTTCAGCCGCCACGTCGACCTGCCCTTCGCCACCCCGGAGGCCCCGCCGGCGCTGAAGGAGGCGTTCGGCGAGTTCGTCGCGGCCGTACGCCCCTACGCCCACGACACCGCCCCCGAGATGCTGGCCGAGATCCTCTGGGCCGCCCTGCACGGCCAGGTCACGCTGATGCGCGGTGGCCGCATCCCCCGCGAGGTCCAGGAGCACAGGCTGGCGGTCCTCCTGGCCAGGTTCACCCAGGAGCCGGCGGGCTCCGGGCGGGCAGGATGAGGGTGCGCGCGGCCTCACCGTCCCTTCCGCCATGGTGATCGTCCGCCGGGCGCCCAACCCCCCACTTTTGTGATGTACGCCACCGGCTTCGGATGTCACGTGGCCGGCGAAGCGGGCGTCTTGTATACGAAGCGACGCCGAGCAGGCAGGAGCCAGTGATGAACGAGCAGAGCCCGACGGCCGGCGGCCGCACCTTCCTGAGGATCGCGGTCGCCGTACAGACCGTGGCCCTCTTCTTCCAGGCGATCACCGCCGGCGTGCTGCTGGCCTCGTCGCACGAATCGGAGCTGCACCACATCGGCTCGTACGTGACGTACGGCACGACCGTGCTGTACCTGCTCGCCGCCGTCCTGGCCTGGCGTCCCGGCGGCGGCGGCCCCCGCCCCATCCTGTACGCCGCCGGCTTCCTCGTCCTGGCCTCGGTGCAGGTGGCGTCGGGCATCGCGGGCCTGACCCCGCTCCACGTCCCCTTGGGCGTCCTGATGTTCGCCCTCAGCACCCTGGCCCTGGCCCGCCTGTTTCCCACCCGCAGTGCGTCCGCGGTGAGTCCGCGGTGAGTCAGGCCGCCTCGACGCCGATGTGGGTGCGGTGGTGGTGAGGAGTGTCGATCTCGTCCAGGAGAGCGACGGCCAGGTCGGTGTAGGAGATGCGGCCGGCCGGGTCGGCGGCCGTGATCGAGTAGCGGCCGGTTCGGGGGGCGGTGGGGTCGAAGTCGCCGGCCGGGCTGACGATCAGCCAGTCCAGCGCCGAGGCGCGCAACCCGGTCGCCATCGCGGCGTGGCCCAGGCAGAGGGGGCGGTACTCCGGTGGGAAGCCCGGGGCGTCCATCAGGCGGGTTCCGCCGGCGGTCCGCAGGGTGGCCGCCAGCCCCACGACGATCAGGCGAGGCACGCCTGAGCGGCTCAAGCCGTCGATGAGGGCCTTGGCGGCGGCTGGGAAGAACGTCTCGGGTGGGGTGGCGTAGGCGGTCATGATGACGGCGTCGTGGCCGGTGGTGAGGTGGGCGATGGCGCCGGGGTCGGTGACGTCGCCGGGCGCCATGTCCGCTCCTGCTACGACCGTGGCCGGGTCGCGGACGACCGCCATCACCTCGTGGCCCCGTCGCAGGGCCTCCCCCACGGCCGCCCTACCGGCCCGGCCGCCCGCGCCGAACACTGCGATTCTGCTCATGACCGGCAAGGTAGCCGGATGCATGGTTACCGCCTGGACAGTTACGGTGAGGCTGTGCGTGAGCCGCTGGATCCGGAGATGTTCGACCCGGTCTGTCCCTCCGAGGTGATGCCGATCAGGGTGGGGGACAAATGGGGCGGGATGATCATTCAGTGCCTTGAGGAAGGCCCGCGGCGGTTCTCCGAGCTGATGGTCCCGCTGCGGACCGTCACCCCCAAGGTCCTCACGAAGTCGCTGCGCGCGCTGGAGCGCGACGGCTTCGTCGTCCGTACGGAACGCGCCGGGCCGAGGCACGTCGAGTACGCCCTGACCCCGCTCGGCCGCAGCCTCCTCGACCTGCTGGACGCGGCCCGCGCCTGGGCCGAGACGCACATGGACGCGCTCCTCGACGCCCGCGAGGCGGCGCAATGATCGGCGGCCACGGCGGATCAGAGCGGAGTGAGCAGGCCGTCGGGCGCCTCCCTCACCATGCGTCCCTGATGGACCGTCACCACGCGGTCCGTGTCCCGGAGCCGCGGGAGCCGATGCGCGATGATCACCAGGGTGCGTTCCCTGCAGTAGGCGCGGAGGGCGTCGTACACCTCGTCGGAGGTGACGCCGTCGAGGGCGCTGGTGACCTCATCGACGATGAGCACCTGCCAGGGAGCAAGGAGTGCCCTGGCCACGGCCAGGCGTTGCCGCTCGCCGCCCGACAGTTGATGTCCCTCCTGGCCGATGGTGGTGTCCAGGCCGTCCGGCAGCTTCGCCACCAGGCCGTCCAGGCGGACGGCGGCGAGTGCGCGGTCGATGTCCTGCTCGGTCACGTCGTCGCGGGCGAACGTCAGATTCTCCCTGATGGACGTGTCGAACAGCGTGGTGTGCTGCGGGACGATGGTGGCCACCTCCCGTAGCTCCGCGTCCCCTGCGCCGTGGACGTGCACGGTTCCAGTGGCCGGGCGCAGGAGACCGGCTGTGATCAGGCCCAGGGTGCTCTTGCCCGATCCGGTGCGGCCGCGCACGACCGTCACCGAGCCGGCGGGCAGTTCCAGGTCGATCCCGCTGAGGACGGTCCGCGCCCCATAGGAATGACCCACGCCGCGGAGGGTGACGCCGACCCCCGCCCGCGGAGGCGACGTGACGGTGCCCGCGTCGGGCGCCAGCGACACCGGCATGTCCAGATATTCGATGACGCGCTCGAACTTGGCCAGCGAGACGTGGAACCCGCCGGAGAGCTGGAGCATCGTCTGGATGGGCTCGGACAGCTGGAGTTGGAGCATCACCAGGACGATCACTGTCCCGACGCTCAGCCCCGTGACCGTGGTGCCGGCCAGCCAGTAGACCAGAGGAGGGACACAGGCGAACGACACTCCGATGATCACATAGGCGGCCGCGCCCGTCACCCGCTGCCGGATGGTGACCTCGCTCAACCGCCGGCACAGCTCGACGAACCGTTCGCGCTGCCACCGCGTACGGTGCAGCGTCCTGCCCAGGATGATCCCGCCCAGCGTGAGGTCATCAGCGGCGAAGCGGAGCATCGAGGTCACGAGCCGCTGCCGCTGCCGCGCCAGGTCCTGGCGCCTCTGGGCGAAGCGGTGATTGAGCAGCGCCAGCAGGTACGCCAGGACGAAGGAGAGCAGGGCCAGCGGCCAGCTCAGTACCAGCATCGCGATGCCGGAGGCGGCCAGGGCGGTCGCCGCGGCGAGGGACTGCTGGACGATGTTGGTGACGAACCGGTCCACCCCGTCGATGTCGCTGACCAGCCGCGCCTGAACCTCGGACGTGCTCTCCTCCGTGTAGAAGTCCAGCTCCTGCGCCTGGGCGCGCTCGTACACGCCGGCGCGCAACGTGGCGGTCACCCGCTGGCCGATGCTGTTGGTGAGCGCCACGTTGCCGACGGCCAGAGCGCTGTTCACGATCCCCACCACGACCATGAGGGCGCACAGCGTCGTCAGCGTCGCGAAGTCGCCGCGCATCAGGCCCTGGTCGATGACCCCCCTGGTCAGAAGCGGGCTGACGACCCCGAGGGGAACGGAGATCAGCACGACGACCAGCGAGGCCGCGACCCGCCATCGATGCGGCCGGAACCACGTCATCATGCGGCGGAGCACCGCGCGGGCCGTCATGGGAAGGGATGGGGGTCGGCGTTGAGGTCGCCGGGCGTGAGGTCCCGGTCGCGGTGCCCGAGCAGCCGGGGCATGGTCAGGAGCCGCGGGAGGCCGTCCATGCGCCGGTTGTCGTGCCCGAACGTCATCGACAGGGTGCCGGGAATCAGCACCTTCACGCAGGCGAAGCCGCCCGCCCGGTGCTCGGAACCGGTTTGATCGATCATGATGACGTCCAGTCCGGTGTCCAGGTAGCGTCCCACCGTCTCGGTGAGCACTTCGGTCAGATCGGCGTCGTCGAAGGCGCCGGGGATCCCCATGTCGGCGGGCTTGCGGACGCCGGATGACCGGGTCAGGAAGTCGAGCCGCCGGGCGGCGTCCGGGTGCGCGTAGAGCAGGGAGTGGTCGTCCATGTCCCTGACGAGTCCTGGATCGGCCACCATCGCCTGTGCCCGGTCCCTCTCCCGGGCATACCGGTCCGCCATCGGGGTGATGTCAGGAGCGAGCTCGGTGAGCGCGTTGGCGATGGCGCGTTCGGGGTCCGGGCTGGACCCTGCGGCGCTGATCGTCGCGGGCCGGCCGTCGTCGCGGGGATTCACCGCCATGGCCCACACGCAGGGGATCCGCTGCTCGACGCTGATGTCGTAGAGCGACACGGCGTACCCGGTCTCGGCCTCGAGCGCCGCGTGCCACAGCGGCAGGCGACGGTCGGCGGCGGCGGACACGTCGATGCGCGGGGCGGGCAACCGGCAGTACCAGGTGAGGAGGAAGGCGTCGCGTTCAGCGACCTCCATGATGGCGTGCAGGATCGCCTCCTCCAGCGATCCTCCGAGCGCGCATCCGTTGGAGATCTCGTAGACCAGCCCGTGGTCGTGGCCGGTGGAGTGCGCGTGCTGATAGTAGGCGCAGCGCTCCGGCACCAGGATCGGCGCTTGCCGGGCGAAGGAGTACCCCCACACCCAGGCGCGGGGCTCGTTCACGTCGAAGGGACGGTACGGGAATCCCGGCAGGTCGTAGCGCTCCTCGGGGTACAGGCCGAGGGTGCGCGGGTCCAGCGCGCTGTCGGCGATGTCGGCGTACGGGGCGCGCACCTCCGTCCGGCACGCGCCGGGGGCGCCGCCGTAGCGTTCGACGCCTTCCAGCAGCGCGACGAGCCGGCTGGCGGCCCGGGTGCCGGCTCGCCCGTAGCCGGCCACCTCACCGCCGGCCCGTGCCCCCACCGCCGCCGACGTGACGACCAGACCGCCCGCCGTCCACTCGGTGAGCTCGCCGACGAGCCCGGACTCCCTGTCGACGTACAGTTTCTCCAGGTCGGCCAGTTCATCGGCGACGTCCCGCGTCCGGAAGGTCCGCTCCCGATACATGGGCCGGGGTTCCAGCGTCGGCGTCGCGCGCCCGGCGCTGTCCGCCGGAGCATCACCGCACGTGGGGCAGAAGTCGTCGGGCAGGAAGGTGTGCAGGCCGACGTCCAGCGATTCCAGATTCACCAGGAAGAATGCCTCCCGGGTACGGAGCGGGCGGCCTACGGCCAGCAGTGCCGTTTCCGCTGCGACGAGTTCGGCGACCAGCAGGGCTCCCAGCGGGGTGAGCCACGACGACGGGCGCTCGCGCAGGGCGGTGCGGTGCTGTCGCAGGACGGCCCGGTGCCCGGCCGGATCGCTCCGCAGGCGGCGCCGGCGGCGTTCGGCGCAGGAGACGCATCCCGCCTGGCCGGGGGTTTCCAGCGGGCCGACGACGACGCGGTTCAGCTCGGTACGGACGCGCAGCCAGGGGACCCCGAATTCGGTGGCCGCCGCCCGCATCTCCCGGGTGCGCTCGGTGTTCCAGCCGTCGTCGGCCGCGATGAGCAGGCCGGGAGAGCCGGTGAGCTCCTCCGCGGTCGCGTACCGGCTGACGATTCGGTCGCCGCTCAGTTCCGCGGCGATCGCCTCGTGCAGCATTCCCCGCCCGACCAACGCCACTTCACGCATCTTCGATCACCACCTTGGCCAGGTACGGCATGAGCTCGGCGATGGCGGGATCACGGTCGAGGGGCGCGGTCAGCGCCACCAAGCCGCGGGCGCGCAGCCGCGACGCCACCTGTGACGCGCCGAGGCCGGGGAGCATGGGTCGGCACCGGGCGCCGCGCAACTGATCCGGGAAGGGCTCCACCGGGGTCCGTTGCGGGGATTGCAGGTGCAGCAGCACCGCTTTGAGTCCTTTCTGCAGAGCCTTCGCCGGGTTCAGCGCGGCGAAGTAGCCGACGGTGACCGTCCCGGCGCAGCAGACGACGGCCGGGACGCCCAGCGGACCGGTGACGTCGTACACGTCGGGCAGCTGATCGAGCCGGGCGAGGACATCCCGGCACCTCCGGCCCTCCGCGGGCAGGTCGGCCGTGGCGACGTCGACGCGCGGGCACGGTTCCGAGCGCGACCGCAGCTCAGCCAGAGTCAGCCGCAGGCACTGATCGGCCAGGCCCTCGCCGACGGCCTGCTCCCAGTGGGAGCCGGCCGCGAGTCCCGCGTCCGTCGTGCCGAACGCGCCGGGCACGCGCAGTGAGCGAACGGCATCCGGATCGTCGATCTCGTACGCCCACAGGTGGCCGCCCTGTTCGGTGGCCTCGCGCAGTGCGTAGGCGGCCAGAGCCTTGCGGGCGGCGTCGCCGGTCGCCGCGTCGTACCCGAACCCCACCCCGAGCACGTCCATGTCCGGTGTTCCCTTGAGCACGGCGCGACAGACGTTCAGCGGTGTCTGCGGGCCCGCGGCCTCGGCGAGGGTGAACAGGCCCAGATGCTCGTCGTAGCAGGCAGCGATGTCACGAAGGAACGTGGCGTCGTCGACGGGCCGGCCGGCTCGCAGGTCACGCAGGCGCCGGTGGAAGCTCTGCGGCGAGCCGCCCGCCGCCGTCGCGCGCGCGGGGTGCGGCAGGCACGCGTGCCGCGTGCTCGTATACCCGTCCGGACCGATCCGGACTAAATGGTCACGTTCGGTGTCCGGCATGACGCCCGTCATCACCCGGAAAGCGGCATGGACCAGGCGGGCCGCCGCACCGGATGGTGCCGCGGCGACGTGGCCGGTCGGAGAGCCCAGCCGACGCCAGGCGTCCTCCCAGTCGGGTCCTCCCGGGGGCACGAGCCAGGTGGCGTCGCCGGTGTGCACCAGCAAGGCCAGGGGGATCCGGCGCCGCGCGCACATGCGGTTCAGCGGCAGGGCCGACGGCCCGTCGCCGGCGTAGAGCACCAGCTCGGTTCCCTCGGGCAGGCCGATGCCCTCGGGCGGCGGCGTTCCCCGGGGCGCGCTGATGTCGATCCTCGTGACGTTCTCCAGACCCGACACCCTCGCCGCTCGCGCCAAGGACTCCAGCATGGGCTCGGCACCGACGAGCGCTACACGCAGGCGCCGGTAGTCATCGAACGTGGCGACCGCAGGAGTCCGGAAGCAGCCGAGGAAGTCACCTCCGGGTGTGCGCGGCGGTTCCTCGGCGACCATCTGGACGGCGTCGCATTCCAGAAGCAGGTCGATGACCTTCCGCACCGCATCGCCACGGGCAGGCGGCAACCCGGCGGTCAGTTCGCCGACCGTGCGCTCGCCGTCGAGGAACGGGGCCAGCCGGTCGACCCATCCGGCGATCGAGGCGCCGTCGATCCGCGCGAGCCCGCGATGCGTCAGGATGTGAACGCCGTCGCCGTCCGCGGCGGCATAGGCGTCCTCACGCCAGCGCACCCTCATGGCCGCACCTCCGCGTAACGTGATCCGAGGGCGAACTCGCCCACCGCCCCCTCCTCCAACGGGTCGAGCCCCGTCGCCGCGGCGAACGCGCCACCGTCACCGTCGCCCAGGGCGCAGGGTGCCAATCCCATCGCGGTGGCCACCAGGTACATCGTCTGGTAGAGCACTCCGACGTGCTTCATGACCAGCGAGTACGCCATCGCCTGGTAGCCCGACATGACCCGTCCGAACCGGGCGGCGATCACGAGGAGCACCTGCGGTTCCTGCACGGTGGCCGCCGCCATCGCCCCGGCGCGCAGGAGCCGCCGCACCTGGGGTGTGGTCCCGGACAGCCGCTCCAGCCGGTGATCCTGAGGGTCGTAGTGATACAAACCGGGCTCAAGCCCGGAGACTTTCCGGACCACCGGGTAGATCTCCAGCTCGTGCATGGCTCCGCCGGCCGGATAGGGCCGGCTCACGTGCTGGACGCCGTCGATCCGGTAGATGCCGCGGTTGCCCGCGCAACGGTGGAGGAACTCTCCGAGGCCCGCGGCGGTCAGCGGGGCGCCGTCGTCGTGCCCGCGAATCGATCGCCGCTCCTCCAGCACCTCGGTCAGGCGAGGTTCGGCGGCGTACCGGCGGCCCGGATCAGACCGGGCCAGCTCGACGATCTCGCCCCCGAACGGCTCACGACGCGCCCCCGGCGGGGCGAACACGCCGGCCGTCCAGTCGCCCTTGCCGTACGGGACTCCAGGCAGCCGGGTGCGGCTGCGATGGTGGAACCACAGCTCATGCGGCTGCCACAGGCGCTCGGGCGGCCCGGCCGCCTCGTCGTCCTCCGGTACGGCGAGGCCGGCCGCCCAAAGGTCCTGACGGAGCCGGACAAGCGCCGGATCATCGTCGACCGGCCGGTCGGCGGCGAGCAGAACCACGGCGCGGCGCTCGTGCAGCCGGACGCGACACCAGGACAGCGGGGACTCCACGACCACCTCGCCGCCGTCCCTGCGAGCGATCGCGAACCTCGACAGGGTCAGGCGGCCGGGTGGCTCTCCCTGATGGGGCTCCTGCGGCCGCTCCGGCTCAACGGTGTAGACCTTCCGGCCGGCGGCGGCCACGGTGACGTGCAACCAGCCGCCCGTCCGCAGCAGCTCCAGCTGAGTGAAGAAGCCGGGATGAGTTCGCAGCTCGCCGAGGGGGACGGACTCCTGTCCCAAGCGCCGCAGCAGCGCGTGCTGGTCTGCGGTCAGGCGACCCAGACATGTGCTGTGCGGCCAGCTGAGCAGGTGGTAAGAGCCGTCTGGAGCGAGCGTTCCCGCCACCTCCGGCCTCAGCCTGACCATTTCCTCGATCGGTGGTGTCATGCCCGATGCTCTTCCTCACGCAGTTCATGCACGGTCCATGCGGCCAGGGAGGACGCGTATCGCTCGGTCCACAGGTCGATGCCCAGGCGGTTGGCGGCGAGGTGCGCGCAGGTGGTCAGCACCGCTGCCGTCCTGTCCGGGTCCACCTGCAGCGCCTTGCGCAGTTTCGCCGTCGTCCGCGACCAACCGGCCAGACCGTCGTCGCGTGTCACCTGATCCGTGTGGTCGACCAGCCCGCGCAGGCGCCGCCCCAGCGGTAGCAGGATGTCGCGCTGCCGCGCGTAGGCCTCCGCATGCTCTTGCGACGCCGTCGGCGGTGCCGCGAGCCGGAGCCGGACGATGATGTACATCGCGACGCCGGCGGTGACGCGCTGCTCTGCGGTGATCCCCGCTTCGAGCATGGCCAGGACGATCCTGCTGGAGTCCACGAAGTGCTCTTCCACCGCCGCCATCGCGGGGCGCCCGTAGCGGTGGTACTCCCTGCGATAGGGGATGAACGCGACGGAGTCGTTCGAGGCCAGGGTGGGGGCGAACTCCGTCATCTGTTCCCCGCGGGCCAGTTCGGCGGCCGACCGCTCGTACTCGGTCTGACTGATCCGGGTCTCGGAGGGCCACGTCTGGAAGAAGCGGCGGCTTCTCTTCTCGATCAGGCGGCGGACTCTGGCGTGGTCGGATGGCTCGGCCCGTACGCGTAACCGCACGTGCGGTCCTGCCTCCCAATAGCGAAGGAAGAAGAAGTCCCGGCCGAGGCCCTCCGCGGCAAGGTCGTCCACGATCTCCCTGATCAGCCGGGTGATCAGGCTGTCCTGATCACCGTGGTAGAAGACGTGCGCGCTCACCCACTGGCCGCCGCTCATGTCAGGCGATCCCACGCCGAGACGTCCAGCATCATCTCCATGACGTGACCTCCGCCGTGGTTCTCGTGCGCCGTCACCGGATCCGGCAGTGCCTCCTCGAAGAGGACCACGTCGTGGGGGGACCGCAGGAAATCGGTGAAAACCCGCACGAGGAAGGGGTTGGCGAAATCGATGAAGAGCGGCTTATGCTCGCCGGTCCGTGCCCGGGAACGGCTCTTGAACAGGCTTTTCACGTAGCAGGTCTCCGGGATTCCGGCGATCTGCCGCCACTCGGTCAGGCGCAGCAGATAGGCGGCCTCCCGCTCGCCGGCCTTGGGCGCGGGGATGGCCGGCGGCGCTTTGTGCCGGGCGGCTCGTCGTACCGTCACGCGTCCCACTCGCGCCCGCGAGATCACCTCCCTGCCGCGCGTTCCGGACCAGTGCCCGCGGGGCGCGAGGGCGGCGATCGGCTGGGGAGCGTCCTCGCCGAACCCTTTCACGAGTAGCTGGGCCGCACGTGGCAGGGTCCAAGGTGCGCTCATGCCGAGATGTAGCGGTCTGATCTCCCGATCGAAGCCACTCGCACGCAACCGCAGGAGGCCGCGGGCATGGTCGCGCTCCACCCACAGATCCCGCAGATCGATCCCGCGGATGCCCGGTCGCGCGTCACCGTGCCACGGGTAGACGATCTCGTACGGCACACAGGGCTCCCGGACGTTCAGCGAGGTGCCGAGAGAGCCGCCGAGCCCCGCGAACAACGGAAAATCGCCGGGGATCACCCATGGCTCCGCACGACGTCCCGCCAGGCCGTCCACGCGGCGGTGCCCCTTGCCGTATCCGATGAAGACGTTGTTGACCACGAACTCGGGCCCCGCCTGCTCCAGCAGCGGCTGGCCGTACACCTCGAGCGAGTGCAGTTCGTCCACCCACAGGGGGAAACCGGCCACCGCGTCGGCGAGCCGCTGGGGATCGATGTCGACGGTCTCGTGACCGGCCTGCTCACCCCAGAGCACGCGGGCGGCGTCATCCCGTAGGGCGTGGAGCTCATCGGCGCGTGCCGACCCGCTCTCCCGCCGCTCCGACGGCGAGTGCCACAGGCGGCCGATCGTCCTGCCCTCGGGGGAGCCGCCGGCCACCTCCTGCATGACCTCGTGGTAGAAGTCCAGGTAACGCATCCGCTGATCGGCGGACGGCCGCCGGGTCCACCACGCGTCCAGAGCGATCTTCAACTCCAGGCTGGGGCTGAACACCGCCAGCCACCGGCGGAGGACCTGCAGATCGTCCATGACGGGCCGCCAGGCGCTGCGCCCGAAAGCCGCCAGCGGGCTCTCGGCCACGGCGGTGTCGAAGGTGGCCTGGCCTCCGGCCGACGCGACGGGCTGTCCCAGATGGTCCGACAGGTCGGCGAGCGCGCGGCGGACGTCGTTCAGGCGGCGTCGGTGGCCCTCGACATCGTCGATCGGCACGTCGATGCTCAGCCGATCGCTGACGGTCTGGACGAGCGCGCCCTCGTGGACGAAGTCCGCGCCGAGCGACCGCAACCAGCGCGCGGTCTCCCCCGGCGTGGTGACCTGCCCGCCGGGTTGGGGCGCGACCTGCAGCAGGCCGATCTCGACGAGGTGATCGAGGAAGGCGTCGACCTGAGCAGGATCGGCCTTGCCTCGCTCCGCCAGCCGTCCGGCGAGGTCTCCGAGCGTGCCGGCAGCGGTACCGGCAGCGGTGCCGGCAAGCAAGTCCAGGCAGGCATGGATCGCCGGCGTGCCATTGATCGTGATCATCGGCTCCTCGGGCGGGTGGCCGAGGAAGCGCAGCCGGTCACGGTCGACGACCACGCTCGGATTGACCCGGACGAACAGAGCGCGCCGGGTGCGATCGCTCGCCACCAGGGCCGCGTGCAGGTCCGACCGGGTCACGTGCCCCAGCTGCAGCACGCCGCGCGCGCCACGCACCCCATCGGCGAGCCGACGGACCGCGATGTCGTCCTCGCTCCACGTGCCGCGCCCGGTCACCATGAACGTGCTGAAAGGGCTGGTCTTGGCCGCGGCGCGGGTCAGATACTTGGCCAGGGCCGCCGCCAGCCGGTGCGGAGCGCCACGATGCGGGTCGGCCAGCCACTTGTCCAGGTCGTCCGAGAGGGCGGCACTGGCCTGCAGGAGCCCGCGCCGGAAGGCGGGGGCCGAGGCCATCTCGCGCAACCGGGCGGCGCGGGCGTCGGTCTCGGATCTCACCAGTTCGTCCAGGTCGTGCTCACCCGCGCGTAGCCGGGCGTGCAGCGCCAGCCACTGCTCCACCCTGTCGGCGAGGTCCTGTGCCAGCGCCTTTCGCGTGTCCGGGCTCCACTCGCGCGCGGTGGGCGCCCGCCCCTGGTAGAGGGCGCGGCGCAGGCCGACCATGAACGGCTTGACGGGATCGTCGGCCAGGCTTGCGATCACGCCGTACAGGTCGTCGCTCAGAGCCTCGCTCTCGGTCCTCAGCCTGCGCCGCAGTTGGAGCTGTCGCTCCACCGCCTGCCATGCCTCGTGGAAACGCAGCTCGCGTAGCACCTCCGACGGCATGCCGGCCAGCCGGATCAACGGGGGAACATCCACCTCAACCTCATTCGATGAGCACCAGGACGTGGCCGGTGGGCCGCCGCGCGGGGGGCGGCCCACGAGCCGGACTACTCCTCGTCCTCGTCGATGCCGGGCGCCACTGGGAGCGGGTCATCGGTGCAGGAGCCGCAGCCCCCCGTACCGGAGCAGGGGTAGCAGCGGGTGGACAGGCAGGAGGCGACCACGTCCAGGCCACGGCCCAAGGTCAGGGTCTCCACCTCCAGCCCGCTGACGGTGAGGTCGAAGACGTCCATCGAAAGGTCCTGAACGTCGAAATCCAGCATTTCTGTGGTCGGCATGGAAGCCCCTTTCACCTAGCGGAGTTGGCGTCAAAGCTAGGAGGAGCCGGTATGTCCGAGGTATGCCGACGTTATGCCAGGTGACCGCAGCGTTCGCAGTCCCCCCGGCGTGCGACGACGTCCTGGTGCGACGACCACGCGCGCAGGTCGAAGGTGGTGATCGTGCCCGGCGGGAGCGGTGCGCCGATCCGGGCGCGCTGATGGAGGATCTCGCCCGCGACGAGCGCCCAGGCCAGGTCCGCCGCCTCCGACGGATCCGGGCCGGACCCGCCGGCCGGCGGAACGTGAGCGGCACTGCGGACGCAGGCCAGGCAAGGGGTGAGCCGCCGGTCGAAGCGGCACAGTCGCAGGGTTCCTCCGGCGTACCAGGCCCACGTCCACGTCAGGCCATGCTCGAAGCAGGCCACGTCGAACCGTTCGAGCAGGTCGCGCTCCGTCTCACCCGCCGGCCCGACGACGTACGACTGCGCCGCCGGCACGCTGCCGGGCGCCACCAGCGTGACCCGGTCCCCCGACGCCGCCAGCAAGTCGGCGACCCGCGCGGCGGGCGGCCCCGTGTCCACGATGAAGGCGGGTGAGGCATGCATCGCCCGATAGGCCGCCGCCACGTTGGGCCAGGCCGGGTCGGCACCGAGCATCCTGCCCAGGGCCTGCGCGGCACCCGCGGGCACGCCCGGGGGCGGCTCCGGATCGTCGTCGCCCTCCTGCAGGTGACCCGTGGAGTGGAGGAGGCGAAGGGCGGCGGTGACCGCCTGCTCCGTACCTGCTCCGAGATCGCGGGCGAGGTCGGCGTGGGTACGGCTGCCGTCGAGCAATGGCAGGAGGCGTGGCAGGAATGTACGCGCCGCCTTCCCGTCGAAGGACCTCGGCTGCGCCGTGCCCTCCAGGACGAGACCCCGCTCGTACGGCACGGCGCACAGCCCGGGATGGAGCTTCGGCTTTCGAGGCAGGTCGGAGGACGTCACTCGGTCTCCAGCTCTTCCACGACGCCTCGCAGGCGGACGATGCTGCGAAGCTGCGGCGCTTCCGCCGCCTCGGGCGCGCAGACCGCGCAGCCGTGGACCGGCACGAGCCTGCTCACCAGCGGTGTGTTCGACAGCAGATCGAGGTGGCGTACGCGGGTCGTGTCCGCCGGGTCGGCCTGAGCGGCCAGCGCGGCCAGCGCGGCGGCCAGTGCCGGCCAGTGCGCCAGATACCCGCGGTCGGCGACCTCCGGATGCCGGCGGTGATGCTCCTCCACCGCTTCCTGAGCCGATACGTTGGCCGCGTGCTGCCGCACCCTGTTGCGGTAACAGGTGGAACAACCCCGAGAGCCGGCCCGCGACACCGGGCCGACACGCAGGCGCGGATGGTCGAGGACGACGGGGAGGAAGGCGAAGTCCCGCAGGTGCGCGGCCCGCGACAGCTCCAGCTCCACGGCGGGTGCGGGCACCGAGGCGGCCAGCACCACGGTCGCGGTCGCAGGCGGGAGGTCGATCTCCCGCCCGGCCGGAGGCGCGTCGGCGAGGCGGGTGGCCGGTCCCGAGAGCAGCCGGGCGGCAGCGGCGCCGAAGGCACCGACGGTGACGATGAGATCGGGCGGTCGCATGATCATCGGCCCTCACACGAACGGCTGGGGCCACGGATTGAGGTCGGCTTCGGCGTGGGCGGGGTAGCCCATGGCGACGGGCGCCTCGTACAGTCGCGGCGTCCCGCGGTACTGAGCGGCGCCGACGAAGGACAGCGGCATCAGCCGCGGCACGATGACGCGGACCACCGACATCCCGATGTCCCGTGCCTCGTCGCAGGTGAGGTCCACCGCGAACGCCTCCATTCCGTGATCCCGCAGCCGCTGGAGTATCCATCGCAGGGCCGGCCGCCCCTCTGCCACCTCGGGCGCGGGCAGATCGGACAGGCTGCGCCGGTGCGGCGAGTCGAGCAGGAAGTCGAAGGCGTGCGCCCGTTCGGGGGCGGCCATGTACGTGCCTCCGTCGAAGGGGTCGCGGAACGTCATGGGGTCCGTTCGCTCCGGCACCCGGGAACGCAGGCCGATCCGGCACGAGGCGGCCTCGCGGAACACCTTCTCCGCCGCCGCGTACGGGTCGAGATCCGTGGCGCACGTCACCCGCGTCCGCGTGGCCGGATGGTGCGGCGCGACCTCCACCAGGTAAACGGTGGGTACACCGAGGTCGGTCGTGGCGTCGAACAGGTGGGTGACGACCTGTTCCTCGCGTGCGATACGGGCGAGGAGGGCGAGTTCGTCCGACACACGGTCCAGGTCAAGACGGGGCAGCGGCAACCGCTGCAACCAGGTCAGGACGATCGCGTCGCGCTCGATCACCTCGCACAGCGCTTTGGCGAGCGCGGTGTGCACGTCGGTGTGTGCGGCGCAGCCGGTGGAGATCGGCGCCGTGAGCCGCTCACCCTCGGAGGCGTGGCGGAGGTGCAGGTAGACATAGGGGACCGGGATCCAGGCCGGCTTGGACGTCATGAGCGACAGACCGCGGACCCAGCGCATGGGCGCGAGCTTGTCCGGTTTGACCAGGGGGCAGGCCGGGTGGGCCGCCTCTGCATCGGAGATGCTCGGCACCGTGTCGAGGTCGAGTGCCTCATCGCCGAGTTCGGCCGCTGTCGCCCAGACGAACTGATCCTCGCTGTAGACGCTGCTCGAGTAGCGCTCCAAGGCCTCGGCGACGGCCAGCCAGCGCGCCTCTCGCTCGTCGACGGACGCGGCCGCACCGTCGATGGTCCCGTTCGTCGGACGCCCGCGCATCGCATCGGCCACCGCGGGCAGCACCTGCGTGGTGTCGCCCAGGGCGGCGGCATGAACCGGCAGCAACGCACCGGTCTCAGGAGTCAGCAGCCGGCTGGTCGAGCCGACGAGCCCGCCGAGAGGTGAGACCATCGCCTCCAGCGCGTCCGCCACCGGGGGTCTGGGGCGCGGGGGCCCGCCTAACGTCTCCGTCAAGGGCTTCCTCGGGTCCGATCTCCTTGGGCGCCAGGCACCGGCGCGTTCTCGGGGAGCGGTCGGCCGCCATCGGCCCGATCACTCTAGTCGAGTCAGCCGCGCGGCGTTCTGATGGTCACGAGGGGACCGGCCGTGTCACAAAAAGGCAGGCGGGGGCGTCTTGTGGGTGTGACGCAATCAGGCATCAACGAACGCGGCCCGCGCGCCGACACCGCGACCGAGGCGTTCGTCACCCATCGGAACCTGCTCTTCACGGTCGCTTACGAGCTGCTCGGCTCGGCCGCCGACGCCGAGGACGTCCTGCAGGAGACGTGGCTGCGCTGGGTGGACGTCGATCTCGCCGCCGTCCGTGACCGTCGCGCCTACCTGGTACGCATCGTCACCCGCAAGGCGCTCGACCGCCTGCGTACGCTGAGCCGGCGCCGCGAGTCGTACATCGGGCCGTGGCTTCCTGAGCCGCTGCTGACGACGCCCGACGTGGCCGAGGACGTAGAGCTGGCCGACAGCGTCTCGATGGCGATGCTGCTGGTGTTGGAGACGTTGCAGCCGGTGGAGCGGGCGGTGTTCGTGCTGCGGGAGGTGTTCGACCTGGCGTACGAGGAGATCGCCGCGGCCGTCGGCAAGAGCCAGGCCGCGGTCCGCCAGCTCGCCCACCGGGCACGTACGCACGTCGCCGCCCGCCGCCCGCGCGGCACCGGCTCCCCCGCCGAGCACCGCGCCGCCCTGCTGGCCTTCCAGCGGGCGGTCGAGACCGGCGAGCTCCAGGACCTGCTCGACATCCTCGCCCCTGACGTGGTGGCCTTGAGCGACGGCGGCGGCGTCAAGTCCGCCCTGCCGCGCCCGGTCGTGGGCGCCGACGCGGTGGCCCGCCTGCTGTCGACCGGCTGGTGGCGCACCGACGCGAAGCGAACGGTCGAACCGGTGCACATCAACGGCTCCCCCGCCCTGCTCATCCGGCTGGACGGCGAGATAGACGGCGTGCTGGCGGTACACGTGGACAACGGCCACGTCACCGGCGCCTACCACGTCAGAAACCCCGAAAAGCTCTCCCACATCAACCGCCCGACCACCGTCAGCCGCTGAGGTCAGGCTTTGGCGGTGCCCCAGATGGGCTGGTCGGGGTCCGGGGGTGGGAGCCTGGAGAGGATTTCGGCGACGCTGTTCCAGTCGCCGACCTCCACGTTGTCGGTCATCAGGCGCAGGCGGTCGGCGATCTCGTGGTGGGCCTCCATGAGGACCCCGATGCCGGCGGCCAGCTGGCCGGCGACCGCCGCGTAGCCGCTGCCGCCGCCCTGGCCCTTGAAGAACGTGACGCCCTCGGCGGTGCCGCCCCAGAAGTCGCCGATGGCGTTGAGCTCCTCGGCCGCCGCCGCGACGAACGTGGCCAGCTCGGTGCCCTCGACGTCGAACGCGATCGCCGCCGAGCGGATGCGTGACTTGCCGATCTCCACGGAAACTCAGCCTCCCGCTGGTTTGTGGGCCATGGTGAAGTACAGGAGCACCCGGCCCAGGGTCTCCTTCCAGGTGGGGAGCAGTTCCTCGCCGCGCTGCCCGTTCATGAGGTCGTACGAGGGCCCGTACGCGATGGACCCGCCGGCCATGCGGCTGAGGAAGTATTGGACGTCCGCGTTCGAGGTGACCTTCTTGGCCAGGGGCGCGGCGGCGTCGAAGACGCCGTAGAAGGCGACCGAGGCGGCGAACTCCTTGAGCGCCTGCGTGGCGTTGTCCTCGAGCGAGCCGACGTCCTCGCCGCGCGCGGCCTTGACGCCGGCCACCGCCGCCACGTCGCCGACCGCGAAGAAGACGCTGCCGATCGTGTACTCGGTCAGCTTGGCCAGCACGATCTTGGCCATGCCGTGTTGCAGCAGCTTCGCGAGCAGCCCGGCCTGCGCCCGGCGGATGAGGATCTGGGTGATCTGGTACGCCACCCCGGCCTGCCAGGGGAAGGTGGAGATGAAGACGAAGCTGGCGAAGTTGGCCATGGCCAGGGTCCAGTAGGCGTGCCTGGCCGCCTCGACCGCTTCGGCGAACTCGTTGCAGGCCGCGCTGGTGTCGCGGCACCGCTGGGCGAGCTTGGCGGCGTACCCGTTCTCCTCCGGCTCGGGGTAGAGCCCTTCGATCATGGCCCGCTTGAACTGGTCCACCCCGGCCCCGTGGTTGGTGCGCCACACGGAGGCGGCGGCGGGGTAGGTGTGCGACGGGCTCTGCTCGATGCGCTCGGCCAGGCGCGCGTAGACGCCGGCGGCCTGGCGGGCCCGGTCGGGGTCGCCCTCGGGGTAGTCGACGGCGAGCATCTGGAAGACGAAGCCGGCGATGCCGAGGGTGCCGAACGTGTAGACGCCCGCGCGGCCGTACGGAAGCTTCAACGGCGGCGCGTCCCGTCGGCGCGGTCGCCGTCGAGCAGCGTGCCGGCGATGAACGGCGTCACCAGGTCCTGCGCCTCCTGCTCCGCCTGGCGGCCGGCCCGTCCCGCGGCCTCCATGATGGCCGCCGCGAGCTGTTCCGAGCCGAGCCGCATGGCGCGCGGGTCGATGGTGACTCCGGCGAGCGTCCCGGTCTGTGTCACCTCCACCACGACCCGGCCGTCGGCGGCCTCGCCCCGGCCCTTGACCGCGGCGATCCGGTCGCGCAGTCCCTCGAGCTCCGCGAGATCCTGCTGGTAGCCGCGGAGGAGCCGGCCCAGTTCCTCGTCGCCGGTGGTGGTGAACGGATCTCTCGGTGATGTCATCCCGCCTCCTGAATCACCTAGACGATCTTTCACAAGATACGCAAACCGGTCAAATCTCGGTTCGGTCTCCGAGGATCTCCAGGGCGATCGCGACCGGGTCGCCTGACGGCTCCGCCGGGTGATCGGCATGCCGGTCGGCCCACGCCTGGCCGAAGGCGTTCCAGTCGATCTCGCCCTGGGCGAAGAAGGTCCGCCAGCGCTCCCGGTAGTAGCCGCTCATCAGCCCGGCCCAGTTGCGGTTGGCGTACTCGGTGAGGATGGCGGCGTCAGGCCCGCCCCACACGGTGACGAGCCGCTTGGCGGCGCGTTCGAGGTCGCGCCGCTCCCCCTCGTCGGCGCCCCAGCGGCGGGCGTCGCGCAGCCAGCGGCCGAGCAGGAACTCGGGGCGGGTGGCGAGCAGCCGGTCCTGGACGTCGATCAGCCGCAGGAACCGCTCCTGGACGGCCGGCTCGGCGAGCCGGGGGACGAGCGCGCGGCCGCGGTCGTCGAGGACCTGGCGGGTGACATCGACCACGTCATGCCGGTACGTGTCGCGCTCACGCAGCCGGGGCGCCGCCTTGAGCAGCAGCCGCCAGGCGGCCTCCACCTGCGCGGGGTCGTAGTGCAGCCGCCGGGGACCGACGGCCGACGCCTGGTCGGCGGTGAACGACGGGGTGGCGGCGAAGACGCTGTCGGTGGCCGCGTAGACGTGGAAGTCGGCCAGCTTCTCGGCGAACTCCTCGTCCCCTTCGGGCATGGACGTCTCCCCGCCCCACGTCGCGTACGCCGAGGCGCGCAGCAGCCGCCACGCCTCCAGCGCGTCGGGGTCGGCGGCGCCATAGCGGGCGTGCACCCAGTCCGCCAGCCAGGCGTCGAGGTCGACGGGCTCGCGGGTCCACGCGAGGTCGGCGAACAAGTCCCAGACCACGGGGTTGGTCTGCACGCCCTCGGCCATGTTCGTCAGCCCGGTCAGCTCGCCGGAGGCGAGCGGTGCGGCCAGCGCGGCGGGGGCGGCGGCGATGTCGGGCAGTGAGCCGTACAGGCCGTGCCGGCCGCCGTAGTTGGGCAGGATGCCGTACGCCCAGGGCGCGCCCCAGAACCCGCCGGCCCGCCGCCAGGTGTCGCCGGTCAGGTCGAGCACCAGCATCCGCTGCCGGTCGCAGACCTCGAACAACTCCTCGCGCGGGTTGCCCGCCCACGCCTGGACGACCCACAGGTAGCCGGGGTCGGCGGCACGCATCGCTCGTTCGACGCCGCAGGCCGCGTCGGCGAGCGAGGTGCCGCCGGTCTTGCCGCCCTCGTGCAGCAGGTCCACCGCCCAGGTGCCGGACTCCCCGAAGCGTTCGCGCTGGTGCCGGTAGAAGGCCGCGGCGACCTGCGCGTAGTGCGGGGTGGAGGTGTCGAGCCAGTCGGGACGTGCCGGGCCGGCGACGTCCATGAACCACCGGCCCTGCGGGACGACGACGGCGCCGGGGTTGCGCTCGGCGAAACCGCCGGGGACGGTGCCGGAGAACCCGGGCAGGATCGGCGTGATGCCCAGCTCCCGCATCCGCGCCAGCACCAGGACGGCCAGCTCGGCGCGCCGCTCGACGAGGCCGCGGGTGGTGCCGCCGCCGAAGCTGTGGATGTTGTTCAGCCACTGCCACGGCTGGTGCGACGGCGGGACGATCCAGGCCAGCAGCTCGCTCTCGGTGTAGCCGAACTCGGCGAACGCCGCCAGCCACACCGCCTCCTGCCCGAGCGTGAGGTGCGCGGCGTTGACGCCGGACGCGGCGAGCAGGTCGAGCTCGCGCTGCCAGTCGTCCCAGTCGTAGAACGGCGTCGTGTACCCGGCGACGGTGAGGTTGTAGGCCACCCGGTAGCGGTACGGCGAGGCCGCCGCCAGTGGTTCGGCGGGCGGCGGCGCGTGCTCGGGGAGGTGGTCGCCCCAGCGCGAGACCGTCCCGCGCGCCACGTGCCGCAGGTAGTGGGCGAACCCGCTGAGCACGGCCACGGGCCCGGTGCCGGCCAGCACCGTACGGCCCTCCTCGCCGGCGCGGACCTCGAAGCGGTCGCCGTCACCGGGCAGCGCCCGCACCTCGAAGGCGAGCGGTCCTGCGAGCCTGCGCAGCGCCTCCTGGGCGACGGGCACCCATGCGGGCGTGGTCATAAGACCTCCAGAAAATGTCTCAACGGGACTTTTCATAGTTTGGTGCGAAATTTCCCGCCAAGCCTACTGTCCCAGTGAGACACTTTTGCCCTACGGTAAGGGCCATGACCAGCCCAGGACTCCGCGAGCGCAAGAAAGCCGGCACCCGCCGCGCCCTGATCGAGGCCGCCCTCACCCTGTTCGAACGGCAGGGCTTCGACGGCACGACGGTCCAGCAGATCGCCGACGAGGTGCAGGTGGCGCGGCGGACCTTCAACCGCTACTTCACCTCGAAGGAGGACGTCGTCCTCGCCCACGAGGACCAGGTCATGGAGGATCTGCTGGCCGCGGTCGGCGACCGTCCGCGCGGCGAGTCGCCGGTCACCGCGCTGCGCGCGGTCTTCCGCACCTGGCTGGCCGACCCCCACTGGGCCCGGCACGAGCTGCCCCGCATGCAGCGCGTCCAGCTCCTGCTGGCCGACAACCCCGCGCTGATGGGCGAGAACATGCGGCGCTTCGCCGTACGCGAGGAGCTGCTCGCCCGCCACCTGGCCGAGCGGTCGGGCGCGGGGCACGGCTTCCACGCCCGGCTGCTGGCCTCGACGGCCTTCGCGGCGCTGCGCATCGCGTTCCAGGAGTGGGCGGCTCAGCCCGACGCCGGCCCCGACTCCTGCGCCCGCCTGGTCGACGAGGCCCTGCGACGGCTCGACCTCGGGCTGGACCTTCCCCCTCTCATGGAGTAGGCATGACCATCACCTCGAGCCGGGACGCCCACGGCGCCACCGGCCGCCGCCTCGGCGCGCTCCTGGGCGCGATGTTCCTGTTCAACGTGGCCGGTTACGCGGCCATCGGCGCCGCCCTGCAGGTGCTGCTGCCCTCCCAGGTCGAGGCGGCCGACCCGGTGGGCAAGCTGTCGGCGTTCGGGCTGGTGACCGGCGTCAGCGCGATCGCGTCGGTGTGCGTGCCGCCGATCGTGGGCGCTCTGTCCGACAGGACGCGCGGGCGGTGGGGCCGCCGCTCCCCCTGGATACTCGGCGGCGGCCTGGCCACCCTCGCCGCCCTGGTCCTGCTGGGCTGGATGTCCACGGTCGCCGGGCTGCTGATCGGCTGGTTCCTCGTGCAGGGCACGGTGAACGTCGGGCTGAACATCCTCATCGCCGTGGTGGCCGACCAGGTGCCTGAGCGCAGGCGCGGGCTGGCCTCCACGGTCGGCGGGCTGGGCGTGCCGGTGGGCTCGCTGGCGGGCACGGCGGCCGGGGCCGCGTTCATCGACTCCGCGCTGCTCGCGTACACGCTGCTCGGGGTGGTGTTCGTCGCGGCGTCGGCGCTGCTCGCGCTGCTCAGCCGTGAGCACGTCACCGTGGCCGTCGCGCCCGGGCGGGTGCCGCTGCGCGCTCAGCTGACCTCCGCGCTGGACAGCCTGCGCGCCCGGGACTACGCGTGGGCGTTCGGCTCGCGCGCGGTGATGTTCCTCGGCTACTTCGCCGTCTCCTCCTTCGGCCTCTACATCCTCAGCGACTACATCGAGCTGCCCGCCGGGCTCGCCCCCCAGGACGCGCTGACGCTGCAGACCACCGTGCAGACGCTCTGTCTGGTCGTAGGGACGATCATCGCGGGCCCGCTGGCCGACCGGCTGAACCGGCACAAGCTGTTCGTGCTCATCTCCTCGTTGATGGTCACGGTGTCGGTGGCGCTGCCGGTGCTCGCGCCCGTCTGGCCCGTCCAGCTCGCCACCGCCGTCATCGGCGGCCTCGGCTTCGGCGCCTACCTCTCGGTGGACCAGGCGCTGGTCACGCTGGTGCTGCCGGCGGCCGAGGACAGCGGGCGCGACCTCGGCGTCTTCCACATCGCGCTGAACGCGCCGCAGGTCGTGGCGCCGTTCGGCGGCTCGCTGGTGGTCGCCCACCTCGGCGGCTATCCGGCGCTGTTCGTCACCGGCGGCGTGCTCGCACTCGTCGGCGCGCTCATGATCCTGCGGGTACGCGGCGTCCGCTGACGCGCCCTTCCGGTCACCTGTCGCCGGGCTCGGCGCTGCGCTCCCACATCGACTTCATCTCCGCGAACCCCTGCTCCATGATGCCCACCATGGCCCGCCGCGCGCGCTCTCCGTCGCGGCGCTGGATCGCCTGGGCCACGTCGGTGTGCAGGTGGAGCGCCTGCTCGTCCGGATAGTGCGGCATCAGGTGGTAGTGGTGCCGCCCGGCGAGCACCTCGGCGACGATCAGGTGCAGCTTCTCGAACATCTCGTTGCCCGACGCGGCGAGCACCCGCCGGTGGAACTCGATGTCGAGGTCGAGGAAGCGGGTCTCGTCGCCGGCCTTCCCGGCCGCCCACATCTTGGCCGCGAGCCCCACCAGCTCGCTCGCCTCGTCGTCGCTGATATGGGTGGCGGCCAGCGCGGCCGCGTACGGCTCGATCGCGGTACGCAGCTCCGTGATCGAGCGCATCTGCGCCATGCGCCCGCCGGAGGCGAGCCGCCAGCGGATCACCTGCGGGTCGAAGACGTTCCACGCCCGGGCGGGCTGGATCATGATGCCGACCCTGCGCCGGGTCTCGATCAGCCCCATGGACGCGAGCACGCGCAGCACCTCGCGGATCACCGAGCGGGAGACCTGATAGCGGTCGATCAGGTCGTCGATGCTGAGGACGGAGCCGGCGGGCAGGTCGCCGTTGCAGATGACGGTGCCGAGCCGGTCGAGGACCCGAGCATGCAGCCCAGCCTCGGCAGGGGCAGGTGGGGTTGGTGCGCCCTTGGGGGAGGACTGAGTCACGAATAAAGCATATCAATTGAAAGACGATACTTGAATAAGTCAGCTTTTTTGTCCTAGCATCCCGGCATTAACCGGATGTTACGGATACGTGGCGCATAGGGGGCGGCGACCATGAAAGAAAGGCGAGATCACGTGCGACATCGGTCGATCATCGGTGCATCTCTGGCCGTGGTGGTGTCCATGACCCTGTCCGCCTGCGGCGGCGACGACGGCGATGGCGCGTCCACCACGGTCCGGGTCACGCTGGCCAACCACGTGTGGACCGACAACATCAAGAAGGCGCTGCCCGAGTTCGAGAAGCAGAGCGGGCTCAAGGTCGAGGTCACCCAGCTCGGCGAGGACCAGCTGTCCGACCAGTACAACGTCAAGCTCAACGCCGGCTCCGCCGACATCGACGTGATGATGTACCGCCCCCTGCAGGAGGGCAGGCTCTTCGCCAAGAACAAATACCTGGCCGACCTCTCCACCCAGGTCAAGGCCAACGCGAACTGGGACTTCAGCGACTTCCAGGCCGGCCCGGTCGAGGCCACCACGTACGAGGGCAAGCCCGTCGGCGTCCCCATCATCACCGAGCAGGAGGTCCTCTACTACCGCAAGGACCTGCTGGAGAAGGCCGGGCTCGACGCCCCGCCGAAGACCCTCGACGAGCTGAAGGCCGCCGCCGCCAAGATCAAGGAGAGCGAGCCCGACGTCGCCGGGTTCGTCGCGCGCACCGGCAAATCCGCGGCCGTCACCCAGTTCTCCAGCTTCCTCTACAGCTTCGGCGGCGACTTCGTGGACGCCAACGGCAAGTCCGCGGTCGCCAGCGACGCCGCCAAGCAGGCGTACGCCTTCTACGGCGGCCTGATCAAGGACAGCGGCCCGGCGAACGTCAGCACCGACATGAGCTGGCCCGAGGCGATGGCGATCTTCACCCAGGGCAAGGCCGCCTTCTATACCGAGGCCAACTCGCTCTACCAGAACGCCACCGACCCCGCGAAGTCGAAGGTGTCGGACCAGGTGGGCTTCGCGCCGTTCCCCGCCGGCCCCGCCGGGTCCAAGCCGTACAACATCCCGTCGTGGGCGCTCGGCATCAACGAGAGCTCGGAGAACGCGGCCAACGCCTGGAAGTTCATCGAGTGGGCGACCAGCAAGGAGCAGACGCTCGCCCAGCAGAAGGCCGGCGTCCCCGGCGCCCGCGCGTCCGTGTGGGAGAACCCCGAGGGCACCTCGACGTTCCCCAAGGACCTCGCCGAGGCCATCGCGGCCAGCACCCAGGCCGGGGTCGGTCATGACCGGCCGCTGGTCGTGAAGGTCGCCGAGTCCCGCGAGATCGTCGGCCAGCCCATCGTGGACGCGATCACCGGCAAGGACGCGGCGGCGGCCGCCGACGCCGCCAACACCGCGTTCCAGAAGTTCCTGGACGACGAGGCCAGGTAGCAGCTACCTCGCTTCTTTCTGGAGATTCCGTGGCAACGACCACCACCGAGCCGCCGCGCAGCGCGTCCACCCCCACCCCCGCCACGCCGGGGTGGGCGCGCTGGGTGGACGACCACCGCAAATGGCTCTTCGCCGCGCCGGCGATGGCGTTCGTCGCCGCGCTGCTCGTCTTCCCGCTGGGCTGGACGATCTTCCTCAGCCTCACCGACGCCGAGGGCTCCGTCCGCGCCGAGAGCGACTTCGTCGGCCTGCGGAACTACCTCGACGTGCTCACCGACACCGAGCGGTTCTGGCCCGCCGTCGGGCGCACGGCCATGTTCACGATCGTGGCGCTGCTGTTCGAGGTGGTCCTGGGGATGGCGATCGCGCTGCTGCTGTGGCGGCCGTTCAAGGGCGAGCGGTGGGTCCGCGTCGCCATCCTGCTGCCGCTCGTCGCCACCCCCGTCGCGGTCGGCATGATGTGGCGGCTCATCTTCGACCCCAACATCGGCCTGGCCAACCAGCTGCTCGGCTGGTTCGGCATCGGGCCGCAGCCCTGGCTGGCCGGCCAGCACACCGCGCTGCCCACCACGATCCTCATCGACGTGTGGCAGTGGACGCCGATGGTGGTGCTGATCCTGCTCGCCGGGCTCACCTCGCTGTCGGAGGAGCCGCAGGAGGCCGCCCGCATCGACGGCGCGAGCACCTGGCAGCGCTTCAGGCACGTCACGCTCCCGCTGCTGACGCCCACCCTGACGGTCGCGGTCCTGCTGCGCGGCATCGACGCGCTCAAGACCTTCGACATCCTGTACGCCACCAAGGGCCGCGGCGGCGGCTCGTTCCACGAGGTGGAGACGCTCAACGTGTACGCCTACGGGCTCAGCTTCGACTACAACGAGTACGGCGTCTCGTCCACCGTCCTCATCCTCTTCTTCCTGATCATCATCGGGGCGATGTGGGCCCTGACCGCGCGGCGCAAGGAGGCGAAGCGATGAGGGCCCGGCCCGCGTACCGGATCTTCCGCGCGACCGCGCTCACCGTCGTGGTGCTCGTGCTGGTCGCGCCGCTGGTCTGGATGGTCGCCGCGTCGCTCAAGACGAACGTCGACATCTACGACCCGGCCAAGGCGCTGTCCTTCTCCCCCACGCTGGACAACTACGGCAAGGTGCTCCAGCAGGCCAACTACGTGGAGTTCATCCTCAACAGCCTGTGGGTGGCCTTCGCCGCCACGGTGGCCTCGCTCATCCTGGGCGTTCCTGCGGCGTACTCGATGAGCCGGTTCAACATGAAGAAGTCGGCGCTGGTCGTGCTGATGGCGCGGATCATCCCCGGTGTCTCGCTGCTCGTGCCGTGGTTCTACGTCTTCTCCAACCTGCGCATGGTCGGCGGCTTCGGGGTGCTGATCATCAGCCACATGTTCGTGTCGCTGCCGCTCGTGGTCTACATCATGATGGGCTACTTCGACAGCCTGCCGACCGAGCTGGAGGAGGCGGCGCTGGTCGACGGGCTGACGCACGTCGGCGCGTTCCGGCGGATCACGCTGCCGCTGTCGGTGCCGGGCATCGCGACCTCGGGGATCCTGTCGTTCATCTTCTCGTGGAACAACTTCATGTTCGCGCTCGTGCTGTCCGACGCGGACACCAAGACCCTGCCCGTCGCGATCTTCGACTTCGTCGGGTACGCCAGTATCGACTGGGGCGGCCTGATGGCCGCGACCACCGTGGTCACCCTGCCGATCATGGTGATCGCGCTGTTCGTGCAGAAGTACGTGGTGTCCGGCCTCACCGCGGGCGCCACCAAGGGCTGACCCTTCTCAGGCGAGCAGGGCCCGCGTGACCTCGTCCGGGTAGGTCAGCATGCCCTGGTGGCCGCCGGGGACCATCGTCGGCGTCAGGCCGATCCTGGCGGCCAGCTCGTCGCCCGGCCTGGCCAGGGCGTGGTCGTCGGCGCCGAGCACGTACGAGAGGGGCTTGCCCAGGCCCGTCACGTCGGGCACGTCGAGCGGCTCCAGGAAGTACGCGCCCGGCTGTGGCCCCAGCAGCTCGTGGAAGATCCGCCGCGCCGCCTCGGGCAGCTCCGGGACCAGCACCGGCACCTGCTCGAACGCGACCTCCACGCTCCCGTCGGGCGAGGCGTCGATGGCGGCGCGCATGATGGCGGCGTATTCGGCGTTCTCATCGACGAACGGCACCCCTCGGGCCGGGACGAACGCGTTGTAGTAGACGATGCGGGCCAGCCGGTGCGCGACCCGGTGGGCGGCGCCGGTGATCGGGTAGCCGCCCCAGCTGTGGCCGACCAGCACCACGTCGTGCAGGTCGCGCCGCTCGATCTCGGCAACCACGTGGTCGACCGTCTCGGAGAGGTGGCGGCCGTCGCGGCGGTCGCCGTCGGCGAGGCCGGGCAGGGTGAGCGTCACGGCCTCGTGGCCGGCGGCGCGGAGCCGGCGGGCGACGGGCTGCCAGACCCAGCCGGCCTGCCAGGCGCCGGGCACGAGAACGAACGTCGATATGTCGGACATAGCTGTTGCCTTCCGTGGGGTGAACACCCACACGATCCGTGTCGAACGCGGAAAGTTCGGTCCGAGCTCAAGATTTCTGTCAGGCCGCTCGGTGGATCATCCTCACGCGACGGACCCGGCCGCCCTCATAGGCCAGCAACCAGCCCATCCACGGCGCGCATCCCGGCCCCGCCTCCGCCGGGCTGAACACCTCGGTCTCCCACACCACGACGTCGGCGCTCGCCGCCACCTGGGCCACCCGCTGCCGGGTGCCCGCCCCCATCCGCACGTCCACGACCCGGGCCAGGTGCTCGATGCCGCGCGTACGCCGTCCGTTCCCCCAGGCGATCTCCACGTCCGGCCACCAGCTCTCCCTGAGCGCGGCCCGGAACGTCCCCTGATGTCCGGCGGCGATCAGCTCGTCCGCCTCCCGCCGCCGCGCGGCCACGGCCACCGCCGCATCGCCGTGCGCACCGTCCCAGGTGCCCGGCAACGTCCGTGCCAGCATGCCCCGCGCCTCGTGCAGCCTGCGCCGCACGGTCCCGACAGGAACGCCGCAGACGGCCGCGATCTCCTCATACCTGGTCACCGAGGAGAAGTAACGCAGCAGCGTCACTGTTCGCAGCGGCGGCGACAACCGGCCGACGGCGTGCCAGATCCAGTCGCGCTGGGCGTGCCGCTCCAGCGCCTCCTGCGGATCGGCGGCCCGCTCGGGCGGCGTCAGGTGTCCGACGGGGATCGCCTGCCGCGCCCGCAACCGCTTCCTGCACAGGTTGCGGACGATCATCCGCAGCCACGGCCCCACGGCATCCGGATCACGCAGGTCCCCGATCCGCGCCAGCGCCGTCAGCGACGCGTCCTGCACGGCGTCCTCGCTCTCACCCGGGTCATGCATCACGCTCAACGCCACCGCCAGCATGCCGCCTCGATGCCTGGCCAGCAGCGTCCCCAGCGCACCCGCGTCACCCTGCTGGGCCAGCACCACCAACTCACCGTCGGCCGGCTCCCCAAAACCCGACATAACCGACAAAGTCACCGCGCCACTCTCCCATGCCCCGTCCCGGGCGGTCAGGGGCGGTCGAACAGGCCGCGTTCGAAGGCGGCGGCCACGGCGGCGGCGCGGTCTTTGACGCCCAGCTTGGTGTAGATGTGCAGCAGGTGGCTCTTGACGGTGGCCTCGCTGATGAACAGGCGGGCGGCGGCCTCCCTGTTCGTGCTGCCGCGGGCGATCAGGCCGAGCACCTCCAGCTCTCGGGAGCTCAGGGGATCGGCGGGGGCGCGTACCTGGCCCAGCAACCGGGTGGCCACCGACGGGGACAACACCGCCTCGCCGCGCGCGGCGGCACGGACGGCGCGGACGAGCTCGTCAGGCATCGCGTCCTTCAGCAGGTAGCCGGTGGCGCCCGCCTCGATGGCCGGCAGCACGTCGCGATCGGTGTCGTACGTGGTCAGCACCAGCACCCTGGCCGTGCTCCCCCGCTCGGCCAGCATCCGGATCGCGGTGACCCCGTCGGTGCCCGGCATCCGCAGGTCCATGAGAATCACGTCGGGCCGCAGCTCCTCGGCCAGGCCGACCGCCTCGGCCCCGTCGCCCGCGACCCCGACCACCTCGAAGCCGGGCTCGCCGGTGAACATGCCGCGCAGCCCGTCCCGCACGATGGGATGGTCGTCGACGACGATCAGCCGGATCACGCTCATCGCGGCTCCATCGCCGGGACGCTGGCGGAGACGGCGGTGCCCCCGCCCGGCTCCGACTCGACCTCTAAGCCGCCGGCCAGCCGGGTGACCCGCTGCCGCATCGACGTCATGCCGAAACCGCCTCCTTGGGTGCCGGGGACGAACCCCGCGCCGTCGTCGCGTACGTCAAGAGTGACCACGTCGTCCATGTACGACACGGTGACGCCGACCCGGGAGGCGCGGGCGTGCTTGGCCACGTTCGCCAGGGCCTCCTGGCAGACCCGCAGCAGGGTCACCTCCACCTCGGGATGCAGCGGCCTGGCCGTCCCCGTCGTCGCGAACGCGGCCGGCACCCCGTGCAGGCCCTCCCACCGCCGCACCACCTCGGACAGCGCCTCGGGCAGCCGGGCGGTCTCCAGCTCGGCCGGCCCCACCGCGTGCACGGACCTGCGGGCCTCGGCCAGGCCGTCCCTGGCGAGCTGGGCGGCGTTGTCGAGGTGGCGCTGCCAGGTCTCCGGGTCGTCCTTGGCCTTGGCGGCGGCCTGGACCTGGGTGATGATCCCGGCCAGCCCCTGGGCGAGCGTGTCGTGGATCTCCCTGGCCAGCCGCCGCCGCTCGTCGGTGACGCCGGCCTCGCGGGCCTGGAGGAGGAGCTGGGCCTGCAGCCCGGCGTTCTCCCGCATGGTCTCCTCCAGCTTGGCGTTGGTGGCGGCGAGCTGGTCGACCATCTGCTGCCTGCGTACGCTCTGCTCGTTGATCATGTCACCGGAGAGGCTGAACAGCACGACCAGCACCACGATGGCGACGATGACCAGCACGTAGGAGGAGATGACGGCCGGGTCAGGGCCGGGCAGCCCGCCGAAGTAGCCGGTGACGGCGGCCGCCGCCGTGACCGTCACGCCCGCGATCCGCCAGCGGCCGCGCAACAGGCGCCAGGAGTCCAGATAGCCGGTGAAGGCGTAGAAGCCGGCGAACCACGGGCTGAGCAGGCCGAGCGCGGTGACCAGCGCGATCAGGCCGGCGAGGTAGAGCACCGCTCCCCTGGCGGTCCCCGTGCAGGACGGGCGGCGCAGCACCACCATCCAGCCGGCCGCGAGCACGCTCAGCACCAGGACGGCGATCCGCTGTCCCGCCGTGAGGTCGCCGGTGAGCAGCGCGAGCCCCGCCGCGACGGCCAGCAGCACGTACGGGGCGGCGCCGAGGCCGGCGACCAGCCGCGTGTGAGCGGTTTCCGGCTGCACGCCTACCTCATTCCCAGCGGAAGAACCGGGCCGCGACCCCACCGATGACCAGCGCATATGCCGCCATTATGGCAAGAAGGAGTGGTTGTGTCGCCGCCCCGCTCCAGGCATCGTGCACGGCCTGCCGGAAGAGCCCCAGCGGCGTGAACCGCCCGATCGTGGCGAGCAGCTCGGGCATGGCGTCCACGGGCTGCATCACGCCGCCGAGGAAGGCCAGCGGGAAGTAGAGCAGCACGCCGATGCCGTTCGCGGCCCGCCCGGTGGTGGCCGTCGCCGCGATGAGCAGGCCGACCGCGACGATCGCCGCGGTGCCGAGCAGGAACGCGGCCACCAGCGACGCCACCCGCGCGGGCGCCGCCGCCTGGAAGACCGTCACCGAGACGGCGACGAGCAGCGCCGACGACACCACCGCGAAGACGAGCTGGAGGATCAGCTGCACGCCCAGCAGCGCACCGGGGCTGACCGGCGTCGTGGAGAACCGGCGCAGGATGCCCCGCTCCCGGTAGGTCGCCAGCGTCGTGGGCACCATGTAGAGCCCCACCAGCCCCACCGCGACCGTCATCGAGAGCGCGGGCAGCATGGTGTCGCCCGGCGCCGCCCCGCTGCTGAAGACGATGAGGATGAACAGCGGGATCACCATGCTGAAGATCGCGCCGGGGTCGCGCATCAGCAGCTTGGTCTCGACACCCGTGAGTTTCCCGAAGCCGGTCACGCGTCCTCCTTGGCGTCGAAGGCCCGTCCCGTCAGGGCGACGAACGCGTCGTCGAGAGTGTGCTGCTCGATGCGCAGCTCGGCCACCGGCACCTGGTCACGTGCCAGCGCGGACGTCACCGCGACCGCGAAGTCCCCCCGTCCCGCCACGATGACCTGCTCCCCCGAGCGGGACACCGACGCCACCCCCGGCAGCCGCGTCAGCAGCGCGTCGTCGAACGGCGCCAGCGGCCTGAACCGCAGGTGCTGGTCGGCGTCCACGTTGGAGATGAGGTTCGCCGGGCTGTCGAGGGCGACGATCCGGCCCCTGTCGAACACCGCGACCCGGTCGCACAGCTCCTCCACCTCGTCCATGAAGTGGCTGACCAGCACGACCGTCACGCCCGCCGCGCGGACCCGCTTGATCAGCTCCCACGTGGCCCGCCGGGCGGCCGGGTCGAGGCCCGTGGTCAGCTCGTCGAGGAAGGCCACCTTCGGATCGCCGACCAGCGCCAGCGCGATGAACAGCCGCTGCTTCTGCCCGCCCGACAGCGAGCCGAACTTCGCCTGCCGCTTTTCGGCCAGCCCCCACTCCTCCAGCAGCGCCCGCCAGTCCTTCGGCGTGCGGTAGAAGGAGGCGAACAGGTCGAGCGCCTCCCCCACCTTGATGTTCTCGGGCAGGAGTGACTGCTGCAGCTGTACGCCGACCAGGTGGCTCAGCTCTTTCCGGTCCTTGACCGGGTCGCGCCCGAGCACCCTGGTCGAGCCCCCGTCGGGCCGCCGCAGCCCCTCCACGCACTCCACGGTCGTCGTCTTCCCGGCCCCGTTGGGGCCGAGGATGCCGAAGATCTCACCCTCGGCCACGGAGAACGACACCTCGTTCACCACTGGCAGCCCGCCGTACCGCTTGACGAGCCCGTTCACCTCGATCACCGTCATGCGTTCATGGTGGCGGGGAACGCCCTTCGCCCGAATCGCCCAGCCGGCCACGACCCGGCGCGGATCCGGCTGACCGACAAATCAACCGATCGGTTGATGCGGTCAGGTGTGGTCCTTGTCCTTGTTGTCGTTGCAGATGGGGTAGGTGCTGTCGCGCACGGTCCGGAAGTTGGCCAGCGACATCCACCCCATCTTCCTGGTGCCCTTGACCCGCCCGTAGACCCAGAGGTTCCCGTGGCGGTTCTTCTGCCAGCAGTGGAAGTAGAGCACCTGCCCCGCGCGCATCCGCATGACGTCGCACCCGCTCTGGTAAGGGATGTCCTTGAGGTTGTAGGAGCCCCTCATCACCCCATAGCCGTCGTCCAGGTTGGGCCCCTTGTACACATAGTTCGGGCACGGCGCCGGAACGGACGTCGCGGCCTGGGCGGCCGGCGCGCCTGCCAGGGCCGCCCCGGCGACCACCAGCGCCACCGCCGTCGCACTCACAAAACGCATACGCCTCTCCTTCCTCAGGGGATTTTGTGTCCCAGAAGTATGGGGGCCGGCGTGTTGAGTATTCGTTGAGTGCCTGTTGAGTCACCGGCTCACGTGGCGACCAGGGTCGGGACGAGGACGGCCAGGAGGAGGACCAGGGTCCAGATGGCGGGGGCCGAGCCGAGGGTCTGCTCGCGCAGCGCGTTCGCGCGTTCCGCGGCGGACTGGCCACGGGTGAGCCACCACGGGTTGGCCCGCTCCTCCAGCCGGTTGTAGAGGACGCCGACGGCGGCCCCCGCCACCAGGTGGGCGACCAGGGCGGGGAAGGCGGCGGCCAGGTCGGGTGACGGGTGGGCGCCGCGCAGGACGGGCAGCAGGATGAGCGGGCCGAGCAACCACCACAGGAACCCGTACGACAGGCCCCAGCCGAGCCCGGACACCGAGTCGAAGCTGCGTCCGCGGAAGAACAGCGCGTACGTGACGCCGGCGACCACGCCTTCGACGAGCCCGAGCGGCCCGGCGGCGAGCGCCCCGAGCAGACCTGCCACCAGGCCCAGAGCGACGCCGTAAGCGGCGGCCGTGAGCCTGGGGACGCCGAGCGGGTCGGGCTGCAGGCGGCGGACGTCGTCGGCGAACAGCACCAGCGCCAGCCCGCCGAGCCAGGTGAAGACGGCGCCGGTGCCCGCGCCGAGCAGCAGGTAACCGGGCAGGGCGGGCAGCGTCTCGCGGACCATGGCGATCGACCAGTCGAGCCGCCCGCCGTCGAGGAGGCCAGGCAGGGTCAGGGCGAGCAGGATCCACCAGGCGAAGCCGTACACCATGCCGCGGATCAGCGCGGGCCCGGTGCCCTCGGAGCGGCCGCCGAACAGCAGCGCGTACGCGGCGCCCGCGAAGGGGGCCGCGACCAGCAGCTCGTACGGAGTCCGGCCGGTCATGACGTTCAGCCCCAGGACCAGCACGGCGGCGCTCACCAGCGCGGCGACGGCGCCCCTGACCACCGTGGCGAGGCGGATCGGGGCGGACGGCGCCTGCCGCCAGGCGTAGGCGGCGGCGGTGAAGGCGCCGTAGGCGAGATGGCCGAACAGGCTCGGGGTGAGGCTCTGGCCGCTCGTCAGATCCCAGGTGACGGGCCGGCCGAGCAGGATCGGCAGCAGCGTGAGCGGGCCGAGGAACCACCAGAAGGCGCCGTACACGAGCCCCCAGAACAGCAGCTCGCCCGCCTGGGCGCGCTGCCGCTCGACGAGCAGGCCGAACCCGGCGCCGATGATCATCGCGAACAGCATGTGCACGGCGAACCCGAGCACCACGGAGTCGGTGCGGACGATGGCGGCGACCGTGGGCAGAAAGCCGATCTGCGCCATGATCAGGCCGAACACCAGCCCGCCGGCGATGCCTGAGACGGCTCCCCTAATCATGAGCGATGTCCCTCGGGAAGGCGAGGTCGAGCGACCAGTCGAACAACACCCGCAGTTTCTTCTCCAGCCCCGGCAGCTTGGCGAGGTAGACGGCCCGCCACACCGCCCAGGCGAGGAAGCCGGACAGCCGCAGCCCCCGGATCTCGGCGACGGCGGTGTGGCGGCCGAGCGCGACCAGGGTGCCGAGCGAGCGGTGGCGGAACTCGGCCGGCTCGCCGCCCCGCAGCGTCGCGGCCACGTTGTCGGCCGCGGTACGGCCCTGCCGCAGCGCGTGCTGGGCGGTCGGCGGGTACGGCACGCCGTCCGGCCCGAGGACCCGCGCGCAGTCACCGATCGCCCACACGCCTGCCCTGCCCGGCACGCGCAACCGGCCGTCGGCGGCCGGCAGCCCCTCGGTCAAGGGGTGGGGCTTGTTGCCCGCCGTCCACACGATCGTGCGGGTGCCGATCTTCTCCCCCTCCTTGAGGAGCGCGGCATCGGACGTGGCGCCGGACAGCCGGGCGCCCAGCCGGATCTCGATGCCCCTGGCGGTCAGCTTGCGGTGCGCGTACGCGCCGAGCGTGGCGCTCAGCTCGGGCAGGATCCGCTCCCCCGAGTGCACGAGCACGAAGCGCGGCTCGTCGGGACGGATGCCGGGATAGCGGTGCAGCACTCCGTGGACCAGGTCGAACAGCTCGGCGATCAGCTCGCTTCCGGCGAAGCCGCCCCCCGCCACCACGAACGTCAGCAGCTCACGCCGGTCGCCGCCCGCGAGGTCGGCGGCGTCCAGCAGGTCGAGCACGTGGTGGCGGAGCCGGGTGGCGTCGGCGGTCGTCTTGAGCGTGAACGCGTGCTCGGCCAGCCCCGGCAGGTCGTGGAAGGACGGGATGGAGCCGACGGCGTACACGAGCTGGTCGTAGGGCACGGTCGTCCCGTCGCTCACGCGGACCGTCCGTCCGGCGGTGTCCACGGACTCGACCCGCGCGTGCAGGAACGTCGTACGGCTCAGGAAGGCGCGTACGGGGACGCTGATGTGCCGGGGCTCCAGGGCGCCGGTGGCCGCGCCCGCCAGCATCGGCGTGAACAGCAGCGAGCCGGCGTCGCTGATCAGCGTGACCTCGGCGGGCAGCCCCCGGGTGACGAGCCGGTCGAGCCTGCGGGCGGCGGCCAGCCCGCCGAAGCCGCCGCCGACGACGACCACGCGCGCGGTCTTCTGCGGCGGGGCGGCGGCCGGTTGCTCGCGGCGGCGCGGAGCGACGTACAGCAGCACGCCGGTGATGCCGCCGAGCAGCACCTCTCCCGCGAGCGAGCGGAAGTCGCCCGGCGTGATCGTCCAGTGCGGGGCGCCGCCGAGCAGGACGGGCAGCACCGTCAGCGACCAGACGGCCCAGGCGAGCAGCCCGGTCAGCAGGCCGCCGGCCAGGGCGTTGGCCAGGCTGAACAGCCGGGTGCCGAACAGCGCGGCCAGCACGGCGCCGAGCAGCGCGGCGTGCGCGAGGAACAGCGCCCACGTGCCGGCGTCGATCATGTCGTTGACCGCCATCAGAGACACCACCGGCACGCCGGACACCAGGCCCGCGAGCAGCCCGAGCCGGCCTGTCCTGGTCCACAGCCTCGGCAGCAGCGCGGCCAGCGCCAGCGCGGCGAGGACGAGCAGCAGGTTGCGGCCGTAGTCGAGCGGCAGGATGGACGGGTTGTCGCCGCGCCTGCCCAGGGCCAGCACGGTCGGCAGCGTCGCCAGCGTCACCGTGCCCGCCACGATCGCGGCGGCCCGCACCGCCCAGCGCACCCGGCGCAGCGCCCAGCCGGCCAGCAGCACCAGCGGCACCAGGATCGCGTCGTGCGCCACCGCGGCGCCGCCGAACCACCAGGCCCAGCCCACCGGGTTGCTCTCCCTGACCAGCCCGGCGAAGCCGAGCAGGATCAGCGCGGCGCCGGCCGCGTACAGAAGCCATCTCATGTGACGCGTACCGTCCCCACCCATTTGGTCTGCATGACGCCCGGCCGGTTCGGGGCGATGAGGCGTACCGGGTAGCCGTGGTCGGGGTCCAGCGGCCGGCCGTTGAGCTTGAGTGCGAGCAGGGTCAGCGGGTCCTGCCAGTGCGGCGCGCGGACCTCGCTGGTGCGGTAGTACCCGGCGCGTTCCAGCGACTCGACGGTCAGGACCGCCTCGGGCGCGCCGCCCGCCGCCTCGATGAGGTCGCGCAGGCGGACGCCCGTCCACTCGCACTCCACGCTCCAGCCCTCCACGCAGGCGATCGGCAGGCGTACCGTGTGCTGCGGCATGCGGGCCAGCTCGTCGTAGCCGATCATCAGCTCCGTACGCACCGCGCCCGTCACGACCAGCTGGTACGCCGCCGGATCCACCTGCGTCACCCCGGCCGCCGCGGCGGAGCGGTTGACCGGTACGCCCTGCGGCCCGATGTCCGGGTTGCGCGGCGCGAGCACCGCCAGCCGCTTGAGCGGCGTGACGGTCTCGCCCGCGGTGACCAGCGCCGCCACGCCGCACGCGGCGGCCACGGTGGCGAGGAAGCGGCGCCGGTCCGGGTCCTCGACCCGGGTGAAGGCGTGCCGCCGCACCTTGGCCCACTCGTTGACGACGTGGATGATGAGCGCGCCGTAGACGATGAACGCGGTCCAGTAGTGCGCCTGGATGAACCCGAACGGCCACAGGTACGTGTACGCGATGTTCATCAGCCCCGTGACGAGCTGGAACAGCGCGCCCGCGACCAGCAGCAGCACCGACAGCCGCTCGGCCGCGTGCCCGGCGGAGCGCAGCGGCGGCCACTGCCACAGCTTCGGGTAGACCGTCCACAGCTTGGCCAGCAGCAGCGGCACCGTGGCGATGCCGCCGATGACGTGCAGCCCCTGCGTCACCCGATAGAGGTTGACCGGCCGCGACGGCCACAGCAGCCACGCGGGCGGGTGCTGCACGTAGTGGCTGAACAGCCCGGTCGCGAAGGCGACGGTGAAGCTGACGCCCAGCCACATGCCCAGCTTGGCCGCCACCTTCTCCGAGTGCAGCCGGCTGGTGAACCGGCCCGGCAGCGACCGGCCGAGGTCCGTGACCTGCCTCAGGCGCGTGCTCATGGTCGGGCTCCCCCTGGCCGGCTACGCGTGCTCGCGCATGTAGCGGATCATTCCGGCGACGTCCTCGGGGACGAGGCGGCCGATGGCGCCGCTGGAGTAGACGCTGACGAGGACCCGGCCCTGCGGGTCGAGCAGGAAGCCGGTCGACTGCAGGTAGAGGGGGTCCTCGTTGACGAAGGCGCCGGTCGCCTCGGCGTACGCGCGGGCGTCCGCGCTGTGGCCCACCGGGAACCGTAGGCCGTGCTTGCCGATCGTCTCCTTGGTGGTGGCCTCGTCGTCCACGGAGACGGCGACCACCTTGGTGTCGAGGTCGGCGAGCTTGTCCAGCGACCGCTGGAACGCGCGAAGCTGCGCGTTGCAGTACGGGCACCACGCGCCGCGGTAGAACAGCACCACGCCGAAGTGGCCGGCGAACGCGCCCGGCAGGTCGAGGGTCTCCGACCCGGGCAGCGTCACGGTCAGGTCCGGGAACGTGTCCCCGGGATTCAGCAGGCTCATGGCCTTTTCCTTCCGGTAATGGTGGTCAGGCGTCGAAGTCCCAGATCTGGCCGGTGCCGTTGTCGCGGGCCAGCCGGTCGAGCAGCGTCCTGGCCGACTGCTCGGGCGTGATCAGCCGCCCCTCGGTGTGCGAGCGGATGAACCGCTCGTGCAGCGCGGCGCCGATCCGGCCCGGGTCCTGGGCGCGGATGTAGCCCGGCATGGCCGTGTCGACCAGGCCGGGGCGGTAGACGTTGACGGTGACGCCGGTGCCGTCGAGCTCCAGCGCGAGGTTGAGGGTGTGGGCTTCGAGCGCGGTCTTGGTGGTGACGTACGCGTTGCCGCCGATCATGCTGCCCGGGCGGGCGACGGCCCCGGTGGAGACGTTGACGACGCGGCCCCAGCCCCGGTCGAGCATCCCGGGCACGAACGCGACGGCCAGCGTCACGGGGGCGAGCACGTTGATGCGCATCGCCGCCGCCCACTCGCCGACGTCCACGGCGGGCGTCTCCCCCAGCGGCCACACCACGCCGGCGTTGTTGACGAGGATGTCGACGGCGCCCAGCTCGTCGCGTACGCGGGCGATCGCCTCTGCCAGCCGCCCGTCGTCGCCCAGGTCCGCGGGCACCACGTACGCGGTGCCGCCCTGCTCCTTGATCAGGTCGGCCGTACCGGCCAGCTCGTCCTCCGACCGCGCGAGCAGCGCGACCTTCGCGCCGCCCGCGGCCAGGCCGACGGCGGTCGCCCGGCCGATGCCCCGGCCGGCCCCGGTGACCAGGGCGGCCCTGCCTTTGAACGAATGAGTCATGCCCCGTTCGCGACGATCAGGGGCGAGCCCTTACCTCGATGTGACGCAGGTCACATCAATCGTCGCTGATGGCGGCCAGCAGGCCCTCGAAGTCGTCGGCGCACGGGCCGCAGGCGCGCAGGTGCGCGGCGATGCCCGGATAGCGCCGCGCGGCCCCGGCGTCCTCGGCCACCAGCTCGACGTAGACGTGCAGCATGGCGATCGCCTCCTCGCAGCCCACGTCGCGGGGGTCGGTCTGCAGGAAGCGGTCGAGCCCGGCCCAGTCGTTCACGGGCGCCTCACCATGTCGTCAACGTCGCTCACGTATCCCTTAGCGGCGAGCGCCGCCCTGAGCTTACGTCTGGCGTCGAACATTGTTTTGTAGATGGCGTTGCGATTGGTGCCCAGCTCGGCGGCGAGCACGTCGAGCGGCACCCCGGTGAGCACCAGGGCGACGAAGACGCGGCGCTGGTGCTCGGTCAGCTTGTCGAGCACGGCCTGGCGCAGTGCGGCGAGCAGGTCGCGCCACTCCGACTCCTTGGCCGGATCGAGCCCGAACCGGTCGGGCAGGCGTTCCCACTGCTCGCCTTCGAGCGGCACGCCCGGCTCGCGCCAGAAGTGCCGCGCGACCTTACCGGCCACCTCCAGCACGACGAACTTGTAGGCCCAGGTCGTGAACCGGCTCTCGCCACGGAAGTCGCCGACCTTGCGGGTGATGGCGAGCAGCGCGTCGGAGGTGGCCTGCTGGGCGAGGTCGTCGAGCTCGGGCCCGGTCACGCCGAGCCGCGCCGCGCGCCTGCCCACCTCTTTCCTGGCGATGCGCAGCAGCAGCTCGTGCAGCCGCCCGACGGCCGCCTGCCGCTCGGGCCCCGTGCAGCTCAGCGCCCGCACCCATGCGGCCGACTCGTCGTCCAGCACAGTCGGGCTACCTCCCCCCATGCAGGCATCGTAGCGAGATCTACTCCCGGCGCTCCGCGTCCCCGTCCTTGTCGCCGTCGGCGGGGCTGATCACCAGCTCGAACTCGTCGTCGTACAGCTCGTGGCCGCTCTCGACGGCCGAGTGCACGATCTCCACGCCGCGCTTGCCGCGCAGGATCAGCGGGTCGTGGCGCAGGTCGCGGGTGAGCGCCACGCACATGGCCACCATCACCAGCATGAACGGCACCGCGGCCAGGATCGTGACGTTCTGCAGCCCGGTCAGCGCCGCCTCGCCACCGCCGCCGAGCAGCAGCATGATGGCCGCGACCGCGCCGGTCAGCACGCCCCAGAAGACCACCACGGGCCGGGTGGGGCGCAGGCTGCCGTTCTGGGAGAGGGTGCCCATGACGACCGAGGCGGCGTCCGCGCCCGAGACGAAGAAGATGCCCACCAGCACCATCACGAGCAGCGTCGTGACGCCGACCAGCGGGAACTGGTTGAGCACGGCGAAGAGCTGGCCCTCGGCGGTGGCCTCGCGGGTCAGGCCCGCGCCGCCGGCCTCCAGCGACATCGCGGTGCCGCCGAGGATCGCGAACCAGACCAGGCTGACCAGGCTGGGCACCAGGATCACGCCGCCGACGAACTGCCGGATCGTCCGCCCCCTGCTGATCCTGGCGATGAACATGCCGACGAACGGCGTCCAGGAGATCCACCACGCCCAGTAGAAGACCGACCACGTCGAGAGCCATTCGGCGACCTCGTCACCCCCGGTCGCCTCGGTACGCCCGGCGAGCCCGGCCAGCTCGCCCAGGTACGCGGCGACGGAGGTGGGCAGCAGGTTGAGGATCAGCACGGTCGGCCCGGCCACGAAGAGGAACAGGGCGAGCGCCACCGCCAGCACCATGTTCGTGTTGGACAGCCACTGGATGCCCTTCGCCACACCCGACACCGCCGACACCACGAACGCCAGCGTCAGCAACGCGATGATCATGATGAGCAGCCCGATGCCGGCCTCCCCGAGACCGGCCTCCCTGACGCCGCTGCCGATCTGCAGCGCGCCGAGGCCGAGCGAGGCGGCCGAGCCGAACAGCGTGGCCAGGATGGCCAGCACGTCGATCACCTTGCCGGCCCCGCCGTTCGCGTGCCGGGCGCCGATCAGCGGGGTGAACACCGCGCTGATCGTCTGCCGCCGGCCCCGGCGGAAGGTGCCGTACGCGATGGCCAGACCGACCACGGCGTAGATCGACCAGGGGTGCAGCGTCCAGTGGAAGAGCGTGGTGGCCATCGCGGTGCTCATCCGCGCGGCCGGCGGCGCCGTGGCCTCATGGGTGCCCGGCGGCGGCTCGGTGAAGTGCGTGAGCGGCTCGTTCACCCCGTAGAACATCAGGCCGATGCCCATGCCGGCGCTGAACATCATCGCGACCCAGGACACCGTCCTGAACTCGGGCTCCTCGTCCTCGCCGCCGAGCGTGATGCGGCCGTACTTGCTGAAGGCCACCCACAGCACGAACACCACCAGCCCGGAGGCGACCAGCACGAACGCCCAGCCCAGGTTGTGCATGGTGGCGTTGAGCAGCCTGCTCGACACCCCCTGCAGCGAGCCGGTGGCGACCGCGCCCCAGACGATGAAGACCAGGGTCAGGACGGCGGCCACGCCGAACACCACCCAGTCCGTACGGGGCGGGCGGGCAGCGTCGCGGCCATCCGAGCTCGGCATGGGCACTCCTGTGATCCGGACCCCTCGTGCCCCTCTCGTCTCCAGATCCGGGTCCGGTAAACAGCCCTAGCCCTGATCTTCCCGCTGGCTCAGCACGCTCGACAGGAACGCCTTGGTCCGCTCGTGTTCCGGGGCGGCGACCAGCTCGGCGGGCACGCCGCTCTCGACCACGACCCCGTCGGCGAAGAACGTCAGCCGGTCGCCGACCTCCCTGGCGAAGGCGATCTCGTGGGTGACCACGACCATGGTCATGCCGTCGGCGGCCAGGCCGCGCATCACCTCCAGCACCTCGTCCACCAGCTCGGGGTCCAGCGCCGACGTGGGCTCGTCGAACAGCATCAGCTCGGGCCTCATGGCCAGCGCCCTGGCGATGGCGACGCGCTGCTGCTGCCCGCCGGAGAGCTGATGGGGCCGCTTGTGCGCGTGGTCGGCCAGCCCGACCCTGTCGAGGTGCTCCATCGCGCTCTCGCGCGCCCGCTCGGCCGGCACGCCCAGGACGTGCACGGGCGCGCAGGCCACGTTCTCCAGCGCGCTCTGGTGGGCGAACAGGTTGAAGCGCTGGAACACCATGCCGATCCTGCGGCGGAAGGCGGCGAACTCCTTCGGCGTCCAGGGCCGGTAACGGCCGTCGCGCAGCGTGTGGCCGACCTCCTCGCCCAGCACCCGCAGGCTGCCGCCGAGCACCGGCTCAAGGCCGTTCACGCAGCGCAGGAACGTCGACTTGCCCGACCCCGACGGCCCGATGACGCAGCTCACCTCGCCGGGCGCGACCTCGAAGTCCACGCCGTTGAGCACCTGCGTGTCGCCGTAGCTCATCCGCACGCCCCGGGCGTGCACGACCGGGGTCACGCCGCCGCCTTCGGACGCCCGCCGCCCCGCACCAGCCGGACGGCCTCTGAGCCGAAGCGGCGCTCCAGCCGGCCCTGGAGGAAGGTCGCGATGGCGGTCATGAGCATGTACCACAGGCTCGCCACGATGAGCAGCTCCATGATCAGGTTGTTGGCCTTGTAGATCTGGCTGGCGTTCGTCATCAGGTCGTGGCCGGCGACGACGTACACCAGGGACGTGGTCTTCAGCATGGAGATGAACTCGTTGCCGGTGGGCGGGATGATGATGCGCAGCGCCTGCGGCAGCACGATCACCCGCATCCGCTTGGCGGGGGTCATGCCCAGCGCGTACGCCGCCTCGGTCTGGCCGTGGTCCACCGCCTGGATACCGGCGCGTACGGTCTCGGCGAAGTAGGCCGCGAGGTTGAGCCCGAGCCCCAGCATGGCCGCGGTGAACCCGGTCATCACCTCGTTGGTGTCCCACTTCAGGCCGATCATCGTGAACGGGATCTTCAGCACCAGCTCGGGGAACAGGAACGCCAGGTTGTACCAGAAGATGAGCTGCACCAGCACCGGCGTGCCGCGGAAGAACCAGATGTAGAGCGTGGCCAGGCCGCTGAGCACCGGGTTGTGCGACAGCCGCAGGATCGCCATCGCCACGCCGAGCACCAGCCCGAGCACGGTCGCCAGCACCGAGATCTCGATGGTGACCCAGACGCCCGCGAGAATGCGGTCGTTGAACAGGTACTCGACGACCTTGCCCCAGTGCAGGCGCGGGTTGGCGGCGAACAGGTAGACCAGCCAGCCGGCGACCGCGACCGCGACGAGCGCGGCGGCCAGGCGGCCCCAGTGCCGGGTCCTGACGACCGGGATCCGCGCGCCGTCCGGCCCGGTGAACGGTTCGGTGCGCATGCTCACGTACCGCCGTTGATGGTGGCCGCGTCCACGGCCAGCGCGCCCAGGTTCCAGGCTTCGAGCATCTTGGCGTACTCGCCGCTCGCGATCAGCGAGTCGAGCGCGCCCTTGACCGCCTCGATCAGCTCCTTGTTGTCGGTGCGCAGCCCGATGCCCCACAGGCTCTCCGTGCCCTCAAGGGCCTTCGCCTCGATGCCGAGCTTCTCGTCGGGCACCTTGTACGCCGCCACCACGTAGTCGGTGATGCTGGCCTGCGCCCGCCCGCCGGTCACCTGCAGCAGCGCCTCCTGGTCGCCGGGGAACTTCAGCAGCTCGACGGCCTTCTCACCGGCCTTCTCGCAGTCGGCGGAGTAGCCCTCGGCCAGCTGCAGCGACGAGCCGTTGTCCACGACGGAGACCGTCTTGCCGCACAGGTCCTTCGGGCCGGAGATCTTCTCCGGGTTGCCCTTCTTGACGATCATCCCGGCGCCCGCCTTGACGTAGTCGACGAACGTGAGCTGCTCCCGCCGCTCAGGCGTGTCGCTCATCGACGAGATGACGAAGTCGTAGCGGCCGGTCAGCACGCCCGGGATCTGCGAGTTGAACTCCTCGTCGGTGATGCTCACCTTGACGCCGAGCTTCCGCGCGATCGCCCTGGCCAGGGCCGGGTCGAAGCCGATCGGCGTCTTGCCGTCGCTCGCGTACAGCTCCATCGGCGGGTAGCCGATGGACGAGACCACCTTCAGCCCGTCCTTCTTCAGCTTCGCCGGCGTCTTGCTGGCCAGGGCCGGGTCGGGCGTGATGGCGTTGATGACGCCGGCCGCCTTCTCCTCGGCGGGCGCCTGGTCCAGGGTGACCGGCGGAGCGCTGCCGGCGGGCTCCGAGGTGTCGGCGTCCAGGGATTGGGCGCCGCAGGCCGCGGTCGCGGCCAGCAGCAGGCCGGCGGTGATGATACGGATCTTCACAGGGGGGTGCTCCTTCGTCAGGATCGCCGCCAGCGGACGTCGCCGCCGACGACGGTGGTGAGGACCTGGGTACGCAGCACCGCCTCCGGCGCCTCCAGGTAGGGGTCCGTGTCCACCGCGATGAAGTCGGCGAGCATGCCGGGCGCCAGCACGCCCTTGCGGTCCTGCTCGCCGGCCGCGTACGCGGCGCCCAGCGTGTGCGCGGTGATCGCCTCGGCCATGCTGAGCCGCTGCTCGGGCTGCCAGCCGCCGGCGGGGGTGCCGTCCTGCCTGGTGCGGGTGACCGCGGCGTACAGGGCGGCGAACGGGTCGGGGCTCTCCACGGGGGCGTCCGAGCCGAAGGCCAGCGCGACGCCGGCGTTCAGCATGCCGCGCCAGGCGTACGAGGCCAGGTCGTGCTCGCCCAGCAGCGCGTCCACCAGGGAGATGTCGGTGGTGCAGTGCACCGGCTGCATCGAGGCGACGACCCCGAGCCTGGCCATCCTGGTCAGGTCCTGCGGGCGCAGGTGCTGGGCGTGCTCGATCCGGTGCCGCAGGCCGGGGGTGGGGCCGACCTGCTCGTACGCGTCCAGCACCAGCCGGTTCGCCCGGTCGCCGATCGCGTGCGTGGCCACCGCGATCCCGGCACCGGCCGCGGCGGAGAAGAGGCGGACGAGGTCCTCGTACGGGGTGACCGCGATGCCGGTGTTGCCCTCCTCGCCGGCGAACGAGCGGTGCATGTGGCAGGTGTGCGAGCCCAGCGCGCCGTCGCTGAACACCTTGACCGGCCCCGTACGGAACCAGTCGTCGCCCTGCCCGGTCCTGCGCCCTTCGGCGATGGCCGCCTCCAGGTGGCCCACCGGGATCGCCTTGTGCACCCGGATCTTCAGCTCGCCCGCGTCGCGCAGCTCCAGGTAGGCGGCGCGACAGTCCTCGCCGTCGATGTCGTGCACGCTGGTCACCCCGAGCGCCAGCAGTTCCTCCTGCCCGGCGCGCAGCCGGTCGCGCAGGTCGCCGGCGACCATCAGGGCGCGCAGCGGGTAGGACGCCGCCTCGCGCAGGATGCCGGTGGGCTCGCCGTCCGCGTCCCTGACGATCTCGCCGCCCACCGGGTCGGGGGTGCTCGCGTCGATGCCGGCCAGGTGGAGCGCGGCGCTGTTGGCCCAGACGGTGTGGCCGTCCACGTTCGGCAGCGCCACGGGCAGGTCGGGGCAGACCGAGTCGAGGGCGCGGCGGTCGGGCTGGACGGGCGGGTTCCAGACGTTGCTGTTCCACCGGCCGCCGAACAGCCATCCGCCCGGCCGCAGCCTGGCCGCGTGCTCGGCGATCCTGGCCAGGGCCTCGTCCAGGGAGCGGACGTCGCGCAGGTCCACGCCGGTGAGGCTGTGGGCGTACTGGGCGGTGTGGATGTGGGCGTCGTAGAAGCCGGGCAGGACGGCGGCGCCGTCGAGGTCCACCAGCTCGGGCGCCGTGCCCGCGGCCGCGCGTACCTCGTCCTCGGTGCCCACGGCGACGATCTGCTCGCCGTCCACGGCCATGGCCTGGGCGGCGGGAGCGCCGGGGACGCCGGTGCGGATGGCGGCGTTGCGGTATACGCGCATGCTGTCGTGATCTCTCAGGGAATGGGGAGGAGTGGTGTCGCTCACTGTAGGAGTCGCGAAAAGAAGTAGGAAGCGCTATAAACACGACATTTAGCGCCGCTGAGACCAAGGAATGCTTATGCTGAAGCCCGAGCATCTGCGTACGCTGCGTGAGGTCGTCCGGCTCGGCTCCTTCGCCGCCGCGGCCAACCGGCTCGGCTACACCTCCTCCGCCGTCTCCCAGCAGATGGCCGCGCTCGAACGCGAGACCGGCGTCCGCCTCTTCGAGCGCTTCGCCCACAGCGTGCTGCCGACCAGCGCGGCCGAGGTGATGGCGCGGCAGGCCGAGACCGTGCTCGCCGACATCGACCGCATGGTGGCCACCGTCCAGGAGGTGCACCGCAACAGCCACCCGCAGGTCCGGCTGGGCCTGTTCCCCAGCTTCGCCGACGTGCTGGCCGGCGTCCTGCGCGACATGGAGCCCGAGGAGCGGGCCGGCGTCCGGCTGTCGGTCGCCGAGCCCTCGCAGCTCATCACCCGCCTCGGCACCGGCGGCGAGATGGACGCCGCCGTCGTCTACCAGGTGGGCAACTCCGGGCTGTCGTGGCCGTCGGCGCTGTCGCGGCGGTGGATCGCCGAGGACCGCTACCGGCTCGTCCTGCCCCGCTCCTGGCCCGACCTGTCACCGCACCGGGCCGAGCAGCTCGTCGACCTGCCCTGGATCATGCACCACCCGGCCAGCAGCGACGCCACCCTCTTCGAGGCCCTGTTCGCCGGCTGGAACCTGCATCCGCGCGTGGTCGGCAACTCCGACGACTTCAAGGTCACCCTGTCGCTGATCGCCGCCGGCCTGGGCGCCGCCCTCCTCCCCGACCTCGCCCTCCGCCACCACAACCCTGAGGTGGTGGTCGTGGACCTCCCCTGGCTAAACATCAGCCGCAGCATCTTCACCCTCGTCCACCCCGACCGCGAAACCGCCCGCCTCCAAACCCTCCTGGACGCCCTCACCCTCTGAATCGACCACGGGAGGCGTGGACGATGACGTCAGGTGGCGAGGCCGCGGCGGTAGGCGTAGACCACTGCCTGGACGCGGTCGCGCAGGTCGAGCTTGGTGAGGATGCGGGAGACGTACGTCTTGACCGTCTCCTGGCTGATGACCAGGGTGGCGGCGATCTCGCTGTTGGACTGGCCGTCGGCGATGAGGCGCAGCACCTCCAGCTCGCGCGGCGTCAGCGCGGAGTCGGCGGCCGGCTCGTCCACGGGGCGGATGCGGGCGGCGTACTTGCCGACGAGCTGCCGGGTCACCTCGGGGGCGAGCAGCGCGGAGCCGGTGGCGACGGTACGGATGCCGTGCAGCAACTGGGGCGGCGGGGCGTCCTTGAGCAGGAAGCCGCTGGCCCCGGCGCGCAGCGCCTCGTAGACGTACTCGTCGAGGTTGAAGGTGGTGATGACGAGCACCTTGACGGGGTCCTCGACGCCGGCGCCGGCGAGCTGCGCGGTGGCCTTGATGCCGTCGAGCACGGGCATGCGGACGTCCATCACCACGAGGTCGGGCCTGAGCCTGCGGGCCATCTCGACCCCGGTGCGGCCGTCGCCGCACTCGCCGACGACCTCCATGTCGGGTTGCGCGTCGATGATGGTGGCGAACCCGGTGCGGATGAGCGCCTGGTCGTCGCAGATCAGGACGCGGATCGGCGCGCTCACGAACCGCTCCCCGTCGGGATGTCGGCGCGTACGGCGAAGCCGCCGCCGGCCTGCGGCCCGGACTCGAACCTGCCGCCGAGGGCCGCGACGCGTTCGCGCAGCCCGTTCAGGCCGCGCCCGCTCCCTCCCACGGAAGTGGCACGGGAGCCGGAGCCGTCGGTGGTGACCACCACGCTGATCTCCTCCTCGCCATAGCGCACCTGGACCAGAGTCTGGCTGCCATGGGCGTATTTGAGGGCGTTTGTCAGAGCTTCCTGGACGACTCTATAGGTCACGAATTCGGCGCTGCCTGCGGATTCGGATGGTTTGCCGTCCTCGTCGAACTCGACCGGCTGCCCGGCCTGCCGCGTCTGCTCGACGAGGTCCGCGAGATCGCTCGCCGACGGCACGCTGAAGTCGGCCTCGTGGTCGGGGTTGAGCACGTCGAGCAGGTGACGCAGGTCGGAGATGGCGCGCCGTCCCGTCCGGGTGACGGAGCCGAGCGCCGCGTCGAGGCGTTCAGGGTTGGCGGTCAGATAGCGGGCCGCCTCCGCCTGCACGACCATGGCCGTCACGTGATGGGTCACGACGTCGTGGAGCTCGCGGGCGATGCGGGTGCGCTCGGCGGTGCGGGTGGCCTCGGCGACGTGGCGGCGGCGCTCGGCCTCGGAGGCGCGGAAGGCGCGCAGCCAGGAGCCGACCGCCCAGAGGATCACCAGCGCCACGTAGAAGACGATCAGGTCTGGCAGCGTCTCCTCCGAGCCGAGCCGTTCGAGCCAGAGCACCAGCACCACGTACGCCACCGACAGCAGCGCCGGGGTGAGCCGGCGGCGGCGTTCGATGTGGGCGCCGGCGCTGATGATGGCGATCGGCAGGGCGATGCTGCTCACCGCGTGGTAGGCGAAGACCTGATCGAGGGCGAACCCGATCGAGATCAGCGCGATGGCGGCGGCCGGGTAGCGCCGCCGTACGGCGAGCGGCAGGCACTCCAGGGCGACCACCAGGAGGGTGAGCGCGTCGAAGGGCTCGTTGGGCAGCATGCCGAGGTTGGTGCCGCTGCCCTGGAACTCGGGCACGAACGACAGGACGATCAGCAGCAGGGCCAAGGGAAGATCCCGGACCGTGACGTCGCTCCGTCGCCAGATGTCCCTTATGCGTCGAAGATCCATCACCGAGCGAGCCTAGCGGTAGCAGGGGGTGGCGTGCCCACCTCGGAGCGAAACCGAAACAGGCGGCTTGTCCCCCATGCGAGCTACGGGCGATTGTCCACTGTGTGGTGACGCTTCCGGGGCGCTCGATTCCATAGCGTAACGGTCATAACGCCAACGACGTTCCTTTAGCCCCTGGAGGACATCATGATCCGCACGTTCAAGACCACCGCCGTGGCCGCCCTCTGCGCCGCCGTGGTCGGCGTCGGTGCCGCCGGCTGCAATGCCGACGGACTCGATGAGCTGGACAAGCTCGACGCCTTGGACGGCACGCCGTCCACCTCCCAGGAGGCCGGGGAGAAGCTGCTGTCCGGCACCGAGAAGATCGACGTGGCGGGCGTGAAGGTGAACGTGTCCTGCGCCGGCGAGGCGGCCGAGGGCAAGCCGGTGATCATGCTGCTGGCCGGCGCGGGTGACGGGCTGGACAAGCTGGCCGCCCTGCAGAAGACGCTGAGCGCGAAGCACCGGGTCTGCTCGTACGACCGTCCCGGCGAGGGCACCAGCGACAAGCCCAAGGGCCCGCAGACCTTCGAGAGCGCGGGCGAGGTGCTGACCGCGGTGCTCGACAAGGCCGCGGGCGACCACCCGGTGGTGCTGGCCGGACACTCCCTCGGCGGCCTGATCGCCGCCAGGTACGCCCCCGAGCACACCGACAAGGTCAAGGGCGTCGTCCTCATGGACGCCACCCCGTCCACCATGCTCAGCGACATGGAGAAGTCGATCCCGGCGAACGCCAAGGGCCCGGCCGGCGAGCTGCGCGCCCAGAACCTGGCCGTCTTCAAGGGGCAGAACCCCGAGATGATGAGCATGCCCGACGGGCCGGTCGGCTCCGCCGGTGACATCCCGGTCGAGGTGCTCACGCACGGCAAGGAGTACCTCGCGGCGCTGCCGACGTACGGGCCGAAGCTGGAGCAGGCGTGGACCGCCGGCCAGCGCGCGTGGCTGAAGCTGTCCAGCGACAGCAAGCTGATCGTCGCCGACAAGAGCGAGCACTACATCTACGTCGACCAGCCCGAGCTCGCCGTCGAGTCCATCGAGCGGGTCACCGCGCAGGCCGCGGGCGACCAGCCCGCGCAGTGACGGCCTGAAGACGAGGCGCGTGCCCGCCGACAGGGGCTTGCGGCGGGCACGCGCCTTTCCCTGTGTCCTCCATGTCCACGAGGGCCGGAGCCGGTGAGAGCGTCCCCTTAAGGTGACGGACAGGAGTCATCGCAGGAGGCGGCACGGTGAGCGCGCAGGGACGGGGGCCGACGGGCAGGGAGCTCCGGGTGCTACCCGCGCTCGCGGCCGGGCCGGTGGACATGCCGTTCCCTATCCTCAGCTGGAGCGAGGACTTCACGCACGACCTCGACTGGAACGAGCACTCCCACCCCTACCACGAGCTGCTGTGGAACGAGCGGGGCGCGTCCAAGGCCGTGGTGGGCGCGCGGGTCTGGACGGTCACTCCCACGCTCGGCCTGTGGATGCCCGCCGGGACGCTGCACTCCGGCTCGGCGGCGGCGGGCACGCGGTGCCGGGCCAGCCTGTTCGGCTTCGACGCGGTCGCCCCGATCTCCCCCACGCCGGTCGCGGTCGAGATCACGCCGCTGCTGCGGCTGCTGCTCGAACGGCTGGCCGACGCCGGGCTGCCCGCGCGCTCGCGGGAGCTGACCGAGGCGATGGTGCTCGACGTGCTCACCCCGTCGCCGCACGAGCTGCTGCTCAAGATGCCGACGTCCGAGCTGCTGCGGCCGATCGCCGACGCGGTCATGACGGATCCCGCCGACCGGCGCGGGCTGGCCGAGTGGGCGTCCCTGCTGGGGGTGAGCGCCAGGACGATCTCGCGGGCCTTCAACGCCGAGACCGGCACGAGCTTCGCGCGCTGGGTGGCGGCGGTGCGGGCGCAGCACGCGGTGGAGCTGCTCACCCGGGGGTGGCCGGTGGAGGTGGTGGCGGAGCGGGTCGGGTACCGGTCGGCGAGCGCGTTCGGCGCGGCCTTCCGCCGGACGACGGGGCTGACGCCGGGAGCGTTCAGAGCGCCATGAGCGCTCAGGGGGCGCGGGCGTGCGGACGTGAGTCCAGGCTGTGCGGCCGTGTCCCGATCGCGATATCCGGTGTCCTGAACGCTTGATTGCGACAAGTCGCCCATTTCTCTTATCGTGCAGGGTCATAGGTAAGCCTTACCTAAGTAGTGGGTCACCACCAGTGGAGTACGAGTGAAGCGTCCACCCAGCCTGCGCCTCATCACCGTGGCGATCGCCCTGCTCATGGGCATCGTCGCCTGCGGCAGCAGTCAGCCGGAACAGGCGCGGGACAGCGCCGCGGCACCGACCGCGAGCGGCGACGCCGCCTTCCCCCTGACGATCAAGCACGCGCTCGGCACCACCACCATCCCGGCCAAGCCCACCCGCGTCGCCACCGTCAACTGGGCCAACCACGAGGTGCCGCTGGCCCTCGGCGTCGTCCCCGTCGGCATGGCCAAGGCGAACTTCGGCGACGACGACACCGACGGCCTGCTCCCCTGGGTGGCGGAACGGCTCAAGGAGCTGAACGCCCCGGCTCCCGTGCTGTTCGACGAGACCGACGGCATCGACTTCGAGGCCGTGGCCGACACGCGCCCCGACGTCATCCTGGCCGCGTACTCGGGCCTGACCCAGCAGGACTACGACACGCTCAACGAGATCGCCCCCACGATCGCCTACCCTGACGCCGCCTGGGCCACCCCGTGGCGCGAGATCATCAGGCTGAACAGCAAGGCCATCGGCCTGGCCGCCGAAGGCGAGCGGCTGATCGGCGACATCGAGACCGACATCAAGGCGGCCGTCGCCGAACACCCGCAGCTCAAGGGCAAGTCGATCATGTTCATGACGCACGTGGACCCCAACGACGTCAGCGAGATCGGCTTCTACACCACGCACGACACCCGCACGCTGTTCTTCGAGGACCTCGGGCTGACGATCCCCGGCAGCATCGCCGAGGCGTCGAAGGGCACCGACAAGTTCGCCCTGACCAGGAGCGCCGAGCAGATCGACGTCTTCGACGACGTGGACATCATCACCGGTTACGGCGACGAGAAGGGCGAGCTGCTCGCCAAGATCCGCAAGGACCCGCTGCTGTCGAAGATCCCCGCCGTCGAGCGCGGCTCGATCTACCTGCTGCCCGACAGCAAGCCGCTCGGCACCGCCGCCAACCCGACGCCACTGTCCATCAGGTACGTGCTCAAGGACTACGTCAAGGCCCTGGCCGAAGCCGCGGACAAGGTCAAGTGACCCTGCCGCGACCCGAGGCCGCCACCGGCCGGAGCCAGGACGCCGCCGCCGCGCGGCGTCCTGCGCGTGTCCGGGCCCTGTGGCTGCTGGCCGTCGTGGTGGTGCTGGCCGCGCTCATGGTCGCCTCGGTCGCCCTGGGCTCGCGGGACGTCTCCTGGGCCGACGTCTGGGCCGCGCTCGGCGGGGCCGACGGCTCGCTCGACCAGGCCGCGGTCGCCAAGCGCATCCCGCGTACGCTCCTCGCCGTGCTCATCGGCGGCGCGCTCGGCCTGGCCGGGGGCGTGATGCAGGGCGTGACCCGCAACCCGCTGGCCGATCCCGGCATCCTGGGCGTCAACATGGGCGCCTCGCTGGCCGTCGTCACCGCCGTCGCGTTCTTCGGGCTCACCTCGCCCACCGGCTACGTCTGGGTCGCGATGGCGGGGGCCGCCGCCGCCGCGCTGTTCGTCTACACCGTCGGCTCACTCGGGCGCGGCGGTGCCACGCCGCTCAAGCTCGCGCTCTCCGGGGCCGCCACGTCGGCCGCGTTCGCGTCCCTGGTCAGCGCCGTCATCCTGCCGCGCAACGACCTCGCGGGCAGCTTCCGGCTGTGGCAGATCGGCGGGGTCGGCGGGGCGTCGTACGAGCGGATCGGGCACATCCTGCCGTTCGCCGCCGCCGGCTTCGTGCTGTGCCTGCTGTGCGCGCGGGGGCTGAACTCGCTCGCCCTGGGCGACGACATCGCGGCCGGGCTGGGCGAGCGGGTCGCCCTCATCAGGGCCACCGCCGCGCTCGGCGCCGTCGTCCTGTGCGGCGCCGCGACCGCCGCGGCCGGGCCGATCGCGTTCGTCGGGCTGGTCGTGCCGCACGCTGTCCGCCTGCTCGCCGGTGTGGACCACCGCTGGTCGCTGCCGTTCTCGGCACTGGGCGGCGCGGCCCTGCTGACCGCCGCCGACGTCGTCGGACGCATGGTGGCGCGTCCCGAGGACGTCGAGGTCGGCATCGTGACCGCCCTGATCGGCGCACCGTTCTTCATCGTCATCGTCCGCCGCCAGAAGGTACGTGAACTGTGACCGCCTTCCTGACCAGACCGCCGTCGGCCGAGGTCGTGCGGGTGGTGGCGCGCGACCGGCGGCGGCGGGTGTCGCGGCGGCGGGTCGTCGTGGTGACGCTGGCCGTGCTCGTCGTCGCCGCGTTCGCGGTGACCCTGATGGCCGGGCAGACGTTCTACCCGCCGGGCGACGTCATCCAGGTCATCCTCGGCGAGCGGGTGCCGGGCGCGTCGTTCACCGTCGGCCGGCTGCGCCTGCCCCGCGCCGTGCTCGCGCTCGTCGCGGGCTTCAGCTTCGGGCTGGCGGGCGTGACGTTCCAGACGATGCTCCGCAACCCGCTGGCCAGCCCCGACATCATCGGCATCAGCGCGGGCGCGAGCACGGCGGCGGCCATCGCGATCGTGTCGTTCTCGTTGGGCGGCCCGCAGGTGTCGGCCATCGCGATCGTCGCGGCCCTGGCCGTCGCGCTGCTGGTCTACACGCTGGCCTTCCGCGACGGGGTGGCGGGCACCCGGCTCATCCTGATCGGCATCGGCGTCGCGGCCATCCTCGACAGCGTCACCTCGTACGTCCTGTCGCGGGCCGCGGAATGGGACCTCCAGGAGGCCATGCGCTGGCTGACCGGCAGCCTCAACGGCGCAGGATGGGAGCAGGTCCGACCGGCCCTGGCCGCGCTGGTCGTCCTGACGCCCGTGCTGCTGTGGCAGGCCCGCGACCTGTCCGCGCTGCAGCTCGGCGACGACACGGCCGCCGCGCTCGGCGTCCGCGTCGAGCGCACCCGGATCACGGTGATCGTCGCCGCGGTCTGCCTGATCGCGTTCGCCACGGCGGCGGCCGGGCCGATCGCGTTCGTGGCGTTCCTGTCGGGACCGATCGCCGCGCGGCTGATCGGCCCAGGCAGCTCACTGCTCGTGCCCGCCGGTCTGGTCGGCGCGCTGATGGTGCTCGCCGCCGACTTCGCGGGGCAGTTCGCGTTCGACACGCGCTTCCCGGTGGGCGTGGTCACGGGGGTGCTGGGGGCGCCGTACCTCGTCTATCTGATCGTCCGTACGCACCGCGCCGGCGGCTCGCTCTGACGTGCGAGGATGGACGGGGCCTGGAGGCGAGGCGTAGGTTGATGGATCATCTACCGGCTGACCAGGTCGGGGGGCGCAATGACCATCATCGATGTGGCCGCGGCCGGCTCTTCCATGGTCGAGACCGTGGGCGGCAAGGCCGCCGGTCTCGGCGAGATGATCAGGGCGGGTGAGCGGGTTCCCGACGGCTTCTGCCTGACCGTGGCGGCCTACCGGAGCGGGGAGCTGCCCGAGCAGGAGCTGATCGACGCCTACGAGCGGCTCGGCGGCGGGCGGGTGGCGGTGCGCTCCAGCGCCACCACCGAGGACCTGCCCGATGCCGGCTTCGCCGGTCAGCACGACACCTATCTCAACGTGGAGGGCCACGCCGCGCTGCTCGACGCGGTACGCCGCTGCTGGGACTCCCTGCACAACGAGCGGGCGACGGCCTACAGGAAGGCCGTGGGCGTCGACGACGCCGCCATGGGCGTGGTCGTGCAGCGCATGGTGGACGCCGAGGTCGCCGGGGTGCTGTTCACCGCGAACCCGGTGACCGGCTGCCGTGCGGAGATGGTGGTGGACGCCGCCCCCGGCCTCGGCACGTCCGTCGTGGACGGCACGGTCGTCCCCGACCACTACGTCTTCGGCCACCGCGCGGCGCCCGACGGCGGCGGCTGCCTCGACCGGCGGCGGCTGGCGGCGCTGCGCGACGCGGGGCGGCGGCTGCAGGCGCACTTCGGCACGCCGCAGGACGTCGAGTGGGCCTTCGACGCCGCCGGCACGCTGTGGCTGCTGCAGTCGCGGCCGATCACCACGCTGTTCCCCGCGCCGCCCGCCACCCGCGACACCCGCCTCTATCTCGAGGTCGGCCACATGCAGGGCATGCTCAGGCCGGTGACGCCGATGGGCATGTCGCTGCTCAAGGCGGCGATGGGCGTGTGGCTGGAGTCCACGGGCGGCAGGTTCGACCGGCGCGACCCGCTGCCGCGCGTGGTGCCGATCGGCGGGCGGCTCTACTTCGACCTGACCGACTTCCTGCGCAACACCTCGATGCGCGGGCAGCTGGGCGCGTCGCTGGAGGTGTACGGGCCGCGGGTGCGCGAGGCGGTCGATCGGGTGCTGGACGATCCGCGGTTCACCCCGCGTCCAGGGCTGCCGTTCCGGCTGGGCAGCGCCGTACGGATGACGCTGCGGCTCGCCCCCGGCCTCGTCGCGGGCGTCGCGCACAGCCTGGCCGCGCCCGACGCCGGACGGGCCAGGGCCTACCGCGCCGTGCACCGGATGCGGCGCGACGTCGTCCCGCCCGCCGAGCCCGCCACGGCGGCCGAGCGGCTGCGCTGGGTGATCGAGGACGCCCATCGCCCGCTGCGGACGCCCGGCCTGTACGGGCTGATGGGTCCGCTGGTCGCGGGCATGCTGGCCGGCACGTCGCCGGCGGGGCTGCTGGCCGGCGTCGCCTCCGCCGAGGAGCTGGACGTGGTGCTCGGCGGCATGCCGTACAACGTGACCACGGACATGGACCTCGCGCTGTGGCAGGTCGCGGTCAACGCGCGCCGGCACCGCGAGCTGTTCCTCGGCACCGACCCCGCCGAGCTGGCGGCCCGCTACCGCGCGGGCGAGCTGCCGGACATCGGCCTGGACGGCTTCCTCGGCCGCTACGGCATGCGGGCGGCGGCGGAGATCGACGTCGGCATGCCGCGCTGGGCGGAGGACCCGGCGCCGCTGTTCGGCACCATCGCCAACTACCTGCGCGTGGAGGACCCCGAGCAGGCGCCCGACCGGCGCTTCGAGCTGGCCGCGGCACGGGCCGAGCGGATGATCCGCACGCTGGCGCCGCGCGCCCGCCTCGCCCGTCCGGTACGCGGCAGGCTCGCGGTGTTCCTCATGCGCCGCTCACGCAAGCTGACCGGGCTGCGGGAGATCGGCAAGTTCGCCTGGCTGCCGATGATGCAGGAGTCGCGCCGCCAGCTCCTGCTCATCGGCGCGGACCTGGCCGGGCGGGGCCTGCTGGAGGAGGCCGGCGACGTCATGTTCCTCGACCTCGCCGAGCTGGCCCAGGCCGTGCGCCACGGCGAGGACCACCGGCCGCTGATCGCCCGCCGCCGCGCCGAGTACGCGCGGGAGCTGCGCCGCCCCACCGTGCCCGGCGCGCTGCTGTCGGACGGCACCGACCTGGAGGCGCTGGCCCCGCCGAGCGTCCCGGCCGAGGACGGCGTGCTGGTGGGCATGGCGGGCGCGGCGGGCCGGGCGACGGGCCGGGCCAGGGTGATCCGCGACCCGGCGGGCGCGCGCATCGAGCCGGGCGAGATCCTCGTCGCGCCCACCACCGACCCGGGCTGGACGCCGTTGTTCCTGACGACGGCGGGCCTGGTGACCGAGACCGGCTCCGCCATCGCCCACGGCCCCACCGTGGCCAGGGAGTACGGCATCCCGGCCGTCATCTGCGTCCGCGACGCCACCCGCGCGATCAGGACCGGCGACCTGATCACCATCGACGGGGGCGCCGGCACGGTCAAGGTGGAGCGCCACGGCTGAACCTGCGTGCGGCTCACAACGCGCCTCCCCGTACAGTGAGGAGTCCGCCACAACCCCCGTGAGCTTGGAGTACGTGTTGCACGAGAAGTTGTCGTCGATCTATGACAACGTCCTGCGCCGCAATCCCGGTGAGATCGAGTTCCACCAGGCCGTCCGGGAAGTCCTCGACAGCATCGGCCCCGTGCTCGGGAAGCACCCCGAGTACGCCGAATCGAAGATCATCGAACGCATCTGCGAGCCCGAGCGGCAGATCATCTTCCGCGTGCCGTGGATGGACGACCAGGGCCAGGTGCAGATCAACCGGGGCTTCCGGGTGGAGTTCAACAGCGCGCTCGGCCCCTACAAAGGCGGCCTGCGCTTCCACCCCTCCGTCTACCTGGGGATCGTCAAGTTCCTCGGGTTCGAGCAGATCTTCAAGAACAGCCTGACCGGCCTGCCCATCGGGGGCGGCAAAGGCGGCTCCGACTTCGACCCCAAGGGCCGTTCCGACCGCGAGGTGATGCGGTTCTGCCAGAGCTTCATGACGGAGCTCTACCGGCACATCGGCGAGTACACCGACGTGCCCGCCGGTGACACGGGCGTCGGCGGCCGGGAGATCGGCTACCTGTTCGGCCAGTACAAGCGCATCACCAACCGCTACGAGTCCGGCGTCATCACCGGCAAGGGCCTCGTCTACGGCGGCGCCCAGGTCCGCACCGAGGCCACCGGCTACGGCTGCGTCTTCTTCGTCGACGAGATGCTGAAGGCGCGCGGCACGTCGTTCGACGGCAAGCGGGTCGTGGTGTCCGGCTCGGGCAACGTCGCCGTCTACGCCATCGAGAAGGTCGAGCAGCTCGGCGGCCTCGTCGTCGCCTGCTCCGACTCCTCCGGCTACGTGCTGGACGAGAAGGGCATCGACCTGGAGCTGCTCAAGCAGATCAAGCAGGTGGAGCGGGGCAGGCTCGACACGTACGCGCAGCGCCGCGAGCACGCCACCTTCGTGCCCGGCCGCAGCGTCTGGGAGGTGCCGGGCGAGGTAGCGCTGCCGTCGGCCACCCAGAACGAGATCACCGGCGAAGCCGCCGCCGCCATGGTGGCGGGCGGCCTGGTCGCGGTCGGCGAGGGCGCCAACATGCCGACCACGCCCGAGGGCATCAAGGTGTTCCAGGAGGCGGGCATCGCGTACGGGCCCGGCAAGGCCGCCAACGCGGGCGGCGTCGCGACCAGCGCCCTGGAGATGCAGCAGAACGCCAGCCGCGACTCGTGGACGTTCGAGTTCTCCGAGCAGCGGCTGCAGGAGATCATGCGCGACATCCACGACCGCTGCCTCAGCACCGCCGACGAGTACGGCATGCCGGGCAACTACGTGGCCGGCGCGAACATCGACGGCTTCCGCCGCGTCGCGGACGCCATGCTGGCCCTCGGCCTGATCTGACCAGCCTGATCTGACCCAGCCTGATCTGACGCGGTCTGATCTGACGCGGTCTGATCTGACGGCCTGGCCCGGCCAACGACGTCCGGGTCAACCAGCTTCCTCCTTGTACCGTCTTGTACCGAGACCCCCTACTCAAGCCGCCAGGCGGACGCCGTGCGGGCGACGTAGGCGGCGAAATCGATCGGGTCGCGGCCGAGCGCCCTCTTGACGCCGTCGCGCGGCTCGGCGTACAGGCCCGCGCGCATGCCGGCGAACAGCGCGTTCAGCTCCGCCGCCGCCTCCTCCGGCGCGCCCTGGGCGAGCAGCTCGTCCCTGTACTGCTCGGGGGTCAGCTCCTCGTACCTGATGGGATGCCCCGCCGCCTCGGCGATGGCCGCCACGGCCGCGCGGAAGGTCAGCGCCCGGGGGCCGGACAGCGTGTAGACCTGCTCGTGATGGCCGTCCTCGGTGAGCGCCGCCGCGGCGACGTCGGCGATGTCCTGCGCGTCCACGAACGGCTCGGGCACGTCCCCGATCGGCAGGCCCAGCCGTCCTTCGCGGAGCGGGGCCCGCCAGATGGAGGGGTCGTCGAAGTTCTGGTTGAAGTTGTTCGGGCGGATGATCGTCCATTCGGCGCCCGACTCGCGTACGGCCTGGTCCAGCGCGGCCATGCCCCTGAAGTAGCCGGGGAACCGCTCGATGTCGCGGCCGGACAGCGCCACGAGCCTGCCCACGCCCGCCTCCGTCGCCTGTTTCACGAACGGCTCGGCGGCCTCAGGCTCCTGGGGCGCGATGAGGTAGAGCGCCGACGCACCTGCCACCGCGCCCGCCCACGTGCCGGGGTCGGACCAGTCGAACCGCGTCCCGCTCGACCGGGTCGCGACCCGCACGTCCGCACCGCGTCCTTGCAACGTCTTCACCAGGCGGCTGCCGGTCTTGCCCGTGCCGCCCAACACCACGATCGTCATGCCCCTCAGTGAATCGGCCGCGGACGGGGTGCGGCCATGGCTCAGGATCCAGAGCGCATGCGCAATCGTCCATAGCATGGGAGGTATGGATCCGTTCGATGATCTGCTGCGCGGTGTCCGGTCCGAGGACGCCGAGCTCGGCGTCGAGGAGCTGACGCCGGGGCGCCCCCTCACCGGCGGCGCGGCCCTGACCCTCCTGGCGCCCATCGAAGGCGTCGCCGAGCTGCCGCACGGCGTCGTGCGGGCCGGCGAGACGGCGGTGGTGCGCGGGCCGTTCACCGCCCGCGCGCCAGGGCGTGCCGTGCTCCTCGTCGGCACGTACGACGTGCGCGGCGCCGTCGGGCACCGCCTCCTCGACGTCCTGCCGCCTCTGCTGGTGCTGCCGGACGGCGACGACTGCGCCGCGACCAGGGACTTCCTCGTGTCGCAGGCCGCCTCGTGCGCGCCCGGCCGGCAGGTCGTGCTGGACCGGCTGCTGGAGTGGCTGCTGGTGTGCACGCTGCGGGCCTGGTTCGACCAGCAGGCCGTCGCGCCCGCCGGGTGGCACGACGAGACGCTCGGCCCGGCGCTGCGTGCGATGCACGCGGCGCCCGACCGGCCGTGGACGCTGGCCGCGCTGGCCGGTGAGGCGGGCGTGTCGCGGGCCACGCTCGCCGAGCGGTTCGTGCGGGTGGTGGGCAAGCCGCCGCTGACGTACCTGAAGGAGTGGCGGATGGCGCTGGCGGCCGACCTGCTGACCGAGCCGGCCTCGACCGTCGGCGCGGTGGCCCGCCGGGTCGGGTATGCCGACGCGTTCGGGTTCAGCACGGCCTTCAAGCGCTTCTACGGCGTCAGCCCCACCGAGTGCCGGGCGGGTTGCCGAACCTGAGCCGCCCGCTTTAGGGGAGAATCGACCCTTGTGGAGGAGAGCGGGTCGCTGGCGGACCTCGCCCGCCGGCTGGAGGAGGTCGTGGGCGAGCTGCGCGGCATCCCCGTGGACGTCGAGCGGGTGGCCGACAACGCGCTCGTCCAGCCGCTCATCCTGGAGGCCGCCGGCACGGCCAAGGAGCTGCGGGCCATGCACCCGCTGGGCTCGACCGACCGGGGCCGCAGGGAGCAGCGCAGTCGGCGCGACGTGCTCGACGCGCTGCGCGGCGGCCTGAGCATGCGCACGATCGTGCACTCCGCCGTGCTGGACGACCCGGTCAAGGCGGCCCGCATCAGGGAGCTGCACGCGGCGGGCGACCTGCACCGGATCGTCGACGAGCCGATCCAGCAGCTGCTGGTCTTCGACCGGACGGTGGCGTTCCTGCGCACCACGCCCGTCGCCCACGCCCCCGGTGCCCTGGTCATCAGGCAGCAGAGCGTGATCGCGGCGCTGATCGACCTGTTCGAGCTGACGTGGGAGCGGGCCAGGGAGGTGACGGAGCCGGCGTACATGCTGTCGCCGCGCGAGCGCGAGGTGCTGGCGCTGATCGCCGAGGGCCGCTCGAACCGGGCCGTCGCCGACGCCCTGTCGATCAGCGAGGCGGCGGTGGGCAAGCACGTGACGAGCCTGTTCGCCAAGCTGGAGCTGCCCGCCACCGACGACGTCAACCGGCGGGTGCTGGCGGTGCTGGCCTATCTGCGCGGCACGGCCCGCTGAGGGTAGGGACAGAGCTACCCCGCCCTCGCCGTAGCCCCCGCGCGGGGGCGGCGCCGGGTCCGCTTGGATGGTCACATGCAACGAATGACGGGATTGCTGGTCGGTGCGGTGTTCGGGGCGGTCTTCGTGCTCGTCAACGCGGGCGGCCCGCTGGGCGGCGCGGTGGCGGGCGTGCTGCGGGTGGCCGCCTGCCTGGGAGCCGCCGGGGTGGTCGCCATGTGGTTCATGACCGTACGCGGGGAGCGCAGGTCGGGGCAGCCGCAGGGCCCCGGCATGTACGGGCGGGGTTACCTGCTCATCGTGCTGGCCGAGGTGGTGCTGCTCTTCGGCGGGCTGCGGGTGCTGGCCGCGCTCGGCGCCCCCGAGCAGGCCAACGTGGCCTGGGTGGCGTTCGTGGTGGGGGTGCACTTCGTCGCGCTCGCGCCGGTGTGGAAGGACTGGACGATCGCCGTGCCGGGCGCGCTGCTGGCTTTGCTCGGCGTGGCCGGGTTCGCACTGGCCGGCACGTCCGCGCTGGCCTGGGTGCCGATCGTGAGCGGGGTGGCGTCGGGGGTGGTGCTGCTGGCGGCGTCGCTCACGACCGGCTGGCGCACGATGGCGGGGCTCAGCGCAGCCCGCGCTTGACGGCCGTGAGCCGGCGGGGGTGGTTGGTCATGATGCCGTCCACCCCGTACGACACCAGTTTGCGCAGCACGGCCGGCTTGTCGGCGGTCCAGGTGTAGACCCGCATGCCCCGGTCGTGCACCTTCTTGACATAGCGGGCGGTGAGGCTCTTGTGGGCCAGCGTGAGCCCGTCGGCGTAGCGGGAGAGCTCGCTCAGCCGGGCCGCGTTCGGCTTGCCGAGCAGCGCGATCGGCAGTCCTGGCACCATGGCGTGCAGGAACCGCATCGACTGCCAGCCGAACGCCTGCACGGTGAGCAGCCCGTCGCCCCACAGCTCGCGCGACTCCTGCAGCTCGGCGGCCACCCTGCGGTCGATGTCAGGGCTGTCCGGCGGGTGCTTGATCTCCAGCAGCAGCCGGGTGCCGGTGTCGCGGACCGCGCGCAGGGCTTCGGCGAGGGTGGGCACGCCCTCGCCGCGGTAGCGGGCGGAGAACCAGGAGCCGGCGTCGAGCCGCTGGATCTCGTCGAGCGTGAAGTCCGAGACCCGCCACGGCGCCCGGCGGGGGAAGACCTTCTCGACGTTCGTGGTCCGCTCGAGTGTCTCGTCGTGCATGAGCACGAGCTTGTGGTCCTTGGTCTGCTGGACGTCGAACTCGCACACGTCCGCCCCTTGCGTCCGGGCCCGGGCACAGGCGGCGATGGTGTTCTCGGGAGCGTGCGCGGAGCCGCCCCGGTGGGCGATGGTGTCCACCCGGGGCGGCGCCGCGTGGGCCGTGGGGCCCGGCACCACGGCCAGGGCCGCGATGGCGAGGACGCCGAGAAAGCGGTACATGGTCCCTCCCTCCGTGTCGCGGCGCTGGCCGGCACACGTGCTGTTGTGCCAGAGAAGTGCCCACCAATGAGAGGAATGACCGTTTTCTACGGGCGTGTCGCGGAGGTCCGTACGAACTTTTGACCGCAGAAGACGCGTCCCGGACCGGCCGCCGCCGGCCCGGGGCCCGTGCGGTCAGTACCGCAGCTTGCGGAGGTAGCGGTAGCCCACCTCCGCCGTCTGCCGCGGTGTCACGTCCGGGGTGTCGTTCTCCACGATGTACTCCTCCACCCGGTGCGCGCGGAACACCCGGCGGAAGTCGATCGTCCCCGTGCCCAGGTCGGCCATGTCGCCGTCGAGGTGCCGGTCCTTGACGTGGTACTGCAGCACGCGCTGCGGCGCCCGGCGGATCACGTCGATCGCGAACTTCACCGGGTCGCTCGCCCCGCGCCCCACGCCGCCGGTGACCGCCCAGTAGATGTCGATCTCCAGGTGCACCAGGCGGGGGTCCAGCTCGGAGGTGAGCACGTCCCACGGGGTGACCCCGCCCCCGAGGTCGGTGGTGAACTCGTGGGCGTGGTTGTGGTAGCCGTAGCGCAGGCCGGCCGAGCGGGCCGCGCGCGCCTCGACGTTCATCCGCTCGGCCCAGCCCTTCCACTCGTCCAGGCTGTCCGACGCGAGGTAGGGCACCACCATGTACTTCTGGCCGAGCGTCAGCGCGTTCTCGATCTTCGTGTTGAGCGCGGCGTCGTCGGCGCTGATGCCGTCGTGGCTGGACGTGGCCCGCACGCCCAGCCCGTCGAGAAAGCGCCGCAGCTGCCTGGCCGTGCGGCCGAAGTAGCCGAGCGCCAGCTCCACCTTCGGATACCCGGCCCGCGCCACGTACCTGAGGGTGTCGTCGTAGCTCTGGGCCAGGTCGTCGCGGAGCGTGTAGAGCTGGATGCTGATCTTGCCGGGCGGCACCTTCTCGCCGCGCGGGGGGTGCGGGTGGTGCGGATTCGTCACCGCCGCGGCGGCGGGCGAGCCGGCGGCGACCGCCGCCGCGCCGAGCCCGAGACCCGCGGCGAGCAGGGAGCGCCTGCTGGGGCCGTAGCCGTAACACATGGTGGTTCTCCTATCGCGTCGGCTGGAGCACGACCTGGGTGCTGCTGGTCAGCGGCGGCAGTCCGCCGGTTCCGGGGTCGGTGTAGGTGGCCACGAAGACGCCGGTGAGGTTGTCCGTCTCCGGGTCGTGCCCGCTCGGCTCGGTGGTCTGGATCGATCCCGTGCAGCCGCGGGCCGTGGTCTGCGGGTGTCCGTGGTCGTCGTGGCCGAGGATGTAGTCCACCGTGACGGCGGCGCAGTCCACCGGCTGGTCGTCGGTGACCCGCACCTCGAACTCGACGACGTCGCCGAAGCTGAACTGGTCGCCGCCCGCCGGCCTGACCAGCTCGACGACCGGCGCCGCGTTGCCCACCACGACCCGTACGGACGTCGCGGCCGACCGCCCGCGCGGGTCGGTGACCTTGAGCGTGGCGTTGTAGAGGCCGTTCTGCCGGTAGGTGTAGGAGCCCGACGGGCTGCGCGAGTCCACCCGGCCGTCCGCGTCGAAGTCCCAGGCGTAGCTGAGCCGGTCACCGTCGGGGTCGCTGGTCCCCGTGCTGCTGAAGGCGACCGTCAGCGGAGCCAGCCCGGCCGTCGCGGACGCCGTGGCGACCGGGATCGGCGAGTGGTTGCCGGTGCGGCCGATGTAGTCGATGCGGGCGAGCTGCGCGTCGGGGTTCTCGCTGAAGTAGCCGTCGCCGTACTCCAGCACGTACAGCGCCCCGTCGGGGCCGAACTCCATGTCCATCGGGTTGTCGAAGACGATCGACGGCAGCACGCTCTCGATGCGGCCGTCCCGGTGCATGGCCTTGACGTAGTCGCGGGTCCACTCGTAGAACAGCGGCACGCCGTCGTAGTAGCGCGGCCAGGCCACCGAGTCGCGACCGCGGGTGTCGGCCTTGCCGATGTCGTACGCCGGCCCGCCCATCGGCCCGATCCCGCCGGTGCCCAGCTCGGGGAACTCAGGCGAAGGCCCGTACGAGTACCAGACGTCGGGCTGGGTGACCGGCGGCAGCTCGCGCAGTCCGGTGTTGCGCGGCGACTCGTTGACCGGCGCCGCACAGTTGAACGTCGCTCCCGAGGCGCCGGTGGCGAAGTCGTAGTCCACGTACGGCAGCCGCGCCGTCGCGCAGTACGGCCAGCCGTAGTTGCCCGCCTTGCGGACGACCGTCCACTTGCCGGTGCCGGCCGGGCCCCTGCTCGGGTTGGCCTGCTGCTGGTCGGGCGAGTAGTCGCCGACGTACAGCTCCCCCGTCCTGCGGTTCAGCTCGATCCTGAACGGGTTGCGCAGCCCCATGGCGTAGATCTCCGGCCTGGTGTCCTTGGTGCCGGGCCGGAACAGGTTGCCCTTGGGGATGGAGTAGCCGCCGCCGCTGTCGCGTGGCTTGATGCGCAGGATCTTGCCGCGCAGGTCGTTGGTGTTGCCCGAGCTGCGCTGGGCGTCGAACGCGGGGTTGCGGTCCGGCCGCTCGTCGATCGGGGTGAAGCCGTCGGAGGAGAACGGGTTGGTGTCGTCGCCGGTGGACAGGTAGAGGTTGCCCGCGGCGTCGAAGACGATGTCGCCGCCGACGTGGCAGCAGATGCCGCGGTCCACCGGCACGTCCATGATGCGCTGCTCGGTGCGCAGGTCGATGGTGGCGCCGGTGAAGCGGAAGCGCGACAGCCTGATCAGGCCCTTGAACGGGGCGAAGTCGGCGGGGGTGCCGGTGATCGGGGCGTCGCCCTCGTTGACGTCGGGGGTGGCCGGGTCGTCGACGGGGGTGTCGAGCGGGGGCGAGTAGTAGAGGTAGACCCAGTCGTCCTTCTTGGAACCCTTCCCGAAGCCCGGGCTGAGCGCGATGCTCTGCAGCCCTTCCTCGTCGTGCTGGTAGACGTCGAGCGTGGCGGCGAGCGTGTTGAGCCCGGTCTTCGGGTCGTGTAACCAGACCTCGCCGCGCCTCGTGGTGTGCAGGACTCGGTTGTCCGGTAGGACCGCCAGGTCTATGGGCTCACCCGGATGGTCGTTGAGCGTCACCTTCTGGAACTGGCTGTCGGGCGGCGCACTGGTCGTGGGGGCCGCCACGCCGGCGTGTGCGACGGCCTGCACGCAGGCCGGCATGATGATCGCCGCGGCGCTCATGGCCGCGATCATGGTTCTCGCTCTCACGCCTCTCTCCTTCGGTCTACTCGGGTGGGATAAGAGAGGGCAAATTAACGTGAATGTAACCCGAGTTACGCCGATCGAGGAGGGCCTAATTCACGCCCGCCCGCGTATCTCCCGCCCCCGATCGCACTAAGTGGAAAGGTGATCAACAAAAGATCGCCCCCTGCCGGAGCAGGAGGCGATCGGGATTCTCTATGACGTCAGTTCTTCTGTTCCTCCATGGTGACGGTCACCGTGGACTCCTCGCCACCGCGCTGATAGGTGATGGCCACCTGCTGGCCGACCTTGTAGCCGCGAACCTGGCCGACCACCGTGTCACCGCTCGCCACCTGGGTGCTGCCGATCTTGGTGATGAGGTCGCCCTCCTTGAGCCCCGCCTTCTCGGCCGGGCTGCCCTTCGTCACCTGCCTGATGAGCGCGCCAGGCACGTCGCCGGTGGCGTTGGTGACGCTCACGCCCAGGTAGACGTGCGTCACCTTGCCGTCCTTGATGAGCTGCTCCGAGACGTGCTTGGCGGTGTTCACCGGGATCGCGAAGCCCAGGTTGACGCCGTCGGAGGCCACCGCGCTGTTGATGCCGACCAGCTCACCGGCCGCGTTGACCAGCGCTCCGCCGGAGTTGCCGGGGTTGATGGCGGCGTCCGTCTGGATCATGCCGCCGAGCGTGGTGATGTCCTCGGGCTGCGACCGCCCGCCCCAGCCCGGCGGGAGCTGCTGGTCCTGCGGGCCGTTGCCGGCCGTCACCGTACGGTCGAGCGCGCTGACGATGCCGGAGGTCACCGTGCCGTCCAGGCCCAGCGGGCTGCCGATGGCCAGCACGTCGTCGCCCACCTTGAGCTGGTCGCTGTCGCCGAGCGTCACCGCGGCCAGCCCCGACACGTCCTGGGCCCTGATGACGGCGAGGTCGGTGGCCGGGTCGGTGCCGACGACGGTGGCCTTGGCCATCTTGCCGTCGTTGAACTTCACCGTCAGCCCGCTGTCCTGCCCAGACACCACGTGGTTGTTGGTGAGGATCAGCCCGTCCGCCGACAGCACCACGCCGGAGCCCTCCGACGTGCTGCCCTGGATCATCACCACGGACGGCTGCACCTTCTCCGCCACCTGCGCCACCGTGTACTGGTCGGCGGCGGTGCGGAAGACGGGGCTCGGCTGGCTCGGGGTGGCGGTCGCCACCGGCGTGCTGCCCCCCGCCAGGTACGCGCCCACGGCCCCGCCGCCCAGCGCGGCTGCTCCGAGCGCGGCGACGGCCGCCAGCGCCAGCCCCGCGACCGCCTTGCGGGTCAGCATGAACGCCTGCTTCGCGGCGGGCCGCGGGGGCGGCGGCATCGACGGGATCGGCCGGGTGAACCCTCCGGCGGACGGTGGTGTGGCACCGAACTGGCTCCAGCCACCGGTGCGAGGCTCCCTCGGCTCGTTCGCGCTCATGTCATCTCCTAGAGTCCCGATGACACAAGCGTGATCGAACGTGCGTAAACACCGGCTAAGCCGTACGCCGCCCGCGCCGGCACCCCCTGATGGCCGCCTTATCACCGCTGGCCGCGGCCTCGCCCGCCGCTGGAAATCAGCCGGAAATTCCCGGCGTGACGAGCCCCGCCTCGTAGGCGACGATCACCGCCTGCACCCGGTCGCGCAGCCCCAGTTTGGCCAGCACGTTGCTGACGTGCGTCTTGACCGTGTGCTCGCTGACCACCAGCTCCGCGGCGATCTCCGCGTTGGACAGCCCGCGCGCGATCAGCCGCAGCGTCTCCTGCTCGCGCGCGGTCAGCACCGACAGCCTGTCGGCCGGTGGCCGGGGCGCGGCCCGCGACGTGAACTCGGCGATCAGTTTCGTGGTGATCGACGGGGCCAGCAGCGACTCGCCGGCCGCGACCACGCGTACGGCGTGCACCAGGTCGTCGCGGCGCACGTCCTTGAGCAGGAAGCCGCTCGCCCCGGCGCGCAGCGCGTCGTAGACGTAGTCGTCGAGGTCGAACGTGGTCAGCATGAGCACCCGGCACGCTCCCTCCGCGCAGACCACGCGGGCCGCCTCGATGCCGTCCATGACGGGCATGCGGATGTCGAGCAGCAGCACGTCGGGGGCGTGCTCACGGACCGCGGCGATCGCCTGCTCCCCGTCGCCCGCCTCGGCCACCACCTCGATGTCCGGCTGGGCGTCGAGGATCATGCCGAACCCGGCGCGTACCAGCTCCTGGTCGTCCGCCACGACGACGCGGACGGTCACGACGCCGCCAGCGGCAGCCGGACCAGCACCTGGAAGCCGGGGCCTTCCTCGCGCGGGCCCGCCACGGCGCTGCCGCCGCACGCGGCGGCGCGCTCGCGGATGCCGATCAGGCCGTTGCCGCCCGAGGGCAGCGCGGGCTCCCTGCCGTGTCCGTCGTCGGTGATGTCGATCATGAGTGCGTCTTCCTGCCAGGTCAGCGCGAGGCCGGCGCTGGTGGCGCCGGCATGCTTGACGATGTTGGTGAGGGCTTCCTGAACGATCCGGTACGCGGCCACCTCCGTGTCCGGCGACAGCGGCCGCGGGTCACCCGTGTTGGAGCAGTCCACCCGCAGCCCGGCCGCCCTGAGCTGGTCGGCCAGGGCGGGCACCGCCGCGAGGGTGGGCTGGGGGCCGCGCGGGCCCTCCTCCTCCTTCAGCACGTTCAGCAGCCGGCGCAGCTGCTCCATCGCGTCCCGGCCCGCCGCGGCGATCGCGTCGAACGCGGCCACCGCCCTGGCCGGCTGCGTCGCGACCGCCACCGGCCCCGCCTCGGCCTGCACCACCATGACGCTGACCGCGTGGGCGAGGATGTCGTGCATGTCGCGGGCGATCCTGGCCCGCTCCCGCTCGGCGGCCCGCTCGGCCTCGGCCTCTCTTTCCCTGGCGAGCTGGGCGGCGCGCTCCTCCAGGGCGGCGGCGTGCGCGCGGGAGGAGGCGGCGGCCCGGCCGATCGCGTACGCGGCGACGAACAGCACGATGCCCCGCAACGCCGTCTCCGACGAGCCGACGACGAGCATCCCGCCTCCGAGCGCGGCGGCCAGCAGGACCCAGCGCACCCGGCGGGGGCAGATCACGGCGACGGTGTACAGGGTCACCAGGCCGCCGTACCAGATGGGCTGATCGGCCACCTCGTCCACCAGGTCGTACAGGCTGCTCGGAATGAGCGAGCCCAGCAGGGCGAGGACCGGCGCGCGTCGCCGCCACACCAGCGGCACGGCGGAGGCGACCACGACCGTGTATCCCCACCAGTGCCAGGGCCCGCCCGCCGGGTTGTCCCGGGAGAGCAGCGGCCAGAGCTGCACCACCAGCACCAGCGCCGCGAGCCAGCCGTCCACCAGTGTGGGAGGCAGTGCCGCCGCGCGGCGCCGGAGAACGGTGAGGAGGTCCTGCATGTCACTCATCCTGCCTGCTGCTCCTCATACGGGCTCGTCATACGGCGGCGAGCGCCACGGCGGGCCGGCGGATGAGCGGGAGGAGCGCGACGAGCATGAAGAGCGCGGAGACCGGAATCAGGTCCTTCCAGACGATCGGCAGGGCGAGGTAGACCAGCACCGGCGCGAGCGTCCACACGGGAAGGACGCGCAGGACCGCGAGCCGGATCATCAGGACGAGTTGCGCCACGTAGAACAGGAACGGCAGGCCGTCATACACCGTGAACGGCACGCCTGGCACGCTCTGGACCTGCTGGAACAGCAGGTTCATGCCGTCCCGGTCGGCGGCGGCGAACCCGACGGCGATGTCGATGCCGAACTGGACGAGCAGCGCCACCACGCCCACGAGCCCGGCCACCGCGCCGGCCGTGGCCAGGGCGTCCCGCCCGGCGAGCGTGCGGAACCACAGGAAGAGCCAGGCGAACAGGAGGAGCGCCGCCATGAAGGCCAGGTGCCCGGCGGTCCAGGCGAGGCCGGGGCCGTAACTGCCGTCGAGGCCGTCGAGGATGCGGATGGCGCCGTAGGCGAAGGCGAAGAGAGGCGCGGCGATCAGCGCCGAACGGGGAGTCATAAGGCGATGGTGCGGCCGGCGGGGCCCTGCCGGCATCGCCGGTGGGAGGGATTCCGCGACTCACTCCTGCGCATGAGACGCCGGCGCGGCCGGCTTCCACGTCGGGGAAAGGCGAGATGTGAGGGCCCGATACCCTCACATCTCCTGGCGGATCCGTGTTCAGCGGCGGCGACGCCGGCGCCGGCGGGCCCGCCCGTAGGTGTCGCCCCCACCGCCCGGAGTGGGCTCCGGTCCAGGAGCGGCGGGCAGGCGGAAGACTCTGAATCCGAGATATCGCTGTATGGCCATTGGTGTCCCCCTCGTAGAAGCCGTGGGGTTCGGCGCACCGGACGGCTGCGCGCCCGGCCGTGCCGGACTGCCACCCCCCATACCCGCGATGTCTCCTCAGAACCCTCCTGACCTGCGAAATCCGGCTACTTGGCGGACAGGATCCGGCGCTTGAACTTGGGATGCTCGGTCTCCCAGTAGCGCCAGCCCTCGACGCGGGCGGGCACGTTCGCCACGCCGGCGGCCACCTTGCGGCGGTCGCAGGTGCCGAGGACGGACCAGGCCGACCAGCCGATGCGGTAACCGAAAACGCGGTACCACATGTTGCCGTATTTGCCCGGCGTGACTTCCCTGGTGTATTCGTGCCCGGTGAAGACCATGTGCCGCTCTTCGAGGTGCGGCAGGCCGAGCCGGCGCAGGGCCTCCACCACCGACTTGGTGTCGGTGACGTCGTCCACCGTCCGCGCTCTGCTTTTCTCCAGCGACTTGGTCTTCTCGTTCTCGGCTTCGAGGAAGGCGAGCACCTCGTGCTCGCGCGTGACCGACACCGTCATCGAGCCGCCGGGGCCGTCGATGTAGCGGGTGCGGGGCAGGAAGAAGTTGCGCGGCGAGAGCTTGTGGATCCGCCAGAAAGTGCGCGGCCTGCAGTTACGCCCGCCGTCCTCGTCCCTCCTGCCGGTGTGGAAGCCCCTGTCGCTGTGGATGCCCTTGAACTTGCGCAGGTGTCGGTCGTCGCGGTCGTCCGCGCTCGCCGCCGGTGCCATGGTGACCGCCAGCGCCACCGTGAGCAGCCCGTGCACCGCCGGCCTCGCCATTTTTCTCATTGGGGTGAGCATTTACCGTTCCTTTCGGAATACGACCCATGGTCGCCAGACCGGTACGATGCTTACAGTTGCCGCGAGCCGAGTGACAACGCCACGCCGCAGGTCAATATCCCGCACCAGGGAAAGAATCCCTGAAAATGCGTTCGCCGCTCGTGGCTATTTCGTAAAGAAAAAGTAGTGTCCCCGCCTATAGGCGCCTCTATGCACCCTGCGTGACGTGTCGGATTCGTCGGGTGATGTCGCCATATCCATTTGGGCGTGCGTTGAGGAGAATCGAACGCACCCTACGTACCTCCCTACGGCAGTTACCGGGTTTCGGGAGGTACGTAATGCACCGCAGAGTCGCCCTGCTCCCCGCCGTCGCGCTCGCCCTCGCGGGCGCCCTGGCCCCCGTGGGCACCGCGAACGCCGGCACGGCCGGCGGGCCGGACTTCAGGCGGCCCGCCGGGTGGACGGCGACGGATTCCTGGCGCGAGCGCAGGACCGTCTCGCAGTACTGGAGCACCAACCGCATGCTCGCGGCCCAGCCGCTGAACGCCCCCGCCCCGCGGCGCAACCAGTGGCGCGGCCCGTCCCGGGGCAACCCCTGGTCCACCCAGGGCACCCGCGCCGCGGGCAGCCGCGGCTCGTCCTGGTACGAACGCGGCAACCAGGGCACCGGCAACCGGGGAACCGGCGGGCAGGGGACGGGCGGACAGGGCACGGGCGGACAGGGCACGGGCGGACAGGGAACAGGTGGCCAGGGAACAGGTGGCCAGGGAACAGGTGGCCAGGGCAACGGCAACCAAGGGAACGGCAACGGCAACCAGCAGCGGACCGCCGTCAACAACAGCCCCGGCCTGCGCTGGACCGACGGCGGCGCGGTCGTCCGCACCACCGGCCGGGTCTTCTTCACCACCGCCGACGGCCGCAACTCCTCCTGCTCCGGCTCGGCCGTGACCAGCGCGAACGAGAGCGTCGTCATCACCGCGGGCCACTGCGTCAAGCTGAACGGCGCCGCGCACCGCAACTGGGTGTTCGTCCCCGCCTTCGACAACGGCCGACGGCCGTTCGGCACGTGGGTGGGCACCAGGATGTTCACCACCCCGCAGTGGAACGCCCGCGAGGACATCAACTTCGACGTGGCCGCCGTCGTGGTGGCGCCGCTCAACGGGCGCACGCTGACCGACGTCGTCGGCGGGCAGGGCGTGGCCTTCAACCAGGCCAGGCAGCAGCAGATGTTCTCCTTCGGATATCCGGCGGCCGAGCCGTTCGACGGGTCGCGGCTGATCTACTGCAGCGGGCGCGCGTTCAACGACACGGTGATGACGCAGGACCAGGGGCTGCGGTGCAACATGACCGGCGGCTCCAGCGGCGGTCCCTGGTTCCAGAGCTTCGACGCGGCCACCGGGCTCGGCTCGCTGAACTCGGTGAACAGCTTCACCTATAACTTCGCGCCCGGTTTCATGTTCGGCCCGTTCTTCGGCGACGAGGCGATGGCCGCCTACCGCGCCGCGCAGAACGCCGACGCGGTCTGACCTCCGACCGAAGCGACGGCGCGGTCCGAGCGCCGACCGGAGCGGCGGCGCGGTCCGAGCGCCGACCGGAGCGGCGGCGCGGTCCGAGCGCCGGTCGGCGGGCCGGGGTGATTCGCCCGCCGGTCGGCGGGCCGGGGTGATTCGCCCGCCGGTCGGCGGGCCGGGGTGATTCGCGCGGCGGGCGGCGGGCCGGGGTGGTGACGCGCGTGCTCGGGGCGGGCGTCGCCGGTGCGGCATGATGGCTCAGGGAGGGCCGCCATGCCGCACACCGCCGACCCGCTGGAGCTGCTCCAGGCACTCGTCGCCATCGACTCGGTCAACCCCGCCCTGTCCCCGGGCGGCGCGGGTGAGCAGGCCGCCGCCGACTTCTGCGGGCGGTGGCTGGGCGAGCGCGGGTTCGAGGTCCACCGGCTGGAGCGCCGGCCGGGCCGCCCGTCGGTGGTGGGCGTGCTCAAGGGCACCGGCGGTGGCCGGTCCATCATGCTGAACGGGCATCTCGACACGGTCGCCTACGGCACGTACGAGGGCGACCCGCTGAGCCCGCGCGTCGAGGACGGCCCTGTCCATGGCCCTGTCCATGGCCGCGTCTATGGCCGCGTCTATGGCAGGGGCGCCTTCGACATGAAGAGCGGCGTCGCCGCCATGCTGGCCGCCGCCGCCCGCGCCACCGCGGCGGGGCGGCTGCGCGGCGACGTCATCGTGGCCTGCGTCGCCGACGAGGAGCACGCCAGCTCCGGCACCGAGGAGGTCCTTGAGCGGTTCACCGCCGACGGGGCCGTGGTGACGGAGCCGAGCATGCTGGAGGTGACGCTGGCGCACAAGGGCTTCGCCTGGTTCGAGGTCGACGTGCTGGGCCGCGCCGCCCACGGCTCGCGTCCCGATCTCGGAATCGACGCGATAGCCAAGGCCGGTCACTTCCTCGTCGCGCTGGAGGAGCTGGGCGCCCGGCTGGCGGCGGCGGGCGGGCACCCGCTCCTGGGCCCCGGCACCGTACACGCGTCGATGATCGACGGCGGCGAAGGGCCATCGACGTATCCTGCGCGATGCCGGATTACGGTCGAGCGCCGCACGGTGCCGGGCGAGCCGGCCGCGGCCGTACGCGACGAGCTGGCCGCGATCCTCGACCGCCTGGCCGCCACCGTGCCCGGCTTCCGTTACGAGCTGCGCGCGGGCCTGCATCGCGAGCCCTTCGAGGCCGACCCGGGCGCGCCGATCACGCGGGTGCTGCTCGCCCAGGCGGAGCGGGTGCTCGGCCGCCCGCCGGTGATCAGGGCGGAGCCGTTCTGGACCGACTGCGCGCTGCTCGCCGCGGCCGGCATCCCGTGCCTGCTCTTCGGCGTCTCGGGCGGCGGCGCGCACGCCGACGAGGAGTGGGCCGACATCGCCGCGTTGCACCAGGTCACCGACGTCCTGACCGGCACCGTCACGGAGTTCTGCGCCGGCTGAGCGGCCTCGGAGCGACGGCTGGACGCGGCCGCGACCGGCCCCGCACCCACCACTGGCCGGTCGCTCGTCACGCCCCCGCCGCCCCACAGGTCATGAAAAATCAGGGCATTGACGAAAATTCCTTACATGGTACTCATAGATCGAGTCGGAAACCTTCAACCCCTCGCAGAGACCGTCCACAAGCGCACCCAAGGAGGACGCGCATGGCGCGAAGCAAGGCCACCGACCCGCCCGCCGACTTACTCGGCCCCGTCCAAGGAGAGGTCTCCTGGTTCTGCTGCGGCACCGCATGGGGCCCGTGCAGCAGCACCGGCAAGGGAGCCTGCGGCACCTGCAACTCCGGCAGTCTCCAGCACGCCTGGCCCAACGCCTCCGACGCGTGCTGGTCCATCACCCGTCCCGACCGCTGCGGTGTCAGCCTGTCGCGCAGGACGTGCGGCTTCCGGCACCGCATCACCTCGTTGTGCGGCGGCGGCAGCGTCGTCACCGCGATCGCGGACTGCGGCCCGCAGACCGACCTGTTCTGCGGTGAGCGCAGCTGCTGCGGCGCGACCTGCGCCAACAACCGCCTGATCGACCTGACGCCCGCCGCCTACAGCCAGATCGCCAGCCTCTCATCCGGCCTGCGGCCGGCCGAGATCTCGACGCCCTGAGGGACGGTGATCACAGTGCCAAGCAGACGAGACGTGCTGAGGTCGGCCGTGCTCGGCGGCGGCGCGAGCGTGGTCGCGGCGACCGCGATGGGCTCGCTCGGCCCCGAGGCGGCCTTCGCGACCGCCGCACCCGCCCAGAAGGTCGAGCCGGGAGCACCGGACCCGGACTTCGCCGAGGGCCGGATCCGCTCGATCAAGGACAACACCCTGCTTGTCCTGGGCTCCAACATGGTGCTCCACACGATCAGAGTGGTGGACGGCACCAGCCTGTGGAAGCTCGGCCCCGTCGGGTTCGACCAGGCCAAGCCGGGCGACGGCCTGTACGCCAGAGGCGTGCGGATGCCGGACGGCATGCTGGCCGCCGAGTCGGTGTGGCTGAACATCGTCAACATCAAGGGCCACATCACCAACATCAAGGGCCAGACCTTCCACCTCGACCACAACGGGCACGAAGTGCTGTGCCACGTGGTCGCCGGCACGACGGTCGCCATCCACTCCCAGTCGCCGCCGACCACGGACCTGTCGATGCTGAAGGTCAGCCAGCACGTGCAGGTCCTGGGCGCATGGCGGCCCGACACCAACGAAGTGGACATCGCCACGGTCTTCTCCCCGCACTAGGAGGCAGCTCGTGAACGGGATCGCCGCGTCGCAGCCGTACGTCATCGCCTCGTTCCTCGTCTGGGCAGGTCTGCTGAAGCTGTTCAGCCGGCGGATGCGGGCACAGGCCGGGCGCACCGCGCTGGCCAGGCTCACCGGTGCGGCGCGCGCGGTCCCCGCGCTGCGCCTGACCGGGCTGGCCGAGCTGGCGGTCGCGGCCGGGCTGCTGGTGCCGTCCGCGCACCCGTGGAACGCGGGGGCGGCGGCGCTGCTCACGGCCGGTTTCCTCGCCTATCTCCGGTACGCGCACGTCGCCGCGCCGGCCACGTCCTGCGGCTGTCTCGGCACCCACTCCCAGCCGGTGGACGTGCGCTCGTTCGCCCGTGCCGGGCTGCTGCTGGCCGGCGCCCTGCTCGCGCTGGCCGCACCGTCCGGCACGGTCTCCGCTCCCGTCGTCGCCGTGGTGGTCGCCATGGAGGTGGCGGCGCTGCTGGCGCTCTCCTCGGAGCTCGACGGCCACTGGCTCACGCCGCTGCGCCGCCGCCTGGTACGCCCGGTCGCCGCGCCCCCGCAGGACGGGGTGCCGCTGGAGGCGTCCCTGCACCTGCTGCGCCGCAGCCCCGCGTACTGCTCGGCGTCCGCCCAGCTCACCTCGGACGTCCAGGAGACGTGGGACCAGGACGGCGTGCGCTTCGTCGTCTACGGCGCCCATGGCCGCACGGCCGTCTTCGCGGTCCCGCTGACCGGCGACGACCCTGGCCAGGTCAAGGTCGCGCTCGTGGACTGAGGGCGGCACGTACGCCGGACAGGCAGCGCTCGACGACGCGCAGATTCCGTTCGGCCCCGAGCTGGTCATGGTGGGGCCGAAGACCGGGGAGCGGGTGGTCGGCGAGGTGGGCACGCGGGCGGCCGAGGTGCTGCTCGACATCCTGGACGGCGGCGGCGAGCCGGCTCGCACGACGCACACGTTGCGCTCAAGGCTGATCAGGCGCTCGTCGGTGGCGCCGCCGCGCGTGCCCTGACATACTCGGCTTCCGAACGCCCGATCGAAAAAAGGGAGGACGGTCATGGCCGAGGTGCTGCTGTTCCATCATGCCTGCGGGCTGACCGCCGGTGTGCGCGAGTTCGCCGCGACGCTGGAGGCGGCGGGTCACACCGTGCACGCGCCCGACCTCTACGACGGGCACGTCTTCGACAACCTGCCGGACGGCGTGGCCTATGCGGAGAAGGCGGGCTTCGGCACGTTCGCCGAGCGGGGCAGAGCCGCTGCGCTCGACCTGCCCGCCGGGCTGGTCTACGTGGGGTTCTCGCTGGGCGTGATGTCGGCCCAGAGCCTGGCGCAGACGCGCGCGGGGGCGAGGGGCGCGGTGCTGATCGACGCGTGCGTGCCGGTCGCCGAGTTCGGCGAGGCGTGGCCGCAGGGGGTGCCGGTGCAGGTGCACGGGATGGAGGCCGACGAGATCTTCGCCGGTGAGGGCGACCTCGACGCGGCGCGGGCCCTTGTGGGGTCGGCCGCCGACGCGGAGCTGTTCCTCTATCCCGGTGACCGGCACAACTTCGCCGACCCGAGCCTGCCGTCCTACGATCGGGCCGCCGCCGGGCTGCTCACCGAGCGGGTGCTCGCGTTCCTCGATCGGCTCACGTAGCGCGGGCGGCCGCCCGGTTGCTGGCGATCAGCTCGTGATGCCTGACGACCTCGGCGATGATGAAGTTCAGGAAGCGCTCGGCGAAGACGGGGTCGAGCTTCGACTGCTCGGCCAGGGCGCGCAGGCGGCGGATCTGTGCGGCCTCCCGCTCGGGGTCCGCCGGGGGCAGCTCATACTCCGCCTTGAGACGGCCGACCTCCTGCGTGCACTTGAACCGCTCGGCCAGCAGGTGGACGAGCGCGGCGTCGAGGTTGTCGATGCTGTCGCGGAGCCGCTGCAGCTCCTTGCGGACGAACGCTTCCTGCTCAGGACGATCTTCCGAGGCTTTTTCCATAAATATCCCCTTTCATCCCTGGAAGGGGAAATCCTACCTGCCGCTTCACCGGCGGGTGCCCTGGACGGACGTCCGGTTCAGCGGCGGCGGGCGGTGTAGTGCTGGTGGATCAGGGCGGCGGCGCAGGCCAGGGTGAGCAGACCGAAGCCCATGCCGACCAGCACCGGTAGATCCGACACCGACGTCACCACGTTACAGACCGCGAAGACCGCGAGCAGCGCCCACAGCACCGGACGGCTGACGTGGTGGCGGGCCTGACGCATCTCGGAGGTGTGCTGGGTCATCGCGATCTCCTTGCCGTTCTGTGTTCCGCTTGCACCACGAAACGGTACGAACCTCCCGCCGGCCCGGCGATCCCACCAACGCGACAGCCGAGGTACAGCCTGCTGTACTCTTCCGCCGCCGCCCTGACGGCCGCGCCCGCCGGTGACCTAGGGTCGGTGGCGAAGGAGGTGCGGATGCCCGACCACGACTCGCCTGCCGAGCGGCGGCCCGCCCGTACGTGGGATCCGTCCGCCCGTGCCAGGGCGACGCTCGACGGGCTCGAACACCTCGTCGGCGGCATCGGCACCGGCGCCCTGGCGCTGCTCGTGCTGGTCGGGCTGGTCCTCGTGGGGCTGCTCTGCCTCGTGGGCGTGGGCCTGCCGCTGCTGCCCGGCGCGCTGCGCGCCCTGCGCGCGGTCGCCGACCGTGAGCGGGCCCGGCTGACCCGCTGGGGCCCCGGCGACCTCATCAGCCCCGATCCGGTGCCCGACGGCTGGCGGGCGGCCGTCAAGCGGCCCGCGAGCCGGCGGGAGCTGGTCTGGGTGCTGCCGCACGCGACGATCGGGCTGCTCATCGGCTTCGTCGGGCTGACGTTGCCGTTCAGCGCGGTCCGCGACCTGCTCTACCCGCTGTACTGGCAGGTCCTGCCGCCCGGCGAGACGGCAGGGGCCGGACTCGGCATCTGGGACGCCGACACCTTCCCCAGCGCGCTCGCGGTCAGCCCGCTCAGCCTGTTCTGGCTGGCGCTCACGCTGGCGTTCGTGCCCGCCATGGCCAGGCTCCAGGCGTGGCCGGGGCGCCGCCTGCTGGCCGCCGACCCGGCGACCGACCTCGCGCTGCGGGTCGCCCAGCTCACCGCCACCCGCGCGGGGGCACTCGACGCGCACGCCGCCGAGCTGCGCAGGATCGAGCGCTCGCTGCACGACGGCACACAGAACCGCATCGTGGCGGTCACCATGCTGCTCGGTGCGGCCAGGCGGGCGCTGGCCCGCGACCCGGCCACCGCCGACGCCGTGCTCGAAAGCGCCCAGAACGCCGCCGAGACGGCGCTCGCCGAGCTGCGCGCGGTCGTCCGCAGCATCCTGCCGCCGGTGCTGGCCGACCGCAGCCTGCCCGACGCGCTGACCGGCCTGGCCGCGGCCAGCCCCGTGCCCTGCCGGATCGACGCCGAGGTGCCGGGACGGTGTCCCGCCTCCGTCGAGGCCACCGCCTACTTCGTGGTGGCCGAGGCACTGACCAACATCGCCAAGCACAGCCAGGCCACGCGGGCGCAGGTCACCGTGCGCCGTGACGACGCCTGGCTGCGCATCGAGATCACCGACGACGGGCGCGGCGGCGCGGCCGAGAGCGGCGGGTCCGGGCTGAGCGGCATCCGCCGCAGGACCGAGGCCCACGACGGCACGTTCGCGCTGACCAGCCCCGCCGGCGGACCCACCACCATGAATGTGAGCCTTCCATGCGGATTGTGATCGCCGAGGACGACCCGTTGCTGCGCGAGGGGCTCGCGCTGCTGTTGCGCGCCGAGGCGCTCGACGTGGTCGCCACCGCCGCCGACCCCGACGGCTTCCTGAAGGCGATCGACGAGTGCGAGCCCGACGTCGCCATCGTGGACGTGCGCATGCCGCCCACCCACACCGACGAGGGCATCGTGGCCGCCGTCGAGGCCAGGCGGCGGCTGCCCGGGCTCGCGGTGCTGGTGCTGTCGGCGTACGTCGAGCAGGCGTTCGCCACCGAGCTGCTCTCCCACGGCAGCGCCAGGCTCGGCTACCTGCTCAAGGAGCGGGTGGGCCGGGTGCAGGAGTTCCTCTCCGCGCTGCACCGGGTGGCCGAGGGCGGCACCGCGATCGACCCCGAGGTCGTCGCGCAGCTCCTCACCCGCTCCCGGCCCGACAACCGGCTCGACCGGCTCAGCCCGCGCGAGCGCGACGTGCTCGCGCTGATGGCCGAGGGGCTCGGCAACGCGGCCATCGCCGAGCGGCTGGTCGTCACCGACGGCGCGGTGCACAAGCACATCCGCAGCATCTTCGCCAAGCTCGACCTCGCCCCGACCGACAGGACCGACCGGCGGGTGGCCGCCGTCCTGCAATATCTGGAGAGCGGCCACCGGCGTTAGCGGCTCAGGCGCCCAGGTCGCGGACGACGTTGTCCAGGCGGTGGGCCAGGGCGTCGAGCACCTCGTCCGTGGGGGTGCCGCCGGGGATCTGGGCCATGACATCGTCTCGGCTGGCGATCACCAGGCCCTTGTGGGCGTCGTCCACCTCGCCTGCGGGCAGCACCTCGCAGCCGCCGCGGATGAAGACCAGCGTGGCGTCCGGGTGCCGGGAGTCCAGCAGCCGGCGTACGCACTCCCTGTCGATCAAAGACGTCGTGGACATCGCAACTCCTCCGGTCCGGCCCTCCCAGCAGGCCGCATACCCGGTGAGCAGCGCCGAAACCCGGCGGTCCGCCGCGCACGGCCCTGACGAGGGGTCAGCCGAAGGTCGGGGGGCCGCCGTCCTGGCGGGCGCGGCGGATGCCGAACAGCACCAGGTAGAAGGCGGCCGCCAGAGCCACCAGCGCGGGCGGCACGGCCAGCGGCGGGTTGCCGGCGAGCACCGCGAGCACGGCCAGCACCACGCCGCCGAGCAGCAGCAGCGCGGCGGCCAGCAGGCGCAGGCTGACCGCGGTCGACGGCCCGGGCCGCCGCGCCCACTCCCCCTGCCCGGCCCCGTGCACGTGCGGCACGCCGGTGTCGCTCGCGTCCTCGCCGGGCGGCGGCTCCTTCAGCACGGGAGCGAAGAACTCGTCGTCGTCGCGTCGTTCTGGCATCGTGCTCACCTCGCGCGGTAGGTCGTTCTCGAAGGGCTCGTCCGTCGAAGGAGTTGGTTGTCTCGAGGTGCTCGTCCGTCGAAGGAGTCGGTTGTCTCGAGGTGCTCGTCCGTCGAAGGAGTCGGTTGTCTCGAGGTGCTCGTCCGTCGAAGGAGTCGGTTGTCTCGAGGTGCTCGCCGGGCTGTTCCGCACCTCCTGCCCCGTCGCCGCCGGGTGTCACGTCATCAGGTCTGACCTGCGAAAACGCCACCACGTTCGGTACTCGGTCAATGACTGGCAGTGACCGTAAGGTGTGGTCAGTGGCCCCAGTTGGCCCTCAGCGAAAAGAGGATCGGACATGCCGCAGGAACCGCGAATAGACGTCGAGACCAGGGCCCACACCTTCGAGAGCAGCCTCAGCACCGACCAGGTCGAACGCATCGCCGCCGCGCTCGGGCAGCAGGGGGTCTGGTTCGCCGCCCCGCCGCGCCGCGACGGCGAGGCCCGCCGGCCCGAGCTCACCTGGGACCTGGTCGGCGACGAGCCGTACCAGGGCTACACCGCGACCGGCCGCGCCGCCGTGCATCTGGCCGACGGGCACGACGCACCGACCAGGCCGCTGATCCTGGCCGACGGCTTCAACTACGGGCCCAGCGACCTCGACGCGCTGTGGCGGCACTTCAACCAGCCCTACCAGAGGGGCGTGCCCGGCTTCCTCGACCAGCTGAGGTCCATGGGCATCGACGTCGTCCTGCTGGGCTTCGACCAGCGGCACGCCGCCGTCCAGGCCAACGCCGCCGTCGCGGTGAGCTGCGTGCGGCGCGTCATCGACGAGCGCCTGGGCGACGACCAGCTCGTGGTCGGCGGCGTCAGCATGGGGGGCATCGTCACCCGGTACGCGCTGGCCCGCATGGAGAGCGAGGGCGTCGACCACCAGACCGACAAGTACTTCTCCTACGACAGCCCGCACCTCGGCGCCTGGATCCCGCTGGTGCTGCAGCAGCTGGCGTACCTGCACGAGTCGCTGGCCCCGCGCTCCGACGGCCCGGGCCAGGCCGCGCTGATCCGCAGCCCGGCCGCGCAGCAGCTGCTGTGGGGCTGGGTGGACGACGCCGACTACTCGGGGCCGGTGACCAGCGCCAGCCCGCTGCGCCTGGAGTTCCTGGAGGATCTGCGCCGGGTGGGCTGGTTCCCGATGCGGCCGTACAAGCTGGGTCTGGCCAACGGCACCGGCGACGGCGTCGGTCCCGACCTCGCGCCCGGCACGCCGGTCTTCGACCTGCAGCACGAGACGCTGCAGCTGACCGCCCGCGTCCAGCCCGACATGGGCGAGCTGCAGAACATCGGCGTCGTGCGCTTCGGCGCGCCGGTGTGGACGAGCGCGACCTCGCACGTCGCCGCGTTCGACGGCGCGCCGGGCGGCACGCTCGACTCGTGGGGCCGGCTGGCCGACGCGACGGGCCTGCCGATCCAGGACCGGCTGCGGCGCAGCTGCTTCGTGCCCTCGGTCAGCGCGGTGGCGCTGGCCAGGGATCCGTTCCAGTGGCAGTCGGAGCTCTACCACGACCTCGGCGACCTGCCGAAGGACGAGACGTTCCTCGACGCGTTCTGCTGCGACACGGCCAACACCGAGCACGGCGCGGTGTCGAGGCCGCTCATCGAATGGTTCCTCGACCAGCTCGCCGGCTGGTAGGCGGCCATGAACGGGTGCCGGCTCGCGGTGCGGGCCGGCACCCGCGCGTGTGGGCTCAGCGGGCTCCCCGGTGCAGGACCAGGAGCTGGTCGCGGGTGGCGTTCCTGTCGCGGTAGGCCATGATGACCGGGCTCTCGACGCTGTGGTGGCCGGGCAGCCGCTCGTCGGAGCTCCACGCGGAGCCGTTGAAGCTGCTCCACCACAGGCTCTGGTCGGCGGTGCCGCGGTGCACGCAGTAGAGGCGGTCCTTGTAGACGGTCAGCGCGGGGCCCTCGCCGGCGTGGTGGCCGGGCAGCCGCTGGTCGGGGCTCCACGTCGAGCCGTCCCAGCGCGTCCACCACAGGGCGGTGTCGTCGCCCGCGCCCCTGTGCACGCAGTAGAGGTGACCGCGGTAGACGGCCAGCGCCGGGTTCGAGCGGCTGGAGTGGCCGGGCAGCCGCTGGTCCTGGCTCCAGCTCGACCCGTCCCAGCGCGTCCACCACAGAGCGTCGTCGCCCGCGCCCCGGTGCACGCAGTAGAGCTGCCCGTCGTACGCCGCCAGCGCCGGCGCGCTCTCGCTGAAATGCCGCGGCAGCCGCTCGTCCGGGCTCCAGCTCGACCCGTCGAAGCGGGTCCACCACAGGGCGGTGTCGTCGCCCGCGCCCCGGTGCACGCAGTAGAGCTGCCCGTCGTACGCCGCCAGCGCCGGCGCGGCCTGGCTGAGGTGCTGCGGGAAACGCTGGTCCTCGCTCCAGCCCTCCTCGGCGTCGTAGACCGTCCACCACAGGCTCGCGTCGCCCGCGCCGCCCCGGTGGGCCAGGAACAGCCGGTCCTGGAACTCGCCCAGCGCCGGCCCCGTCACGCTGAAGTGGTCGACGAACCGCTGGTCCGCGCTCCAGCCCTGCTCCGGCTCGTGGACCGCCCAGTACAGGCCGTTCTCTCCGGCGGGCCTGCCGTCCTGGCGGGCGGGGACGAGCATGCCGGGCGCGGTCCACGGCGAGACCAGCTTGACCCCGTACGGGCGGGCGATGGAGGCGATCCAGGCGGCCTTGCCGCGTACGGCGCGCTCGATGACCGGGGTCAGCCAGCCGCCCACGATGGTCGCCGCGCTCTGTGCGATGAGCTGCGGGATCTCGGCGGCGAGCAGCGCGGCCGACTCGTTGAGGTGGATCTCGAAGCCCCACCACCGGGAGATCGGCCACACGTCGGCGCCCATCGTGCGCAGCTCGCGCTGGAGGTCGCGGAAGCGCTGCTGGTCCTGGGCGGTGAGGTCGGCGATCTGACGTTCGCTCTCGCGCCTGGCCTCGACCGCCTCGCGGGCCGGGGCGTCCTCCAGCAGCTCGGTCTCGACGGCCGCGTCCACGGCGGCGGAGGCCGTCGGGTCGTCCTGGGCGTGCAGCAGGGCGGCCTCGCCGCCGAGCACGCCGTCTTCCTCGTCGATCGTCCTGCCGGCCCGGGTCTCGTCAGTCATATCCAGCCCCCTGGAGTGATAGGTGCGCGAACTTCGCCATCGTAACCAGGAGTAGTGTTTCGATTACTCTATGGCTGTCTTGATCCCGGTAAACTCGCCGCAACCCCGGCCCATGGGGACAACCGGCGACCGGCTACCTGAGGTGCCCCAAAGCCAGGCGGAGCGCGCCTTCGGGGTCGCCGCCGCGCCAGGCCACGTGCTGGTCGGGGCGCACCAGCGTCAGCGGCTCGCCGGGCAGGTCCACCTCCTCCAGCGGCACGCCCAGCTCGCGCGCCTGCGCCACCAGCGAGGCGGCCTGCGGCGAGCCGAGGTCGCCGACCAGGCTGAAGGCGCGGCCGAGGCGGTCGTACAGGGACTCGCCCGGCGCGAGCCAGCGGTGCGGCAGGCGCTCGCCCGTCCCGGACGCGACGATCGGCGAGCCGGTGTAGGTGTAGCCGAGCACCAGGTCGAGGCTGTGGAACTCGCTGTCCTTGGTCCGCCTGATCGCCTCCGCGACGGCCGGGCGCACCTTCGCGAACTCCTCGTCCGTGCCCATCAGCGCCGGGTCGGCCAGCTCGGGGGCGAGGGTGGCCATGTTCGCCGCGGCGGCCTCGATGGTGTCGGCCGCGATGGGGCGGCGCTCGCTCTCGTACGTGGCCAGCAGCGCCTCCGGCGCCCATCCGCGCAGCACCGCGGCGAGCTTCCAGCCGATGTTGACCGCGTCGCCGACGCCGGTGTTGAAGCCGTGACCGCCGTAGGGCGGGTTCTGGTGGGCGGCGTCGCCGGCCAGGAAGACCCGCCTGCTCGCGTACCGGTCGGCCAGCAGCATGCGTGCCGTCCACGGGTCGGTGGCCAGGATCTCCACGTCGATGTCGGCGCCCGCGAGGTTGCGCACCAGCCGTACGGGGTCGGCGTCCTCGGCCCGCACCCCCTGGGCGATGCACCACCAGGTGTCCTTGAGGTCGAGCCGGCCGACGATGCCGGGCTGGGCCGGGTTGAGCACCCAGTAGTGCACGGCGGGCCCGTGCGGCACCCGGTCGGCGAGGTCGGGGGCGCGGAAGACGATGTTGAAGTTGGGCCTGGCGTCCTGGCGGCCCTCGTACCGGGAGCCGATGGCGTCCCTGGTGACGCTGCGCGAGCCGTCGCAACCGACCACGTACTGGGCGCGGACCTCGCGCTCGGCGCCGTCGGTGGCCGCGATGCGCACGGTCACGCCGTCGGCGTCCTCCTCCAGGCCCGTCACCTGCCACCCGGTGAGCAGCGCGTCGCCGACGGCCTCCCGCAGCACCTCCTCGACCAGCGGCTGCGGCACCTGCTGGCCGGGCTCGGCGGCGAGGTCGGAGCCGACGAGGTCGAGGCCGAAGCAGCGGTCGATCCTGGTGATCTCCCTGCCGAGCAGGCTGGTGGCGAACACCGCCTCGTCCGACCAGGCCACCGCCAGCGGCGCCCGCGAGCGCAGCGTCTCCGCCAGGCCCCACCTGCGCAGGATCTCCATCGACCGGGCCGAGGTGGTCTTCGCCCGCGGCCGCAGCCAGGACACCGTCTCGCGCGGCTCCACCACTAAGCACTCGATGCCGTGATGCGCCAGCTCCACCGCGGTCGCCAGGCCGACTGGCCCGCCGCCGGCGACCAGCACGGGCACTTGCCTTCTCTCCATGGGCCGTCCTCTTCATCCTGATAAGTGGGGGTATGTTTCCGGCGTCGCCGAGCCCGCGTCAAGCCGGCCGACTGCGATGCGGCCATGGTTCAAGTACGACCCCGCAACGATTGATGATCGCTTCTAGTGAACCGATCACCGGGATCAGTACGGTGCTGTGCAAATAACGGAACCATCTCAGGGGATTGCATGAGCGAGACCTCGGCGATGCCGCTGCACATGCGGCGGGTGGCGTTCGATCCGGCACCGGAGCTGGCGGCGGTGCGGGATGAGGAAGGTATCAAGAAGATCACGACAGCGTTCGGGGCGGAGGCATGGCTCGTCACCCGCCACGCCGACGTCCGGGAGGTGCTGGGCGACGCGGAGACGTTCAAGGTGGCGCCGCAGACCATCGCCCGCCTGCCCGGAGCGCCGCCGATGACCGAGGAGCAGCTCGCCAAGGTACGCGCGGGCAACCTCCTCGGCGTCGACCCGCCCGAGCACACGCGGCTGCGCAGGATGCTGACGCCCGAGTTCACCATCCGCCGCATGCGCCGCCTGGAGCCCAGGATCCAGCGCATCGTGGACGAGCACCTCGACGCGCTCGAAGCCGCCGGCTCCCCGGCCGACCTGGTGCCGTCGTTCGCGTTACCGATCCCGTCGCTGGTGATCTGCGAGCTGCTCGGTGTCCCGTACGAGGACCGCGAGGGCTTCCAGCAGCGGACGAACCGGATGCTCGACATGACCGTGCCGGGCGAGGAGCGCATGATGCTCCAGTTCGAGCAGCGCGCCTACATGGAGACCCTGGTCGCGCGCATCCAGGCCGACCCGGGCGAGGAGCTGCTCGGCATGCTCGTCCGCGAGCACGGCGACGACCTGTCCACCGACGAGCTGATCGGGATCGGCGGCCTGCTGCTGTTCGCCGGCCACGAGACCACCTCCAACATGCTCTCGCTCGGCACGCTCGCCCTGCTGCGCCACCCGGAGCAGCTCGACCTGCTGCGCCGCGAGCCCGAGCGCATCGACGCGACGGTGGAGGAGCTGCTGCGCTACCTCAGCATCGTCAACTCCGGCACCACCAAGGTCGCCACGAAGGACGTCGAGGTGGGCGGACAGCAGATCGCGGAGGGCGACCTGGTGCTGTGCAGCCTGCCGGCCGCCAACAGGGACCCGTCGTTCCTGCCGGATGCGAACACCTTCGACCTCGGCCGCGGCGCCCCCGGTCACCTGGCGTTCGGCCACGGCGTCCACCACTGCCTGGGCGCCCCGCTGGCCCGCATGGAGCTGCGCATCGCCTTCCCCGCCTTGCTCCAGCGCTTCCCGAAGCTCCGCCTGACGGACAACCCGGCCCAGTTCCGCACCTCCAGCATCGTCTACGGCCTCGCCTCCCTGGAGGTCGCCTGGTAGTCGCCGACCTCGTTGACCAGCAGGTCGTCCTGCTCGGCCGCGGCGGTCACCGTCCAGACGATGAAGTTGCTCTCGCCCCGATGACAGGCGGCTTCGGGGCCGAGCGCAATTTCGGGCGGGCAATGGTGATCGGCTCGCTGGCGGTCTTGACGGCCGCCTACATTTATGCGTTCGTGAGCTGTCGGTGATGCACTGTCAGAGGCTCGATTTCAGTGATGTCGTCGTCGACGACCAGTTCGACGCGGAACCGTACCCCCATCGCAGCGCCGAGGCGCAGCAGGGTCGCTATATCTGGAATGCCGCCGCCACCCTCGATGCGAGACAAAGCAGGCTGGGACATCCCAGAGCGTTCCGCTACGGTCTTCTGGGACAAGCCTCGGCGCCTACGGATTTCACGCAGTTGGTCTCCGAGCTCCAGATCACGTCCCGCCTGCTCGTATTCGGGGTGGGGCTGTGCATCCGCTTCCATCTCGCGCAGACGCTTCGCCTTGTAGGTTTCCCAACGGCTGTGACCCATCATGCACTCCTCTCAAACACGTGCGTGGTGGTCAGGTCGTGCTCTGCCTCGCACCGCTTCTTGGCGGCGATCGCTCGGGCGATGTCTGGGGCCTGTGTCCCTTCCTGTGCCTTGCGGAAGGCTGTAAGGATCACAATCGCCTTGTCGGACGGCTTCCAGAAGGTCAAGCGCCAGGTCGTACGGTCAAGAGCAACACGCAACTCGTGAACGCCCTCGGCATCCTTCAGTTTCTTCACGTGATCCCCATCAGGGATGCCACCAATGACGAGGTAGTCGTCAACGTTGCGCATGACACGCTGGTAGAGCGGGAAAGAAAGTTCGTCCAGCCAAGACTCCACCTCCGGCTCTAGGGCGATCTCCCACTGTGACATACCATCAATAGTATATGCACTCGATGGTAACTCACGGCGACGCGGCGTTCTCGGCAGCGCGAGGGGTTCCGTGTCAACCAGCAGGTACGAGGCGGAGGTGTACAGCGGGTGAGAACGTTCCAGTCCGGTCACCGGCTCTCCGGGAGCAGCGCGGGCGGGGATACGCTGGGCGCATGCGCGTTGTGGTGATCGGCGGTAGTGGGCACATCGGGACGTATCTCATTCCGCGGCTGGTGGCGGCCGGGCATGACGTGGTCAACGTGAGCAGGGGCTCCCGCGAGCCCTACGCCCCGCACGGCGCCTGGGAGCGGGTGACCACGGTCACCGCCGACAGGAAGGTGGACGAGGCCGACGGCACGTTCGGGCGGCGCATCGCGAAGCTGGAGCCGGACGTCGTCATCGACCTGATCTGCTTCACCGAGAGCAGCGCGGTGCTGCTGGCCGACGCGCTGGCCGGCAAGGTGCGGCATTTCCTGCACTGCGGCACGATCTGGGTGCACGGGCCGAGCGCGCAGGTGCCGACGACGGAGGACGTCAAGCGGGCGCCCTTCGGCGACTACGGCGTGCGCAAGGCGGCCATCGAGGCGATGTTGCTGGAGCGGGCCCAGCGCGACGGGTTCCCGGCGACGATCATCCATCCCGGCCACATCACCGGGCCGGGATGGGTGCCGGTCAACCCGGCGGGCAACGTCAACCCGGCGGTGTTCCAGACCCTGGCGGAGGGGTCGGAGCTGGCGCTGCCCAACCTGGGGCTGGAGACCGTCCAGCACGTGCACGCCGACGACGTGGCCCGGCTGTTCATGGACGCCATCGCCAGCCGGTCGGCCGCGGTGGGCGAGAGCTTCCATTCGGTCGCCACCACCGCCCTGTCGCTGCGCGGCTACGCCGAGGCGGTGGCGGGCTGGTTCGGCAAGGAGGCGCGGCTGTCGTTCCTGCCGTGGGAGCAGTGGCGCAGGACGGTCTCCGAGGACGACGCGGCGCTGACGTACGACCACATCGCCCACAGCCCTCACTGCAGCATGGACAAGGCCGAGCGGCTGCTCGGCCACCGTCCCCGCTACACCTCGCTGGAGGCGACCGCCGAGGCGGTCGACTGGCTGGTGCGCGCGGGGACGATCAAGCCGTAGCGCTCGGGTCAGCCGGTCAGGGGGCCGAACTCGGCGCGGGTGTCGACCACCTCGCCGAACAGCTCCCACCGCTCGCCCTTGAACTCCATGAGCTGCATCGACTCGATGGGGAACCCGTCGTCGGCGGCGGTGTCGAGCGTGACGCCGGGCAACAGCATGTCGACCTTGACGCCCTTGAGGTTGCGCACGGAGTCGCGCAGCCCCTCGCGGGTCGGGCAAGGCGCGGCCTCCATCGCCTTGTGGAAGCTGCTCGCGACGGCCCAGCCGAAGGTGTGGTACGGCACGTTCACGTCGGCGCCCGGCGCGTACTGCTTCATCTTCTCCTTGTAGAGCACCATCTCGGGGTCGCTCTCCCACGTGGGGTCGTTCGGGTCCTTGTAGTAGGTGGAGGACACGACGCCCTGCACGTTCTCGAAGCCGACCGGCTTGAGCACGGTGATCGAGGCGGCCACGTTGTTGACGATGTGCAGCGGGTTCCACTTGGTGTTCTTGGCGTCGGCGGCCAGCGCCTGCGAGCCGAACTTGGGCGTGGTGACGTTGAGGAACACGTCGGCCTCCGACTCGGCGAGGTTCCGCATCTGCGGGTCCACGCTGGGGTCGGTCACCTCGTAGCTCTGCTCGGCGACGACCTGCACCTGCGTGCCCTCGATGGCCCGCTTGAACCCGCCGAGCAGGTCCTTGCCGAAGTCGTCGTTCTGGTAGAGGACGGCGACCTTGGCCTGCGGCTGCTCCTTCTTCAGGTACGCGGCGTAGACGCGGGCCTCGGAGATGTAGTTGGGCTGCCAGCCGATCGTCCACGGGTGGGCGGCGTCGGTGCCCCACTGGGAGGCGCCGGTGGCCACGAAGATCTGCGGGACCTTGCGCTGGTTGGTGTAGTCCCAGGTGGCCGCGGTCGAGGGGGTGCCGAGCGTCTGGAACAGGGCGAACACCTGCTCCTGCTCGACGAGCCTGCGGGCCTCCTCCACGGCCTTGGGCGGCTGGTAGCCGTCGTCGCGGACGACGAACTCGACCTTGCGCCCGCCGATGCCGTTCTTCTCGGCGTTGATGTAGTCGAAGTAGGCCTTGATGCCCTTGGGGATGTCCCCGTAGGCGGAGGCGGGGCCGGACAGCGGGTAGATGCCGCCCAGCTTGATGCTGGTGTCGGTGATGCCGGTGGTCTGCTGCCCCTGGCACTGGCCGGTGGCCGCCGTACCCGTGGTGCCGCCGCCGCTGTCCCGCCCCCCGCAGGCGGCGACGGCGAGCAGGAGCAGCGCCGCACCGCCGATCGCAGATACTCGTCGCATCCCTCTTACTCCTTCCGGGGAATCTTCTTGAGCAGGCGCCCGGCCAGACCGGCGAGCCCCGTCGGGGCCACGTACATGACCGCGATGATCAGCAGGCCGAAGATGACGCCGGGCGCGGCGTCGTTGACGTCCTGCGAGATGCTCGGCACGAACATCACGAACAGCCCGCCGAGCACGGGTCCCGACAGCGAGCCGAGCCCTCCGACGACCAGGCCGGCCAGCAGGGTGATCGACAGGTTCACGGTGAACGAGTCAGGCGAGACGAAGCCGATCACCCACGTGTAGACGCATCCGGCGGCGCCGGCGTACATGGCGCTCCAGGCGAACGCGAGCGTCTTGTACGACGACAGCCGCACGCCCATGACCTCGGCCGCCGTCTCGTTGTCGCGGACGGCGTGCAGCGCCCGCCCCACCCGCGACCGCAGCAGCCCCGCCGCCACCAGGAAGGCGACGACGGCGACGACGAGGGTGAGGAAGTACAGCCACTGGTCCTCGGCCAGGCCGCTCCACGCGGGCGGCGCCGGTTTGGCCAGCGTCAGCCCCATGGACCCGCCGGTCAGCTCCTCGAACCGCTTGAGCAGCGGCACCAGGAAGATCGCGATGGCGAGGGTGACGAGCGCGAGGTAGAGACCGCGCAGCCGCATCGCCGGCACGCCGAGCGCGAGGCCGATCACGAACGCCACGGCCGCCGCGATGGGCAGGGTCAGCGGATACGGCAGGTCGTACCGGTCGAGCATGATGGCGCCCGCGTACGCGCCGACGGCGAAGAACGCGCCGTGCCCGAGCGAGATCTGCCCGGCGTGCCCGACGAGCAGGTTGAGGCCGAGCAGCGCCACGCTGTAGATGAGCACCATCGTGAGCTGGAAGACGTGGAAGGGCGCGAGCTGGAAGGGCGCGTAGACGGCGGCGGCGAGCAGCAGCGCGAGCCCGGCCCACCGCCAGCGCGGGTCGGGGGCGCGCCGCGCCCGTACGGGCGCCCGGGGAGAGGCTTCCTTGAGCTGGATCATGCGCGTTCCACCACCGCCCGGCCGAACAGCCCTTGGGGCCGCAGCAGCAGCACACCGAGGATGATCACCAGCGGCACCCCCACCTTGAGGTCGGACCCGATGACGCCGACGTACGCCCCGGCGAGGGTCTCGGCGACGCCCACGATCAGCCCGCCGACGACGGCGCCGACCGGGCTGTCGAAGCCGCCGAGCGTGGCCGCCGCGAACGCGTAGATGAGGACGCCGCCCATCATGTTGGGCTCAAGGAACAGCAGCGGCGCGACCAGCACCCCGGAGACCGCGCCGACGGTGGCGGCCAGCCCCCAGCCCAGCGCGAGCGTCCAGCCGACCCTGATGCCGACCAGCTTCGCCGAGGCGGGGTTGCTCGCCACCGCGCGCATGCCGAGCCCGATCTTGGTGTGCTGGAAGAGCAGGTACAGCAGCCCCATGGTGAGCGCCACCACGCCGAGCACGCCCAGCGTGGAGAAGTTGACGCTGACCCCGGCCGCCTCCAGCGCGCCGCCGGGGAACGGGTTGGGGAAGTCCTTGATGAGGAACGTCCAGATCCACCCGGCCGCCGCGTTGACGAAGATGAACAGCCCGACGGTGACGATGACGAGGGTCAGCTCGGGCGCGCCCTCGACGGGCCGGATGATCACCCGTTCGATGAGCATCCCGCCCGCGAACGACACCGCCAGCGTCAGCACCAGCGCCAGCCAGAACGGCAGCCCGGCCGCCACGCACTGCCAGGCGATGTACGTGGAGAACATGGCCAGCTCGCCCTGGGCGAAGTTCACGATCCCGGTGAACTGGTAGATCAGCACCAGGGCCAGCGCCAGGCTGGCGTAGATGGCGCCCGCGCCGAGCCCCTCGACGACCTGCTGCAGGAATCCGGCCATCGGCTACACCCGGTACCCGAGGTAGGACTGCGCGACCTGCTCGTCCGCCCTGATCTGCGCGGCCGTGCCGGACAGCACGATGCGCCCGGTCTCCAGGACGTGCGCCTGCTGGGCTATGCCGAGAGCGAGGTGGGCGTTCTGCTCGACGACGACCACGGTGGTCTGCTCCTCTGCGTTGATGGTCTGCACGATGCGGAACAGCTCCCGGGTGACCAGCGGGGCCAGGCCCAGCGACGGCTCGTCGAGCAGCAGCACCCTGGGGCGCAGCATGAGCGCCCTGCCGATGGCCAGCATCTGCTGCTCGCCGCCGCTCAGGCTGCCGGCGGCCTGCTTGAGGCGGGTCTTCAGCACCGGGAAGTAGGTGTAGATGCGGTCGAGGTCTTGGGCGACGGAGGCGCGGTCGCGGCGGACGAACGCGCCGAGCCGCAGGTTCTCCTCGACGGTGAGCGGCATGAACGTGCCGCGCCCCTCGGGCACGTGGGCCACGCCGAGCCTGGCCACCGCGTCGGGCGACCGCCCGGTCAGGTCGGCGTCGCCGAGCGTGATCTTCCCGCGCGCCTTGACCATCCCCGACAGGGCTCTGAGCAGGGTGGTCTTGCCGGCGCCGTTCGGGCCGAGAATCGCGCAGACCTCCCCCTGCCGTACGGTGAAGCGCACGCCGTGCAGCACCCGGGCGTCGCCGTAGCCGGCGACCAGGCCGTCCACCACGAGGTCGCTCACGTGCCCGCCTCCTCTCCCGAGGTCCCCAGGTACGCCTCGATGACGCCGGCATCGCGCTGGACCTCCTCGGGCGGCCCTTCGGCGATCTTGCGGCCGAAGTCGAGGCAGACGATGCGCTCGCAGGTGCCCATGACGAACCCCATGTGGTGCTCGACCACGATCACCGTCAGGTCGTACTCGCCGCGGATCGCCGCGAGCGTGCCGGCGAACTCCTCCACCTCGGCCGCGTTCAGCCCGTTGACCGGCTCGTCGAGCAGCAGCAGCCGGGGCTTGGAGACGAGCGCGCGGGCCAGCTCGACCCGTTTCAGCGTGCCGAACGGCAGCCCGGCCGCCGGATGCCCGGCCACCTCGGACAGGCTCAGCCGCTCCAGCACCGCGTCCGCGTCCTCCCGCAGCGCCCGCTCCTCGCGTCGCACGCCGGGCAGCCGGAGCCCGGCGGACAGGAAGCCGGCGCGGCCCCGGTGGTGCGCGCCGACCAGCACGTTGTCGCGCACCGACAGGCGCGGGAACAGGCCCAGGTTCTGGAACGTGCGCGCGATGCCGAGCCTGGCGATGGCGTGCGGGGCCAGCGCGGTCAGGTCGGCGCCCTCGTACGTGACGGTCCCTTCGTCCGGGTCGTACCGGCGGGTCAGGCAGTTGAACAGGGTGGTCTTGCCGGCGCCGTTCGGCCCGATGAGCCCCACCATCTCCCCGCCCGCGACCCCGAACCCCACGCCGTCCAGCGCGGTGATGCCGCCGAAGCGAACGGTAAGATCGTGTACCTCCAGCATCCGGCCTCCTGGAGAACAATGTTCTGAAGTTGGCCTCAGCGTAGGAGCCGCTCGTCAGGAGCCGCATTGGGCACGGTGACCCAAGATGTTTCCGGCGAGTTGTCTTCTGAGCACAGCGTGGGTCTCATCCCGGTTACGACCCGTTGACCGCCCGCCGCAGGCCATGGATCATCCCGGCATGTCCACTGGTTCGAGCACCGTGGAAGCCGCCGTACGCGCGGAACGCACACGCATACTCTCCGAGCTGCTCAGCGACCTGCCCGCACTCGCCGACGTCGCCGTGGCGACGATGCGCGAGGAGATCCCCGCCTACGAGGCCCAGGGCCCGGCCTTCCACGCCGACGTTCGCGACCAGGTGGTCAAGCACTACCGCGCCAAGCTGGGCGTGCTGCTCGAGGACCGCACGGTCACGCTGGAGGACATCACCTTCACCCGGCGGGCCGCGATGCGCCGGGCCAGGGCGGGGGTGGCGCTGGCCGACTACATCAACGCGTTCAGGGTCGGGCAGCAGGTCTTCTGGGAGGCCGTGGTCGAGCGGGCCGGGCACGCGTACGCGGGGCGCGAGGCCGCCCTGACGCTGGCCGCCCCGCTGATGCGCTACTGCGACTTCGCCAGCACGCACGCGGCCAACGCGTACATGGAGTTCCAGCAGTACGCGGCGGCCGAGGCCGTGCGCGAGAGCCGCGACCTGCTGGAGACGCTGCTGGCCGGGGCCGTCCCGACGCGCGGCAGGGAGCTGGCCGCCGCGCAGGCGCACGGCCTCGCCCCGGACGCGCGCACGCCGCTGCTCGTGGTGATCGCCGTGCTGGCCGGGCCGACCGCCCCCGTCGCGACGGGGCCCGACCAGGGCGCCGACGCCCGGCACGCGGCCTGCGCCGCCATCGCGCGGACCGGCGGGAACGGCACCCGTACGCTGTCGGTCGTCCGCCAGTCGGAGATCGTCGCCATCCCCGTGCTCGGTCCCGGCGTGGACGCGGAAGAGCTGTGCGACCGGTTCCAGGGCGTGCGCGAGAGCCTCGCCGCCGAGGGCGTCAGGCTGGCCATGGGCATCAGCACGGTCGCGGCGGGCACCGCGCAAATCCCGCAGGCGTACCAGGAGGCGCGGGCGGTGCTGGACTTCGTGCCCGAGGACGGCGGCGTGGCCGCGCTGCCCAGGATCACGCCGTTCCAGTATCTCGCGCTGAAGGCCGACGACACCGCCCGCCACCTCGTCGACCGCCGCATCACCGCGCTGCTGTCGGAGGACCGGGCACGCGGCGGCGTGCTCACCGCCACGATCAGGGCGTTCGCCGGAGCCGACCTCAACCTGCGGGCCGCCGCCGAGCGGCTGCAGATCCACCCCAACACCGCCCAATACCGGCTGCGCCGCATCCAGGAGCGCACCGGGCGGAGCCTGCGCTCGATCAACGATCTCCTGGAGCTGCTCGTCGCCATCGCGCTGCACGATGCGCTTCCCACCAATGCCGGGCGGGAAAGACTGGGTGCCGCGACCAATGAGGGGCGTGGGAGAGCCGACGTACGGTCTTTGCATGAACCTCGCTGACCGGCTCCACGCCGCCGCCCACCGGCTGGGCGGCCGGGCGGTTCTCACGCTGGACGAGGCGGAGCTGACGTACGGGGCGCTGGAGGAGCTGAGCGCCCGCCTGGCGGGCCTGCTGCGGTGCCGCGGCATCGGCCCTGGCGACCGGGTCGCCATCATGCTGCCGAACGTGCCGGAGTTCGGCGTCGTCTACTACGGGGTCCTGCGGACCGGGGCGGTCGTGGTGCCGCTCGACCCGCTGCTGAAGCGGCGGGAGATCGCCGCGTACCTGGGGGACTGCGGAGCCAGGCTGCTCATCGCCTGGCATGCCTTCGCCGAGACGGCCGAGGCGGGCTCCGCCGGCACCAAGGCCGACTGCTTCTTCGTGGTGCCGGGCGAGTTCCGCCGGCTGCTGCGCCGCGTCGCCGCCGAGCCCGCGATCGCCCCGGCCGCGCCCGACGACACCGCCGTCATCCACTACACCTCAGGCACGACAGGCCGGCCCAAGGGCATCGAGCTGACCCACGGCAACCTCGGCGGCAACGCCGCCACCGTGGCCCGCATGCACGCGCTCGGCGTGGACGACGTCGTGCTCGGCGCGCTGCCGCTCTACCACACCTTCGGCCAGACCTGCTCGCTCAACGCCACCGTGCACGCCGGGGCCCGCCTGACATTGCTCAACCGCTTCGACCCCGGCCGGGCCCTGGAGGTGATCAGGCGCGACGGGGTGACCGTCTTCCAGGGCGTGCCCACCATGTTCATCGCGCTGCTCGACCACCCGGGCGCCTCCGACATGTCGATGCTGCGGGTCTGCGCCTCCGGCGGGGCGGCGCTGCCGCTCGACGTGCTGCGCGCGTACGAGACCCGCTTCGGCTGCGAGATCATCGAGGGCTACGGCCTCAGCGAGACCTCCCCCGTCGCCGCCACCAACCGCGGCGGCCACCACCGCAGGCCCGGCTCGATCGGCTGGCCCATCAGGGACGTCGAGATGAAGATCGTGGACGAGGACGGCCGCGAGGTGCCGAGCGGCGAGATCGGCGAGATCGTGGTCCGCGGCCCCAACGTCATGAAGGGCTACTGGAACGACCCGGCCGCCACCGCCGAGGCCGTCCGCGACGGCTGGTTCCACACCGGCGACCTCGGCCGGGTGGACCCCGACGGCTACTTCTTCCTGGTGGACCGCCGCCGCGACGTCATCATCCGCGGCGGCTACACGGTCTACCCGCGCGAGATCGAGGAGGTCCTGTACGAACACCCGGCCGTCCGCCAGGCCGCCGTGGTGGGCGTGCCACACCCGGAACTGGGCGAGGAGATCGCCGCCGTGGTGGCTCTGCGCACCCCTGTGGACGGGGACGAACTGCGCGACTTCGTACGGGAGCGGGTGGCGGCGTACAAGTATCCCCGCCGCCTGACCTTCGTCGACGAACTCCCGATGAGCCCGACGGGCAAGATCCTCAAACGCGCCCTGACCCCCTGACGCTCTCGTTGACGCAGCGCAGCACCGGGTACGACGTCAAAGCCTCCGGGTCCACCTCCCCCTTGACGTGGAAGGTGACGGTCTCGCCCGGGAGCAGCGTGACGAGCTGGTCGTCCACCGTCGCCGCAGGGTCGAGGCGGTCGGGGAAGAGGGCCAGGTCGCGGAGGATCGTCCTCGCTGTGATGGTGACCGCGTGGCCGCCCTCCTCCGGGGCCACGGTCGCCGTGTAGTCGGCCGGGGGATAGTTCATGGCCGGGTCTTCGGCGGTCGTGAACAATGCCCGGTACGTCCCCAGTTCGACGGTCAGGAGGGCTGCTTCCCGGCCCCTCGGCTGGGCCACACGGACCGTGGCGCGGGCGGGGACCTCCACCTGGTCGGTCTGGGCGGCCAGGGCCCTGCCCGTCAGGTCGCGCAGGGCCAGGGTGAGGGTGCCGGACCACGCGTCGTCGGTGTCGTTGACCAGGACCACCTCGTCGCCGAGCCGGGTGATGAGGCGGTCGGCGTAGGAGCGGCGCAGCGCGTACCAGAGGGGCTTCCTGCGGCCCCCGCCGTCCACGGCGGCCCACGAGGTGACCGGCCAGCAGTCGTTGAGCTGCCAGACGATCGTGCCCATGCAGTACGGCATCAGCGCACGGAACCGCTCGACCCCGAACGTCATCGCGCGGGCCTGGTTGAGCTGCGTGTAGTAGTGCCAGTCGTCGAACGTCTCGGGGCGCGGCAGGTGCTCGCCCAGCCCGGCCAGCAGCTTGTCCTGCCCGCCTGGCGCCTTCTGGTGCGAGGAGCCGGGGGTCAGCGGCTCGTCGGAGGAGCCGGCCCGCAAGGTGGCGTACGTCGGCGGCCCCTGGTAGCCGAACTCGGCGACGAAGCGGGGCGTGTAGTCGGCGTAATGGACGTAGTCGAGCCCGCCGCCCCAGACCGTCCAGATGTGCACGGTGCCGGTCGAGGGGTCGCGGACGTCGCGGTCGGGGCTGCCCGAGTAAGGGCTGCCCGGCCAGTAGGGGCGGGTCGGGTCGAGCTCGGAGACCACCGAAGGCAGCAGGTCGTAGTAGAACGCGGCGCCCCAGCTCCTGCCGTCCAGCCGCTCGCGCCAGTCCCAGTGCTGGTGGCCCTCGATGTTCTCGTTGTTGCCGCACCACAGCACCAGGCTCGGATGGGCCGACAGCCTGGCCACGTTGTCGCGCGCCTCGGCCTCGACCTCGGAGCGGAACGGCTCCTCCTCGGGGTAGGCGGAGCAGGCGAACGGGAAGTCCTGCCACACCAGCAGGCCGAGGCGGTCGGCGAGGTCGTAGAAGGCGTCGGACTCGTAGAGGCCGCCGCCCCACACCCGCAGCGTGTTGGCGCCGGCGGCGACGGCCTGATCGACGCGTTCGGCCAGGCGGCCGAGGGTGACGCGGGCGGGGAAGCAGTCGTCGGGGATCCAGTTGAAGCCGCGCACGAACACCGGCCGCCCGTTGACGATCAGCCGGAACGCGTCGGTGTCCAGCTCGACCGTGCGGAAGCCGATCTCGCGCCGCCACTGGTCGGAGCCGGTCCGCACGGTCAGCGGGTAGAGCGGCTGCGCGCCGTGGCCGCGCGGCCACCACCGCTCGGCGTGCGGCACGTCGAGGCGCAGCACGGCCTCGCTCTCGCCCTGCTCCAGCTTGGCCTCCACGGTCACGCCGGCCACCTCGGCGGTGACGGTGACGGGCGCCTCGCCGGTACGTTCGACGCGCACGTGCACGTCGACCCCGTCGCCGCGCACCAGCGGCCGCACCTCGGCCAGGCGCGCGCCGGACCAGGAGTGCAGGCCGACGGGCCGCCAGATGCCGCTGGTCACCAGCGTGGGTCCCCAGTCCCAGCCGAAGTTGCAGGCCATCTTCCTGATGAACGCGTACGGCTCGTCGTAGGGGCCGGGCCGGTCGCCGTGCCTGGCCTGCTGCTCCTCGGCGTAGGCGTAGGGGGCGCGGAAGCGCACCTGGAGCGTGTTGCGGCCGTCGCGCAGCAGGTCGCGGACGGCGAAGCGGTAGGTGCGGTGCATGTTGGCGGTGCCGCCCAGCTCGTGGCCGTTGAGCAGCACGGTGGCGACCGTGTCGAGCCCTTCGCAGACGAGGTCGGCCCGCTCGGCGCCGTCGTCGTGCCAGTCGAAGGCGGTCTCGTAGATCCAGTCCGTACGCCCGATCCAGCCCAGCCGCCGCTCGTTGTCGTCGCGGTAGGGGTCGTCGATGAGCCCGGCGGCGAGGAGGTCCGTGTGCACGCTGCCCGGCACGGCCGCCGGGATGCCGGCGAGGTCACGGTCGCCGTCCGCGCGGAGGGTCCAGCCGTCGTGCAGCGCACGGAACACGTGTTTTCTCCCTACTAAACCGAATAAGCCCACGTGACTCTACGTGTGAGCCTCAGGGCCGTCAACGGGCGGGATGGTGAGATTAACCGGTTCCCTGGCGGCATCGCAGGCGAGGGGAGATCGCAAACGGGGTAAGTACTCAGGGACTTCAGTGCGCTCATCCTCCCGGGAGACCCAAATGACGAGGCCGGCGAAGAAGCAGCCGACGTTCGCGCTCGACCCCGTCCTGATCATCGGCACCGCACTGTCCGTGCTGATCGGCGTGATCTTCTACGTCAAAGAGGACACCGCGCAGGGGCTGGGCATGGTGGCCGGGCTCATCGGCGGCGTGATCACGTTACAGGTGCAGACCCTGCTGCGGGAGAAGCGCAGGATCGACCACGAGACACGGGTGGGGCAGATGGTGGCGACCATCGAGAAGATCCCGTGGCTGCCCGACCTGATGCTGCCGATGCTGCGGGCGGCCAAGCACGTGGAGCGCGAGTACGCGGGCACCCCGGCGGCCGACGCCTGCCGGGTGGCGTTCGAGGACTGCCTGCGCACGCTGGCCGACCTCGAGCGCGGCCACTTCCGCACGCCGTACGGCGACAACGCGGTCTTCCAGCGGCTGATCGACCAGACCAAGGCCACCATGTGCGCCACCAGCGTGCCCTCGGTCGACCTCACCTGGTGGCGCGAGCCGGTCGGCCGCCAGTATTGGCAGGCCCAGCTCGACGCGCTGGCGCGGGGCGTGACGATCCGCCGGGTCTTCATCTACCACGAGTGGAGCGAGGAGCTGGAGTCGCTGGCCCGCGAGCAGGCCGCCGCCGGCGTACGGGTGCGCAGGGTGCACGTGGACCGGCTCCCGCCGGCGATGCGGGTGATCAGCGGCGTGTGGGACGGCACCTGCGGCCACGAGCTGAGCTACACGGCGGCCGGTGAGGCGGTGCACGACACGTTCACGGTGTCTCCCCCTGATCTCGAACGGCTGATGACGCAGTTCGAGATGATCGAGCGGAGCGCGGTGGAGCTCGACGAGCCCCGGCGCCAGCCCGACTCCGTCGCCTGACGCCTTCGGCGGTCAGCATGGCGAGCGCGGCCCACAGCAGGGCGAACGCCGCCCACCTGACCGCCGGCATCACCTCGCGGAACACCAGCACGCCGAGGAGGAACTGCACGATCGGCTCGATGAACTGCAGCATGCCGACCACGCTCAGCGGCACGCGCGTGGCCGCCGCGTTGAACAGCAGCATCGGCGCCATCATGACGAACCCCGAGCCGACGCCGAGCAGGGTGTTGCCGAGCGACACGTGGCCGAACGTGGCCTGCCCCGAGGTCTGCAGCACGATCGTGTAGACCGCGGCGAACGGGAACAGCACCGCGGTCTCCACCATCAGCCCCTCGACGGCGCCCACGTCGAGATGCTTCTTGATCAGCCCGTACAGGCCGAAGGTGGCGGCCAGGCCGAGCGCGATCCAGGGCAGGCCGCCGTACGCGGCGGTGAGCACGGCGACGGCGCCCGCGCCGAGCCCGATGGCGGCCCACTGGCCGGGCCGCAGCCGCTCGCGCAGAACGGCCACGCCGAGCGCGACGCTGACCAGCGGGGTGATGAAGTAGCCGAGCGAGGCGTCCACCACGTGGCCGTTGGTGCTGGCCCAGATGAACAACGCCCAGTTGGCCGAGGTGAGCACCCCGGCGAGGGTGAGCAGGCCCAGCTCGCGGGGCTTGCGCAGGATCTCGGCCACCCTTCTCGCCCGGCCCATGGCGAGCAGCAGCAGGCCGACCGCGATGGGCGAGAAGAGCACGCGCAGGGCGAGGATCTCAATGGCGCCGGTGGGCTCGACCAGCGGCCAGTAGAGCACGGACAGGCCCCACAGCACGTACGCCGCCGCGCCGAGCAGGAGACCTTGACGAGCGACGGGCACCACCCAACCTTACGTCGTCCGATCAGAACGGCCGATCAGGCCGGTTGCTCCCCCGCCGTGCTCTCGCGGACGATCAGCCGGTGCGGCACCACGATCTCGGGCGGCGGGCCTGACGGCTCGGCCGCGGTGATCGTCTCCAGCAGCGCGTCCACGGCCCGCCTGGCCAGCTCGCCCTTGTCGGGGGCGATGGTGGTGAGGCTGGGCGTGCTGTACTGGCCCTCCTCGATGTCGTCGATGCCCACCACCGCGACGTCGTCGGGCACCCGCCACCCTGCCCTGGTCAGCGCCCTGATCGCGCCGAGGGCGAGCAGGTCGTTGTAGCAGAGGACCGCGTCGGGCGGCTCCGGCAGGGCGATGAGGCGCTGCACGGCCTCGGCGCCGAGCCGCCGGTGGAAGTGCGGCGTGGAGACGATCAGGGTCTCGTCCACCTCGATGCCGGCGCGGGCCAGCGCCTGCCGGTAGCCGGTGGTGCGGAGCTGGGCGGTCTCGCCGGTCGCGTACGGCTGGTCTCCGATGGCGGCCACCCGGCGCCGGCCGAGATCGAGCAGGTGGGTGGTGGCCTCGCGGGCGGCGGCGACGTTGTCGATGGCGACGTGGGGCAGGCTGCCGTTGAAGATGTGCTCGCCGAGCAGCACGATCGGCACCTTGTTGGCCCGGCCGCGCAGCTCTTCCGCGGTGACGGAGATGGGGCTGATCAGCAGGCCGTCGAAGAGCGTGGCGCGCGAGTCGCGGCCGAGCAGCTCGCGCTCCCTGTCGCCGTCGCCGTCGGTCTGGTCGATCATGACGACGTAGCCCCGGGCGCGGGCGGCGGTGATGATCTCGCGGGCCAGCTCGGCGAAGTAGGGCACGTCGAGCTCGGGCACGACGAGCGCGATCATCCCGGTGCGGCCCTGCTTGAGGTTGCGGGCGATGAGGTTGGGACGGTAGCCGAGCTCGTCGAGCACGGTCTGCACCCGGGCGCGCAGCTCGTCGGAGACCGGCGCGTAACCGTTCACCACGTTGGACACCGTGCGGATCGACACGTTCGCCCGCTTGGCGACGTCACGCAAGGTTGGACCGGCCATGCGTCTCCTATACCTCCCGCGCTCTCAGTTGGGTAGATCCTAAACCCGCTCTTGCATCGTTGCAGACGAGTATGCATGATGTCTGCATCGTTGCAGAGCCCTCACACCGTCTCATCCCGTCCGGCTAGGAGTCGAAGATGCCCCCATCCCCCATTGGCCGCCGTGGTTTTCTCAAGGGAGCCCTGGGCATCGGGGCCCTCGCCGCCACCGGCTCGCTCGCCGCCGCCTGCGCCGCCCCCGGCGGGACCGGCGCGGAGCCCAGCAAGCTCACCAAGCCCACCGCCACCGCCTCGGCCGCCAAGGGCGAGATCACCATCTGGAACCGGTCCGGCGACCTGTTCAAGGTGTTCGACGCGGCGATCGGCGAGTTCCGCAAGGCGTACCCGAACGTCAAGGTCAACCACCAGGCCGTGGACATCGACGCCAAGCTCGCCAACACCCTCATCAGCGGCACCGACGTGCCCGACGGCAGCTTCTGGGACGACGCCAAGATCGGCGGGCAGGCCGAGCACCTCTTCGACCTGACGGACCTCATCGCGCCGTACAAGGACCAGACGTCGGCGTACAAGCTGTCGGTGAACACCGTGGACGGCAAGATCTACGGCGTCCCGTGGGACCTCGACCCCGGCCTGCTGTGGTACCGCGAGGACATCCTGGAGGACGCGGGCGTCGACCCGGCGGGGCTCGCGACGTACGACGACCTGCTCGCCGCGGCCAGGACGGTCAAGGAGAAGGACCCCAAGACCAAGCCCATCCACCTGGAGAAGACGCCGTTCCTCAGCCAGCTCTGGCTGGAGATGCTGGCCAACCAGCAGGGCACCAGCCTCACCGACGCGCAGGGCAAGCTGCGCCTCGACTCCGAGGAGTACCGGCGGATCTTCGGCTGGATCGACACGGCGGTCAAGGACGGCCTCGTCACCCACGCGCCCTACCTGGAGCCGGCCGACGTCAACACGCTCGACAACGGCCAGCAGGTGTTCGTGCCGTGGGCGATCTGGTGGTCGTTCGCGCCGCAGCAGCTGCTGAAGAACACCAAGGGCAAGTGGCGGGCCGCGCCGCTGCCCGCCTGGACGCCGGGCGGCGCGCGCAGCGGCGCGATGGGCGGCAGCAGCTTCGTCATCCCCGCCAAGGCCAAGAACCCCGAGCTGGCCTGGCTGCTGTACGAGTTCCTGTGCTTCAAGGAGCCCGGCTACACCGCCGTGTACGGCCCCAACGACGTCTATCCCGGCGGCCTGTCCACCTCGATCCCGAGCTACCAGCCCGCGCTCGACCCGGCCAAGCCGCTGTTCCAGCCCATCGAGGCGCTCGGCGGCCAGGACCTGTGGAAGGTCGCCGTGGACGCCGCCGCCACCATCCCGGCCGCCGCGCCGATCCCGTGGTGGTGGGCGCAGTCGGTGGACTACCTGGGCAACAACATGCAGCGCCTGATCGACGGGCAGATGACGCCCGACCAGGTGATCTCCGACTCGGCGGAGAAGATCCAGCGCAACCTCATCGACCGCTCATGACGAGTCTCACCCGTGGTCTCCGGCGGCCCGCCAAGCTGTCGCCGTATCTGTTCATCGCCCCGTTCTTCGTGGTCTTCGCCGCGTTCGGGGTCTACCCGCTGATCTACGCGCTGCAGCTCAGCTTCATGCGCTGGCGGGGTGCGGGCGCGGCGCGCTGGGTCGGCCTGGACAACTACCTCTATCTGCTGACCAGCCCCGACTTCTGGGCCTCGCTCGGCAACAGCGCCGTCATGTGGCTGCTCATCGTGCCGATCCAGGTCGTGGCGGGGCTGGGCGGCGCGGTGCTGCTGGCCAACGCCAAGCTGCGGCTGCGCGGGTTCTTCCGGGTGGCGTTCATCGCGCCGTTCGTGACCCCGCTGGTGGCCATGGCGCAGATCTGGATCGTGGTGTTCGACCAGGACTACGGCCTGGTCAACTACCTGCTCAACCTGGTCGGGCTGCCCGACGTCGGCTGGCTCACCTCCACCACGTGGTCGAAGCCGACGCTGGCGCTGCTGTTCCTGTGGAAGACGACCGGGTTCGCGATCATCATCCTGCTCGCGGGCCTCCAGGCCGTGCCGGGCGGCGTGTACGAGGCCGCCTCCCTCGACGGCGCGTCCCGCTGGCGGCAGTTCTGGTCGATCACGCTGCCGCTGGTGCGGCGGAGCATGGCGTTCCTCGTCGTGATCCAGACGCTGGCGGTCTTCCAGATGTTCTCGGAGCCGTACGTGGTGACCGAGGGCGGCCCGTACGGCTCCACCACGACCGCCGGGCTCTACCTCTACGACCACATCACGGCCTCCGACCTCGGCACCGGCGCGGCGAACTCGTTCCTGCTGGTCCTGCTGGTCTTCGGCCTGTCGCTGATCTCGGTCAGGCTGCTGCGCCCGAAAGACGAGGTGTCATGACGCAGAACAGGCCGGGCATCGTCCAGTACGCGGTGCTGACGCTGCTCGCGATCGCGTTCCTGTACCCCATCTGGTGGGCGGTCAGCTCCTCGCTGAAACCGGCGGCCGAGATCATCACGAGCCCGCTGTCGCTCGGCGAGCCGACCCTGGACAACTACCGGGCGATGTTCGCCGACGTGCCCATCGGCACCGGCTTCGCCAACACGGGGCTGGTGCTGGCGGTCAAGGGCGCGATGACGATGTTCTTCTGCCCGCTGGCCGGCTACGCCTTCGCCAAGTACGACTTCCCGTTCAAGAACCTGCTGTTCGGCGTGGTGCTGCTGACGCTGATGCTGCCGACGCTGGTGCTGATCATCCCGCTGCTGCTGGAGATGAGCGCGCTGGGCTGGGTGAACACGTACCAGGCGCTGATCCTGCCGGGCAGCGTGGACGCGTTCAGCATCTTCTGGATGCGGCAGACCATCGCCGCCATCCCGAACGAGCTGATCGACGCGGGGCGGGTGGACGGCGCCGGCGAGTTCGGCATCTTCTGGCGGGTCGTGCTGCCGGTCATCCGGCCGGGCCTGGCCGCGCTGGCGGTGCTGACCACCATGAACATCTACAACGACTTCGTCTGGCCGGTCGTCGCCGTCAACGACACCTCACACCAGACGTTGCAGGTGGTGCTGTCCACGCTGGCGCAGAACGTCACCGGCAACCGCATCGGCGCCGACTTCGCCACCGTCTGGGGCGAGCTGCTCGCCGCCGGCAGCATCGCGCTGCTGCCGCTGCTGGTGATCTTCGTCCTGCTGCAGCGCCACTTCATCAACGGCATCCTCGCGGGCAGCGTCAAGGGCTGACCCCACACATGAAACGGAGAACCATGACGCCGCGTGCGGAATATCCCCGCCCCCACTTCGACCGGTCGCACTCCTGGTCGAGCCTGAACGGCGAGTGGGAGTTCCGGGCCGACACCGAGCCGGACTGGACCGCCACGATCACCGTGCCCTTCGCCTGGGAGACGCCCGCGTCGGGGATCGAGGCGCACTGGCTGCCCCTCGCCTGGTACCGCCGCCGCTTCACCGTCCCGTCCGAGTGGTCGGGGCAGCGGGTGGTGCTGCACTTCGGCGCGGTGCAGCACGAGGCCACGGTCTGGGTGAACGGCACCGAGGTGGTCAGCCACCGGGGCGGTTACACGCCGTTCGAGGCCGACATCACCGGCGCTTTGAACAGTGACGGCGAGCAGGAGGTCGTGGTCCGGGTCTCCGCGCCGCTCGACAAGCGGGAGATCGCGCACGGCAAGCAGCGCAGCGTCCCGCGCGACGACTTCGACGGCGTCTGCTTCACCCCGTCGTCCGGCATCTGGCAGAGCGTGTGGCTGGAGGCGCGGCCCGCGACGTACCTGGCCGGGCTGCGGCTGCGGCCGACCGAGGGTCTCGACGGCATCGCGGTCGTCGCCACCGTGGGAGGGCCGGCGGAGGGGGCCCTGCTGCGGCTGACGCTGCGCGGCACGGACACGAGCGTCGAGGTGCCGGTCTCCGGCGGGCGGGCCGAGGCGGTGCTGCCCGTGGCCGAGCCGCGCCTGTGGTCCCCCGAGGACCCGCACCTCTACCACGTGGACGCCACCCTCACCGCCGGCGCCGGCGCCGACACCGGCACCGGCACCGGCACCGACACCGTCGCCGCCTACACCGGACTGCGGCGCATCGAGGTCATCGGCGAGGACCTCTATCTGAACGGCCGCCGCCTGTTCGTGCGCGGGGTGCTCGACCAGGGTTACTGGCCGCGTACGGGGATCACCCCGCCGGACGACGACGCCCTCCTCCGCGACCTCGAACTGGCCGCCGAGGCGGGCTACAACCTCGTGCGCAAGCACCTGAAGCTGGAGGACCCGCGCTTCGTCCACCACGCCGACCGGCTCGGCATCCTGGTGTGGGCGGAACCGGCCGCGACGGGGACGTTCACCGAGGCGTCCGTGGCGGCGTTCGAGGAGCAGATCGCGCCCATGGTCGAGCGCGACGGCAACTCGCCCGCGATCGTCATCTGGGGGCTCTACAACGAGGAGTGGGGTCTCGACTGGGACATCCCCGGCGACCCGGCCAAGCAGGAGGCGGTGGCGCGGGCGTACGACCTGATCAAGGCCCTCGACCCGAGCCGGCCCGCGGTGGACAACTCCGGCTGGACCCACGTCAAGACCGACCTGCTCGACTGGCACTACTACGACGAGTCCGCCGCCTCCTGGGGCAGGACCGTCGCCGCACTGCTGGACGGTGAGCAGGACGACTTCCCCGTCAAGCTCGGCCCCGACTACGTCGTGCGCAAGAAGCTGGCCGGCGTCCCGGACCAGCCGCTGCGCGGCCTGCCCAACCTCAACAGCGAGTACGGCACCGGCTTCACCTCCGTCGAGCGGGGCTGGCAGCTGCGCTGGCAGACCCAGGAGCTGCGCCGCCACGACCGGGTGGCCGGCTACGTCTACACCGAGCTGTACGACATCGAGCACGAGATGGCCGGCCTGCTCGACCACGAGCGCCGCGCCAAGGACCTCGGCGGGGTGCGGCCGTCCGACGTGAACGCCACGACCACGCTCGTCCTCGACGTCGTCCCCGTCGCGCCCGGCCGCGACCTGCTCAGCGAGTCGGGGCGGGTCAGCGTGCCCGTCCGCGTCTCGCACCACGGCGCCGAGCCGGTCAACGGCCACCTGCACACCGCCTGGACGCCCGTCCTCGGCGCGCCGCCCGCCGGTCCCGCCGCCTTCGGCGCCGAGGGGCCGTGGATCGAGGCCAAGCCGTTCCTGCTCAGCGGCCCCGCCGAGGTCACCGCCGAGCTGCCGGACGGCTGGACCAGCGGGCGGCTGCACCTGGCCCTGGTCAGCGACGGCGTCGTGGTGGCCCGCTCCGCCGTGGACGTCGACACCCACACAGCTCCCGTCATCGGAGACAACCGCCAGTCCTAGCCAAGGAGAGTAAGCACGTGCGGCTGACACCCCCCGCGCGGATCGTGACCGCGTTAGCCCTCATCGCCACCTGCCTCGGAGCACTGGCCGGCCCCGCCTCGGCGGCCCCGGCCGGCCAGGTGCTCTACTCGCCCGACCTGGCCACGTTCCCCCAGGGGGACGCGAGCTACCCGAGGGCGATCAGGCTCGACCACGACGGCTCGCCGAACGAGACCATGCTGGCCACGTTCGCGCGCCGCGGGCACAACGCGCCCGGCTCGTTCCCCATCCACCGCAGCACCGACGGCGGGCGCACCTGGTCCGCCAACCCCATCTCCACCATCACCTCCAACACGCCCGGCTGGGCGCTCGGCGCTCCCGTCCTGTACGAGGTGCCGCGCACGGCCAACGGCCTCAACCAGGGCGACCTGCTCGCCGCCGGAACCGCCTGGATCGAGGGCGACTACCGGGCGCAGAAGGTCGAGGTGTTCAAGAGCACCGACCACGGCGCCTCGTGGACGTACCTGTCGAACTGCACGCAGACCAGCGGCCTGCCGGACACCATCGGGCACGGCATCTGGGAGCCGTGGTTCCTGCTCGCCCCGAACAACACGCTGGCCTGCTTCATCTCCGACGAGCGGCCCGCGGGCACGCCCACGAACAACCAGGTCATCGGTCACTACACCTCGACCAACGGCGGCCAGACCTGGTCCTCCACGATGACCCAGGACGTCGCCTTCCCGAACGACGACCTGGCCAGGCCGGGCATGTCGATCGTGACGGAGCTGCCGAACGGGACGTACCTGATGGCGTACGAGATGTGCAGGGACGCCACGGACGCCGACCACGCGTGCGAGGTCTACATCAAGACCAGCTCCAACGGCCTCAGCTGGGGCTCCGGCGCCGGCACCCTCGTGCGCACGTCCGACCAGCGGGAGCTGCTGCACACCCCGTACGTCGCGTGGCTGCCCGGCGGCGGCCCCAACGGCACGCTGCTGATGTCCGGCCAGCGGGTCGTGGCCGGGCCGACCGGCAACAAGACCGTGCTCGGCGAGTCCGGGCAGGTCCTGTTCGCCAACACCGACCTGGGCGCCGGCGCGTGGACGGAGATCGAGGCGCCCGCGGTCACCGCGCCCACCGGCGGCTACAACCCCGGCGAGCCGTCCTGCCCCGGCTACAGCTCCCCCATCGTGCCGTCCGCCAACGGCACCGGCTTCCTCTACCTGACCGCCGTCCACCTCACCGGCAACCAGTGCGCCGTCCGCTACGGCCTCGGCACCCTGCCCAGCCCGGCCCGGCAGATCACCGGGCCCGGCGGCAAGTGCCTGGACGTCGACACCAACACCAACGCCAACGGCAACCGCGCCCAGCTCTGGGACTGCGGTGTCGCCACCGGCCAGCGCTGGTCGCCGCACCCGGAGGGCAGCCTGCGGGCGTTCGGCAAGTGCCTGGACGTGGACGCGCAGGGCACCGCCAACCACACCAAGGTGCAGCTGTGGGAGTGCAACGGCAGCGGGGCGCAGAAGTGGGTGCACCGGGCCGACGGCTCCCTGTTCAACCCGCAGTCGGGCCGCTGCCTCGACGCCCCTGAGGGCGCCACCGCGAACGGCACGAAACTGCAGATCTACGACTGCAACGGCCTCTTCCCTCAGCAGTGGACCCTGTAGTCACGTGAACTCCGGCGCGCGGCTGCCCATCAGGCGGCCCGCGCGCCGGGCTCCGGTCAGCTGAACGGACGGGCCATCTGGTCGAGGGTCTCGCGGATGACCTCACGCAACGTGCGGGCCTCACCCTCCTCGGTCCACACGTGGGACGCCAGCCGCAACGCCACCAGGAACGCCGCCGCCAGCACCCGCCCAGGCACGTCACCCGGCCGCCCCGCGACGGCCGCGGCGAGGTCGCTCTCCAGACCGGCGTGGTTGGCGAGCTGCCGGGCCATCAGGGACGGATGCCGCCGGGCGAGGCGGGTGCGCAGCGCCCATTCGCGCTCCGGCTCCCCCAGCTCCTCCTGCAGCTCCTCGATCGAGACCCGCAGCGCCTGCCACGCGGGCATGCCGGGCGGCTGGGCGCGTACCCGCTCGACGAGGGCGCCCATGCGCTGCTCCTCGCCGTAGAGCAGTGCGTCCTCCTTGCCGGCGAAGTAGTTGGAGAACGTCCGGCGTGAGATGTTGGCCGCGTCGGCGATGGACTCGACCGTGACCGCGTCGAGGCCGTGCTCGACCACCAGCCGCAACGCCGCCTCGTGGACGGCCTGGCGGGTCTCGGCCTTCTTGCGTTCGCGCAGCCCGGGCGTGGGGTCCATGATGGGCTCAGCCTACCGGGGGGCGTGCGAGCCCCCGCTGCGGAGAGGGCTCGCACAAGATCATTCTGCCTCAAAAAGATCTTGACCCGCACACCGCCTCCCCTTTCCCGCGATGCGACCGGCGTTCGGCGCTTGGGGGACAATCGGCAGGGTGCAGTTCCGCGTACTGGGTCCCCTCGACGTACGGACCGCCGCCGGCGAGCCCGTCGCGGTCGGCGGCCCCCGCCCGCGCGCGCTGCTGGCCCTGCTGCTCCTCGACGCCGGCCACCTGGTCACCCTCGAACGCCTCATCGACGGCCAGTACGGCGACCGCCCTCCGTCGGGCGCGGCCAACGCCGTGCAGGCCCAGGTCTCCCGGCTGCGCCGCAACCTCCCAGGGGGCCTGATCGAGTCCCACGGCTCCGGCTACCGGCTCGCCGTCGACCGCGACGACGTGGACGTCCACCGCTTCGACCGCCTGGCCAGGGACGGCCGCGCCCTGCTCGCGGCCGGCCGGCACGCCGCCGCCGCGACCGTCCTCCGCGAGGCCCTGGACCTGTGGCGCGGCCCCGCCTTCGCCGACATCGCCGACGCCCCCTTCGCCGCGCCCCAAGCGCGGAGACTCGACGACCTGCGCCTGTCGGCGGCGGAAGACCTCCATGAGGCCGAACTCTCCCTCCCCGGCACCGCCCCGCCCGTGACGGGCCTGAGCGACCTGCTCTCCGCCGACCCCCTCCGGGAGCGAACCCGCGCCCTCCTCATGCGCGCACTCCACGCATCCGGCAGGCAGGCAGAGGCCCTGCAGGTCTTCGAAGAAGGCCGCCGCCGCCTGGCCGACGAGCTGGGCGCCGACCCCTCACCGGAGCTGGCGGCCCTCCACCTGGAAATCCTTCGCGGCCACCAGAACCCCACGTCCCTGATTCGCCCCCCGGCCCAACTGACCAGCTTCATCGGCCGCGACGCCGAGCTGGCCCACCTGGCGACCTTGAAGGCCCGCCTGATCACCATCGTCGGCCCCGGCGGCACCGGCAAGACCCGCCTGGCCATCGAACACACCCGCCGCGTCACCACCACCGCCTTCGCCGACCTCTCACTGGTGACCGTGGGCGGTGAGCCGGATCCGGGGTCGGCGGTGGCGCGGGTGGTGTGGCAGGCGCTCGGGCTGCGGGAGCCGGCGCTGCGGCCGGCCAACGCCGGCCCCGACCCCGTGCAGCGGCTCGTCGCCGCGCTCGCCGGGCAGGACCTGCTGCTCGTCCTGGACAACTGCGAGCACGTCATCGACGAGGCCGCCACGCTCGTACGCCGCCTGCTCACCGACTGCCCCGGCCTGCGCGTCCTCGCCACCAGCCGGGAACCCCTCGGCCTGACCGGCGAGCACCTCGTCCCGCTCACCCCGCTGCCCGTCCCGCCACCCGGTGCGGAGCAGGACCCGCTCGCGTACCCGGCGGTCCGGCTGTTCACCGAACGGGCGGCAGCGGTGCGCCCCGGCGCCCTGGACCCGCGGACGCTGGACGTGGTGGCGCGGATCTGCGCCGAGCTGGACGGGCTGCCGCTGGCGATCGAGCTGGCGGCGGCGCGGGTGCGGACGTTCGGGGTGGCGGAGATCGCCGAGCGGCTGGCCGAGCACGGCCGGTTCCGGCTGCTGTCGCGCGGCGACCGTACGGCGGCGGCCCGCCACCGTACGCTCCACGCGGTCGTCGAGTGGAGCTGGAGCCTGCTGGACGCCGACGAACAGGCCCTGGCCAGAAGGATGTCGGTGTTCAGCGGCGGCGCGACCCTGGAGGCCGTCGAACGGGTCTGCTTCCCCGACGGGGCGGACGTGCTGGCCGGGCTGGTGGACAAGTCGCTGGTCGAGACCGACGGCGAGCGCTACCAGATGCTCGACACCATCCGCCTGTTCTGCCTCGAACGCCTGGCGGCGGCCGGTGAGGAGGCGGCGGTACGGCGGGCGCACGCGGCCTGGTTCCTGGAGTTCGCCGGCCGCGCAGACGACCACCTCTACCGCGGCGAGCAGCTCGACTGGCTGGCCCGGCTGTCGGCCGACGACGCCAACCTGCGGGCGGCGCTGCGGTGGAGCGCCGAGCACGACCCGGCGACGGGGCTGCGGCTGATGGCGGCGCTGGCCATGTACTGGTGGCTGAGCGGGCGGCGGGGCCAGGCCGCCCCGCACGCCGTACGCCTGCTCGACCGGGTCGGCACGGAGCCGCCGGACGGGCTGGCGGAGGAGTACGTGATGACCGTGCTGCACGCCGTCCCCGACGCGGGGTCGCCGCACTGGCGGCGGGCCAGGGAGATCGTCGGCTCGCTGGGACGGCCGATGCGGCACCGGTTCGGCGTGGCGCTGTGGGGCATGATCGCCGGGCCGCCCGGCGCGGACGAGGAGGAACGCGGCCGCCGCGAGACCCTCAGCCACGACCCGTGGAGCCGGGCGCTCGGCGACCTCGGCACCGCCCTGATGAAGGTGCTCAACGGCGCGCCCGCCGAGGCCGAACCCGAGCTGGAGCAGGTGCTCGCCGCCTTCGGCCGGCTCGGCGAGCGGTGGGGCAAGGCGCAGGCGCTCGACTGGCTGGCGGTGATCGCGGGCTGGCGCGGCGACTGGGCGCGGGCCCGGCGCCTGTGGCGGGAGGCGATCGGGCTGCTGGAGGAGCTGGGCGGGCTGGACGAGCTGGCCGACATCCTGAACCGGCGGGCCGCCGCCCTGTGGCGGGCCGGTGACGTCGCCGCCGCCCGCGCCGACTACGCCCGCGCCGGCGAGCTGGAGCGGCGGCTCGGCCGCCCCGAGCTGACCGCCTGGGTGCAGCTCCAGCTCGGCGACATCGCCCGCCACGAGGGCGACCTGGCCGAGGCGGAACGGCTCCTGTCGGCGGCGCTGGCCGGCTCCGAGAGCGGCGCCTTCACCTCGGCCGGCACCCGCTCCCACGTCCTCACCGCCCTGGCCCGCCTCGCCGAGGCCCACGGCGACGCCGAACGCGCCGCCACCCTCCACACGGAAGCTCTGGCCACCGCGCTCACCTCCCCCATGACCTCCGACTGGGCCGACGCCACCGAAGCCCTGGCGGGCGGTCTCGTGGGCGGTCTCGTGGGCGGTCTCGTAGGCGGTCTCGTAGGCGAGGAGGCGGCAGGGCGGGCGGCGTTGTTGCTGGGGGTCGCCGTGGCGTTGCGCGGCATGGCGGTGGCGGGCGACCGCGACGTGGCCCGTACCGCCGCGAAGGCCGGCGCGATCCTCGGCGCTGAGGCGTTCGCCGCCGCCTACGCCGAAGGCGCCGCCATGACCAGGGCCGACGCCCTGGCCACGCTCAAGGCGACGGGTCGCTGACACCCCGGAGACGGGCTGTCAGCGAGTGATCGGCGGGTTGTCAGCGGGAATCGCGAACGTGGGGGCATGCGAAACACCAACGTCCTCATTTCGGGCGCCAGCATCGCCGGACCCGCACTGGCGCACTGGCTCATCCGCTACGGATTCGCCGTCACCGTCGTCGAGCGGGCGCCGTCGCTGCGGCTGGGCGGGCAGGCCGTCGACTTCAAGGGCGCGACCCACCGTACGGTCCTGAGCCGCATGGGCATCCTGGACGACGTGCGCCGGCTCCAGACCGGCGGCAGCGACCAGGAGATCGTGGACGCGGCCGGGCGGAGACTGACGGTCATCCCCGGCGAGTTCACCGGCGGCGACGTCGAGATCACCCGGGGCGACCTGTCGCGCCTGCTGTACGAGCGCACCGCCCCCGCCTGCGAGTACGTCTTCGGCGACTCCATCACCTCGCTCACCGAGACCAGGGACGGCGTGCACGTCACCTTCGAACGCGCGGCGCCGCGCACCTTCGACCTGGTGGTGGGCGCGGACGGGATCCATTCGAACGTGCGCAGGCTGGCGTTCGGGCCCGAGGAGGAGTTCGTGCGGTTCCTCGGCCATTACTACGCGCTGGTGGAGACCGGTCTGGACTTCGGGGAGCCGGCGAAGATGTACAACGAGCCCGGCCGGATGGTGGCGGTGGGCGGGACGAAGGCGCCGGCGTTCTTCGTGTTCGCCTCGGCGGCGCTGGAGTACGACCGCTACGACGCCGAACAGCAGAAGAAGCTGCTCGGCCGCGCCTACGCCGGCATGGGCTGGCGGGTCCCCGAGATCATGGACGCGGTTCGGGACGCGCGCGAGGTCTACTTCGACTCGCTCAGCCAGGTCAGGATCGACCGGTACAGCCAGGGCCGGGTGGTGTTGCTGGGCGACGCGGCGTACGGCAACACTCTGGGCGGTTTCGGCACCGGGCTGGCGGTGGTGGGCGCGTACGTGCTGGCGGGCGAGCTGGCGGCGGCGGGCGGCGACCACCGGGCGGCCTTCGCCGAGTACGAGCGCCAGTTCCGCCCCTACGCCAAGATCGCCAAGAACGGCAACGCGGGCCCGTTCCTCGCCCCGGGCAGCCCGGCCAAGATGCGCCTGCGCAACTGGACCTTCAAGTACGGCTTCCTGCTCGGCCTGATGCTGAAGGTGACGGACAAGTTCGCCACCGACATCAAGCTCAGGTCGTACGAGCAGGTCATGCGGTGAGGCGGCCGGCGGCGCCCTCGATGCGGAGCTTGGGCGGAGCGTCCAGCAGAGGGATCCGGCCGTCGTCGGGGCCGACGTGCCAGTCCTGGACCGGCACGAGCCCCGGCCCGATCAGCTCGAACCCGTCGAACAGCGCCAGCACCTCGTCCCGCGTGCGGAACCTGGGCTGCGCGGGCGAACCGGCCGTCGCGGCCGCGAGCTGGGCGATGGCCTCGGGGTCGCTGTCGGCCATGGCGTGCGAGATCACCAGGTGGCTGCCCGGCGCCATGCGCTCCCTGAACGCGGCCACGATGCCGGCCGGGTCCTCCTCGTCCATGATGAAGTGCAGCACGCCGACCATCAGCACGCACACCGGCTCGGTGAAGTCGATCAGCTCGACGACGTCGGGGTGGCCCAGGATGTCGGCGGGCCTGCGCAGGTCGGCGTGCACGCCGGCGACGGTCGGCGAGTCGGTGAGCATCACCTGGGCGTGCATGTAGACGACGGGGTCGTTGTCGACGTAGATCGCCCGGACGTCCGGGCGCGCCTTGCGGGCGACCTCGTGGACGTTCGGATAGGTCGGGATGCCGGTGCCGAGGTCGATGTACTGGCGGATGCCCTGCTCGCTCAGCTGCCCGACCACCTCGACCTGGAACTGCCGGTTGGCGCGGGCGACCAGGCGGCTGTCGGGGGCGACGGCGAGGAGTCGTTCGGCCACCTCGCGGTCCACGCCCAGATTGTCCTTGCCGCCGAGCAGGTAGTCGTAGACCCGCGCTGAGCTGGGGACATAAGGGTCGATGCCGGGTGGTACCCGTTCGAGCTCGGACACAGGGCCGTCTCCTTCACCGGGGGCAGCTTGGCCGTCATATTACTCGCCGGTTGGCTTTCGCACCCGGCATGTGCGGACTCCGGTGGTGAAGGTACTGTCCTCCGCGTACGTAATTACCGCCGCCTGACCGATGCGCTCGAGGCACAAGCCTGTGCATCCTGGTGGGGACGGGTCCGGCGCGAGGGCTCGTTCCGGACCCGAGAGGAGTCGCGAGGGCATGGACAACGCGGCAGGCCGCCCTACCGTGATCTTGGACAACGGTGTCGTCGGCAGGGTGGTGCTGGCTCATCCGTCCCAGCGCGACCTCGTGCTCGTGCTCGGCATGGACGGCACCCTGCTGAGCTGCCGGCTCGACGACATCGCCTGCGTGGTGGGCGGTGATCCGCTGTGCCGTGACGGCTGACCGGTCAGGTCAGAAAACGTTTGATGCCGGCGGCCAGCGAGGTCGCCATGCGCTCGCGGAAGGCGGGGTCGGTCATCTTGGCCGCGTCACCCTTGTTGCGCATGTTGCCGCACTCGATGAACACCGCGGGCCGCTTCGACAGGTTGAGCCCGCCGAGGTCGGTGCGGGTCTGCAGGCCCCTGCGGGCGGTGTAGTTCGCGTACGGCATGCCGGTGCCCTCGCGGAAGGCGTCGCGCACGTCGATGCCGAGCCGGCGCGACGGTTTGACCACGGCGTCGTTGTGGCCCTTGAGCAGGCCCGGCATGATCACGTGGAAGCCGTGCCCGCTGGGCTCGGCGCCGTCGCCGTGGATGGACAGCACCGCGTCGGCCCTGGCCTCGTTGCCGATGGCGGCCCGCTCGGTCACGCACGGGCCGACGCCCTCGTCGTTGGGCCTGGTGAGCACGACCTTGGCGCCCATGCGCCGCAGGATCGGCCTGAGCCTGGTGGCGACGTCCCAGGTGAAGGCGTGTTCGGGGAAGCCGGAGGCGGTCTGGGTGCCGGTGGTGTTGCAGGGCTTGCGTCCGGTGATGACGTCGACCTGGCGGTTGATCTCCTTGGGGTGGGAGGCGTTGCCGCCGTTGTGCCCCGGGTCGATCACCACGATCTTGCCCGCCAGCGGTCCCGAGGCGGGCTCGGTGGGCTCAGCGGTGGGCTCAGCGGTGGGCGACGCGGCCGGCACGGCCTCGCGTACGGCGGGCGCCGCGCCTTGGGCACATCCGGCGGCCAGGCCGGGAAGCGTCATCAGCAGGGCCGCAGTGAGGTGGGCGCGCATGGCAACGACCGTACCCGGCGCTGCCGGAGAAACCCACGACCCGCCCTGACCTGGCCTTTCGTGTCGTGACGTGGCCGCGGAACGGTGGAAGACTGGCGAGATGATCAGGGGGTACGCGGAGCAGCCGAGCCCGTACGCGGGCGGCCACATGACGCTGCGGGTCTCGACGGACGCGCCCAGGTTCCGGGTGGAGTTCCACCGGTACGAGACCGGCATGACGCTGACCGACAAGACGCCGTGGCTGCCCGGCGAGCACGCGCCGCCGCACCTGCCCGCGCACGACTGGGGCCGGCCGGGCACGGGGCTGCGCGGCGAGCCGCTGCGGCCATGGTCGGGCTATCCGGTGCGGGCGCCGGCCGAGCCAGGCGTCTATGTGGCGGTGCTGGTGGAGGGCGACGAGAGCGGCTCCGACCGTACCGACCCTGACCGGACGACCCCCGACGGCCGGGAGGACAGGGCGTTGTTCGTGGTCAGGCCCCAACGCCCGGCGGCGCGGATCCTCTACAAGCTGCCGCTGTTCACCTACCACGCCTACAACCTCATCGACGGGCGGCCGTACGATCCTGAGCGGCTGATCGGCCACTGGTGCCTCTACACCATGCCCGACCAGGTCCCCGAGCCCGGAGTGTCACTGCACCGGCCGGGCGGCGGCACCGGGGGCACGCCGTGGGACGTCCACAACTTCGATCCTTACGACCCGACGCCGCGCCAGACGTTCGTGCACTGGGACGCCAGGTTCATCGCCTGGGCCGCCCGCCGGGGCTACGCGGTGGACTACTGCACCGATCTCGACCTGCATCGAGAGGGGGCGGCGCTGCTGGAGCCGTACCGGCTGATGGTGAGCGCGGGGCACGACGAGTACTGGAGCGACGCCATGCGCGCCGCCGTCGCCGAGCACGTCGCGGCCGGGCGGAACGCGGCCTTCTTCGGCGGCAACACCTGCTGGTGGCGGGTCGTCTTCCACGACCCCCTCACCTTCTCCCGCGTCGGCGTCTGGCACGAGGAGGGGCCGCCGGAGAACGAGCTGATCGGCGTCAGCTTCCGCAACGGCGGCGAGCGCGACCGCGACGATCATCCGGAGCCGGTCGGCTATCGGGTGCAGCACGCGGATCACTGGGTCTACGAAGGCACCGGGCTGCGCGACGGCGACGTGTTCGGGCTGGCCGAGAACCTCGTGGGCTACGAGTGTGACGGCGCCGACTTCGACCGGGCGGCGGCGCCGCCGTACGCGCCCACCGGCGCCGACGGCACGCCCGCCGGGTTCACCATCCTCGCGGTGGGCGACGCCAGGGCGAGCGGGTGGGGCTTCGGCAACGGCGCCGCCACGATGGGCCTCTACGAGGCCGCCGCACCGGCCACACGGCCCCAGGCGCCCGGCGCCCCGGCCACACGGCCCCACGCGCGCGGCGGCATCGTGTTCAACGCCGCCACCACCGACTGGCCGCGCGGCCTGGCCACCTGCGCGGCGGTCGAGCGCATCACGGCGAACGTGCTCGACCGCCTCTCCTAGGCGCCGGGCAGCCGCGGCTCCTCGTGCTTGCGGATGAGGTACGGCGGCAGCGCCAGGGCGTGCATGCCGGTCGTGCGCAGGGTCTCGATCGAGTGCTCCGGCGTCTCGGTCAGCGGCTCGCCCGGGCCGTTGAGCGAGGTGTTGATCAGCACAGGAACACCGGTGAGCGCGTGCCACCTGGTCAGCAGGGCGTGCAGGAAGGGCGTGGTGGCGCGTTCCACGGTCTGCAGGCGGGCGGTGCCGTCCACGTGGGTGATGCCGGGCAGCCTGTCGCGGTAGGCGGGGCGGACGGCGACGGCGTACTGCATGAACGGGGCGGGGCGGTCCACCTCGAAGACACGTCCTGCGTGCTCGGCGAGCACCAGCGGCGCCAGCGGGCGGAACCACTCGCGGCCCTTGACCTCGAAGTTGATGTAGTCCTGCAGGTCGGGGCTGCGCGGGTCGCCGAGGATGCTGCGGTTGCCGAGCGCCCTCGGGCCGGACTCGCCGCGGCCCTGGTGCAGGCCCACCACCCGGCCGCTCGCCAGCAGCCCGGCCAGCTCGCCGGCCAGGTCGTCGGGCCGCTCGGCGTACAGTCCCGCGGGCAGGCCGCGCACGGCCGCCTCGATCGCGCTCTCGTCCGGGTCGGGGCCGAGGAAGTCGTCCGTCCACCGCCACCGGCTCTCGACGCCCAGGCAGGCGATCAGCCCGTAGAGCGCGCAGCCGATCGCCGTGCCGCCGTCGTGCGGGCTGGGCGGGATGAACAGCTCGCGGAACGGCGACTCGCGGATGAGCCGGCCGTTGGCCGAGCAGTTGAGCGCGGTGCCGCCGGCGAAGGCCAGCGCGTCGAGGCCGGTCCTGTCGTGCAGCCAGGCGACGACCTGGGTCAGCGCCCGCTCGAAGGCGCGCTGGCCGGCGGCGGCCAGGTTCGCGGCGCGGCGGAACTCCTCGCCGCCCGGCTCGTAGAGGTAGGCGTCACGGTCGGCGAAGAGCTCCACCCAGGCGGGCGGGATGTGCACTTCGTGGCCGCGTACGTCGAGGTCGGGCAGGCCGAGCGCATCGGGGTCGCCGAACGGGGCCAGCCCCATGACCTTGCCCTCGTTGCCCTCGCCCTCGGGCCACAGCATCTTGGTCAGCAGCGCGTAGAAGCAGCCGAGTCCGGCCGGCCGCGTCCAGTCGCCGTCCCAGAGCTGCTTGGCCAGGCACTCGATGCGGCCACCACGTGAGCACCGGTAGAAGGAGGCGACCTCCAGCAGGTCGCCTCCCGCGTCCCGCGGCAGCTCGACCTGCTCGGTGAAATCCCTGACGTGGCTGCCCTGCGCGTCGATCACGAGCCCGGCCGCCTCGTCGAACGGCGAGGGGTAGAACGCGCTGTAGAGGTGGCTGAGGTGGTGGGAGACCAGGACGATCTGCGCGTTCTCCTTGAGCCCGAGCGTCTCGCGCACCTCCTCCTGGTACGCGCCGGAGTGCTCGATCTCGGTGTCCGACGAGTACCCCTCGACCACGAGGTCGATCGGCTCCTTGAGGAGCGGCATGGCGGTCAGGTAGCGGTCGGGCAGGTCGCCGAGGCGGCCCCAGTGGTGCTTTCTTCGGCTGATCCGCTCCTTCTGCAGGCTGTACATGCCCGACTCGCCCACTGCGACGGCAATGGAACCATCCTGGGTGCGATTTATACCGACAACAATGGGAAAGTCCGCCATGTTGCTGCCTCCTGATCGTGATCACGGGCACCGATACCCCAGGCCAGAACAAGTGGATCTCCCAACCGCGTAAGGGACACGTCAGCTCTTAGCGGCCGAGCACGTCACGTGCCGGTCGGCGAGGTCGTGAGCGGTCTTTCCTCCCCGATTTCGGAAGCACACCGGGCGGTCGGGTGTTTACGCTCGCAGAGGGATGGGCGCCTTCGGCGACCACCTCTCAGGAGACCCTCCAGGCACCGCACCACGACGAGAGGAGACCTGGAGTCATGAGAGAGACCATGGAGACCTGGCCGGTCAGCGACAAGGGCGCCGGGCAGGGGATGTCCTTCCGGCCCGGCATCCGCACCGCCGCCCCCGGCGACGCCGCCAGGGCCGCCGAGCTGATCGCCACGGCGTTCGCCGGGCTGCGGTCCGTCGCCTACCTGGTGCCCGAACGCAGGCGGCGGCACCGGGTCCTGACCGACCACTTCCTGATCGTCGTCGAGCACGCCATCGAGCACGGCGAGGTGCACCTCATCGACGACGAGGCGGTGGCCGTGTGGATCCCGTACACCGAGGGCGCGTCCCGACCAGCCGACTACGACCGGCGGCTGGGCGAGGCCACCGGCGAGTTCGCCGACCGGTTCCGGCTGCGTGACGAGCTGTTCCGCCGGCACCACCCCACGGAGCCGCACCACTACCTGGCCTGTCTCGCCGTCCACCCCGACTGCCAGGGCCAGGGGCTCGGCACGGCCCTGCTGCGCCACCAGCACGCGCGGCTCGGCGGGCTGCCCGTCTACCTGGAGGCCAGCGACCCGCGCAACCGCGACCTGTACGCCCGCCACGGTTACGAGGCCCGCGAGCCGTTCGCACTGCCCGACGGCGCGCTGTTCTGGCCGATGTGGCGCCCCGGCACGCCCTGATGGGACGGCCTCGGCAGGCCCTGACGTGACGGCCCGGGCACGCCCCGGCGTGACGGCCCCGGAACGGCGCTGACCCGCACCCGCTCTGAGCAGCGTTCGGCGGGCGCTGATTCATACCGCCTCAGCATCACTCCCTCCGCGCGGTTCACAGACCGGCGGACGTGGCTCATCGTGTGGGTGATCGCCCCACGTCCCCGGCCAGCACCCCCCGGCCGGTCGTGGCTGCCCGCACCCCGCACACCCTGCCGGAGGGAGTCCCCATGGTCCGACGGATGCTCGTCGTGCTCGCCGCGGCCTTACTCGTCCTGAGCCTCGCGCCGCCCGCGCAGGCCGCCCAGGGAGAGGTGTACGTCGCACTCGGCGACTCGGCCGCCTCAGGACCGCTCATCCCGAACCAGATCGGCCCCGACTACGGCTGCTGGCGCTCCGACCGCAACTACGCCCACCTGACCGCCCAGGCCATCGGCGCGAGCGTCCTGCGTGACCGAACCTGCTCAGGCGCCGAGACCGACGACCTCTACAACTCCCAGAGCACCGACCTCGGCGACGTGCCGCCCCAGCTCGACGCCGTCGGCCCCGACACGACCCTGGTCACCGTGCAGATCGGCGCCAACGACCTCGGCCTGACCGACTTCATCGAAGACTGCCTCAACCTGCTGCCCCCGCCCGTCGGCGACGCCTGCAACGACGACTACGTCGTGGGCGGCCAGGACAAGTGGCGGGTCGGGACCGACGCCTTACGTTCCCGCCTGCTCACCCTCGTCTCCGACATCCGCGCCCGCGCTCCGCAGGCGCGGATCTTCATGGTGGGCTACGCCACGTACGCGCCGCCGAACGGCTGCTACCCGCGCGTCCCCATCATCCGCGCGGACGCCAACTACATCAGGGCCACGCTGATGTACTTCAACCAGATGCTCGCCGAGCAGGCCGCCGCGGCCGGGGTCGGCTTCATCGACCTGCAGACGCCGAGCGCCGACCACTCCCCGTGCGCCTCGTCCGGCCAGCGGTGGATCGAGCCGTACGTGCCCACGTCCCCCGCCGTGCCCTTCCATCCCAACGCGCGCGGCATGCGCGGCTTCGCCACCGCCGTCACCGCCGCCGTCACCTCCGTCCTGTGACCGCGGGCCGGCCCCGCCACCGTTCGCGGCGGGGCCGGTCAGCAGGTGAGTGCCCTAAGGCACAGGCTGGATGTAACGTTTTGCACAGTCCGGACGGCCTCGGCGTGCTTACCCTCCGCGGTATGAGGGAGTCGCTGTCCGTGCTGCTGCTCGGCTCGCCCCGGCTCGCCGCCGCGGGCGCTCCGCTGGGCGTGCGCTCCGCCAAGGCGCGGGCCCTGCTCTGCTACCTCGCCACCGCGCAGGCGCCCCGGCCGCGCGCCGAGCTGGCCACGCTGCTGTGGGGCGAACGGCCCGACGCCAACGCCCGCGGCAGCCTCCGCCTCGCCCTGTCCGAGCTGCGCAGAGAGGTGGGCGGCTGGCTGGACGTCACCCGCGAGCACGTCTGCCTCCCCGCCGCCGAGGGCTGCTTCGTCGACCGGCACCAGCTCGCCGGCGCTCCTCCGATCGCCGAGGTGCTGCGGTTGTGGCGAGGTGACTTCATGGACGGGGTGTCCTTCTGCGACGCCCCCGCCTTCGGTGACTGGCTGGCCGCCGAGCGTTCCCGGGTCCGGCTGCTGCTGCGCGAGGTGCTGCTGCGTTCGGCGGGCTCCTCGCCGTGCGCGCAGGTGGCGCGGCTGGCGTCCGTCGTGACGGGACTGGATCCATACGACGAGGAGGCGTACCGGGTGCTCATGACCGCGCTCGCCCGCGCGGGCAACCGAGCCGCCGCCCTGGCCCGCTACGACGAGCTACGCCACCGCCTCACCGCCGACCTCGGCGTGGACCCCGCCCCGGAGACACGGGCCCTCAGAAGAGAGCTGACCGGCCCCAGCCTCGTCCCGGAGCCCCGGCGGGCGCGCGGACTTCCGTCAGGAAAGCGCCGGCCGGGCACCTTACCCGTCCCCTCGACCGAACTGATCGGACGCGAGGCGGACGTCCGCCGATTATCCGCCCTGCTCGACCGCGAACGCCTGGTCGTCCTCCTGGGACCGGGCGGCATCGGCAAAACCCGCCTCGCCATCGCCGCCGCCGCCCAGTGTCGCGAACCGGCGGAGGCAGCGCGGGGAGAGGCGGGGCGGGGAGAGGCGGGGCGGGCGGAGGCGGTGTTCGTGGGGTTCGCCGGGGTGCGGGGGGAGGCGGCGGTCACGACGTTGGCGCGGGGTCTCGGGGTGGATCTCTCGCCCTCCCGCCCGGCGCTCGATCTGCTGCTCGCCGCCCTGTCAGGACGGCAGCGGCCGCTCCTGCTGGTGCTCGACAACCTTGAGCAGCTGCCCGCCTTCGACGCGGTGATCGGCCGAATCCTGGAGGCCGCTCCGGCCGTGCGGGTCCTGGTCACCAGCAGGCGGCGGCCCGAGCTGCCGGGGCAGACGGCGATCACCGTACGGGAGCTGGCGGCGGACGCGGCGGAGGCGCTGTTCGCCGCCCGCGCGCGGGCCGCGCAGCCCGCGTTCGACCCGGAGCGGGAGGCGGCGCGGGTGGCCGCGATCTGCGCCGCCACCGGCGGTCTGCCGCTGGCCATCGAGCTGGCGGCCGGCCTGCTGCGGGCCGTGCCCTGCGCGGAGCTGGCCCGGCTGCTGGGCGCCGGCCTCGGCCTGCTCTCCGTGGCCGGCCCCGCCGCCCGTCCCCGGCACGCCTGCATGCGGACGGTGTTCGAGACGTCGTGGCGGCTGCTGGATCAGGAGGGGCAGGCGGCGCTCGCGGCGCTGTCGGTGTTCGGCGGCGGGTGCACGCTGGAAGCGGCCGTCGAGGTCGCCACGACCACCCCGGACGTCCTGGTACGCCTGGTCGACCACAGCATGCTCCGGCTCACCCCCTCGGGCAGGTACGCCGTCCACCCCCTGATCAGGCAGTACACCGCCGCCCACCTGACCCCCGCGGAACGCCGCGCCGCCCGCCGCCGCCACGCCGCGTACTTCGGCCGTCTCCTCGAAACCCACGCCACCGCCCTCCAGAACGCCGCCGACACCGAGGTCACCCGCCTGCTGGCCCCCGAACTCGACAACGTCAGAGCCGCCTGGGCCACGTCGGGCCGCCCCCGCTTCCTGGAGCTGTACTGGACGTTGTGCCTGCGCCTGCACCTGTACGAGGAGTCGGCGGCCGTCGTGCGCAGGCACCTGGCGCGTACCGACGAGGAGCCCAGGCTGCGGGCCAGGCACCTGTGGATGGCCGGCACCAGCGAACACCACCTGGCCCGCGAACGCGAGGCCACCTGCCTGGCGAGAACGGCCCTCGCCACGCTGGGCGAGCCTTTGCCCGAGTCCAGAGCGGGCCTCCTCATCGCGACCGCGACCGCCGCCCTGTCCACCGCCCTGTCCAAGACCCCGTCCACCACCCTGTCCGCCGCCGCCCGCCGGCTCCCTCCCGAAGTGGGGCGCAGATCGCACGGCGCGGAGGCGGCGCAGGCGCTGACGATGCTGGCCAGACTGGCCTACCACCAGCAGGACGTGCTCACCATGCTGGCCGCCTCCCTGCGCCAGCTCAAGGCCGCCGACCGGTCGGGCGACGCCGCGCTGCGGGCGGAGGCGTACGCGAACGCCGCCACCATCGCCCGCCTCGCCGGTCTCCGCCGCGCGGCCGACCGCTACGGGACCAGGGCCGATCACGCCCTGGCCGCCGTCACCCACCCCGCGGAGCCCGCCCACCGCGCCCACCTGGCCCGCGGCATCGACCACCTGCACGCGGGCGCCTTCGAAGCGGCCAGGCGCTCGTTCACGACGTGCCGGGCAGGGACCCTCGCGCCCCGCGTGGCAGAGAACTGCGCGGGCATGCTCGCGGAGACCGCCCTCTGGCAGGGCCGCTTCGAGGAGGCCGCGGACCTGTTCGCCGCCACGGCGGAACAGGCGGCCGGGCGGGTGGGCGACGACATCGGCCGCCACTGGTGCTTGGTGGGCCGGGCAGAGGCCCTGCTCAGGCTGGACGGCCTCCCCGCAGCCGACATCGGCGACGTGCTGGCGGCGGCCCGCGCCTCCCACGACCGCCGCCGCACCCACGCCAAGGAGCTGGGCCTGCACGACGGCCCCACCATGACCACCATCCAGGAGATGCGCCTGCTGACCGCCACCGCCCGCCTCACCGGCGAGCCGGAGCGCCGGGTGGTGGGTGAGGCGCTGGGGATGGCGGAGCGGCTGCCCTCGGCGCAGCGGGGGATGCTGGAGTGCTGGGCAGGGCTGGCCGAGCTGCTGTGGGCGATGGATCCGTGGCCGGACCCGGCCGTCGCGCGGCGGCTGCACCGGCATCTCGTCCGGTTCGTCCGCCGCAACCCGGGTGCGGCGGCCCGGGTGGGGTGGGCGAGGGCGCTCGTCCTGGCGGTCGCCGGGAGGCGGGGTGCGGCTCGGCGGGCGGCGGAGGAGGCCGTGCGGGTGGCGGCGCGGCTGGACGCCCCCTATGACCGCGTACGGGCGGAGGCCGTCGTGGCCTGCCTCGCCTACCCCGGCTCGATGAAAGTTTCATCACTTTGGCAGCGGTGATCGTGAGGTGCCGCCGCCGGACGAGGTCGGAGCAGGACGGGGACCGTTGACGGGGAGGCGGTGGGCAAGGAGGATCGGGGCGTTCTGTGGGAGCGCTCCCAAAACCTAAGGAACCTCCATGAAGAGATACCGGGCCGCCTTACTGGCCCTCATCACCACGCTCGCCTTATCCCCCGTCCCCGCCGCGGCGGCGGACGAAGGCCCCGAGCAGATCGTGAACGGTACCTTCGACACCGGCACCGCCCCCTGGTGGGGCACGGCGAACATCACGCTGGCGGTGGAAGACGGCCGTCTGTGCGCCGACATCCCCGGCGGCACCGCCAACCCCTGGGACGTCATCATCGGCCAGGACAACCTACCCCTGGTGGCGGGCGAGACCTACGCCTACAGGTTCTACGCCTCAGGCACCCCGGCCAAGGTCGGCAAGGCGCTGATCCAGCTCCCGGTGGACCCCTGGACGCAGTACTTCGCCGCCAACCCCGAGCTGAGCGTCTCGGGCAACGACTACGCGTACACGTTCACCGCCCCCGTGTCGCTGACGAACGCGCAGGCCGTCTTCCAGCTGGGAGGCAGCGCCGAACCCTGGAGATTCTGCATGGACGACGTGTCGCTCAAGGGCGGGGCGGAGCCGGAGGTGTACGAGCCCGACACCGGCCCGCGGGTGCGCGTCAACATGGTCGGCTACCTCCCGGCGGGCCCGAAGAAGGCGACGCTGGTGACGTCCGAGACGAGCGCCCTGGAGTGGGAGCTGAAGAACGCGGACGGCAAGACGGTGGCGCGCGGCAGCACCGTCCCCAGGGGTGTGGACGACAGCTCCGGCCAGAACGTGCACACGATCGACTTCGGCGCCCACCGCAAGCCGGGCACCGGCTACACGCTGACGGCGGACGGCGAGACGAGCCGCCCGTTCGACATCGAGGAAGACCTCTATGACGAGCTGCCGACGGACGCGCTGAAGTTCTACTACCCCCAGCGCAGCGGCATCGAGATCCTCGACAGCCTCAGGCCCGGCTACGGCCGCCCCGCCGGCCACGTCGGCGTCGCGCCGAACCAGGGTGACGTGGAGGTGCCCTGCCAGCCCGGCGTCTGCGACTACACGCTGAACGTCAAGGGCGGCTGGTACGACGCGGGCGACCACGGCAAGTACGTCGTCAACGGCGGCATCTCGGTCCACCAGCTGATGTCGACGTACGAGCGGGACAAGGCCGCCTTCCGCGACGGCCGGCTGAACATCCCGGAGAGCGGCAACGGCCGCCCCGACATCCTGGACGAGGCCCGCTGGGAGCAGGAGTTCCTGCTGAGCATGCAGGTGCCGGACGGTGAGCCGCTTGCGGGCATGGCGCACCACAAGATCCACGACCAGGCGTGGACGGGCCTGCCGCTGCTGCCGCACCTGGACCCGCAGCCGCGCGAGCTGCACCCGCCGTCCACCGCGGCCACGCTGAACCTGGCCGCGACCGCGGCGCAGGCGGCCCGGCTGTTCGCGCCGTACGACGCGGCGTTCGCGGCGAAGAACCTGGCGGCGGCGCGCAAGGCGTGGGCGGCGGCCAAGGCGAACCCGGAGAAGTACGCCGACCCGAACGACGGCGTCGGCGGCGGCGCGTACAGCGACGGCAATGTCAGCGACGAGTTCTACTGGGCGGCGGCCGAGCTGTTCATCACGACGGGCGAGAAGGAGTTCAAGGACTTCGTGCTCGCCTCGCCGCACCACACGGGCGACGTCTGGCGCGATCGCGGCTTCGACTGGGGCAACACCGCCCAGCTCGGCCGCCTGGAGCTGGCGACCGTGCCGAACGCGCTGCCGGACCGCGCCAGGGTGCGGCAGTCGGTGGTGCAGGGAGCCGAGAAGTATCTGGCGATCCAGCAGGCGCACCCGTACGGCATCCCGTACGACGTGCCCGACTACGACTGGGGCTCCAACAACCTGGTGCTCAACAACCTGGTCGTGCTGGCCACCGCGTACGACCTGACGGGCAAGGAGAAGTACCGGGCGGCGGTCAGGGAGGGCATGGACTACATCCTCGGCCGCAACGCGCTCAACCAGTCGTACGTGACCGGCTACGGCGAGGTCGCCTCGAAGAACCAGCACAGCCGCTGGTACGCCCGCCAGCTCAACCCCGAGCTGCCCAACCCGCCGCGCGGCACGCTGGCCGGCGGCCCGAACTCGGCCATCCAGGACCCGGTCGCGCAGCGCCTGCTGCAGGGCTGCAAGCCGCAGTTCTGCTACATCGACGACATCGAGTCGTGGGCGACGAACGAGCTGACCATCAACTGGAACTCGCCGCTGGCCTGGGTCTCGGCGTTCCTGGCCGATCGGGGCGAGCGCTCGGACTGCAAGGTGCGCTACTCGGCGCACGGCTCGTGGCCGGGCGGGTTCACCACGCAGGTCGTGATCGAGAACGTCGGCAAGAAGGCGGTGGACGGCTGGCAGTTGCGCTGGTCGTTCCTGGCCGGTCAGCAGGTCGGGCACTCCTGGGGGGCCGAGGTCTCGCAGGACGGCTCGGTGGTGACGGCCAAGGGCACCGGCTGGAACGACCGGATCAAGCCGGGCGGGGCGGTGACGTTCGGCTTCAACGGCACCAACCCGTCGGGGCCGAACCCGGCGCCCGAGGTGTTCCACGTGAACGGGGCCCGCTGCGGGTGAACCTCCCCCAGTAGGTTCGCCCGGATTTAGGTAGTTACGTCCTCGGACGGCGCGAAGACCACTACGCTGCCGGACGGAGCCGGAACCGGTCGCCCCTCGCGACCGGACCGGCTTCGCGGGGACGGGCCCTGGCGGCGCCGTAGCGTCTCGGCCCCGGTCACCGGGCCGGGTGTACGCACCCGACCGGCGTGTCCGGGGGCGGGCGCCGGCGCACGGCCATCGCCAGGGCCCTCATGTTCCGCGTGAGCCGATCCGGCCTCGCGTACGTGAGAAGGGGCATGAGGTTCTCCCGGATCGCGCTCGTTCCCCTGTTGCTCCTGCTGCCTGCCACGTCCGTGCCACCCGCCCACGCTGTCAGCAAGAAGGTGCTGGTGGAGCTGCGTAAGGAAGGCGGCTTCGCGGGATTGCTCGACCGCGTGACCGTGTACGCCAACGGCTGCGCGCGCTTCGACCGGCGCAGGGGCCCGGCCGTCGACAAGTGCCTGACCGCCAAGGAGCGCCGCCGGTTGCGGACCCACCTCGGGAAGTTGCGGCTCGGCAGGTCGGAGGCCAGGCCGCAGGGCGCCGACTTCCTCAAGTACACACTGGTGTACGACCGGCACCGCGTCAGCCGCTACTCTTTGCCAGCGACCTGGAAGCCCGTGGTGGGCGACCTGGAGCGGGCGATGGAAAAGTACTGGGCGCCTGACTGAGCCGGTCGCGGGCAGGAGAACGGCGTGCTCAGCATCGGGGTCCCGCTCTCGCTGTCCGGCCGGTACGCCCGGTTCGGCGGCCTGGCCGCGCGCGGCCTCGACGCCTGGCGGTCGCTCACGGACGGCGTGGAGCTGGTGGTCGAGGACGACCAGAGCGACCCCGAGATGGTCGAGCGCGTGCTGCGCGACCTGGCGGGACGCTGCGACCTGCTGCTGGGGCCGTACTCCGCCGAGCTCGCCCGCCGGGCCGGCCGGGTCGCCGTGGAGCAGGGGCTCCTGCTGTGGAACCACGGAGGCTCCGGCGGCCCCGCCTTCCCCGGTCACATGGTCCCCGTCCTCACCCCGGCGAGCCGGTACGCCGAGCCGTTCGTCCGGCACCTCGTACGCGGCGGCGACTCGCGCCCGCTCTGGATCGTCCAGGGCACCGGCCGTTTCGCCCGCGAGGTCGCGCTGGGCGCGGAGCGGCGGGCGAGGATCGCGGGCCTGCCGGTGACCAGGCAGCGGCCGCGCGACCCGTCGTGGCACCTGTTCAGCGCGGGCTCGTTCGACGAGGACGTCACCACGGTGACGCACACGAAGGTGCCAGGCGCGGTGTGCGCGGTGGCGGCAGGCGTGCGCGCGTTCGGCGAGTCCGTACCCGATCCGCGCGGCGTCTACGGCGTCGGCCAGTGGTTCCCCGGCAGCGGCGCCGAGGCGGCGATCGGCTGCGCGGAGGCGGACTTCGTCGCCGCGTACGGCGGGCCGCCCGACTATCCCGCCGTCCAGGCCGCGGCGGCGGCGATCCTCGCCGTCCACTGCGCGGAGCTGGCGGGCGGCACCGCGCCCGATGACCTGTGGCGGGCCGCCGCGCGGCTGCGGACCACCACCCTGTACGGCGCCTTCGCCCTCGACCCCGGCACCGGCGTGCAGACCGGTCACCGGACGGTGCTCACCCGCTGGGAGCCCGGCGGCCCGGTCAGTTACGAGTAAAGCTCTCCATCAAGTGATTGACCAAGAGGCCGGACCAGAACTACCGTCGGCCTCATGACCCCTGGGGAGAGCACACAGGCCGCCCTGATCCTCAAGGTCGCGACCCACCTGTTCGCGGCGCTCGGCTACGACGGCACGTCCACCCGCCAGATCGCCGAGGCCGCCGGGCTGAACATCGCCACCGTCAACTACCACGTGGGCGGCAAGCGGGAGCTCTATCTCGCCGTCATGGAGGCCGCGCACCAGGCGGAGAAGGCCGCGCTGGAACGCGCGCTCGAACGCCTGCCAGGTGACGACCCCGTGGCCGCCCTGCACCGGCTCACCGACGACTACCTCGACTTCTGCGTCGACCACCCCGAGGTGCCCGCCCTGTGGATGCACCGCTGGCTCTCCGACGCCGGCGACATCACCCAGCTCGAACGCCAATACGTCAAACCCCTGATGGAGACGGTGACCGCGGCCCTGCGGCCGGCCGTCGAGTCGGGGCTGATCTCCCCCGACGCCGACGTCGAGTACACCGTCTGGACCGTCATCTGGGCCGTGCACGGCTTCGCCAAGGGCGGCGTGCTCGACGCGGAGGGCCGCCGCAGGGCGGCCGGCGACCGGGCGGCGCTGCGCCGCTTCCGCGCCCACCTGCATCGCGTCGTGCACCGCACGCTCGGCCTGCCCGGCGACCCCCGGTGACCGCCCGCGGCGCCGCGCCGCCGGCCGGATACCTCGGGCGCGGCCGGCTGCTCGGCTACGGCGTCGGCTCCGTCGGCACCGGCGTGTTCTCCGCGGTCCCCGGGCTGCTGCTGCTCTACTACCTGACCGACATGCTCGGCGTGCCCGCCGCCGTGGCCGGCGTCGTGCTGGTCGCGCCCAAGATCTGGGACGTGCTGCTGAACCCCCTGGTCGGCGCCGCCAGCGACCGCGAGGCCGTCAGGACGGGCCGCAGGACGCGGCTGCTGATGACCGGGGCGCTGGCGCTGCCGGTGGCGTTCGCGCTGATGTTCGCGGTGCCGGGTGACGTGCCGGGCGCCGTGTGGGCGGGGGCGGCGTTCCTGCTCGCGGCCACCGCGTTCGCCTGCTTCCAGGTCCCGTACGTGGCCCTGCCCACCGAGATGTCCCCCGACCAGGGCGAGCGGACCCGCATCATGTCCTGGCGGGTGGTCTGCCTGACGGTCGGCATCCTGGTCGCGGGCGGCCTGGCCCCCGCCCTGGTCGAGCTGGCGGGCGGCGGCCGGGCCGGTTACGCCGTCATGGGAGTGACGATCGGCGCGATCATGGGCGCGGCGCTGGTCGCCGCGACGCTGGCCACCCGGTGGGTGCCGTCGCTGCCGGGGCCGCGCCAGCTCGGGCCGGTGGCGGCCTTCCGGCTGGCTCGGGGCAACCGGCCGTTCTTCGTGCTGCTGGCCGCCTTCGTGACGCAGGCGCTGGCCGTGGCGGTGATGCTGGCGGGAGCGCCGTACGTCGCGGCGTACCGGCTCGGTGACGACGCCCTGACCTCGGTGATGTTCGTCTGCCTCGTCGGGCCCAGCATGCTCGCCGTGCCCGCCTGGGCCTGGCTGGCGCGCGTCCACGGGCCGGTGCGCTGCTACCTGGCCGCGTCCATCGGGTTCTGCGGGGTCGCCGGGGCGCTGGTCCCGGCCATCGCGGCGGGCGGGCTGGCCGCGACGCTGGCGCTGACCGCGCTGGCCGGCGTCTGCTACGCGGCGCTGCAGCTGCTGCCGCTGTCGCTGCTGCCCGACACCGTGCACGCCGACGCGGCGCGTACCGGGCAGGCGCAGGCCGGGGCGTTCACCGGGTTGTGGACGGCCGGCGAGACGGCGGGCCTCGCGCTCGGCCCCGGCCTGTACGCGCTGGTGCTCGCCCTGTCCGGGTTCGTCTCCGCGGCGGCCCCCGTCGCGCAGTCCCCTAGTGCGCTGACCGGGCTGCTGCTCGGCTTCACCGCGCTGCCCGCCCTGCTCATGCTCATCAGCCTGCCGTTCGTCCTCCGCTACGGCAGGCTCACCCTCACCGGAAAGGAGGCCGTGTGAACCTCCCCCCTGCCGGACGGCCCGCCGAGGACCTGCTGGCGGAGATCGCCCGGCTCAAGGAGCACGACCTGCCCGTACGCGGCGGCCAGGTGACCGCCTACGTCTACGACACCGGCCGGGCCGCCGTGCACGACGCCGCGACCCGGGCGTACCTGGAGATGCTGGAGGTCAACTGCCTCGACCCGACCGCGTTCCCCAGTGTGGTCGAGATGGAGCGGCAGGTCGTCGGCGCGGTGTCCGACCTGCTCGGCGGCGGCCACGGGATCTTCACCAGCGGCGGCACCGAGTCGATCATGCTGGCCGTGAAGGCCGCCCGCGACCGCGCCGCCCGCGACCGGCCGAACCTGGTGCTGCCCGTCACCGCGCATCCCGCCTTCCACAAGGCCGCCCACTACCTGGGCGTCGAGGTCAAGGCCGTGCCGGTGGACCTGGAGACGTACAAGGTGCGGCCCGCCGACGTGGCCGCCGCGATGGACGAACGGACGGTGCTGGTCGTCGTGTCCGCGCCGTCGTACCCGCAGGGCGTGATCGACCCGATCGAGGAGGTCGCGGCGCTGGCCGCGGCCTCAGGGGTGCCGTGCCACGTGGACGCCTGCGTGGGCGGGTGGCTGCTGCCCTGGTTACGGGAGGCGGGCGCGGCGGTGCCGGCGTTCGACCTGTCGGTGCCCGGTGTCACGTCGCTCTCCTGCGACCTGCACAAGTTCGGCTACGCCCCCAAGGGGGCTTCTGTGCTGCTGTTCGCCGATCCCGCGATGCGGCGCAAGGCGTACTTCGCGTCGGCCGCCTGGCCGGGGTACACGATCATCAACGCGACCGTGCAGAGCTCGCGTTCGGCCGGGCCGCTCGGCGGCGCCTGGGCGACGCTGCAGGCGTTGGGCCGCGAGGGGTACGTGGAGCTCGGCCGGGCCACGCTGGAGGCGACCCGCCGACTGCGCGACGGCCTCGCCGCCATCCCCGGGCTGCGGGTGCTCGGCGAGCCCGAGTCGTCCCTGGTGGCTTTCACGGGTGCCGACGTGGACGTGTTCGTGCTGGCCGACGAGGCGCGGGCGCGCGGCTGGTTCCTGCAGCCGCAGCTCTCGTACGCTGGGATCCCCGCGAACCTGCACATCACGGTCACCGGCGTCACGCTGTCCGGGGTTGAGGCCATGCTGAAGGTCATCGCCGAGTCGGCCGACGCCGCCCGCGAGCGCGGCCCCGCCGTGCTGCCCGACGGTCTCGTGGAGCTGGTCGCGGGGATCGACCTGGACGCGATCGACGACGCCACGTTCGCCGAACTGAGCGCGTCGGTCGGCGTGGACCTGCGACCCGGCTCGGGACAGCCGGAGATGGCCGTGGTGAACGCCGTCCTGGACGCCCTGCCGCCCGCGTCCCGTGAGGCGGTGCTGGTGAGGTTCCTGTCGGTCATCTATGGCGGTTAAACCCAAAAGAGGCCCATGAGGTTTGATATATAGGGATTCGCCGAAGATACGGGGGAGCGAAAGAGCGCGAGGTGGCCTTTCCCGGGGGCGTCGAGGCCCGGTTCATCAAGGGCGCCAAGCCGTACGACGCTGAGACCGGGGAGTTCGGCGACTACGTCGTCAACCCCGGCTACCGGCCCTGAGCGTCAGGTCGGGAACGTGGCCTCGATGCGGTGGCCGCCCTCCGGCAGGGGGGCGCACTCCAGCGTGCCGCCCACCAGCTCCACCTGGCGGCGCAGGTCGAGCAGGCCGATGCCGGAGGTGGCGGTGAAGTGGGGCACGACGGCGTCGGGGCGGCCGCCGGTGTGCCGCACGGTCACGCGTACCGCGCCCGGAAGCCACCGCACCAGCACGCGCGCGCCCGCCCCAGGCGCGTGCTTGCGGGCGTGCGCCAGCGCCGCCTCCACCACCACGTACGCGGTCCGCCCCACCACCCCGGGCACCGGCACCGGCGTGCCGTCCACCGACAGCTCGACCGGCAGCCCCTCCCTGGCCGAATCGATCACCAGGGGCCGCAGGTCGGGCAGCGGCAGCCCGAGGTCGAAGCCCTCGCCGGTGCCGCGCCGTAACAGCGCGACCATGTGGCGCAGCTCGTCCAGCGCCTCCGACCCCGCCGCCCTGATCTCCTCGGCCGCCGCCCTGGCCCGCTCGTCGCCGGAGTTCATCGCCATGACCCCGGCCTGGAGCACCATGCGGCTGACGCGGTGGGTGACGACGTCGTGCAGCTCGCCTGCGAGGCGTTCGCGTTCGACGCGCTGGTCGCGCTCGGCCAGCTCGGCGCGCAGGCGGTCCCTGACGCGGACGTAGCGGCCGTACATGACGGACAGGGCGATGACGGCCTCGGTGCGTCCGGCCAGCGGGAGGCGGTCGGAGAGCGCGAGCACGCCGAGCGCCAGCACGATCACCGGCAGCCAGCGCGCCAGCGGCCGCTCGCCGGAGGCGAACGCCATCGCGGCGTACGCGGCGAACGGCCCGGCGGGCGGCCAGATCGGGGCGCCCGGGGCCGGCGGCGGCACCAGCGAGGGGAAGAGCACCGCGAGGACGGGCAGCGCGACCGCCGTGGCAGCGCCGACCCAGGCCACCGCGAGCGGAGCGCGGCGCAGCCACAACACCGGGACCGCCGCCGCCAGCAGGATCGCCAGGACCGCGCCCGTATGGCCGGTCGCGAGCGTCAAACCGGCCGCGACCAGGACCGCGATGGCGTCGATCGGTCGCGGGCGGGCACCGTCCACCGCCTCATCGTACGATCACCCGCCGTGCCTGCCCACCCCCGATCCGGTAGCCGCTCAGACCCGAGTGATGCGGACGGCGTCGGCGATGACGTACCCGGTGGTGGAGGTCCAGCGGCTCACCCCGACCACGTTGTACGTGCCCGCGTTGAGGGCGAAGGTGCCTATCGACCGCCAGGCTCCGCCGTTGCTCCGCTGGTCCACGGTGACGGTCCGGTTCCCGCCCGAGGCCGCCACCACGTACGGCGTCGCGCTGTTGTACCCCGCGTCGGCCGGATACCACACCTCGACCCGATAGCTGCCCGCGCTCGGAATCGCGGCGCGGAACCACGCGGGATCGCTGGCCGCGACAGGGTCGGCGAAGCGGTAGTCGCTGCCGTGCAGCTGCCCCGAGTACGTCGAGGTGCCCCACGCGGAACCGGCCGTGAAGGCGGCGTCGGCGTTGTCCACCACCACGCTGAACCCGCCGCCGCCACCGCCCGGCGCGCGGCCCTGGCTGGGCGCGCTCTCCTGGTGGGTGCGGTTGAGCGCGGTCACGTAGTAGGTGGGCGACGCGGTCGGCGCGGGGTCGGTGAACGTCTTCTGCCTGGTCGTCCCGATCAGGTTCTTCGCGTCGGCGAACGAGCACTCGCCGGCCGTCCCGTCCACCCGGTAGACCGCATACGCGGTGCCCGAGCCGGTCCAGGCGAGCTGCACGCTCCCGCCCGATCGGGTGGCCGACGTGATCGACGGCACGGCGGGCGCGGCGGCGGAACCGCGCGCGGGCACCAGCGCCGGCCTCGTGTAGTGGTCGCGGACGACCTTGGTGAACGCGCCGATCCTGTCGGCCTTGACGTCCTTCGCGCTGAAGAAGACGTCTCCGGTGATCTCGGGATGCCGGCGGTTGTCGAGGAGGTGGTCGCTCAGCTCGGCCGGGTCCTGCCAGGCGGCGTCCTGCCCCGACGCGCCCGCCCGGTAGGCGGCCTGGCCGACGACGAGCTGCACGCCGGTGCCCCTGGCCACGTCGGACCACCAGGCGGTGAGCACCTCGTACGCGGCCGTCGGGAAGCCGATGTGCCAGTAGATCTGCGGCGCCAGGTAGTCGACCCAGCCCTGCTTGACCCAGGTGCGCGTGTCGGCGTAGATCGCGTCGTACGACTGCAGGCCCGTCGTGCGCGAGCCGAGCGGGTCGGTGCCCGCGTTGCGCCAGATGCCGAACGGGCTGATGCCGAACGCCACGTGCGGCTTGGCCGCGTGGATGCGCTGGTCGAGCTCGCGTACGAGACGGTTGACGTTGTCGCGGCGCCAGTCGCCGACGTTGCCGAACGAGCCGCCGTAGCGGGCGTAGGCGTCGGCGTCGGGGATGTTCTGGCCGCTGACCGGATACGGGTAGAAGTAGTCGTCGAGGTGCACGCCGTCCACGTCGTACTTGCTGACGGCGTCCATGATCGCGTCCTCGATGAAGGCGCGGACCTCGGGGATGCCCGGGTTGTAGTAGAGCTTGCCGCCGTAGGCGAAGCGCCAGTCCGGGTGCTGCCGCGCGGGGTGCGTGGAGACCAGCCGGGAGGGGTCGTCATGGTTGGCGATCCGGTACGGGTTGAACCAGGCGTGGAACTCCAGGTTCCTGGCGTGGGCCTCGGTGACCATGAAGGCCAGCGGGTCGTAGCCGGGGTCGCGGCCCTGGGTGCCGGTCAGCCACTGCGACCATGGCTCGTACGGCGACGGCCAGAACGCGTCGGCCGTCGGCCTGACCTGCACGATCACTGCGTTCATGCGCTTGGAGACGGCCAGGTCGAGCCAGGCGCGGTACTCGGCCTGCTGCGCGGAGACGCTGAGCCCGGTGCGGCTGGGCCAGTCGATGTTGGCGACCGAGGAGATCCACATGGCCCGGAGCTGGCGCTTCGGGGTGGCGGGGTCGGGGGTGCAGGCCGCGGCCGCGGCGGAGAGGGGGTTCACGAGGCTGAGGAGTGCGGCGGTGAGCGCCGCCAGGACGATACGCGGAAGCGCGGTCACGAAGGAAAGTTTCAGCGCAATCGACGGATTGCGCAATGGTCTTCAGAAACATCGGACGACCCAGGCGTCCGTTGAAGGGCGAGAAGTTTCACTTAACTCGGAAGTAATGTCAATTATCGACATTTGTCAGGAGATTGCCGTAGCGTGCTGCCGTCACGTCTGTGAACGAGGAGCCCCCCATGACTCTCGCCCGCACGCGATTAGCAGCCCTCGCCACCGCGATCCTCACCCTCATCCTCATCGGCGCAGGCCAGCCCGCCTGGTCCCAGGCCGCCGAGCCTCCCCTGCCCGCCGCGTTCACCAAGGCGGCCGAGACGCACGACGTACCGCGTGACCTGCTGGTCGCGCTCGCCTACGCCGAGACCCACCTCGACGGACACGGCGGCGAGCCCAGCGCCAGCAACGGCTACGGCGTCATGCACCTGGTCAGCAACCCGACCAACCACTCGCTCGAACAGGCCGCCAAGCTCACCGGCATCCCCGCCGACCAGCTCAAGAAGGACGACGCGGCCAACATCCTCGGCGGCGCGGCCGTCCTGCGCGCCCACGCCGACGCGCTCGGCCTCGACGACAGCGCACGCAAGGACCCGGGCCGCTGGTACCCGGCCGTCGCCAAGTACGGCAACGCCTCCTCCCCTGAGCTGGCCCGCCTGTACGCCGACGCCGTCTACGAGCAGCTCGGACTCGGCATCGACACCAAGGGCGTCCGCGTCGCGCCCCAGGAGATCACCGCGGACCGCGGCGAGTACGCCAAGGCCCGCGACCTGAACGCGCGCGCCGGCGACAAGTCAGGCCAGGCGGCCGAGACCCCCGCCGCCATCGCCAGCGCCGACTACCCGCCGGCCGCCTGGGTCGCCGCCAGCTCCAGCAACTACCGCGTCTCCAGCCGCGAGACCAGCTACAACATCGACAAGGTCGTCATCCACGTCACCCAGGGCTCCTACGCCGGGACCATCTCCTGGTTCCAGAACCCGGCCGCGCAGGTCTCCGCCCACTACGTGGTCAAGTCCTCCAACGGCGCCATCACCCAGATGGTCCGCGACAAGGACGTCGCCTGGCACGCCGGCAACTCCAGCTACAACAACCGCTCGATCGGCATCGAGCACGAAGGCTTCGTCAACGACGCCTCGTGGTTCACCGACGCCATGTACCGGGCCTCGGCCGCGCTCACGCGCTACCTGTGCGACAAGTACAACATCCCGAAGAACCGGACCGGCATCATCGGCCACAACGAGGTGCCCGGCGCCACCCACACCGACCCCGGCTCCAACTGGAACTGGACCACGTACATGAACTACGTGACCGGTGACGGCGGCACCCCGAGCTGGACGACCACGGTCGACAACAGCACCTCCGGCCAGTTCACCGCCAGCGCGAACTGGGGCACCTCCAGCTACTCCAGCCAGCGCCACGGCGCCGACTACCGCTTCGCCGACCCGGTCGCCTCCAGCGACCCGGCCTGGTACTCGGCGACCATCCCCAGCGCCGGCACGTACCGGGTCGAGGTCTGGTACCCGGCCGACCCCGGCTACAACAGCTCGGCGCCGTACATCGTGGCAACATCCAGCGGCAACCAGACCGTGTACGTCGACCAACGCTCAGGCGGCGGAGCCTGGCGATCCATCGGCACCTTCTCCCTGAACGCGGGCACGTACAACGTGGTCGGGGTAAGCCGCTGGACCTCAGGCACCGGCCTCGTCATAGCCGACGCCGTCCGCATCAGCCGCTGACCACCTGAATAACCACGGCCCGCGCCCGCATACCTCCCGGGCGCGGGCCGCATTCCTCCCAGCGACCGTGCCCGTCTCGCGTAGGCTCTCGGTCCTTGGGAGGAGGCTCGGCATGTACGTCTCGAAGCTGGCCATCCACGGCGTCCGCGGCCTCTCCGGCGCGCGGGAAGTCGATCTCGGCTTCGCCCGCCCGGACGGCTCGTACCAGGGCTGGACCGTCCTCACCGGGCCCCAACGGCTCAGGAAAGACGACCCTGCTGCAAGCCACCGAACGAGCCGCGAGGGCCGTACGTCCTGGACCAGGACCTGTACCAACGCGTCGTGTTCGGCAGCGGCGACGACGCCGCCCTGACCGAGCTCTTCGGCATGGACAGCCCTTACTCCCGGCACGCGGACGACCTGAGACGCACACTCGGAGACCTCGAAGAGCAGGTCCTCAGCGGCTCGGCGTCACGAACGGCGTTGGATGAATATCGAAAGCTCAGCGAGACTCTGAAAAGTTCGCTGAGCGCCCGCGTAGACGAAGTCTCAAGCCGACTCTGAGCGCACCGGGGCACCCGCCCGGCCTGCCTCTCACCCGGGCTGCAGTCCCCCGCCGTCACGACTCAGAAGTCGAACTCCCCGAGCTTCGCACCACCCACAAAGGCCCGGAACACCCCACCCCGCAGCACCATCGGCGGAACGTCCGGCTGCTCGGAATCCCGGATCGCATACCGGTCGCCGTTCAGCTTGGCGGCGTAGAGGCAGTCCCCACCATCCGGGCCGGAGAGCGTGGACTTCACCCATCGAGCCTGCGACAGCTCGGCACGCAGTTCGTCACTAATCCCCATACCGTGCCGCCACCTCATGCAGTAGACACTGGCTTATATGTACTGGTTGTGCCCATTTGTGGATCGCGTCATACCTAACCTTGAGAAGCCGCACGATATCCTCCCGAGCCGAGACAACGTCCTGAGCTGCGGCATTGATGCTGACATGGTCGGGTATGCCATCACCTTGAGCTATTGAAAAGCCTCCGGCCACCCCTGCCGTGGCTCCCACATCAAGCGGGACGACCTGCAACGAAATATTGAGGCGCTGAGTCATCGAGAGCAGATGCTGTAGTTGCTCTCGCATCACGTCCTTACCGCCCACCGGCCGGAGGAGGGCGCATTCGTCGATGAGCCCCCAGTACAGGGGCGGCTGCTCGCGGTCGAACACGACCTGCCGCCTCATCCTCGTCTCAACGGCCTCTTCGATCCATCGCTCGGTGGCTTGCGGCGCGGCGGCGAGGACGGCGCGCGCATAACGGGCGGTCTGAAGAAGCCCCGGCACCAAGAGCGGTTGCCAGGTTCGTATGGTGTGCGCTCTTTCTTCGACTTTCGGCCACTCACTGAACCACTTCGGCACGGACATGGCCGTGGTGTTGGGGAGGAGGTCGAAGAGTTCGCCGTTGAGGCCGAGGACTGCTTCCGCGGTGAGCGTGAACTGCCTGGTCGGTCTGCGTTTTCCGCGTTCGATCAGCCCTACCAGGCTTTCGCTGCACGAGAGCAGCTCTCCCAGAGCCGTCTGCGAGAGGCTTGCTCGCTCGCGGGCTTTTCGCAGGATCTCGCCGTATGTCCCCTCGGCCATGGTTCTCACGCCCATCCGTCCGGGTACAGACCGTGACTTCGCGATTACAAAATAGCGGTGAAGCGCCACGCTGGTAAGGGCGTGCGGACAACGGGCTCACCTGCTGTCGGCACGAAACAGCGGCAACTCACAGCAAAGTCGGTGATCGCATGCGTACGGCAACGGAGATTCCAGACGTTCACCTATGGCGGGATATGACCCTGCGTCGAAACGACAGGACCTCGTGGCAGGCGCGGCAGGCGATCGGGCTCTGGCTGGTCGACAGTCACCTCGCCCTGCGAGCGGACGCCCTCCAGGTCGTCGCCGAGCTCGTCGCCAACGCCGTGCGGCATGTGCCGGGTGGGAGGCGGCGGGGCTGGGTGAGGGTGCGGCTCGGGTTCGGGGACCGGTTCGTTCGGATGCAGGTGATCGATCCGGGGACGCGGACGGCGGCGCCCTGCTTCGCCGCCGCGACCGGGGGTCTGGAGGAGTCGGGGCGGGGGCTGGGGATCGTGGCCGCTCTGAGCATCCGGTACGGCACCGAAGTGCTCAAGCGCGGCCACCGTCTCGTCTGGGTCGATCTCGCGGCCACGCTGTGAACAGACGATTCCCCGGGTGGGAGATTCTGGAGGGTGCCGGGGGCGGGTACATCGCGTACCGGACTGTTCTCGTGGCCCGGACCGGTGGGTTGTCCAATGTCCGGTGTGGGGCCACACTCGATGAGTTGTTCCGGCACCTTGCTCAGGAAATGGCGTCAGGCGGTGGCGCCGCCGTCTATGACGTGGTCGGTGCCCACCACGAAGCTTGACTCGTCCGACGACAGCCACAATGCGGCGGCGGCGATTTCGTCCGGGGTTGCGACGCGGCCGATCGGGAGTGAGCTCTTCATGCGGGTGTCGCGGTCTTCGCGGGTTTCGCCGGGGCGCATCGACATGGGGGAGTCGATGGGGCCGGGGCTCAGGGCGTTGATGCGGATGCCGTCGGTGATGTGGTCGCGGGCGGCGGTTCTCGTCAGGTGGCTCACCGCGGCTTTTGAGGCGGCGTAGGCGCTGGCCCCTGCCAGGCGCCAGTGGGCTCCCAGGTTCGACGCGACGTTCACGATCGTGCCGCCGCCGTTGGCTCGCATGTGGGCGATCTCGTGCTTCATCGACAGGAACACGCCCTTGAGGTTGACGGCGACCACGTCGTCCCAGGTGTCCTCGTCGTAGTCGGCCAGCGGGGCCACGGTGCCGAAGATGCCGGCTGCGTTGAGGGCGATGTCGAGGCGGCCGTAGCGGCTTACGGCGGCGTCCACCATGGCGGCGACCGACGCCGAGCGCGTCACGTCCACCGCGTACGCGCTGGCGCGGCCTCCGCTCTCCTCGATCAGTTTCACCAGCTCCGCGAGCCGGGCCTCGTCGCGGCCCGCGACCAGGACGGCGGCGCCCTCCCCCGCGTACGCGAGCGCCGCCGCCCGTCCCACGACCCCGCTCGCGCCCGTGACGAGCGCGACCTTTCCTTCGAACCTTCGCAGCATGAATTCCATACCAATCATTCTCATATTTGGACGGCCATCATGGCCTGGTCGACCGCGTCGCGCAGGCGGCGCGGGTCGGGGTCGGCGCGGGCCAGGACCTGGAGACCCTGCAACAGGACGAGGAGGAACGCGGCCAGCGCCTGCGGGTCCTTGCCCGCAGGGATCTCGCCCTGGGCGCGGGCCCGGACGAGCGCGCCCGTGAGCGCCGTCTCCAGCTCCGTCCAGCTCGCCGCCACCTTCGCCAGCACAGCCGGGTCGCGGGCGGCGAACTCGACGGCCGAGTTGACCACCATGCAGCCCCGCCGCAGCTCGTCGGCCAGGCAGGTGGCGACGTACGAGTCCAGGAGCGCCCGGATGGCGGGCACCGCGGGCCCCGGCTGGGAGAGCGGGCCGATCACGTCGCGCCCCCGCACGTAGCGGTCGAGCGCCTTGACGTACAGCTCACGCTTCCCGCCGAACGTCGCGTAGATGCTCGCCTTCGCGACCCCGAGCCGCTCCACGAGGTCGGCCATCGAGGTCGACTCGTAGCCGCGCTCCCAGAACAGCTCCAGCGCATGCTGCAGCGCCACGTCCGGGTCGAACTCCTTGGTTCTTGCCACGGGCGTGACGCTAGCAGTATCGAGACCGATCGGTCAAAAATCCCTCACACCGAGCTGCCCGTCACGATCGGCTGCCGGCCCTCAGCGCGGCGTGAGGACCGCCCTCCACGCGCCGTCCGCCTGGCTGTTGGAGTTGGCGGCGAGCTGGGTGACCCTGGAGCCGTCCACGCTGACGAGCACGAGCCCGTTCTTGAACTCGTTGCCGCACTTCCCCGCGCACCCGAGCGCGATGACCTCGTCGTCGCCGGCCCAGGCGTGCAGTTGCAGCACCCGCTGACGGCCGGCCACCTCGCCCGTGGCGATGTCGGTGATCTTCGTGGGCAGCCCATCTTCACCGAGCAGCAGCCGGCCGTCCGGCGAGAGCGCCGAGTGGCGCGAGTGGCCGACGTAATGCTGCCCGGCCGGCGCCTCGGCCTCCTCGCCGTCGATCGTGTACCAGACGCGATCGGGACGGTTGATCGTGGGGCTCCAGATCAGCGTGCCGTCGAGGCTCCAGCCAAGGTCCTGGCGCATGTTCCCTTCAAGCCGCCGCTCAGTGGTGCGCGGGAGGGCAAGGCTCGAGCCCATGGTGGGGAGTGGCGCCAGCTCGTGGTAGTCGGTGGTGCCCGCCGGCACGTCGATGACGTAGTAGCCGGTGCGCGGGCTGGGGGCCATGCGTGGGCCGAACTCTTCGCCTTGGGATTCTTGGAGGTCAGGGTATTCGGAGTAGGCGGTGGCGAGGATCCTGGTGCCGTCGGGGGACCAGGCGACCGCGGCCACGTCGTGCTCCAGCTCGTACCAGGCGAGCATCTGCCGGGTGTTCATGTCGAGCACGCCCACCCGCTTGCCCATCACGTCACCCTCGACGACGGCCGCGACCTGAAGGCCGGGGGCGACGTCCACCCACGCGTACGGGGTCCGCTCGTAGCCGCCGGTGCGCGGGTCGTACAGGGACCAGGTGTACCGGATGCGCCGCAGGCCGTTCTCGATGGGCTCGGCGCTGTACTGGTAGTACGCCGAGACGGCCATGGTCCCCGCGGCGATCAGCTTGGCCGGCGGGACGTTCTCCGTGTCGGTGTGCACGTCCGTCGGCGCGGGCGACGGCCTGACGGGCAGCTGCACCCCGTCGGCGGGCACCACGACGGGGTCGGCGCGCCAGGTCACGAACAGGGCGACGGCCGCGATCATGGCGCCCACCAGGAGCGCGGCCCCGATCGGCCGCCAGGGCGCGCGCCTGCGCAGCGCCCGGTCGGCGAGGTCGGCCGGCACCTCGGCCTCGTCCGCCCATTCCTCGAACGTGTCACGCAGCAACCTGGTCATCTGGCCACCTCCTCCATTCCCTGTGCCAGCTCGGGGGCGATCTCACGCAGCCGCGCCAGCGACCGGTGCGCGGTGCTGCGCACGGTGCCGACGGTGCAGCCCAGCATCTTCGCCACGTCCTGCTCAGGCAGGTCCTCGAAGTACCGCAGCACGAGCACCGCCCGCTGCCGGGCGGTCAGCCGGGACAGGGCCGAGCGCAGCACGAGGCGCAGCTCGCTCTGGTGGTGGGCGTCGCGCGCGGCACGTTCCGGCGGGCTCGCCTGCACCACCTCGGGCCGGCGTACGCTCGCCCGCCACCAGCTCACCTGCTGCCGGTACATGATCTGCCGGACGTACGCCTCCGGCGCCGCCACCCGCCGCCATCTGCCCGCCAGCTTCGCCAGCGCCGTCTGCACCAAGTCCTCGGCCGCGTGCTGGTCACCGCCGGTCAGCAGGTACCCGAGCCGCATGAGGGCAGGCGATCGCGCGGCGACGAACTCGCGGAACAGGTGTTCGTCCGCGGCGTCCACGGTCACCTCCAAGGGGATCGACAATCACCCTTGCAGACGCCGTGGAGCCGCCCCGCTATGCGACCTATCGAAGGTCGTGGCGCTGCTGGGCGGCCCGCAGCGCCGGGGTGTGCTCGCTGAACCAGCTCAGCAGCGCGCACAGCTGCCGCGCCAGGCTCCGCCCGAGTGGCGTCAGGCGGTAGCTGACCTGCGGCGGGACGGTCGGCTCCACCAGGCGCTCGACCAGGCCGTAGCGCACCATCGACTTGAGGTGCTGCGACAGCATCTTCTGGCTGATGCCGCCGATGTGCCGGTGCAGGCCGGAGAAGCGCATCGGCCCGGGAACCAGTGCGGCGATGATCAACGCACCCCACCGGCCGGTCACCTCGGCCATGACCGGCCGGGTCGGACAGTCCTTGTCGAAGGAGTCCGCCGGAAGCTCGAACTGCTCACTCACCGCCATGCCATGAGCTTACAAAAAGGTACGTACTTACGAAAGGTGAGCCCCAGCCCTAGAGTCGACTCACCGGAAACCCGACGAACGGATTCAAAGTGGTAGCAAGCCATGTATCCCCTGCCTTCCTCGGCTGGGACCTCGGAGGCATCGTGGTGCGCCGAGTCGACGAGATCGACATGTCACCGGAGACCAGTCAATGGCTGCTGCCGGACGCCACCCCGGAGCACCTGCACCACCCCTTGCTCCACCCCGGCTTCACCGCCGTCGCGATGCACGTCCACCTCTTCGCCATCGAGGCGAACGGCAAGCGCATCCTGGTCGACACCGGCATCGGCAACGACAAGCCCCGGCAGATCCCCGACGCCGACAACCTGCGGACCCCGCTGCTGCACCGGCTGACCGCCGCGGGCTTCGCCCCGGACACCATAGATGTGGTGATCACCACGCACATGCACGTCGACCACGTCGGCTGGAACACGTACCTGGCCGACGGCCGCTGGACGCCGACCTTCCCGAACGCCCGCTACCTCACCGACCGCAGGGAATGGGACCACTGGACCGCCGTCGCGGAAACCGACGAGGACGTCGCCCAGGTGCACCGCGACTCCCTGCGGCCCGTCCGCGACCACGGCCTGTACGACCTGCTCGACGTCCCCGCCGCAGGTCTGGACGTGGCCGACGGCGTCCGCCTGGTGCCGACCCGCGGCCACACGCCAGGCCACCTGTCGGTGAAGCTGACGGGCACCGGCCGCAACGCGCTGATCAGCGGCGACAGCCTGCATCATCCCGTGCAACTGGCGTACCCCGAGATGGCGACCGTCGGCGACGTCGATCCCGCCGAGGCACGGACCACCCGCCGCCGCCTGCTGACCGAGCTGGCCGGCACCGACGACCTGCTGCTGGGCACCCACTTCACGCACCCCACCGCCGGACGGGTCCGGCGGCGGGACGACGGGTTCCAGCTGCTGGACGCGTCCCCCGCCCTGCTCCCGCCCGCCTAGCGACCTTCGCCCTCGGGGCGGGTCGGCGTGGGATTGAGGTAGTCGAGCGACGCGTCATCCCCCGGCACCTCCAGCAGGCCGAGCGTGTCCTGCTCGCCCCTGCGGGTGATGACCGCGTTGATGGCCTCGGTCAGCTCCTGCCTGTCGTAGGCGCCCTCGGGCAGCTCGTTGAGATGCCCGAGCAGGTCGGCGGGCAGGCTGACGTGCCGGGACGCCTGCGCGTACACGTCTCTCATCGCCACCCGCTCGCGCCCCTGGAACGCCTCGTCGATCGCCTGGCGCAGCTCGTCGAGCACCGCGTGTTCCGTCATCAGCTCTCCCCCGGAGTTCCGTGGAGCAGGTCGTCCGCCTGCTCCGCCACCATGTCCACCGTGACGTCGCGCACCCAGGACTCCACGTGCGGGCAGCGCTCGGCCGCCGGGTCCACGCCGTCCGCGCCGCAGGCCGGGCAGGCGGTGGTCCACGAGATCAGCGGCCGGTGCGCGGCCCGGCTGAGCGGGCCCGCGTTGATGAGGTTGCCGCACCAGTAGACGGCGACCGTGGGGGTGCCGACCGCCGCGGCCAGGTGGCGCGGGCCGGTGTCGTTCGCGATGAGCAGGTCGCAGCGCTCGAAGAGCGCGGCGAGGCCGCCCAGCCCGAGGGTGCCGACGACGGGGATCGCGGGCCGCCGCATGGCCGCGACGACGCCCGTGACCAGGTCCTCCTCCGCGCGGGTGCCGGTCACGACCACCGGTCTTCCGGTACGGTCGGCGGCCTCGGCGAAGCGCTCGACCGGCCAGCGCCTGCGCGGGTCTGTGGCGCCGGGATGCACGGCGACCAGCCCCTGCGGCGTCCTGCCGAGCACGCGGGCCAGCTCGTCCCGGTCGCCGCCGGTGACCTCGACGCGCGGCTCGAGTCCGCCGCTCACCCCGCTGCCCACCCCGCCGACCAGCGCCGCGACCTGGAGGAAGCGCAGGGTGTCGTGGTGGTAGTGGGTGTACGGCAGCCACCGGTCCAGGCTCTCCGCCCCCGGCGCGCGCAGCCCTGCGGTCACCCGGGCGCCCAGCCGGCGCACGAACGGGTTGGAGTAGCGCCCGCCGCCGTGGATCTGCACCGCCAGGTCGAAGCGCCGCTCCCGCAGCTCGTCGTAGAGCACGTCGGGGGCGCTGCGCCCGCTCTCGTACGTGGACACTCCCGTGATGGGCGGCAGCGCCACCACGTCGTCCACCGGCCCGGGACGCCCGGTGAGGAACGCGGCATGCCACGGCGTGGCGAGCAGGGTGAGCTGCGCCTCGGGATAGGCCCGCTTGAGCGCGTCGAGCGCCGGCACGGCCATGAGGTAGTCGCCGAGCGCGTTGGCCCGCAACACCGCGATCCGCCGCACATCCGCCACCAGCCCGCCGCCCGCCTCCGAGCCGGCCACGGTCCCCAGCCCGGCGCTCACCGCGGGTTCAGAGGCGATCATGACGGCTCCATCACGTAGTCGTAGCACTCGGCGGCGCGGTCCATGACGGTGGTCGGCAGCTCCAGGTGGTAGGCGCGGCTGGGCAGCAGGCCGGCGCCGCCGTGCCGTTCCATGACGCGCAGCTGCGCCACGACGTCCTCGCCGGCGTGCGCGGCCGGCACCGACCGCCAGAACTCGAACCCGCCGCACCCCTCCAGCAGGGCCCGGTCGTAGAGCACGCACCCGCCGATCCAGGCCACCTTGTACGCCCGCCACGCCGCACTGATCCCCACCTTCTCGGCCAGGTGCAGCGGGTTGGCCGCGTTGTGCAGGGTGTGCCGCCGCCAGGCGGGGCTGTCCCTGCGCACCCGCTCGGGCCACACCTGCCGGGCCCACTCCTCGTACGGCGAAAGCTCGTGGGGCCGCCGGTCGTGCCGGTGGGACAGCCCGTGCAGCCCGTACCCGACGAACCCGCACCCCAGCTCCCCGAGGGCGGACACCAGCACGGAGACCGCACAGGGCTCAAGCCACACGTCGTCGTCCAGGTAGAGGCACCACCGCCGCTCCGCCTGCTCCAGCAGGAACTGCCGCTGCTCGGCGAGCCCCCGCGCGGGCACGTGGCGCAGCAGCGAGACGGGATGGCCGCGATGCTCAAGGATCCGTACGGCGCTCGCCACCAGCGGGTCCCCGGTCACCGGCACGGACGACTGGTCGGAGATCACGACCCGGAACCCGCGCGCGTCCTGCGCCGCGAGCCCGGCCAGCGTCACCGCCAGCGAAGCCGGGCGGTCCTTGGTCGGTACGAGCACATCGAGGTCTCCAGGGCCGTGCATAGCCGCCTGGCTACCCGCCCCCTATCGCGCCTAACTTCCGATATGCCGGGTTTGAGCAGGGCTTTTACTGGTACCTCCCCCTCATGGGCACAGACAAGATCCCCAGCGCCGTGGTCGTCGGCGACGTCATGCTCGACTCGTGGCTCCGTGGCTCTGCCAAGCGTCTCGCCCAGGAGGCGCCGGTGCCCGTGATGAGCCTGGAGGCCACCGAGGACGCTCCCGGCGGCGCCGCCAACACCGCCGCCAACCTGGTGGCGCTCGGCGCCCGCGTCCGGCTCGTCGGCGTGGTGGGCGACGACGAGTGCGGCGCGACGCTCGTCGAGTCGCTGCGCCTGCTCGGCGTCGGCGTCGACCTCGTGACCGTGCCCGGCCGGCGTACGGCGCACAAGCGGCGGCTGATCACCAGCGGCCAGCTCACCGCCCGCTACGACGAGGAGGACCACGGCGAACTCCCCGAGGACGCCGAGCGCGAGCTGCTCAGCCGGCTGACCGACGCCCTGGCCGGGGCCGACGTGGTCGTGGCCTGCGACTACGGGGGCGGGGTCTGCACGCCGGCGGTCCGCAAGGCCCTGGCGGGACTGCCGCTGCTGGTCGTGGACGCGCACGCGGTCGCCCCGTGGCGCGAGTGCGGCCCGTACGTGGTGCTGCCGAACTTCGCCGAGGTCGTCCGCCTGCTCGACGACGAGGACGAGACGGGCGACCGGCCCGCGTACCTGATGGCCAGGTCCGATCAGCTCCTGGAGCTGACCGGCGCGCGCATGGTCGTCACCACCCTCGACGGCGAGGGCACGCTGCTGCACCGCCTGGGGCAGCCGCCGTACCGGACCTACGCCCAGCCAGCGCCGCAGCACATGGCGACGGGCGCGGGCGACACGTACACCGCCGCGTTCGCGCTCTGGCTGGCCGGCGGCGCGGCCCCCGAGGAGGCGGCGCGGGCCGGGCAGGCGGCGGCCGGGGTGGTCGTCCGCCGTCAGGGCACCGCCGTCTGCACCCGGTACGAGCTCCAGCGCGCCCTGCGCCGCCAGGAGGGCCAGGAGGGCACCGTGCAGGCCGCCGAGCAGCTGGCCAGGCTCCTGGACGAGCACCGGCGCAGGGGCGAGCGGGTGGTGTTCACGAACGGCTGCTTCGACGTGCTGCACCGGGGGCACGTGACGTACCTGGAGCAGGCGAGCCGGCTCGGCGACGTGCTGGTGGTGGCGGTGAACGGCGACGCCGGCGTGGCCAGGCTCAAGGGCCCCGGCCGCCCGGTCAACCCGTGCGAGGACCGCATGTCGGTGCTGGCCGCGCTCACTTTCGTGGACTACGTGACCGAGTTCGACGAGGACACCCCTGAGCGGCTGCTGCGGATGATCCGCCCCGAGCTGTACGTGAAGGGCGGCGACTACACCGCCGAGATGCTGCCCGAGGCGCCGCTGGTGCGGGCGCTGGGCGGCGAGGTGCGGGTGCTCGGCTACCTGCCCGACCGCTCCACCACGGCCATCATCGGCCGCCTGCGCCTGCTGCCCTGACTCACTACAGCGCCTTGGCCAGCCACGGGCGGAGGACCGGCAGCACGTTGACCGGCTGCATCGCGCTCATGTGATCGAGCCCGTCGAGCACCTCGACGTCCCAGCCCCGCTCCGCCAGCTCGGCGCGGTGCCGGACGAGCGGGCCGCGCAGGTCCACGGTCACGCCGCCCCACTTCTCCTCGTAGCGGATCTCGTCCTCCGAGCCCGCGAAGCACAGGCGCGGGCAGGTGAGCCCGGCCTTCGTGTCGTCGAAGCCCTGCAGTCCCTCGTAGAGGGTGACGAACTGCCTGGCCTGCTCCTCGCTCGGCAGCCCGTCGGTCGACGACCAGGGGTCGTCGCTCTCCGAGGGCGCGGGCGGGTCGACGGCCATCTCGTACGTCGCCATCGTCACCTTGAGCATCTCCGCGTACGGCCCCGCGTACGGCGGGAACCCGCCCATGACCAGCGCGGAGAGGCGGTCGGTGCGGAGGGCGAGCTGGAGCCCGCTGAGCGCCAGCCACGAGTACCCGTAGTAGGCGAACCGCTCGGCCCCCGCGGCGTCGGCCACGGCCAGGAGGTCGCGGGCGACGTTGTCGGGGGTGAGGGTGCCGGGTTTGGGGTGGTTCATCACGTGCCCCTGGTAGTCGAAGACCACCACCTGGAAGGCGTCCGACAGCCCCTCGATGAAGGTGCGGCCGAGCGCGGGGTCCATGCCCCACTTGCGCATCTCCTCGGCCCGCTCGCCCTCCACAGGCTGTGGATCGACCGGCAGCAGCACGGTGGGACCCGACCCGTGCACCTCCACCTGGATCGTCTCGCCGTCGTGCGTCGTCGCCTCGGCCATGGCGCCCTCCCCTGATTCATTACGCCGTAAAGAGTTGATGGGGCCGACAATAGCTTATGCCGTAAAGAGTCTCAACGGATTGGGGACGGGCACCCAGCGCATGGCCGCGCCGTCGGCGTCCAGCCAGCGCAGCAGCAGGTTGGCCTTGGCCGGCACGGACGCGGCGGCCAGCAGCTCCCGCAGCTCACGCGGATCGCCGTACTCCTTGCCCGCCGCCGCGAAGACCGCCCTGGCCCGCGCCCACAGCTCCGCCCGCAGCCCCGGATGCCGCTCGGTCAGCGCGCCCGCGATCTCGCACAGGTTGTTGGTGACCAGGCAGTAGACCAGCCGCTCCCACGCCCGTACGGCGCCCAGCAGCGGCCCCGCCGCGTGCCGCTCGGCGACCAGCTTGACGCCCTCGTAGTCGCGGAACAGCGCCTGCGCGGGCAGCCCGGCCGCGTCCACCGCGACCAGCACGTTCTGCAGGTGGCATTCGAGCACCACCCCATGCCGCAGGTACGCGTGCAGCACCGGCGGCACCACGTGCTCCAGGTAGCGCTGCCACCACACCAGGGCCGCGTCCTCGTCCAGGGCGTCCAGGGGGTTGCCGGGGAAGCCCTCCGCGATCCCGGCCGCCAGCAGCGGCGTCAGCCCCGGGCGTACGTGCTCGCCCAGCCCGTCCCTGACGATCACCGCCAGCGCCTCGCCGCCGTCGCCGTCCAGCTCGGCACTGCGGTAACCCCGGTCCCGGAGCAGCGACGGGCCCGGCAGGTCGTCGAAGACCGTCTCCAGCAGGGCCGCCACCACGGGGAGGTGGCGCAGGTCGTGCAGCCACAGGCGGCGTACGTCGTTGGTGATCCGCACGTCCAGGCTGAACTTGAGGAACAGGTCCGCGTCCGGCAGGTAGACGGTACGGATGGAGGCCGTCGCCACCGCCCTGCCCTGCGTGTGTCCCAGCCTCCGCAGGTCCGGCAGCCCGCCGAGCAGCTCCACCTGCCAGGGGTGAGCGGGCAGCGGCCCGCCGAGCGCGCTCACGTCCCCGCTTTCGATCAGCTCACCGTCCGGCACGTCCAGCAAGGTCAGCGGAAAGCTGGCCCGCACCTCCGGTGAGTACGGCAGCCACGCCTCCGGCCCCATCCCGCCCCTGGCCTTCGGGGCGGGATGGTAGGGGTGCCCCGCCATCAGCGCCTGCTCGGAGCGCAGGTAGAGGTCGGCGGGCAATGGCGCGTCCCGCCTGGCGGCGAGCAGGGCGGCGGCGACGTCGCGGCTGTGCAGGATCTCGGCCGGCACCACGTCGTTGCCCACCCCGGTGCCCGCCCGCAGCTCGGCGGCGGTCAGCTCGACCAGCTCGTCCAGGGTCAGGGGCCGCCACCCGCCGGCGACGCGCAACAGCGGCGTACCCGGCCGCCGACCACCCGCCACGCGCAACAGCCGCCCGGTGGCGGGCAACCGATGGACCCGCGCGGGCCGTGCGGGCTGGGCCACCTCTCTGATCAGGCAGTTGAGCAGGGCCGTCGTTGCGAGTGCGGCGGCTTCGTCGGCCGGGTCCGGTGGAGGGCCGGTGGGCGGGAGTACGTCGTCGGTGGCTGCCATGGCGACCGTACTCCTACCCTTTTGTCCCCATTGGTGCCCACAGGGTAGCCAGCGGGAATGAGGACGCGGAAGGTGGAGATCATGAGGGCGGTGGAGGCCGCGTTCGCCGGGGAGCTGGCCCGCGTACAGCCCGGGCTGTCCGGCCGCTACGCCGCCGAGCTGCCGGGCGCGCGGGCCGCCGTCATGGGGCGGCTGTGGCGGGGGCTGCTGTACGAGCCGCTGCCCGGCCTGAGAGCGGCCGGACCCGGGTGCGTGGTGCTCGCCGACGGACGCCGGCTCATAGGGCCGGAGCGGCGGCCGTACGACGTCCGGGACGAGCCCGAGCTGCTGCTGGACGGAAGGCCCCGCACCCACCCGGCCGCGCTGCTCGAAGCGCTCGCCCTGCCGGGCACCGCCGCCCTGGTCGAGGACCTGGACAACAGCGTCGCCTCCCTCGCGCTCTCCCGCGCCGGCGCGTCGAAGGAGGCCCCGAAGACGGCCGAGGAGCACGAGCAGAGCGTGATCGACGGGCATCCCTACCATCCGGGGTGCCGCAACAGGCCGGGGGTGTCGGTGGCCGAGCAGCTGGCGTACATGCCGGAGCACCGCCCCACCGTCCACCTCGACCTGCTGGCCCTGCCCGCCCGCTACTGCCTCGTCACCGGGCCATGGCCCTTCGTGGACGGCGACCGGCTGCTGCTGCCCGTGCATCCGTGGCAGAGCCGCCATGTCCTCGCCGGGCTGGGGTTCCGTCCCCAGGCGACGGGAGCGCTGCCCGCGCGGCCTCTCATGTCCGTAAGGACGCTGGCCCCGCTCGACGGCGGCCCCCATCTCAAGACGGCCTTCACCACCCGCATGACCTCGGGGGTCAGGGACATCTCCCCCGGCTCCGTACGCGACTGCGTCCCCCTGTCCGACCTGCTCACCACGGTGGCCGAGCAGTGCGGCGGGCCGCGCATCGCCCGCTACCTGGCCGGAGCCGCCGGATCGGTGGACGGGCGGCCCAGCGCGGACGTGTCGGTCATGCTCCGCGACCCCACCCCGGAACCGGGCCCTGTCCTGCCCCTCGCCGCCCTCCCCACCCGGGCGACGGCCACCTGGCTGGGGGCGCTGGCGCGGCTGCTCTGGGAGGGCGCGCTGGGGATGCTGGCCCACGGGATCGCGCTGGAGGCGCACGGCCAGAACCTGCTGGTGGTCCTGGACGGGGACGGGCGGCCGTACCGGTTGGTCTACCGCGACCTGGCCGACGTGCGGATCAGCCCGGAAAGGCTCGCCCGCCACGGCATCGAGATCCCGCCGGTCAGCGCACGGCTGCTCACCGACGACCCGGCCGTCCTGCACGCCAAGCTGCTCGGCTCGCTGGCCGCGACCACGTTCGGCAGCCTGATCTCCGCCGTCGGCCGGGGCGACAGGGCCGTGGAGGGCGAGCTGTGGCACGTCGTGGCCACCGCCGCCCGCGACGCCGCCGGCGTGCTGCCGGCCGCCGACCGGGCCGCCCTGTTCGCCGAACGGCTCCCGGCCAAAGCTCACCTGCTCACGCGGGTGAGAGGCACCGGCGATCACTGGACGAGCCTGCCGAACCCCCTTCTGGACGTGCCTTGAGTCCGTAGGACCTATCCGATCGCGCGCGGCAGGAGGAGGATGGGGAGCGCTGACGCGCCCCGGACCTGAGAGAGGGCTCGCGATGACGCAGCTTTCCGTCCGGCTCGTCCCCGTGGACGGCCTTACTTTGGTGGTCGCCCTGACCGGCGAGCTCGACCACACGACCAGGCCCGTGCTGTCCTCGATCCTCGACCCCATCCCCCGATCACCGCTCATGCACGTCCTGGTCGCGGCGGCCGACCTGTGGTTCTGCGACCCCAACGGCCTCGAACGGCTCACGCTCACCCACCGCGCGCTGCGGGCCAAGGGCGGGCACCTGGCCGTCGCCGAGGCTCGCCCGCCGCTGCGCCGCCTCATCGCGCTGATGGGCGAGCAGGCCGCCGTCCCGGTGCACGCCACGATGGCAGAGGCGCTGGCCGCCGCCCACGTGGACGCCTACCGCCTCCCCACGCCCGCCCGCCGCCACCTTCCCAGCCTCCGCGGCATCCAGCCCACCCCCCGCCACGCCCGCTGACGGCCGCGACATGAAAACATCTCCTCAAAGGCCGAGCGAGTGCTTGGGGAGGCAGCGGTGGCTGACGAGTTCGATGTGATCGTGATCGGCGCTGGACCCGCCGGCGAGAACGCGGCGGACCGCGCGGTGCGCGGCGGGCTGACCGCCGCGATCGTCGAGGAACGGCTGGCCGGCGGCGAATGCTCCTATTGGGCGTGCGTCCCCAGCAAGGCCCTGCTCCGGCCGGTCGACCTGGCCGCCGAGGTCGCCAGGGTGCCGGGGCTCACGCTGGGCGAGATCGACGTCGCCAGGGTGCTGGCCAGGCGCGACGAGGCGGTCTCCGCCTACGACGACGGCGGGCAGGTGCGCTGGATCGAGAGCGTGCCGATCGAGTTCTTCCGCGGGCGCGGCCGGCTCGACGGCCCCAAGCGGGTGCGGGTCACCACCGAGGACGGCGACGAGCGCGTGCTGACCGCCCGCCAGGCCGTCGTGCTCGCCACCGGCAGCACCGCCGCCGTGCCGCCCGTGCCCGGCCTCGCCGAGGCGAACCCGTGGACGAGTCACGAGGTGACGGCGGCGTCCTCGGTCCCCGAGCGGCTGGTCGTGCTGGGCGGCGGCGTGGTCGCCTGCGAGATGGCGCAGGCCATGCACGGGCTGGGCGCCCGTCAGACGACCGTCGTGGTACGCGGGGGCCGCCTGCTCGGCCGCATGGAGCCGTTCGCCGGCGAGCTGGTCGCGGAGTCGTTCGCCGAGGCCGGCATCGACGTGCGCTTCCACACGCAGATGGAGCGGGTCGAGCGGCCCGAGCCGGGCGGCAAGGTCACCGTGCACCTCGGCGACGGCCCGCCGCTGGAGGCCGACGAGGTGCTGGTGGCCACCGGCCGCGACGTCGCCACCCGGGGGCTCGGGCTCGACACGATCGGCCTGCCCGACGACGCCCCCGTCGAGGTCGACGACAGCATGCGGGCCACCGGCGTGGCCGGCGGCTGGCTCTACGCCGTGGGCGACGTCAACGGGCGGGCGCTGCTCACGCACATGGGCAAGTACCAGGCGCGGATCTGCGGTGACGTGATCGCCGCCAGGGCGCGCGGCGACGAGCTGCCCGCCATGCGCGACCTGGCCGACTCCTACGGCTCGCCCCAGGTCGTCTTCACCGACCCGCAGGTCTGCGCGGTCGGCCGCACGGAGGAGGAGGCCCGCAACGAGGGCTTCCGGGTGCGGGCGGTCGAGTACGACATGGGCGCCGTCACGGGGGCCTACCTGCTGGGCGACGGCTACCGCGGCAAGGCCAAGGCCGTCGTGGACGAGGACAGGAAGGTCCTGCTGGGCGTCACCTTCGCCGGGCCGGGCGCGGCGGAGCTGCTCCACGCGGCCACGATCGCGGTGACGGCCGAGGTGCCGCTCGACCGCCTCTGGCACGCGGTCCCGTCCTTCCCGACGGTGAGCGAGATCTGGCTGCGGCTGCTGGAGACGTACGGGCTCTGAGGCGGTCAGCCCGTGGCGCGGCGGGCGGCGCCGGGGTGTTGTTGCTCGGGCTCCGAGGGGTGCAGGGTCAGCTCGGTGACCGTCTCGGCGACGCTGTCGCGCAGCTCCACGTGTGACAGCAGGTCGGTCTGCCGCAGCACGGTCAGCAGGTGCGCCGACGGCCGGACGAGGATGATCCGGCCGCTGCCGCCCTCCTCCTCCATCCGCTGCAGCGCCATGCCGAGCACCCCGATGATCGAGGCGTCGTAGAAGTCCAGGTCGGCCAGGTCGAACACGAGGACAGGGCCGACCGACCAGTTCCAGACGAGGTCGATGCAGGAGCTGAAGCGCACGCGGCCGGCGTGGTCGAGCACTCCGTCGGCACGGACCACCGTGCAGTGCAGGTGTCGGGTCGTCTCGATCCGCAATCCGCTCGTTCCCACAGAGGAACACTGCCCGCTGAGCGGCATTTTCACAGGTGATCGCGATATAAGCCGCTAAAACTGGGCGGATCCGGCATGCGACCTGGGGCGGGTCAGACCGACTGCGTACCGGACTCCAGTGTCGGCACGCAGTCGGGGCACGGCCCCAGCATGACGAGCAGCGGCGCGGTGGACGGGCTCGGCACCACCAGCTCGGTCACGTTCCCCTGCACGCTCTGCGCGGGCTCGCCCAGGGAGCCGTCCCTGACGCTGAGCACCCGCTCGACCGGCGGCGCGGCCGACTGCAGCAGCTTCCTGGTGGCGTGGCGCAGCCAGCGCAGCTCGCTGTTGACCCGCTTCCACGTCGCGGGGATCATGCTCACGGCCTCGGCCCGCGTACCGAGCCGCAGCGTGATGTCCCCGCTGGAGCCGAACCGATCCTTGAGCACGGGATTGACCACGAACATGCCCGAGCGCAGCACCCGCGCGCCCTGCCGGTTGACGTTCGCCAGCCCGCCCGCGCTGATCAGCGAGTAGAGCTCGCAGCGCGACCCGTCGAGCGTGTCGGGGTCGAAGTCCACGGGCGGCGGCTCCTCGAAGACGACCTTGTCCAGCCGCACCCCGGCCACCCCGTCGGACGCGATCCGCCCGGAGACGGCCTCGCGGACCTCCTCGCTGATGCCGTCGCCCTCGGTGATGTCGAGGACCTCGACGCAGATGAGCCCGTCGTCGGGGATCTCCTCCGGCGTCAGGTCGAAGGCCACCCTGGCGTGCGCCCTGCGGCCGCGCAGCAGCACGCACTGCCGCAGCCGGCCCTGGGACCTGACCTGGAGGAAGCGCGGCACGGGGCCCAGCGGCTCGACCCGCCCCTCGTGCCAGCCGCTCACCGACCGCTCGTCGGCCGACAGCGACACCTGCACCCGCAGCGACCGCCCCTGCGCCGAGACCTTGAACCCGGCCAGCCCCGACGTCTCGAACCTGCCCACGATCTGGCTGCCCCTGCGCAGCCGGTCGGTGACCTGCAGCGGGGCCACCTTGCCGCTGCTCAGATGCACGGGCGGGATGGCGGGAAGGATCACCGGGTCCACGTCGGTGACTGATCCTGAGCTGCTCATCGGGTGTTCCTCCAGGGGGTGCACGTGATGTCCTGATCGTGGAAGTCGAAGCGGGTGAGCACGGGGTCGCGCCGCTCCCACAGCCGGGCGACGGCGCTGAACAGCGGGTCGCCGTCCGGCTCGACGTGCCGCAGGTTGACGGCGAGCACCCGCGCGTAGTCGTCGCCCTGCTCCCAGTGGGGCAGGAGCTGGCTCGGCACGTCGGCGCCGCAGCGGCGCAGCCACAGCCAGAGGCGGGCGCGCTCGCGCTGCTCCGGCCCGAGGATGCTCTCGCCCTTGGCGTGCCTGGCGATGGCCTCGCCCAGCAGCGCGCGCAGCTCCGACGGCGTGGCCGGAGCGTGCACGGCGCCGCACGCGCGGCCCGCCGACCAGCCGGCCTGGACGACGGGGATGCCGAACGCGGGCAGGTCGCTGTCGCCGAACGTGACGGCGGCGTCGGTCATGCTCCACAGCAGGTTCGCCGAGAGCTTGCCGTCCACCCGCCGGGTGCGGGCGTGCCAGGTGACGGGGTCGTGGAAGAGCCAGTTCGCGGACTCGTCGGAGGCGGCGTACTGGGTGATCGCGGCGAACATGCGGTCGTCGCGGCCGGGCGCGTGGGCGTGCACGGCGATCGTGGGGCGGTCGGGGTCGAGGCCGAGCCTGGCGCAGCCGTAGTGGCGGAGCTGGCGGCGCTCGGTCTCCGTACGGACCTGGTAGCCGCGCCGCGCCCGCCTGGTCACCCGCTCGGCGCCCGGCCTGATCGCCTCGCGGCGGGGCCAGACGTGCCGCTCGAAGAACGCGCCTACCCTGGCGGGCAGCTCCTCGTCGATCGAGCATGACCCCTGGTCGGGGAAGAGCGCGTACGCCTGGAGCGAGCCCGTGCCGTGCACGTGCAGGACGGGGATCTCCCTCGGCACCGACCGGTCGGCCACCGTGGTGACCACGGCCGCGGGCGGCTGGTCGGGCGGCGTGTCGGCGGCGCCGAAGGCCACCGCGAGCCGGGCCCACGACGGCCGGGTGCGCGCGACGAGCCGCGTCCCCAGCAGGCCGCAGAGCGCCCGTCCCACCAGCAGTGTCCTGGCCACGGCCCGCAGGTCCTCGTCGTACGCCTCCACGGCGACGTACCCGTCTCCGCCGGGGCGCTCCCCCCAGCAGGTCCTGGCGGCGGCGAGCAGCCGATCGACGTGCTCGCCTTCCCCGACGTGACGCATGAAGCCCCTCCACCAAAGGCGCGGGAAGAAATGGCCTGGTAGACGTTGCCAGATCGGCGTACGGGGACACGGCGGCCGACACGCTTCTTTGCCCGGGGCTGGACGGAATCACAGCCGCCACAGAAGATCACTGGAACCGCAGCGGCCTCAAGCTGGGCAAACGTCGGTTATACCCAGGATCCCGGCAAAAAACGCCGATGTGGATCAACTTTTCGGGGTCAAGGAACGTCCAAGGTTTTACGCGGAGCATGTCATGCCCGGGTTTAGGATGCACCCTATTGCCACGAGGGGGAGGGGATTACCACCATGGGTTCCCGTTTGTCGAGTGTCGCGCGCCTGACGGCGGCCGCTGCCGCGGCCGGCGTGCTGGCCGCCGCGGTCGCGTTGCCCGCGGTCGGCGGCACCGGAGCGATATTCGTCTCGGCATCGGAGGACCTCGGGATCAAACCCGAAGAGCTCAAAGAGCCCCCGCTCGCGGAGAAGACCACCGTCGTCGACGCCAAGGGCAACCCGATCGCGCAGTTCTACGAGCAGTACCGGGAGTCGGTCACGCTCGACCAGGTCGCGCCGATCATGAAGACGGCCATCATCTCCATCGAGGACTTCCGCTTCTACGAGCACGGCGCCATCGACATCGAGGGCACCATGCGCGCCCTGGCCAAGAACTTCGCCTCGGGCGGCATCGCGCAGGGCGGCTCCTCCATCACCCAGCAGTACGTCAAGCAGGTGCTGCTCAACTCGGCCACCACCGACAAGGAGCGCAACGCCGCCCTGGAGGCCAGCTACGCGCGCAAGCTCAAGGAGCTGCGCTACGCGATGGCGGTGGAGGAGAAGTACACCAAGGACGAGATCCTGGAGAAGTACCTCAACATCGCCTACTTCGGCGCCCACGCCAACGGCGTCGAGGCCGCCGCCAAGCGCTTCTTCGGCGTCAAGGCGTCCCAGCTCAACCTCGTGCAGGCGGCGACCCTGGCGGGCGCCGTGCAGGACCCCAACGCGACCGACCCCAACCTCGGCAAGGCCCAGCGCAAGCGGCTGCTCAACCGGCGCAACGTGGTGCTCGACCGGATGGCCGAGCTGAAGAAGATCACGCCCGAGGAGGCCGAGGAGGCCAAGTCCAAGCCGCTCGGCTACAAGGGCACCTCGCTGCCCGGCGGCTGCAGCGCGAGCCAGTACCCGTACTTCTGCATGTACGTGCGCAACGAGGTGCTGAGCAACAAGGCGTTCGGCAAGACGGCCAAGGCGCGCTCGCAGTTCCTCAACCGGGGCGGCCTGACCATCCAGACCACGCTCGACCCGAAGATGCAGCGGGCCGCCGAGCAGGCGATCAAGAAGTACGTCTACGCCAAGGACAACCCGGTCGCCGCCGAGGCCCTGGTGCAGCCGGGCACCGGCGAGATCAAGGCGATGGCTGCCAGCCGCAAGTACGGCAACAACAAGCGCAAGAAGGAGATGTCGTACAACGTCGTGGCCGACGCGAAGCACGGCGGCGGCACCGGCTTCCAGGCGGGCTCCACGTTCAAGACGTTCACGCTGGTCACGGCCCTGAAGAAGGGCTGGAAGATCAACGACGGGTTCACCGTGGGCAGCGGCTACACCGCGCCGTACTACTCCTCGTTCAAGAACTGCAAGGGCGAGAGCATCGGCGACCCCAGCCACACCGTCACCAACGACGAGGGCGGCGGCGGCTTCAAGACGCTGGCCACCGGCACGTGGCAGTCGGTCAACACCTTCTTCGTGATGCTGGAGCAGAAGGTCGGCCTGTGTGAGACGGTCCAGACCGCCAAGTCGCTCGGCATCCACCGCTCCGACGGGCTGGACCTGCTCGAGTTCGAGACGTTCACGCTGGGCACCAACGAGATGGACCCGGTGACGGTGGCCAACGCGTACGCCACGCTGGGCGCGCGCGGCAAGTTCTGCGAGCCGATGGCGATCACCAAGATCACCGACCGCAACGGCAAGGTCACCACCTACAAGCCGGACTGCAAGAAGGCGCTCGACCCCGAGGTCGCCGACGCGGCGGCGAACATCCTGTCGGGCGTCTTCACCAAGGGCACCATGCGCGGCGTGGGCGGCATCGGGCGGCCCGCCGCCGGCAAGACGGGCACCACGGACAACCAGGCCACCGCCTGGTTCGCCGGGTTCACCCCCGACCTCGCCGGCGCGGTCAGCATCGGCGACCCGCGCGGCGCGCAGGACCACAAGCTGAACGGCGTCACCATCGGCGGCAGGTACTACGGCAACGTCTTCGGCGCCACGATCCCCGGGCCGATCTGGAAGGACACCATGCTGGGCGCGCTCAAGGGCGTGCCGGCCACCGAGTTCCACCCGGTCAACACGGCCCGCTTCGGCGGCTGCGGCTCGGGCTGCGCACCGGTGCGTCAGACGCAGCCGGACGACGCGACGAACGACGTCGGCGACGGCCCCCTGGACGAGGCGGACATCGCGGACTTCGGGTGATCACAATGGCAGGGTTTCCTGATTGTCGGATACGACAAATCGGGCACGGAAATATCTCCGTGATCTCGTTCCTGCACAGAAACCTCTGACGGTTACCACCGCATCTAGCTGAGCAAATTCGGAGTGCGTCCGCACAGGCGGACGCACTCTCAGCAAAGGCCCTATTAACAGCGGCGAAACATTGGTAACGTGGGAGCGCTCCCAGGATCTTTCCGCGAGGTGCTCCATGACCGAGCAGCCCACACTGGCACAGGTGGCGGCCGCTGCAGGGGTTTCCCCCGCGACCGCATCAAGAGTCCTCACGGGCTCGGTGCGGGTCAGTACCTCGACCCGCCGCCAAGTCTACGACGCCGTGTCCCGAATGGGATACGTCCGACAACGCGCACCCCGGGGAACGGCCGCCAAGACCATGGCCGACGGAGTCACGGCGGTGATCTGTGACCACCTGCCCCGGCTATTCTCCGAACCCTACTACGCCCGGCTCCTGTCCGCCGCAGGCGCGGTGATCAACGAGCACGGCACCCACCTCATGGTGACCACCGTCACCCCGACCTCGTCCACGCTGCCCGCGTTATCCGGCGCGGTGCTGATCATCGGCGCCAGAGAACGCCATCCCCTGGCGATCAAGTTATCCACCTCGGGCGTCCCGGTCCGCAACATCGGCCGCCCGCCCCACGACCTCAAACTCCCGTTCGCCGACGTCGACAACCTCGACGGAGGCCGCCAGGCGGCCGAGCACTTCCTCCTCTCCGGCCGCCGCAACGTCGCCGCCATCGGCGGCCCGCCCTCCTTACCCGGCGCCCGCGACCGGCTGGAAGGTCTCGTCAGGACCCTCCAGGCGGCCGGGGCTCCCGACGTCCCCGTCGCGTACGGGGACTTCACCGCCGCCTCCGGCACCCACGCCATGCAATGGTTGTTACGCCACGCGCCCGGTCTCGACGCCGTGTTCGTGGCCAGCGACTTAATGGCGGCGGGCGCCATCCAGGCCCTGCGCAGAGCAGGGCGCAAGGTGCCCGCCGACGTCGCGGTGATCGGGTTCGACGACGCGCCGGTCGCCCGGCACACCGTCCCCGCCCTGACCACCATCCGCCAGCCCGTCGAGGAGCTCGCCACGGTCGCCACCCGGCTGCTCCTGACAGGGGCCTCGGGCGTCGACCCCGTACTCCCCACGGAACTGGTCGTCCGTGAGTCGGCTTAATCCAGGGGACGTCCTGGCCCGGCGGTACCTGTTGCTGGACCCGCTGGCCCGCGGGGGCATGTCGGTCATCTGGCGTGCCTTCGACCAGTCCCTGCACCGGATGATCGCGGTCAAGGTGCTCACGGCCTCGCTGCACACCGACCCGGGAGAGCGGGTCAGCGTACGCAGCGAGGCCAGGGCCGCCGCCCGCTTCATCCATCCCGACTCGATCGAGATCTACGACTACGGCGAGACCGTCACCACCAGCGGCGGCGTCGCCGCGTACGTGGTGATGCCGCTGCTCGACGGCACGCCGCTGGCCGAACGCATCGAGCAGGGCCCCCTGCCCTGGCAGGAGGCCGCCTCCATCGCGCTGCGACTGGCGAGGGTGCTGATGGCCGGGCACGCCCGCGGCCTGGTGCACCGGGACGTCACCGCCGAGAACGTGCTGCTCACCACGAGCGGCCCCAAGCTGCTCGACTTCGGCATCGCGGCCTGGGCCGGCGATCCGGAGGACGACCGCGGCACCCCGCCCTACGTCGCCCCTGAGCGGCTGCTGGGCGCCCCCACCCATCCGGCGGTGGACGTCTACGCCTTCGGCGTGCTGCTGCACCTCATGCTGACCGGGCGGACGCCGTACCCGGAGACGACGTGGGAGGAGATCGAGGCGGCGCGCAGGACCGAGCCGCCGCCCCGCGTGCCCGGCGTGCCGAACGCCGTCGCCACGCTCTGTCAGCGCTGTCTGGCGCACCGGCCGGAGGACCGGCCGGCGGCGGCGGAGATCGTCTCCGCGCTGACCTCCGCCCTCGGCACCGCGACGCTGGGCCGTCACGTGCGGCGCGGGCTCACGGTGGCCGGGTCCGCGGTGCTCGCGCTGTCGGCGCTGCTGTGGTTCCAGCAGTCGGGGACGCCGCAGGAGACGATGCGCGACCCTGGGGTGGCGCCGGTGGCGCCGGTGGCGCCGGTGGTGCCGCCGTCGCCGCCGTCGCCGACCGCCCGGCTGGTCGAGCGCTCTCCGGCCTCCGCGCGCACAGTCGAGCAAGCCGCCGCCGAGTTCACCACCACGCTGGAGGCCAGGACGCCGTGCGGCGCGACGGACGACGACGTGGTGCTCGACCTCAAGCAGGTGCTCGCCGGACTGGTGTCCACCGGCCAGGCGCAGGCGCACGGCCCGTCGGAGGAGGTCTCCAGGACGCGGGACCTGCGCCAGAAGCTCTCCGACCGGCTGCGCGAAGGCCGCCTGCGCCCGGCCTGCCTGAGCGAGCTGCAGGCCAGGCTGGACGACATCGAAGCCGCGATGCGGCGCGACTGACCGAGAGATCAGACAGAGATCAGACAGAGATCAGACAGAGATCAGACGCGGAAAGTTGATGAGGGGTACGGCAGCACCAGCCGTACCCCTCGTTCGCGCGGACTGGGCCCCTCGCAAAGCGTGCCCGCGCGAGCCTCTATGCGCAGGTGTATCCGCTGGGCACCTGCGTGTTCCCGTCGGGCCGCGACGCCTGGAAGCCGAAGGAGGTCGCGGCGCCCGGCGCGAGCCCGCCGTTGTGCGACAGGCTCCTGACGGTGACGGTGCCGCCGCTGACCGAGTAGTCGGCGTTCCACATGCCGGTGATCGTGTGGCCGGACGGCAGCGGGAAGGTGACCGTCCAGCCGTTCAGCGCCGAGGTGCCGCGGTTGGTCACGGTCACGGGCTGGACGACGTAGCCGTTGTTCCATGAGCCCTGGGTGGTGGCGGCGGCCGTGCAGCTGCCGTTGCCGCCCCCACCGCCGCCCCCTCCACCGCCGCCGCCGGTGTTGGTGAAGGAGAAGGAGTTGACGCTCAGCCCGGCGCCGCCGATCCAGGGCTCGAAGCCGGCCTGGACGCTGGTCAGGTACCACGACCGCTGGCCGTAGCCGCGGTTGACCACGTCGGAGAAGAAGGTGTCGATGGTGAAGTCGAGCGAGGTGGCGGGTGAGGTGCGCACGTACGAGATGACGTTCCAGCCGGTGTTGCCGAACCAGACCTCCCAGGTGGAGCCGGCCAGGTTGACGGTGCCGACCCGCGAGCCGATGGGCTGGATCGAGCCCTGCCGGTTGAGCCAGATCATCAGCTCGGCGCCGGTGTTCTGGCCGTCGGTACGCGGCGTGGGGTCGAACCACAGGTCGTAGGAGGCGTTGTAGGTGCCCGAGCCCGGGTACGACATGCTGACGCTGCTGCGCAGCGCGGCGAAGCCGGAGGAGTTCGCCCGCATGGGCAGGTTGCTGCCCGAGGTGCAGTTGCCGTAGTGGCAGCCGGCGTAGATGGCGGGGTAGCCGGCCGGTGCGCCGCTGGTGGAGTTGTTGTGCGCGGACTGGGTGACGGTGAAGCCGCCGTTCTGGTTGACGTCGATGCACTGGGCCGTGCTCGCGCCCCAGACGTTGTTCATGACGACGTAGCGGCCGTTCTGGATGCTCGTGGAGCCGTACTTCTCGCAGATCACCGGCGCGGCCTTCGCCGGTGAGGCGAACAGGCCGAGGCTGAGTAACGCCCCGATGATCAGGTAGATGTGCGCGTGCCTCATGGCGTGTAGCTCCCGCCTCTCTGACAGGGGAGTGTAGTGGGAGCGCTCCCACTACGTCAGCCTCCAGCCGCCACGAAACTCCGGCAAGCATTTCGTACGTGCTTCATGGCCCCCACGTACGACCACCAGCACAAACCATGACCAAGATCGGTTGAAAGTTTCACGGAAGATTGTCGAATCCCGAAAAAGCATGATTCAATGCGCAGGCCGGGCGGGCAGGTCGTGGGCAGGTTTCCTCTGTCGTCAGCGCAAGGGAATCTCCATGAAGTTGTTCAAGTCGGCGGCACTCACCGCCGTCCTCGTCCTCATCACCTCAGCGTTAATGGTGCCCACACAGGCACAGGCGCACGGCGTGTCGATGTTCCCCGGCAGCCGTACGTTCCTGTGCTGGCAGGACGCCCTGCGGGAGAACGGGCAGATCCAGCCTTACAACCCCGCGTGCGCCTCCGCCGTCAACCAGAGCGGCGCCACCCCCCTCTACAACTGGTTCGCGGTCCTGCGCTCCGACGGCGCCGGCCGGACCACCGGCTTCATCCCCGACGGCCAGATCTGCAGCGGCGGCACCGGCGGCCCCTACGACTTCTCGGCCTACAACGCGGCCCGCACCGACTGGCCCACCACCCACCTCACGTCGGGCGCCAACATCCAGATGCGGCACAGCAACTGGGCCGAGCACCCCGGCAAGTTCGACTACTACATCACCAGGGACGGCTGGAACCCCAGCTCGCCGCTGAAGTGGTCGGACCTGGAGCGCTTCGGCAGCGTCAGCAACCCGCCCAAGTCCGGCGGAGCGGGCGGCCTCAACTACTACTACTGGAACGCCCAGCTCCCGTCCGGTAAGAGCGGCCGGCACATCATCTTCACCCACTGGATCCGTTCCGACAGCAACGAGAACTTCTACAGCTGCTCCGACGTCGTCTTCGACGGCGGCAACGGCGAAGTGACCGGCGTCGGCCCCGGCGGCAGCTCGCCCGGCCCCGACCCCGACCCCGACCCGACGGACCCGCCGCCCACCGGCGACTGCACCGCCACGTGGAAGGCCACCGACACCGGCTGGGCCGGCCACTTCCAGGGTGAGGTGACGGTCAAGAACAACGGCACCAGCGCCATCAACGGCTGGACCGTCAAGTGGACCTACACCGGCGGGCAGAACTTCGACGGCTCACCGTGGAACGGCGTGCTGTCCGGGCAAGCGCCCAACGTGGCGGTCAAGAACGCCACGTACAACGGGCAGCTCGCGCCCGGCGCGTCCGCCACGTTCGGGTTCAACGCCACCGGCTCGGTCCCGAACCCCGCACCGAGCCTGACCTGCACCAGCCCGTGATCAAAACGCGTCGCGGGCTCATCGCGGCGACCATCACCCTGGCCGGGGTCACCCTGGCCGGGGTGATGTTCTTCGCGGCCAGACAGCCGTCCTCCACGCTGAACGACGAGCTCGCCGCGCAGGTGACCCTGATACTCGAGCAGGCCTCACCCGGCGAGCACCACGCCCACGGGCACAGCTTCGACTCCGGCGTCGTGTGCGCCGTGGAGCCCTTCGGCACCGAACCTCCGAACGCCACCTCCCTGGTCGAGGTGCGCTGGGTCTACGCCCGCCACATGTGCGCCATCACCGGGGAGAGCCCCGAGTGGGCGTCGTCCGTCCGGGCCTCGGGGCCGATCGCCGTGAAGATCAGCATCCCGCCGCAGGTGCGGGTGCCCGAGCCGGGCGCCGGCTACCCCGACAGGGTCAAGCGGCTCATCCCCGAGCGCTACCACCAGGAGGCGTTCGAGGACTTCTCCGACGACGCCGCCATCGAGGCGGCCCGCGAACGCTTCACCCTGGCCACTTCGGCGGCCGGGAAACCCTAGAGACCGAACGGCCGGGGCGGAAGCCCCGGCCGCGCCCTTCAACAAGGCCGTCCGGACGAAGGCCGTCCACGTGGACAAGGGCCGGGTGAGGGTCCGGACGCGAAAAAAAACGGACGCGGCCGAGTGGAGGTTCGGCCGCGTCCGTCCCATCCGGGCGGGGATGGTCTTCGGGCAGGGACTGAAGGGTTCGCCTCACCTCCTCATACGCACGTGCGGGCCGACGGGTTCAGTGGAACCGCCCCCGCCGCTCCTGCGGCGGGGGCGGGGTCTTTCATGCGGGCGTGCAGGTGAGCTCCGGCGTCGTGGACGTCCCGTTGGCGATGAAGCCGAACGTCGCCGACGCGCCGGGCGCGAGCGAGCCGTTCCACGACTCGTTCCGCACCGTCACCGTGCCGCCTGACACGGTGTGCCGGCCACCCCAGAGCTGCGTGATCGTGTTCTGTGAGCTCCAGGTGACCGTCCAGCCGCTGATGGCGGACGTGCCGGCGTTGGTGACCGTCACCTCCGCCTGGAAGGCGCCGCCCCACGAGCCGATCACCTTGTACGCCGCCGCGCACCCGCCCGACGACCCGCCGGACGTGGTGAACGAGGTGGCCTCGGAGGCCGTCGAGCTGTTGCCCGCCGCGTCCCGCGCCACCACGGTCACCGTGTACGCGGTGCTCGCGGTCAGCCCGGTGAGGTCGAACGACGTGGACGTGGCCGTGCCTGCCTTGGTGGACCCCAGGTAGACGTCATATCCGGCCACGCCCACGTCGTCCGTGGACGCCGTCCAGCTCACCCGGGCGCCGGTCGCGGTGATCCCGGACACCGCCGGCTTCCCCGGCCTGCTGGGCGGCGTCCCGTCGGTGGACTCCGTGGTGGTGAAGGCGGTCGCGTCGGACTCCGCCGAGGTGTTGCCCGCCGCGTCCCTGGCCACCACGTGGGCGGTGTAGTCCGTGGCGGGGGTGAGCCCGGTCAGGTCGAAGGACGTGGTGGTGGCCGTGCCTGCCTTGGTGGACCCCAGGTAGACGTCGTACCCGGCCACGCCCACGTCGTCGGTCGAGGCCGTCCAGGTCAGCCGGGCCGACGAGCCCGTGATCGCGGAGACCGCGGGCTTGCCCGGCTTGCTGGGCGGTGTCGTGTCCTCTTCCTCCTGACCCGGGGGCTCACCCCAGATCTTGGTGGCGCCGCTGTAGAGGGTGATGCGGTCCGTCCGCACCGGCGTGGTGCCCGGCGTGGTCGGGATGCTCTGGTACGACCAGTCGTTGGCCGGGTCCCACGTCCCCGAGCTGGCGATCCTGAACTGCACCTCCCTGCGGTGCTGCGACTGCCCGGCGGGCGCGATGGCCTGCCCGGAGCAGTCGATCTCCGCGTAGTACGTACGGCCGCTCGCCTGCCGCAGCACCGGAGCCGCGCACTGCGTGTAGGCGGACGAGACGGTGATCTGCGAGGCCGTCGTGTCGCCGTCGAGCGTGAAGTAGTAGCGGAACTTCCCGTCCGACAGCACCCGCGCCGGCCACGCCGACTGGTTGCGCACGATGGCCTTGATCTCGGTGAACGTCGAGCCGGAGGCGTTCACGCCGGCCTCGACGAAGATCTCGGGGCCGTCGGGGGTCTCCTCGGCGGGGAAGTTCGCCGCGGGCTCGCCGCCGTACTCCTTGTAGAGCCGGGCCACCGCGCTGGTGAAGCCGGCGTTGTAGTCGGTGGCGACCTCGTTCATCACGTAGTCGTCGCGCTTGTCGGTGTAGGCGTCGTTCGGGTCGGGCGGGCCGCCGACGAGGGCGCCGTACAGCGTGTGGCGGGTCTGCTCGGGATTGGTGAGCTGGTCGGTCCACGAGCCGTGCGCCGTACGGTGGTGCGGGTTCTTCGGCGGGTTGGCGCCGAAGCCGATCACGTACGAGGAGTTGCGCGGGTTGTCGCCGAGCGCGTAGTCGATCTGCCCCACCGCGAAGTCGTGGTAGCGGGCCTTGCGCGTGGCGTCGGTGATCGTGTCGCTGTGCACCAGCGCCGCGAACGCGGTGTTGGCCGCGTAGCGCAGCGAGCCCCACCGGTCGAGCACGGCCTGGCCACCCGGCGAGTAGGGCACCTTCTGCCCGTTCACCCCGACCGTCCAGTAGTCAAGCCACCGGTTGGCGTCGTCCAGGTATTGCTGCTTGCCGGTCAGCTTGTGCAGCAGCACGTACGCCCCGTACGACTTGTCGTCCCAGGCGATCGTCCACTTGTACGACTTGGTGCTGGTCTGCGGCTCAGTGCCGAGGTTCGCGTAGCCGGCCTCGGCCTTGGCCAGGTAGGAGGCGTCGTTCGTGGCCCGGTAGAGCCAGATCGCGCCCCACACCAGCTCGTCGTTGTAGCCGCTCCACGAGTTGTAGAAGCTGGAGGCGTCGGTGATGCACTCGGTGTACTTCTTCCTGACCGTGTCGGCGAAGGAGTACAGCTGCTTGGCGTGCGTCACCAGCGTGTCGGCGTAGGAGGGGTTCGTCGGGCGGAAGACGATCGAGGAGGCCGCCATCGCCGCCGCCGTCTCCCCCGCGAGGTCCGACCCGCCGCACGACGCGTCGATCTTGTACGCCGGCCGGTTCATCGCCATCGCCTCGGCCGGCCCCCACCAGGCGTGGTCGGTGCCGCCGTTGCCGACCTGCCCGTAGAGCACGTTCGCCGACGGGTGGGCCTTGATGAAGTAGTCGTTGACGAACTTGAGGTTGTTGAGCAGGTGGGTGAGCTGGCCGGAGGAGGCGTAGGCGTCGCGGTACTCGACCGCGCCCCAGGCCAGCATGGTGGCGGAGAAGGCCATCGGGAAGCCGAACTTGACGTGGTCGCCCGCGTCGTACCAGCCGCCCGTCAGGTCCACCCCGACGTCGTCGCCGTCGTCCAGGCCCGAGTCGCCGCGCCAGGAGACGCGGTTCCAGTCGGGCAGCGCGCCCGACTGCTGGGCCTCGTAGAACCACAGCGACTTCTGCAGCGCCTCACCGTAGGCGAAGGCGGGCGCCGCCTGCGCGGTCTCAGCGGCGTGGGCCGCCGGCCCCGCCCCCAGAAGGGGCAGGACCAGCGACGCCGCAGCGATCAGTGCTGCTTTTCTCACGGGAAGAGCCGCCCGTACTCGGCGAGGGCGACGGCGACGTCCACCTGCGCCCAGAACCGGTGGTAGTTGAAGACGGGGGCGGGGCCGGTGCCGTCGAGGTACGCCTCGACCTTCGGCCAGTCCTGGTCGTCCTCGTAGAACGACCTGATCGACAGGAACGTGGAGTTCGAGTTGATCGGGTCGCCGTTCGGCATGGTGCCGCTCCAGCCCGGCGGGACGTAGACGGGGTCGTTCAGGCGCCGGTAGTCGGCCTTGGTCTCCGGCACCGAGACGCCCTTGTCGTCACGGTTCTCCCAGACGCCGTCGAGCAGCGCCTTGGCCGTGTCGCGCGCCTCGGCGTGGTTGGCCTTGGCCGCGTAGTACATGAGCACCTTGGCGTACGCGCCGACCACGCCGACGTCCTGCGTGTAGTCCTTGACGGTCACGTGCAGGCCGGGGTTGGCCGGCGGCATGCCGGTCGTGGCGTTGAAGTTGCCGGCCGGCTGGCCGGACCACTCCAGTGTGGAGGGCACCTCGTAGGTGCCGTCGGCGTTGACGGTGGTGTGGTCGAGCGCCCACGCCACCCACTTGTCGAGCAGCGCCTTGGCATCGGTGTTGCCGGTGGCGTAGTAGAGCTGCGCCACGCGGTCCATCGTCCACGCCTGGAAGCCGAACCACTGGTTCGACGGCGGGTCGTGGTAGACGGGCTGCCAGTCGTAGGCCATGCCGTGGAACTTCGGCAGGTTCGACGGCGGCGTGCCGTAGCCGCCCTCCCAGCTGTTGGTCGCGCCACCCGCGATCGCGCCCTCATCCGACTGCAGCCAGGTGTAGAACTGCAGCTGCCGGGTGAGGCTGGTGCTCCAGTCGGTGGCGCCGGTGGCGCTCTTCGGCTTGAGCTCGTTGACGTTCGACAGCGCCCAGGCCGCGAACGGGTTCTGGTAGCCCGCGTGGTTGTGGCTGGAGCCGATGCGCCAGGCCCAACCGGCGTTGGCGTCGGTCGCGCCGCCCCACGCGTAGTACCAGCTCAGCAGGTAGTTGGAGGCGTTCTTGCCGGTGCCGGCCGGGCACGAGGGGCTCGTGCAGCCGGGCTGCTTGAAGTACTTGTCGTACATCGCGTAGCGCAGGTAGTCGCCCATCTTGGCGGCCTTCGCCACGGTGGCGGAGATGTCGCCGGCCTTGTTCTGCTCCTTGGCCCAGGTCAGCGCCCAGTAGGCGGCCTGCACGGCGCGGGCGTCCGCGTCGGGGGCGTTGGTGTACTTCCACTGCTTGGCGTACGAGGCGTCCTTGGTGAACAGGTCCAGGAAGCCGTTCGGGCCGCCGTGCTCGAAGGTGTCGCAGGACGGCTGCGGGATCGTCTCGAAGACCGACTCCTCGGCGCCGCGCTGGTAGGTGTTGATGTAGGCGGGCTTGGTGGTGCCGTCGCCGCAGCGGCCGAAGCCGTAGGTGTTGTCGACGTCCAGCAGCCAGTGCATGCCGTAGACGTCGCGGGTGCCGTACGCACTCTGCAGCTCGTTCGCGATCGGGTCGGTGCCGACGCTGACGCCGGTCTCCAGTTCCGTCGGGTACTGGGTGATGTCGTTGTGCTCCGACGCGTACGTGGCCGGCTTCGACGGGTCGTAGAAGGAGTTCGTCGGCTGGTCGGCCGTGGACGGGATGATGTACTTCTCCATCGACGCCCACGCGGTGTTGAACTTCGACCAGTCGCCGGTCACCCGCCCGTAGGCCGCCTCCAGCCACAGGTAGTAGCTGTAGGCCTCGGACGTGGTCTCGTGCCCGTGGTCGGGCGCCTCGACCATGAACGTCTCGATCGAGTGGTACGGCACGCCCTCGGGCGAGAAGTAGCCGTTGGCCGGGTCGTGGATCTCGTTGTAGAGCTCCACGAAGCGCTGCACGTACTCGTTGTCGCCGCCGACGTCGTCGTCCGCCTCGTTGGCGGTCACGTCGACGGCGGTGTAGCCGGTGGCGCTGACCCGGAAGACGGCCGAGCCGGCGGTCGTGTCGTCGTCGTCGGCCGCGCTGATCGTGAAGTTCTGCGCGGTGTTCCAGTTCGACGTGGTGAACGTCCTGGACGACGGCGAGACCGTGAGGTCGGCGTCACCGCTGGCGCGGGCGACGGAGACGGTCACGCTCGACGAGGGCGCCTGCGACAGCCGCACGCCGAAGGTCGCCTCGCCCGTCTCGGGCACGGACACCGTCGTCGGGCTGACGACCAGCGCGGGGCCGCTGTTGGGCGAGACCGTGATGCCGACCGGCGACGAGGTGGTCACCTGGCCGGAGTTGTCGGTGGCACGGGCGGTGATGGAGTAGCTGCCGGCCGCCACGTTCGCCCAGCTGTAGCTGTAGGGCGAGGAGGTGTCGGTGCCGAGCAGGGTGGAGCCCTGGTAGAAGTCGACCTTGGTGACCGTGCCGTCGGAGTCGGAGGCGGTCGCCGCGATCGGCACGGTGGCCGGGGCGGTGAACGTCTGGCCCGCGGTCGGCGAGGTCAGCGCGACGCTGGGCGCACTGCCCGTGCCGCCACAGGTCACGCCGTTCACGCTGAACGTCTCCGGGCTCGGGTTGCTGCCCGTCCAGGTGCCGTTGAAGCCGATGCTGGTGCTGGCGCCGGTGGCCAGGTTGCCGTTCCACGGCATGTTGGTGGCCGTGACGCGGGTGCCCGACTGGCTCCAGTTCGCGCCCCAGCCGCTCGGCGTGTAGCGCTGGCCGGTGGTCGGGAAGTCGAAGGCCAGCGTCCACGACGTGATGGGGTCGCCGGTGTTCTTCAACGTGATGTTCGCGGTGAAACCGCCCTGGCCCTGGCCGCTGGTCCACTGGTTGGCGGCGTACGTCACGTCGCACGCCACGGCCGCCTGGGCGGGGGCCGCCGTGATGGCCGAGGTCAGCCCGGCCGCGAGGACCAGGGAGGTGGCCACGGCGAGCCGCCTCGATAAGCGGGTCAAGAGGATCGGAGGTCTGTGCTTCACGGGGTCTCCATGGGAGTAGGGATGTGGGAGCGCTCCCAAACGGGATTGTGGGTGACCTCGCTCGTATGTCAACGGAATGGCGTCGCGGTAACCCTCGCGTTTCCTCTCACCAGGCTGCCCGGGATGAAAGTTTCATCCACGTTCCGGGGCATTAGACGAGCATGCGGGGCGGCGGCGGCCCTCCAGAGAACCGCGCTCTGTACACCGTCGCGAGGGCGGCAGACCATGGGAGCGCTCCCAGCCACCTAGTACTGGAGATGATCGCAAGTGAGACTCCACCGCGGCCTCCGCAAATGGGCCGTGACCATGACCGCCGCGAGTGTCGCGGCCTTAGGGCTCGTCGCAGGCCAGAGCACGGCCGCGAACGCCGCCGTCGCCTGCGACGTGACCTACACAGCCAACTCGTGGACGAGCAGCCCTGGTCAGGGCGGTTTCACCGCGAACATCACGTTGAAGAACACCGGCGACCCGATCTCCTCATGGACGCTGGCCTTCGACTATCCGACCACGAACCAGAAGTACACCCCCAGCGGCTGGGGCGCGAACTGGAGCCAGTCGGGCGCCCGCGTCACCGGCACCAACATGCCGTACAACGGCAGCCTGGCCACCGGCGCGTCGGTCTCCGTCGGCTTCAACGGCACCTGGACGGGCACGAACCCCAGCCCGGAGACGTTCTCCGTCAACGGCACCACCTGCGGTGACACCACGCCCACCACCCCGTCGGTGATCCTGTCGGCCAGCTCCGTGGCCGTCAACGAGGGCGGCACGGCCACGTTCACCGCGCGCCTGTCGGCCGCGCCCAGCTCGAACGTCACCGTCGCCACCGCCCGCACCAGCGGCGACACCGACCTGACGGTCAGCTCGGGCTCCTCGCTCACCTTCACCCCGAGCAACTGGAGCACCGCGCAGACGGTCACCCTGGCCGCCGCGCAGGACTCCGACACCACCGCGGGCACCGCCGCCTTCAGTGTCGGCGGCAGCGGCGTCACCGGCGCCACGCTCACCGCGACCGAGGTGGACGACGACGCCACGGTGGAGCAGGCCATCGTCGTGACGCCGACCTCGGTGACCGTCCCCGAGGGCTCGACCGGCACGTTCACCGCGCGCCTGGCCGCGCAGCCGTCCTCCAGCGTGACCGTCACCACGACGGCCGGCAGCGGCGACTCCGACCTGACCGTCGGGTCCGGCGGCTCGCTCACCTTCAGCACGTCGAACTGGAACACCCCGCAGACGGTCACCCTGGCCGCCGCGCAGGACTCCGACTCGGCGAACGGCTCCCGCACCTTCACCGTCGCCTCGACCGGCCTGACCTCGCGTACGGTCACCGCCACCGAGGCCGACGACGACGGCGGCCCCACGCCCACCCACGTGGAGAACCCGTACTCCGGCGCCACCGGCTACGTGAACCCCACTTGGAGCGCCAGGGCCGCGGCCGAGCCGGGCGGCGACGCCGTCGCCGACACCTCCACCGCCGTGTGGATGGACCGCACCGCCGCCATCGAGGGCCCGGGCGACGCGCTGAGCCTGCGCGAGCACATGGACGAGGCCGTCAGGCAGGACGCCGCCAACGGCTCCGCGCCGCTGACCATCCAGGTCGTCATCTACAACCTGCCGAACCGCGACTGCTCGGCGCTGGCCTCCAACGGCGAGCTGCGCATCTCGGAGAACGGCTTCAACCGCTACAAGACGGAGTACATCGACCCGATCGCCGACATCCTCGGCGACTCCGCCTACGCGAACCTGCGCATCGTCACCATCATCGAGCCCGACTCGCTGCCGAACCTGGTCACGAACCTCGACAGGTTCGCCGACTGCCGCGAGGCCAACGGCGCCGGCGGCTACCGTGACGGCGTCCGGTACGCGCTCGACCAGCTCCACGCGATCCCCAACGTCTACACCTACGTGGACGCCGCCCACCACGCCTGGCTCGGCTGGGACTCGAACTTCCAGCCCTCCGTCAACCTCTTCTACGAGACGGTGGCCGGCACCGCCGACGGCGTGGACAGCGTGGACGGCTTCATCGTCAACACCGCCAACTACTCCGCCACGGTCGAGCCGCACTTCACCGTCAACACCACGGTGAACGGCACCTCGGTCCGCCAGTCCAAGTGGGTCGACTGGAACTACTACGTCGACGAGCAGTCCTTCGCCGTCGCCCTGCGCAACGCCCTGGTGGCCAAGGGCTTCCGCTCCGGCCTCGGCATGCTGATCGACACCTCGCGCAACGGCTGGGGCGGCAGCGCCCGCCCGGGCGGCCCGAGCACCGCGACCAACGTGGACCAGTTCGTCGACCAGTCCCGCGTCGACCGGCGCATCCACGCCGGTAACTGGTGCAACCAGAGCGGTGCCGGCATGGGCGCCCGCCCGACCGCCGCGCCCGCCAGCGGCATCGACGCCTACGTCTGGGTCAAGCCTCCGGGCGAGTCCGACGGCGCCAGCGAGGAGATCGACAACGACGAGGGCAAGCGCTTCGACCGGATGTGCGACCCGACGTACGAGGGCAACGACCTCAACGGCAACAACATGTCGGGCGCCCTGGCCGACGCGCCGATCTCCGGCCAGTGGTTCTCGGCGCAGTTCCGCCAGCTGCTGCAGAACGCCTACCCGCCGATCAACTAGACCCGGCCGACCGGCGTCCCGCCTGACCCGGGGCGCCGGCCGGCCAGAGGGACCCGCCTGACCCGGGTCCCTCAGCAACCGGACCGGGGTCCGGGCCGCCGCGCCCGGACCCCGGTCCCACGCGTGGGACCGGCCCGGCGGCACGCGGCGCCTTCAGGGAGCCGTGCGGGCATGACCTGGCGCCTACGCGCCTTCAAGGAGGGTCAGCGGTGGGTGCGGCGCCACTCGGCGGCGACGTCGTCCACGTCGAACGGCATCAGGTTGAGCGGCGGCCCCGACAGCCCCGTGCGGATCGCCTCGCGGATGCGCTCGTTGATCTCCTCGACGATCCGCCGCGCCTCGGCCTCGGACCGGGCGTCACGCGCCGCGGCCAGCGCCTTCTCGGCGTCCTTGCGCAGCGCCAGCGTCGGGGGCAGCGGCATCGACAGCCCCTCGCGCTCGATCTTCTGCTTCACCCACCACATCTCGTCGAGCGGCTTGCCCTCACCGGGCAGCGGCCTGCCCTTGCCGGGCAGGTCGTCGAACTCGCCGCGCTCCTCCGCCTCGCGGATCTGCCGGTCGATCCAGCTCTCGAAGGGCATCCCGATGGGCTTGCGCTGAGTCACGTGGCGAACCTCCTCATGCCAGGTTGTGACGGGGGGCGAGCGGGCCGCGCCAGCCGAGCACGGCCTCGATCATGCGGATGGAGGCGACGGTGGCCGCGACGTCGTGGACCCGCAGGATGCGCGCCCCCTTGAGGACGGCGACCACGTTGGCCGCGATCGTGCCCTCTTTGCGCTCGCCCTGCGGCCGGTCGAGCGTCTCGCCGATGAAGTCCTTGTTGGACAGCGCGACCAGCGTCGGATAGCCGATCGCGGTGATCTCCTCGAGGCGGCGGGTCAGCTCAAGGGAGTGGAAGGTGTTCTTGTTGAGGTCGTGGCCGGGGTCGATGATGATCTTCTCGGGCGCGATGCCGGCCTTCAGCGCGTACGCCACCCGCTCCCGCAGATAGTCGGCCACCTCGGTGACGACGTCGGCGTAGCTGGGCCGCAGCACCCGCCGGCCCGGCCCGCCCAGGCTGTGGGTGACGACCACGGCCGCGCCGGTGGCCGCCGCGACCTCGGCGATGCCCGGCTCGCGCAGGCCGTTGGTGTCGTTGATGACGTCGGCGCCGGCCGCGACGGCGGCCTCGGCCACCTCGGGCCGGTGGGTGTCGACCGAGATCACGGCGTCGGTGGCGGCCCTGACCCTGGCGATGACGGGCGCCACCCGGTCGATCTCCTCGGCCACGCTGATCGGAGCCTGGGCGGCGCTGAAAGCGAACCCGCCGATGTCGACCCAGTCGGCCCCTTCGGACACGGCCTTCGTGGCCGCCGCGACCGCCTGGTCGAGCTCGAAGGTGCGGCCCTGGTCGTGGAAGGAGTTGGGCGTCCTGTTGACGATGGCCATGATCGCGACCTGGCGCTCGAAATCGAACTCTCGCCGGCCGAGACGCCGGACGGGAGCGATGATCTCGGGGGATGGCATGTCGCCGCTCACGTGGTGATCCTCTCCGTCCCTACGAGACTACCCGGCGCTGCGCTGGTCAGCCGCGCGCGGGACGGTGAATGATCAGGCGGTGAAGTGGCCGGAGTGCCCGTCTCCGGGGGCGACGACCCTGATCCGCCGCATGCCCCTGCGCACGGGCAGGTCGGCGCCGCGCGGTAACCGCATGGTGAGCAGCACCCGGGTGCCCTCCGGCCCGGTGAGCAGGTCGGCCGCGTCGCACAATCGGCGGATCAGGTAGAGGCCGCGCCCTGTGCACGCCTGTCCTGACGCCTGCTTGTCGCCGTCCACGTACGGCTCCGGGATGCCCGCGCCCCGGTCGCTCGTCTCGGCCCTGATGACGCCGTCGACCGTCCACAGCCGCAACCGGCCGTGCCCGCCCGCGTGCTCGACGGCGTTGACCACGCTCTCGTGCACGGCGAGCACGAAGTCGTCGAGTCTCACCCCGTGGAGCCCGCAACTCCCGGCGCGCTCGGCGACCTCGTGGCGCAGCCTGCCGACGTCGTGGAAGGTGAAGGTCTGGCTGAACAACACGCGCATGCGCTCCTCCGTGCCAATTCCGACACAGGCCGCGCTTCCGGACCTCATGTGATCCTTTTCCCCGACCCCCGGAATTTACACAAAGTCAGAGTGTCAAGGACGTCTGCCCACGCCCGAGGCCAGCTCGCGGACCCGCCCGGCCGGGCCGCCGTCGGGGGCCAGCGGCGCGGTGTCCATGCCCGCGCCCTCCCGCAGCCCTTCGAACAACGCCTGCATCGCCTCGCGCGACGAATGCTCGGGCATCCAGCCCAGCACGTCTCTGGCCCGGTCGGTCCGCATGAGCGGGATCCGCAGCGCCATCTCCAGCAGCCCGGGCGAGGCCGGCACGAGCCGCAGGTTCCAGGCGGCGGAGACCGCCGCCATGGCCAGCTTGGGCGGCACCCGCACCGTGCGCGTGCCCAGCAGCTCGGCGAGGTCGCCCGGGTCCAGCACGGGCTCGGCGGCCAGGTTGAACGCGCCGTGCACGGGCCTGGTCACGGCCAGCCGGTACGCCTGCGCCGCGTCCTCGGCATGCAGCACCTGCAGCCGCAGCCCGGGGATGTCCGGCACGAACGGCACCCGGCCCGCCTTGATCATCCGCCGCGGCACGAGCGGCCCGCCGAACAGCCTGCGCTGCTCGGTCGCCGCCGCCCGCTGGAAGATGAAGCCGGGCCGCATGCGGACGACCCTGATGTTCGGGTGATCGTGCTCGAAGACGTCGAGCACCCGCTCGACGTACGCCTTCTCCCGCCCGTACGCCGCCCCGGGCCAGCCGTGCGTGGGCCAGCTCTCGTCCACCGGCCGGTCCTTGGGCCCCGGCGAGTAGGCCCCCACCGACGAGGCGTGCACCAGCGCCGGCACCCCGGCCTCCGCCGCGGCGCGGAAGACGCGCATGCTGCCGAGCACGTTCGCCCGCCAGGTGATCGCCGGGTCCCTGGTCGGCTGGAACAGCCACGCCAGATGCACCACGGCGTCCGCGCCGTCGAAGATCCTGGTCAGGTCGGCGGTCGCCACGTCGGCCTGGTGCCATTCGGTGCGCTCCGCCCGCCAGCCCGGCAGCCGGCGGGCGACGCCGACGATCGAGGTGACGTCGTCGTCCGCGGCCAGCGCACGCACCACACTGGTGCCCACGTTCCCCGTGGCTCCCACCACTACGACTCTCATGGCAGCACCGCTGCCCGAGCCCGCGGCGGCGAAACCAGCGGTCAGGGCTTGAGCAGGATCTTCACCGCGCCGTCCGCCTTCTTCTGGAACATCTCGTACGCCTGCGGCGCCTGGTCCAGCGGCATCCGGTGGGTGGCGAGGTCCATCACGCCCAGCGGATCGCTGTCGTCGGTGACCAGCGGCATGATCGGGCTCACCCAGCGCTTGACGTGCGCCTGCCCCATGCGCAGCGTGACGCCCTTGTCGAACAGGCGCAGCATGGGCAGCGGGTCCGCCATGCCGCCGTAGACGCCGGTGATGGAGATGACGCCGCCGCGCCTGACGGTCTCGATGGCCTGGTTGAGCGCGTTCAGCCGGTCGACGCCCGCGTTCGCCATGAGCGGCGCGGCCACGGCGTCGGGCAGCAGGCCGGTGAGCGTCTGGGCGAGCTTGGCGGCGGGCGAGCCGTGCGCCTCCATGCCGACCGCGTCGATGACGGAGTCGGTGCCGCGCCCCGACGTGCGCTCCCTGACCTCGCCTGGCACGTCGGTGACCTCGCTGGCGTCGATGACCTCGATGCCGTGGCGGCGGGCCAGCTCCAGGCGGGCGGTGATGCCGTCCACGGCGAGCACGCGGTGGCCGAGGTGACGGGCGATGCGGGCGCACATCTGGCCGATCGGGCCGAGGCCGAACACGGTGACGCTGCCGCCCTCGGGGATGTCGGCGTACGCGACGGCCTGCCAGGCGGTGGGCAGCACGTCCGACAGGTAGACGAACCGCTCGTCCGGCGGCCCGTCCGGGACCTTGATGGGGCCGAACTGGGCCTCGGGCACCCGCAGGTACTCGGCCTGGCCGCCGGGGACCTGGCCGTACAGCTTGGTGTAGCCGAACAGCGCGGCGCCCATGCCCTGCTCGCGCACCTGGGTGGTCTCGCACTGCGCGTACATCTCCAGGCCGCACATGTGGCAGTGGCCGCAGGAGATGTTGAACGGGATGACGACGCGGTCGCCGGGCTTGAGCGTGGTGATGGCGGAGCCGACCTCCTCGACGACGCCCATGGGCTCGTGACCGAGGATGTCGCCCTCGGTCATGAAGGGGCCGAGGACCTCGTACAGGTGCAGGTCGGAGCCGCAGATCCCGCTGCTGGTGACCCTGATGACCGCGTCGTTGGGCTCCTTGATGGCGGGGTCGGGCACTTCCTCGACCCGTACGTCGCGCTTGCCGTGCCAGGTGACTGCCTTCATGCTCGGCTCCTCGATGCCGGGGACAAATGCCGCATACCCCCACGCAGAGCGTCAAACGGCGCCGCCAACCGGGCTCGCCGTCCTAGACTGCGCCGCATGGAGAACCCCCTGGAGCCCCGTGCCGGCGAATCCGTCCTGGAGCCGCACGTCGTGCACCGTCCCGCGCCCGAGACCGGCCGCGTGCGGCCGGCCCCGCTCGACGCCGACGAGGAGGCGCGCTTCTACACCTCCATGGGGCAGTGGCTGGCCCAGGAGCTCGCGCAGAAGGGCTCCGTCCGCCTGGCGTCCGCCGACACCCCCGAGCGGCAGCGCCAGTTCCAGGAGGTGGCGCACCGCGCGAGCGAACTGCTCCGCCGCCCGGTGACCACGACGGCGAGCAGCCACGGCATGACCTTCGAGCTGGGCCGTCCACCGCACACCGCTTGAGGCGGGGTCAGGTGCGGTCGAGGGCGCGCAGGGCGTCGCCGGCCGCCCGCGCGATGCCCTGGCCGGTCAGCCCCGCCTCGGCCAGCAGCTCAGAGCGCCCGCCCTGACCGATGAACGCGCACGGCAGGCCCAGGTTGAGCACTCCCTGGCCGGGCGCGCACCCCTGGCGGACGAGCGCGCCGACCCCCGAGGAGGCGATGCCGTCCTCGACGGTCACCACCAGCCGGCTGCCGCCGACCGCCTTGCGCAGGTCGGGTGAGACCGGGATGACCCACCGCGGATCGACCACGCTCACCCCGATGCCCGACCCGGCCAGCAGCGCCGCCGCGCTCAGGCACGGCCCGGCCATCGCGCCGACCGCGACCAGCAGCACGTCTTGACCGCCCGACGCCAGCACGTCCACCTCGCCCACGCTGCCGACGGGCGGGATCTCCGCCTCGACCGCCACCTTGGGGAAGCGCAGCGCCGTGGGCCCGTCGCAGGCGACCGCCTCGTCCAGCAACTCCCCCAGCCGTACGGCGTCGCGCGGCGCGGCCACCCGCAGCCCCGGCACGACCGCCAGCGTCGCGAGATCCCACATGCCGTGGTGGCTCGGCCCGTCGGGCCCGGTGATCCCGGCCCTGTCGAGCACGAGCGTCACGGGTAGCCGGTGCAGCGCGATGTCCATCAGCACCTGGTCGACGGCCCGGTTGAGGAACGTGGCGTAGATCGCGATTACCGGATGCAGCCCGCTCATCGCCATGCCGGCCGCCGAGGCCATGGCGTGCTGCTCGGCGATGCCGACGTCGAACATCCGCCCGGGAAAGCGCCGCCCGAACGCCGCGACCCCGGTGGGCCCCGGCATCGCGGCGGTGACGGCGACCACGTCACGGCGGCGCTCGCCGAGCGCGCACAGGTGGTGGGAGAAGGCGTGCGTCCAGGTGCCGCGCGGCGGTGACAGCGGCTGTCCGGTGGCCGGGTCGGAAGCCGGGATGGCGTGCAGGTGCTCGTCGAGGTCCTGCACGGCGGGGCCGTAGCCACGGCCCTTGCGGGTGACGCAGTGGACCACGACCGGCGTGCGCAGCTCGCGGGCCGTGCGCAGCGCCTGCTCAAGGGCGGCGATGTCGTGGCCGTCGACCGGGCCGAGGTAGCGCAGGCCGAGGCTCTCGAAGACGCTGAACCCGGGCGCGGCCCGCAGCCGGTCGAGGTGTTCGGCCCACCCGCCGACCGTGGGGGCGTAGGAGCGGCCGTTGTCGTTGAGCACGACCACGACCGGCAGGCCCCGGTCGGCGCCGAGGTTGTTGAGCGCCTCCCATGCCACGCCGCCGGTGAGCGCGCCGTCGCCGACCACCGCGACCACGGAACGGCCGCCCTCGCCGGCCAGCCGGCGCGCCTTGGCCATGCCGTCGGCGTAGGCGAGCGCGGTGGAGGCGTGGGAGCTGTCGACGTGGTCGTGCGGCGACTCGTCCCTGCTGGGGTAGCCGCTCAGCCCGCCGCGCACGCGCAGCCCGTCGAAGGCGTCGCGGCGGCCGGTGAGGATCTTGTGGACGTACGCCTGGTGCCCGGTGTCGAACACGATCGCGTCGTCCGGCGAGTCGAAGACCCGGTGCAGCGCGATCGTCAGCTCGACGATGCCGAGGTTCGAGCCGAGGTGGCCGCCCGCCGCGCTCACCTTCTCGATGAGGAAGTCGCGGATCTCGCGGGCCAGCCCCGGCAGCAGCTCGGCCGGAAGGGCGCGCAGGTCGTCGGGGGTGGACACGTGAGTCAGCAGCGTCTTCATGACATCCCCAGGCCGTGTGACTGCTGTGGCAAAAGAAAGCTTGGGCCGCAAAAGCTACTTTACACACTCTGTATTCAGTGAGTAACTAGGGGTAGTGACGGACGACAGAAGGGCCGCGTATGCCGGTGAGCTTCCCGCAGCACTCCCTTGGTGCCCGCATCGACCAGCGGCTCTGCGGCTTTCTCGAAGACTGGGGCAACCCGGTTTCCGACCCCGGGGTCGAGGCCGCGTACGGGCTGCTGGCGGACTTCATCCTCGGCGGCGGCAAGCGTGTGCGGCCCCAGCTGTGCTACTGGGGCTGGCGCGGCGCCGGCGGCGACGACTGCGAGGAGATCATCAGCGCCGCCGCCGCACTGGAGCTGTGTCACGCGGGGCTGCTGATCCACGACGACATCATGGACGGCAGCGACCTGCGCCGCGGGCAGGCCACCGTGCACCGCAGCCTGTCCGAGCTGCACCGTGGTCCGGGCGCCGAGGCGTTCGGCCGGGCCGGCGGCATCCTGCTCGGCACGCTCAGCCTGGCCTGGTCCGACGCGCTGCTGTCGTCCTGCGGCATCGACCCGGCGCGGCTGCGTGCCGCGCACCACCTGTTCGACGCCATGCGCACCGAGGTCATCAGCGGCCAATACCTCGACGTCCTCGCCCAGTTGCGCTCCGGCGCGACCGAGGCGCAGGCGCTGACCGTGATCCGCTACAAGAGCGCGAAGTACACCGTCGAGCGGCCGCTGCAGATCGGCGGCGCGCTCGCCGGGGCGCCGCCCGACCTGCTCGACGCCTACTCCAGGTTCGGGGTGCCGCTCGGGGAGGCGTTCCAGCTCCGCGACGACGTGCTCGGCACGTTCGGCTCGGCCTCGGAGACCGGCAAGTCGGCGCTGGACGACCTGCGCGAGGGCAAGCAGACCGTGATGTACGCGCACGCCGTGCAGCACGCCTCCCCCGCCCAGCTCGCCCACCTGCGCACCTGGCACGGCAACCCGGAGCTGACCGAGGAGCGCGCCGAGGAGGTGCGCCGCATCCTCATCGACACCGGGGCGCTGGCCCGGGTCGAGGACATGATCGAGGACCGCGTCCGCCAGGCCATGTCGGCACTGAACGAGGCGCAGGTCAAGCCAGAGGCGGCCGGCGTGCTCGCCGAGATGGCCGACCAGCTCGCACATCGCAGCAAGTGAGGGGATCCCCAACATGGGACGGGTACTTCTCGCCGCCCCGCGCGGCTACTGCGCGGGCGTCGAACGCGCGATCGTCACGGTGGAGGAGGCGCTGCGGCGCTTCGGAGCGCCGGTCTACGTGCGTAAGCAGATCGTGCACAACACGTTCGTGGTGGACGACCTGACCAGGCGCGGCGCGGTCTTCGTCGAGGAGCTGGACGAGGTGCCCGACGGGGCGCTGGTCGTCTTCTCGGCGCACGGCGTCGCCCCGGCGGTGAAGGAGGCGGCGGGCCTGCGGGGCCTGCGGACGATCGACGCCACCTGCCCGCTCGTCACCAAGGTGCACAAGGAGGCGGCCAGGATGGCCGAGTCCGGGCACCGGATCGTGCTCATCGGGCACGCTGAGCACGAGGAGGTCGAGGGCACGCTGGGCGAGGCCCCCGAGCGCATCCACGTCATGGACCCGGCGCGGCCGGAGGAGCTGGAGCTGGACGGCTCCGAGCCGGTGAGCTGGCTGTCGCAGACCACGCTGGCCGTGGACGAGACCATGCGGGCGGTCGAAGGGCTGCGCGAGCGGTTCCCCGGCCTGGTCGACCCGCCCAGCGACGACATCTGCTACGCCAGCCAGAACCGTCAGGAGGCGGTCGCGCGCATCGCGCCCGAGTGCGAGCTGGTGGTCGTGGTCGGCTCGGCCAACTCCTCCAACTCGCGGCGGCTGGTCGAGGTCGCGGTGAACGCGGGAGCGGACGCGGCCCACCTGGTCGACCGGGCCTCCGACGCCGACGAGCGCTGGCTCGACGGCGTGCGCACGGTCGGGGTCAGCTCCGGCGCGTCCGTGCCGGAGCCGCTGGTCACGGAGTTACTCGACTGGCTCTCGGCCCGCGGGTTCGCCGACGTCCAGCCGGTGACCCTGACCGAGGAGACCCTGACGTTCTCCCTTCCGCTCGAACTCCGAACCTCCCGCAACCGCGGCTAGCCCGCACATCCAGATTGGTGGTGCACGATGACAGAAACGACCCACTCGACCGCGCCGAGCAACGGCAGCGCCAACGGCAACGGTCAGCTCAGCCTCAGCACCGATGCCGCCAAACAGCTGGCGACGACGACCAAGACGCCGCCGCAGATGCAGGAGATCACCTCCCGCTGGCTGCTGCGGCTGCTGCCGTGGGTCCAGTGCTCGGGCGGTGTGTTCCGGGTGAACCGGCGACTGACGTACACACTGGGTGATGGCCGGATCACCTTCAGCACCACGGGCGCCGACGTGCGGGTGATCCCGGCCGAGCTGACCGAGCTGCCCATGTTGCGCGGCTTCGACGACATGGAGGTGCTGGAGGCGCTGGCCGACCGGTTCACCCAGCGCGAGGTCGCGGCCGGCGAGGAGATCGTCGCCGAGGGCGCAGAGGTGGACCGGCTGGTGCTGATCGCCCACGGGCGGGTGGCCAAGGTCGGGCGGGGCGCGTACGGGGACGACCAGAACCTCGGCGTGCTGGCCGACGGTGACCACCTCGGCGAGCAGGTGCTCATCCAGGGCGGCCAGTACGAGTTCACCGCCCGCGCCAAGACCGCCACCACCGTGCTGACGCTGTCCAGGCAGGACTACGAGCAGGTCGCCGACCGCTCGCCCGCCCTGCGCGAGCACGTCGAGACCTGGCGCACCAGCGGGAACCACGCCCAGAACGACTACGGCGAGGCCGCGATCAACATGTCCGCCGGCCACACGGGCGAGGCCGAGCTGCCCGGCACGTTCGTGGACTACGAGCAGACGCCCCGCGAGTACGAGCTGAGCGTCGCCCAGACCGTCCTGCGCGTGCACAGCCGGGTCTCCGACCTGTACAACCAGCCGATGAGCCAGCTCGACCAGCAGCTCCGCCTCACGATCGAGGCCCTGCGCGAGCGGCAGGAGGACGAGCTGGTCAACAACCGCGACTTCGGCCTGCTGCACAACGCCGACTTCAGCCAGCGCATCCGCACCCGCTCCGGCCCGCCCACCCCCGACGACCTCGACGACCTGCTGTCCACGGTGTGGAAGGAGCCCTCGTTCTTCCTCGCCCACCCGCAGGCCATCGCCGCCTTCGGCCGCGAGTGCAGCAAGCGCGGCGTCTACCCGCAGCAGAGCGAGGTCAACGGGCACCGGGTGCCGGCCTGGCGGGGCGTGCCGATCTTCCCGTGCAACAAGATCCCCGTCTCCGCCGCGCGCACCACGTCGTTCCTGCTGATGCGGACGGGACAGGAGAACCAGGGCGTCGTCGGGCTGCACCAGACCGGCATCCCCGACGAGTACCAGCCGAGCCTGTCGGTGCGGTTCATGGGCATCAACGAGAAGGCGGTCATCTCCTACCTGGTCAGCGTCTACTACTCGGCCGCCGTCCTGGTGCCCGACGCGCTGGGCGTGCTGGAGGACGTCGAGCTCGGCCGCAACGGCTAGACCGTCCCACGGCCCCGTCCGCCACCTGTGGCGGGCGGGGCCGCTTGCCGCCCGAACGTTGACGACGCGAAGGAGACGACCATGACGCAGCCGTTCGAACTGCCGGACTTCTATCTGCCGTATCCGGCCCGGCTCAACCGGCACCTGGACGAGGCCCGCGTGCATTCCCAACAGTGGGCGCGCGACATGGGCATGCTCGAAGGCTCGGGCGTCTGGGAGGAGGCCGACCTCGACGCCCACGACTATCCGCTGATGTGCGCCTATACGCATCCCGACTGCGACGCGGAGGAGCTGGGCCTGATCACCGACTGGTACGTGTGGGTCTTCTTCTTCGACGACCACTTCCTGGAGTTCTTCAAACGGACCGGCGACCTCAAGGGCGGCAAGGAGTATCTCGCGCGGCTGGCCCGCTTCATGCCCATGGGGCTCGACCTGACCGTCCCCGAGCCGGAGAACCCGGTGGAGGCGGGCCTCGCCGACCTGTGGCCGCGTACGGTGCCGAGCATGTCGCTCGACTGGCGGGCCCGCTTCGCCGAGAGCACCCGCAACCTGCTGGACGAGTCGCTCTGGGAGCTGGCCAACATCAACAGGGGCCGCGTCGCCAACCCCGTCGAGTACATCGAGATGCGCCGCAAGGTCGGCGGCGCGCCCTGGTCGGCCGGGCTGGTCGAGCACGCGGTGGGCGCCGAGGTGCCGGCGGTGATCGCGGGCTCCCGGCCGCTGCGGGTGCTCAAGGACGCCTTCTCCGACGCCGTGCACCTGCGCAACGACCTGTTCTCCTACCAGCGGGAGGTCACCGACGAGGGCGAGCTGAGCAACGGGGTGCTGGTGCTGGAGAAGTTCCTCGGCTGCTCCACGCAGGAGGCCGCGAACGCGGTCAACGACCTGCTGACCTCGCGGCTGCAGCAGTTCGAGCACACCGCGGTCTTCGAGCTGGGGCCGCTGTTCGTGGAGCACGGCATCGACCCGCTCAGCGCGGCCGGCGTCGCGGCGTACGTGAAGGGGCTGCAGGACTGGCAGGCGGGCGGGCACGAGTGGCACATGCGCTCCAGCCGCTACATGAACGAGCGGGCGGGGGCGAGCCGGCCGCTCGGCATGTCGTCCGTGATCGACCTGCTGGGGGCCAAGCGGGTGCGCTCGTTCACGCACGTGCCGTACCAGCGGGTGGGTCCTTCGCGGATCCCCGACCTGTACGTGCCGTTCGAGCTGCGCCTGTCACCCCACCTGGACGGCGCCAGGCGCGAGCTGGTCTCCTGGTGCCGCGAGATGGGGATCCTGGAGCCGCCGCACGGCGTCGCCGGGCCCGCCGTCTGGGACGAGGCCAAGCTCGTCGACTACGACCTGCCGCTGTGCGCGGCGGGGCTGCATCCCGGCGCGACGCCCGAGGAGCTCGACCTGGCCTCCGCCTGGCTGGCCTGGGGGACGTACGGCGACGACTACTTCCCCGTCGTCTTCGGCCGCCCGCGCAACCTGGCCGCCGCCAAGGTGGCGGTCGCCAGGTTCGGCGACTTCATGCCCCTCGACGGCACGCCCGCCCCCGCACCCGCCAACGCGCTGGAGCGGTCGCTGGCCGACATCTGGGCGCGTACGGCGGGGCCGATGCCGCAGGAGGACCGGCGCAAGCTGCGGGCGGCCGTGGAGGAGATGTGCGAGGCGTGGCTGTGGGAGCTGGCCGGCGAGATCGCCCACCACATCCCCGACCCGGTGGACTACATCGAGATGCGGCGGCACACGTTCGGCTCGGAGCTCACGATGAGCCTGAGCCGGCTGCGCCACTCCACGTCGATCCCTGAGGAGTTCTACGCCAGCGGGCCGATGGTGGCGCTGGAGAACGCCATGATGGACGCCGGCATGCTGATCAACGACGTGTTCTCGTACCAGAAGGAGATCGAGTACGAGGGCGAGGTGCACAACGCGATCCTCGTCGTCCAGAACTTCTTCGGCTGCGACCACCCGACCGCGCTCGGCATCGTGGCCGACCTGATGGCCTCGCGGGTGCGGCAGTTCGAGCACATCGCGGCGAACGAGCTGCCGATCGTGTGCGACGACTTCGGCCTCGGTGAGGAGGCGCGGCGCGACCTCGACGGCTTCCTGACCGAGCTGGGCGACTGGCTGGCCGGCATTCTCAACTGGCACCAGGGCTGCTTCCGCTACGACGAGCCGTCGCTGCAGCGGCACCACCAGGCGCCGCTGCCGCGCTTCCACGGTCCGACCGGGCTCGGCACCTCGGCCGCGGTCATCAGGCCGCCGGGCGCCGTCAGCCCTGTCGCCGTCAGCCCTGTTGCAGCGGGACGTTGACGTCCTTCGGCTGGTAGAACCAGCCCAGCATGCGCAGCAGGCGCCGCTGGTACGGCGTGACGTTGTGCAGGCGGATCCACCGCTCGGCTGGCGGCAGTGCGGGCATCGCCAGCACGCGCAGCCCCGAGACGTCGATGAAGGTCAGCTCTCCTGTGTCGACCACGATGTAGGTGCCCTGGCGGCAGCTCGCCAGGGTGCTGGCCACCGCGCGGCTGTTGGTCGCGTCGATCTCGCCGATCAGCGCGACCGCCGGCACGGCGGGCAGGCCCGGCGCCACCGCCGTACTGATCGTCAGTTGTCGGTCTTGGTACAGCAGCCGTTCTTGGACGCTCACGCTCCCCGCACCCCCCAACACGCTGGCTCTTGGGGGTTGTCGCCGTGGTCGCACCTGCGGATGTGTCGCACGCGCTTTCCGGCGATTAATCCGAAACCTAGGCTACACGAAGTATGCCGGGGTATGGATTTTTCGTCGGAATATGACCGGTTTTTCGGATAATCCTGAAGTTGACGGTCCAGCGTGCTTCGCGGTGACTCGCCGGGCCTGGGCGGCAGGGCTCTCGAGTCGTTTGCCGAGGATCTAGGGAGGCCCTGGCGCGGGCGGAGAAGGACCCCCAATTGGTGGAAATTTCATCTTTTAGCGGGCTGCCATCGATGGCGTTTTGTCGCCATAGAAGGCGAGAAAAGCCACAGAGGAGACAACTGCGGGCAGGGCGGCGACGGCGGCGCCTGGCGCGGCTCGGATCGGGAGCGTCGATGTGCCATGGACCAGAGACGGAGACAGCGAGGACAGCGGAGCCGGCGTAGGCGGGGCCTGCGGGGACCGGCAGGGCCGTCGGCGCGGCGCGTGGTGGCGGTCTGCCTGGTCGCGCTCGTGGTCCACGCCGCGGGGGCCACGTCGTCCGTGAGCGCCAGGTCGGTGGCGGGGAGCATCGCGCTGCGGGCGGCGCTGGAGATGATCGGGGTGCCGTACTCGTGGGGCGGCGGCGGGATCCACGGGCCCGGGTACGGCATCGGGCGCGGCGCCACCACCAAGGGCTTCGACTGCTCCGGCCTCGCCGAGTACGCCTACGCCCGGGCCGGCGCGCTCATCGGGACCACCACGTACGAGCAGTGGCGCGCGGGCATCAAGATTCCGAAAGAGCTGCTGGAGCCGGGTGACCTGGTCTTCTTCGACAGCGACAAGGCGACCCCGGGCCCCGAGCACGTGGGGCTGGCGGTGGACGCCGAGCGGATGGTGCACGCGCCGCACACCGGCGCCCAGGTCCGCATCGATCCGCTGAACCGCGCGGACCTGCTCGGCATCGTCCGGGTGGAGGCCGGCCGCGGCGACCAGGACCTCTGAGCCATGAGAATGCCGTACGCCTCCGGGCGGGCCCTGATGGGGTCCCGCGCCGGAGGCGTACGGCGTACCGAACATTCGGTCACCGGAGAGGCGGCGCCGTGGCCTCGCGAGTCTCCACGGCCGGCCTCACCGGCTCACCCAGGTCGAGGGAGGACCGTTGGCCACGCGGCCCGTCCGGTAGGGGGCCGCCGCGCCCTCCCCGCCTGCTACGTCCAGGTCCTACCTGGCCTGCGCGCGGCCGTTGTCGATGTCGGTGTTGATGTTGCCGTCACCGACCTGCGGCTGGTTGTTGTTCAGCAGCGCGACGTTGGTCTCGTCCAGGATCTGGAGGATGCCGACCTCGATGTCATTGGCCGAGTGGTTGAGCAGGTTGTTGAGGACGTCGTCGGCTATCTGCCACTGCGTCAGCAGGGCCTGACCCTTGTTGCTCGGGTTGGGGCCGACGTCGGCGGACGCGGCGGAGGTGGCGAAACCGAAGGCGGCGGCCGCCACGGCGGCGCCGGCCAGAATACGACGGATCATTGTGTGCTTTCCTCCATGAATCGGCGCGGAATTACCGGCGCCAGCTTCTTTCGTACAGGGCTGTGCGGTGCCGCTGACGGTGATCGTGGCAGACCTCGGAGATGGCGACTCGTTATGGAGGTCAAGGAGCGCTTGAATGCTGTGGTGCTGATTCCCGGCTTACCGCTGGAAAAGCTCCGATGTACGATCGGTGGTCTTTTTCGGCTTATTTCCGGTGAGCGTTCGCCGACGGCGCCGGCCGTACGGTCCTGGGCGATGTCGCTCGCCGCGACGGCGTACGGCCGTCGAACGCTCCGGTGTTCCAGGGAACCGCTCCGTGGCCTCGCGGATCGCCACGATCGTTCAGGTCTGAGTCCTACCTGGCCTGGGCCTGGCCGTTCTGGATCTTGGTGTCCTTGTTGTGGTTGCCGACCTCGGGCTGGTTGTTGTTCAGCGCGCTCACGTTCACCTCGTCGAGGACCTTGATGATGTTGACCTCGAGGTCGTTGAGCGAGTGGTTGGCGACGTTGTTGAGGACGTCGTCCAGGATCTGGAACTGGCTGAGGACGGCCTGGCCCCCGTTGTACGGGTTGGGCCCGACGTCCGCGGACGCGCCGGACGCGGAGAAGCCCAGAGCGACGGCCGCGATTGCGGCACCGGCCAGAATGCGACGGATCATGTTTGCTTTCCTCCATGGAACGGCCCGGAATTTCCCCGGCGCCATAGTCGTTCGTGCAGGGCTGTGAGGTGCCGCGAATAACAATCGCGGCAGGCGGCTGGGCCCGCAACCCGGAAAGACCTTATGGAGGTCAAGAAGCCGCCTCGATTCCTTGACATCAGGTTTCGCCGGCACGGCGCTGGAAACCGGCGTCCGCATATCGCGGGCGGGCACCCGATGGATCGGCGGCGTCATTGCTGTCGCGGGCCCTCAGCTTTTACACGCGCACCGGCGGCGGGGCGTCGGTCGCCGCCCCTTCCGCCTGCCCGGCCTACTGGGCGCGGGCGTCGCCGTTGTCGATACGCGTGTTCCTGTTGGCGTCGCCGACCTGCGGCTGGTTGTTGTTCAGCAGCGCCACGTTGACCTCGTCGAGCGCGGTCAGGATGCTGACCTCAAGGTTGTTCAGCGAGTGGTTGCCGACGTCGTTGAGCACGTCGTCCAGGATCTGGAACTGGCTCGCGATGGCCGCGCCCTTGTTGTAGGGGTTGGGGCCCACGTCAGCGGACGCGGCCGACGCGGAGAAGCCGAAGGCCGCGGCCGCGACTGCGGCACCGGCCAGAATGCGACGGATCATGTTTGCTTTCCTCCATGGAACGGCGTGAATTTCTGGCGCCGTGGTCGTTCGTTGCAGGGCTGCTAGGTGCCGCGAATAACCATCACGGGAACCCTGGAAAAGCGCAACTGGAAAATCTCTCGGCAAGGTCAAAGAGCCATCTGGATTTTTTGAGTCGGTTTTCCTGCGCTGCACCGGCGGCGCATGGGCGACACCGCGCGGGACCGCCATTGAACCGGTAGCGCCGATCGGCCGCGCCGCTTATGGGGGGTCCGTTCACCGGTCTTTGGGCAATGATCGACCGCTGCTTGGCGCTGGTACTCCGGCAGCAGGAAAACGCTTTTGGAATGGCCGCCGTATCACCGTGGTGAGACCGGGGACACCCGCGATGACGTGCGGGAACCATCGGCCGGCCGGGACGGCTCCCAGCGGGAGTCCGGGCCAGATCCCGTGCGAGGATAGTGGTCATGGCAGAGATCGTCGGCGGAGGACGTCCGGTCAACGACGCCGAGCGGCGCGTGATCGCATATCTGCGAGACCACGCGCCCGCCGACTGGTTGCTGCTGCACAACGTCGAGGTGCCGCGCGGGCACGACGTGTTCGAGGTCGACGTGCTCGTCCTGACCGGTCACTCGCTCGTGGTGGTCGACGTCAAGGGCACAAGGGGCCGCATCGAGGTGTCGGGCACGCGCTGGTTCCCGCCGCGCAGAGAGGCGTTCGGCTCGCCGGTGACGAAGCTGCGGGGCACCGCCAAGGCGCTCAAGGGCCTGCTGGTCTCGCGGGCCACCCAGCTCGAGCGGGTCTATGTCGACAGCCTGGTCGTGCTCACCTCACCCGACGCCGAGCTGGTCGATCCCGTCGGGCGCGACGCGGTCAACGTCACCGACCTGCCCGGCCTGGTGGCCACGCTGAGCGACGTCTCGCGGGTGCGCCGCGGCTGCAGCCCCGACATGCGCCCCTACGTCACGGCGATCCTCGACGCGCTCAACCAGACCGTCCGCCGCAGCACCGCGCCGCCCAGGTTCGGCAACTGGGAGGTCGAGGAGCAGCTCGGCGGCGACGCCAAGGTCACCGAATACCGCGCGTTCAACGCCACGCTGCCCGGCAGCGAGACCGTGCTGCTGCGCGTCTACCAGGCCGACCCGCTGGCCGACCAGGAGTCGCGGGCGGCCGAGCGGCAGCGCATCGCCAACGCCTACCAGACGCTGGCCCGCATCCCGCCCCACCCGTGCGTGGTGCGCTCGCGCGACTTCTTCGCCATCGACGACGAGAGCCGGTTCGTGCTGGTGCTCGACGACGTGCACGGCGAGGCGCTGCACCTGGCGATGGGCAAGGCCGCCCCGATGGGCGTGATCCAGGACCTGCTGCGCGGCCTGGCGCACGCCCACCTGCACGGGGTGGTGCACCGCGCGCTCACCCCCGCCTCCGTGCTGGTCACCGACGACGGCCACGCGGTGCTCACCGGCTTCGACTACGCCAAGCCGGGCCCGCGCAACTACACCGTGGCCCACGAGCTGGGCAACGTGCTCGACGCCCACTACGTGGCGCCCGAGTGCCAGGAGCGGCCCGACCTCATGACCACCTCCTCCGACGTCTACGCCGCCGGCGCCATCGCCTACCAGCTGCTCACCGGCCAGCTCCCGACCAGCTCCGACGCGCAGGGCCCCGACGTGCCCGAGGTGGTCCGCATGATGCTCGACCACTCCCCCGCCAAGCGGCCCACGGCGGCGCAGGCCCTGCAGGCGCTGCGCGACGCCCCGCCGCCGGCCAGGCAGCAGCAGCAGAAGTCGCGGCTCACCAGGTTCGTCCGCCGCATCGTGTCCCGTCCTTAGGCGCCTCACAGGCCGCCGCATCGTGTCCTTTAGGCGCCTCACAGGTCGGCGCGCAGCGCGTCGGCGTGCCTGAGGTAGTCGAGCGCGAGCCCGGTACGCCCCGCCGAGCGGTGCAGCTCGCCGAGGAGCTGCGTGCTCGACGCCTCCCCGCTGCGGTCGCCCAGCTCCTGGAAGATCTCCCGCGAGCGTTCGAGCCCGGTGGAGGCGAGCGTGAGGTCGCCGCTGGCCGCCTGTAAGCCGGCCAGGCTCTGCAGCGCGTACGCCCCGCAGTGCCGGTCGCCCAGCGACTCGAAGATGTCCAGCGCGTGCCGGTGGAACGAGATCGCCCGGTGCAGGTGCCCCATCTGCACGCACACGCAGCCCTCCCGGTGGGCGTCGCCCAGCTCCTGGGCCAGCCGCATGGCCCGGCTCAGCGACTCCGACGCCTGCGCGAGGTCGCCCGACTTCAGGCACACCCGGCCGATGGCCTGCCTGGCGTACGCCTCACCCGGCCTGTCGCCGGTCGCCTCGAAGATCGTCAGGGCGTCCCTGAAGTGGCCGAGCGACTGCGCGTACCGGCCGCGGAACTGGCTGACCGCGCCGAGGCCGCAGATCGAGGTGGCCTCCGCCCTGCGGTCGCCCAGCTCGCGGAAGATGCGGCGGGAGCGGGTGAAGGCGTCGGCGGCCTCGTCGTAGCGATCCTGGTAGAGGGCGACCTGGGCGAGGCCCCTGAGCATGGCGGCCTCGCCGTACCTGTCGCCGGCCGCGCGGGCGGCGGCCAGGGCGGTGGTGTGGGTGCTCCGCCAGGTGTCGAGGTGGCAGCGCAGGTCCAGGTACGGCACCATCGCGGCGGCCAGCCCCCACGCCGACTCGGCGGCCCCGTTGCCCGCCGCCGTCTCCACGGCCGCGCTCAGCGTCTCGTGCTCCGCCTCGAACCAGGTCACCGGGTCGGAGGTGAGCCGGTCGAGCGTGGCGCCGGGCAGCCGCCAGCGCGGCGCGCCCGCCGCCGTCAGGCTGAACACCGTGGTCGGCAGCCGGGCCATCGCGTGCTCCGCGGTCGCCGTCCACGCCGCGAGCACCCGTCCCACGGCCGCCGGGTCGCCGCGCTGGGAGCCGGCGTGCCGGGCGATCAGGTCGGGCACCCGGTAGCGCGGCTGGCCCATCTCGTCGGTGCCGACCGGATCCAGCAGGTTGACGTCCACCAGCAGGTCGGTGACGTCGCCCGCGCCGTGGCGGCCGAGCGCGGCGTCGATCACCCAGCCGGGCTGCGCGGCGGGGCCGAGCAGGCCCAGCGTGGCCAGCGTGCGGGCGGCGTCGGCGGGCAGGCGCGCGTACCCGCGGTCGAGGCCCGTCCGCACCTCGCGCAGCTCGCCCAGCCAGTCGTCGTCCAGCCGCTGCCGCAGCACCGACAGCGACCAGCCGGGGCGGGCGGCCAGGCGGGTGCCCGCGTTCCTGACGGCGAGCGGCAGGTGACCGCAGGCCGCGACGATGGCCTGCGCGGCCTCGCGCTCCCTGGCCACCCGGTCCGCGCCGGCCACCCTGGCGAGCAGGGACAGCGCCTCGTCGGGCGCGAGCGGGCCGAGCTGGACGAGCGCGGCGCCGGGCAGCTCGGTGATCCTGCGCCGGCTGGTGACGATTACCGCGCTGTCGTTGCCGGGCAGCAGGGGGCGTACCTGGTCGGCGTCGCGGGCGTCGTCGAGCAGCATCAGCATGGGACGCTCGGCCAGCAGCGAGCGCAGCAGCGCGGAGCGCTCGGCGGTCGTCGGCGGCGGCGCCGCGACGCCGAGCGCCCTGAGTGCCTCGGCGAGCAGGTCGTCCGGCTCGCGGTCGCCCAGCTCCAGGTAGAGCTGCCCGGCAGGGTACGCCGTGCGTAACGCGTGTCCCGCCTGCACGGCCAGCGCCGACTTGCCGCAGCCCGGCGGCCCCGAGACGACCGCCACGGGATGCGGCAGGGCGAGCACGGCGACGGCCTCGGCCCTGCCGGTGAAGTCGGGCAGGTCGGGCGGGAGCTGCCGGGGCACGACGGGCGCGCTCTCGTCGGCGAGGATCAGCTCGTACGCGCCGCGCAGCTCCGCGCCCGGCTCGACGCCCAGCTCGTCCACCAGCCGGCCGCGCACGGTCGCGTACGCCCGCAGCGCCTCGGCCTTCCTGCCGCCCCTGTGCAGGGTCAGCACCAGCCGCCCCCACAGGTCCTCACGGTACGGCTGCTCCGCCAGCAGGCCGCGCAGCTCCGAGACCGCGCCGTCGTGGTCGCCGGCCGCGATGCGCCGCTCGATCAGCGCCTCGGTGGCCCGCGCGCGCAGCTCACGGAGCGGTTCGAGCCTGCGGTCCCAGACCGGGCTGCCGGGCAGGTCGCACAAGGGCGCGCCGCGCCACAGGGCGAGCGCCGCGTCGTACTCGCCCCGGTCGACCAGCTCCTCGAAGGCCAGCAGGTCCAGCTCGGACGCGGTCACGTCGACGGCGTAGCCGCCGCCGTCGGAACGCAGGACGTCCCCGCCGAGGTCGGTGCGGAGCGAGCTGGCGTAGGTCCGCAGGTTGGCCTGGGCCGAGCGCGGCGGCCGGTGCGCCCAGAGCACCTCGGCCAGCAGGTCGGCGCCCACCAGCCGCCCCGCGTCCAGCAGCAGCGTGGCGAGCAGCAGGCGGGGCTTCCTGCCGGAGATCCGGACGGGGTGCCCGTCGCGGCGGACCTCCAGCGGCCCGAGCACGTGGAAGGTGACCGTCATCCGCATCAGCTCCTCTACAGAGGCCTGACAGCCGTTTGTATCGGTTGTGGACAGTTTCTGTGCGGCTCGTGCGGACCCTGGGTCTCAGAGATCCCACGGAAAGGATCACCCGATGAAGCTCTACGGAGCAATGGTCGCGAGCCTCGTGCTGCTCGCCGGCCTCGGCACGGCCAGCCCCGCGGCGGCCGATCCGGCGCCGGAATCGGCGGAGGCCCAGATACTCGCGACGAACTTCCAGCTCCCCTTCCCCTGTGGCCAGTCGTGGACGGGCAACTCCAGCGCCAGCAGCGCGCACCGGTCGTACGAGATCGACTTCAACCGGGGCAGCACCGCGGACGCCGACCTCGGCGACACCGTGGTCGCCGCCGCCTCCGGCACGGTCGCGATCTCGGCGCACCAGGGCTCTGCCAACGGCTTCGGCAACCTCGTCAAGATCGACCACGGGGGCGGGTGGTCGACGTACTACGCGCACCTGAACGCCCGCTCGGTCAGCGCGGGGCAGTCCGTCTCCCAGGGCCAGAAGATCGGCACCGTCGGCAACACCAGCAAACCGGGCAACAACATCTCGCCGCACCTCCACTACGAGGTACGGCTGGGCAGCAGCTATCCGTCCAACATTCAGCGGGCCGTCTTCAACGGCACCACGTTCGGGTACCCGAACCAGACCGTGACCTCGCGCAACTGCGGCGGCTCATCGAACCCGTACACGCCGCAGGAGGTGTGCGGCTCCGGCTTCAGCGTGATCGACTCGGCCGCGCTCGGCAGCGACGGCACCGTCTACCTGCTCTACAACTCCAGCAACGCCAACAACTGCGTGGTGACGCTGAAGGCGAAGTCGCTCGGCACGGCCACCGCGACCAGCGCCTACCTGGAAGTGCAGGGCAGCACCCGCAAGACCGACTCCGGCAACTTCGCCTACTACGCGGGACCGGTCAAGGCGGCGGCGCGGGCGACCTGCGTCAAGTGGGGCGGCAAGGCCGGCTCCACGGCGTACAACAGCCCATGGGAGCACTGCAGCTGAGCCAAAAGCGTGAACCGGAGGCCGGGCGGCGAGAGGGCCGCCCGGCCTACGCGCTCGTGATCGTGTCGAGGATGTCGATCACGTAGAGCTTGGGCCGCTCGCCGGGCGACGGCACCGCGATCCTGCTGCCGACCCGCTGCCCGGCCAGCGCGCCGACCCAGGCGGCCGGCACCGCGCCCGCCTCCAGCGTGAACGCGCTGGGCCCGCCCCGCCGGTACGAGGAGTCCACGACCTCGCGGGACGGCCAGGACGCGGCGACGTACTGGATGACGACCTTGGAACCGGCGACGACCTGCCTGCCCGAGCCGTCGATGAGCACTCGCGGCGGGTCGGCGGGCCGCAGGTCGGCGGGGACGACCGGCAGCGTGCGGCCGACGAGCCTGGCGTCCGGCGGGTAGCCGCCGAGGATGTCGAAGACGAGCACCAGCGTGTCGTGCGGTGAGACGCCGGTCAGCGGCACGTTGGGGCCGAGCGCCTCGGCGGCCGGGCTGACCAGCATGATCCGGCTGCCGGCGGGCCGGCCGATGAGCGACTGCCGCCAGGTCTCCGACACCTGCCGGCCGTCGAAGACGACCGTGGTGGGCTGGTTGCCGTCGTACGTGCTCAGGTACGGCTGGTTGCCCTTCCAGCGCCGGATGTCCACGTCGGCGAGCACCACGTCACCAGGCACCGTACGCCGCCCGCTGCCCGTCGAGAGCACCGTGATCTGCGGCGTCCTGCCCGGCTTGCCCTTGGGGATGGTGACGATCGGCCGGCTGCCGAACGGTCCGGACACGACGGGTTGCGTGCCCTCGTCCGTCAGCCCGCACGAGGTGGCGAGCACGAGCAGGGCAGGCCAGAACAGACGCACTTCTTCTCCTTCGGGGCCCGGATCCGAAGGAGTTACTTGCCGTAACCGGCCCAAGGAAAGCTTCGTGCCGCGCCATCACACGACAAACTTGGAGGATGTCCAAGCCCAACCTGGCCCGCCGGGTCGCGCAGGCGGCCGAGATCGCGCTGACCACCCGCAAGTACGTGACGTTCCTCGACGTGGTGACGGGGCTGCGCTGGCTGCACACCCGGCACGTGGACGTCTGGCGGCAGGGCAGGGCCGGCACGCTGGCGGAGCTGGCCGCGGTGGACGAGGAGCGGCTGCTCACCACGGCGGCCCTGCTGCGCGACTGGGCCCTGGCCAAGGGCCTGCGGCCGGTCGAGACCCCCTACGTCGCGGGCACCCGTGACCGCCGCGAGCTGCGCTTCACCACAGGTCCCGACCAGAGCCCGTTCCGCGTGCACTGGTTGTCGCCCGACCTGAGCGAGGCCAGGGTGCGCCGGCTCACCGAGGCGCAGAGCAAGGCGCCCGACCTGGTGGTGGTGGCGCCGCTTGAGCCGTTCACGTGCGCGTCCTGCCGCGGCACCGGCCCTTACCTGATCATGGAGGACGACGAGCCCCACTGCCTGACCTGCGCCGACCTCGACCACCTGGTGTTCCTGCCGGCCGGGAACGCGGCGCTCAGCCGCCGCGCCAAGCAGGAGAGCGGCCTGTCGGCGGTCGTCGTCCAGTACAACCGGCGGCGCAAGGTCTACCAGCGCCAGGGCCTGCTGGTGGAGGAGGCCGCGCTGGCCGCCGCCGAGGAGCGCTGCCTGGCCGACGAGGAGGTACGCCTGCGCCGCCGCGAGCGCGACCGCGTCCGCAGGGCCGAGCAGGACGTCGAGTTCCAGGCCATGATGGCGGCCGAGATCGCCCGGTTGTTTCCCGGCTGCCCCGAGCCGCGCGCCCGCGAGATCGCCGAGCACGCCGGCCAGCGCGGCAGCGGCCGGGTGGGCAGGTCGGCGGCGGCCAGGGCGCTCGACGAGGACGCCATCACGCTCGCCGTGATCGCCTCCATCCGGCATCTCGACACCGACTACGACAAGCTGCTGATGGCGGGCGTGCCCCGGATGGAGGCCCGCGACCGCATCAGGGACGCCATCGAACACAAGCTCGAAGAATTCCGCCGGGCCGGTTAGGGTCGGAGGCTATGAGCGACTGGCACGATGTGCGGGAAGAGCTGCTGGCGTTCGCGCTGGGCCTGCCGGAGGCCCGCGAGGACCACCCCTGGGGCGACACCGTCGTCAAGGTGAACAAGAAGATCTTCGTCTTCCTCGGCTCCGACGAGCCGACCGGCCGGTGGGCCCCCACGTTCACCGTCAAGCTGCTGTCCGAGGCCCATGGCCACGCGCTGAGCGTCGAGGGCGCGCAGCCGAGCGGCCACGGGCTGGGCAAGGCGGGCTGGGTGACGGTGCCGTTCCTGTCGGAGCTGCCCGCGACCGACGTGCTGCTCGACTGGGTGGAGGAGAGCTACCGCGCGGTCGCGCCCAAGCGCGCGGTCAAGGAGCTCGACGCGCGCTGAGGGCCCGCCGCCCGCCCGTTGCCCGCCAGTGCCCGCCCGTGGCCGCCCGTGGCCGCCCATGGCGCCGGTGGGCGCGTGGCGCGCGGTCAGGTGACGGCGAGGCGGACGGCGTACTTCTCGTCGCGCCACAGCTCCTTGTCCAGCACCTCCAGCAGGGTCGCGGCGGCGTCGTGGACGTCGGTGTAGCCGAGGTAGAGCGGCGCGAAGCCGAACCTGAGCGTGTCGGGCGCGCGGAAGTCCCCGTGCACGCCGCGGTCGATCAGCGCCCGCATCACCGGATAGCCCTCGGGGTGGCGCAGGCTGATCTGGCTGCCGCGGGCGGCCGGGTCGGCGGGCGAGGCCAGCTCCAGCCGATCGCCGACGAGGTCCACGAAGAGCGAGGTGAGCGCCATGCTCTTGGCCCTGACCTGCGCCATCGGCACGCGTTCCCAGATGTCGAGCGCCGCGTCGAGTGCCGCGAGCGAGAGCACGTGCGGGGTGCTCACCACGAACCTGCGCATGCCGTCGGCCGGCCGGAAGTCGGTCTCGAACGCGAACGGCGCGGCGTGCCCGTGCCAGCCGGACAGCACGTTCTCGGCCGTGGCCTGGTGGCGCGGGTTGACGTAGAGGAAGGCGGGCGCGCCGGGCCCCGCGCTCAGATACTTGTACGTGCATCCGACCGCGAAGTCCGCGTCCGAGACGTCCACCTCCATCGCGCCCACGCTGTGGCACAGGTCCCACACGATGAGCGCCCCCGCGGCGTGGGCGGCGGCGGTCACCGCGGGCACGTCCTGGCGCGCGCCCGTCCGGTAGTCCACTTCCGACAGCAGCACCACGGCCGCGTCGTCGAAGCGCCCCTCGGCGAGGTCGCGCACCTCGTAGCCGCCGAGCAGCCCGGCCAGCCCCTGCACCATGTAGTGGTCGGTGGGGAAGTTCGCGGCGTCGGAGACGATCACCCGGCGCTCGGGACGCAGCCGCAGCGCGGCCGCCACCGCCTGGAAGATCGCGATCGAGGTGGTGTTGCCCACCACGACCTGGCCGGGGCCCGCGCCGATGAGCGGGGCCAGGCGGTCGCCGACGGTGAGCGGCTGCTCGTACCAGCCGGCGTGGTTCCAGCCGCCGACGAGCTGCTCACCCCACTCCTCCTCGACCGTGCGCCGCATCCGCTCCGCCGTACGGCGCGGCAGCGCGCCCAGCGAGTTGCCGACGAGGTAGATCACGCCTTCCGGCAGGACGAACTCGTCCTTGAAGGCCCGCAGCGGGTCCTGCGCGTCGAGGGCGAGGCACTGGTCGCGATCCAACGGTCGCTCCTAATTCATGGCGGAATGGTGGCTATGACGCTGTTCACCCCATTCTGATACTTGCGGGCGTACCAGTTCTGCACCGGATCGTGCTGATCGTTCAGCCGGAACGGGCCGCGCGGCCCCGCCAGCTCGCCCAACTCCCCCAGCCGCCGCGCCAGGTCGCCGCCCCTCGCCAGCGCGGCGTCGATGACCCGCATCGCGTCCCAGCCCTGCAGCGCCACCGCCGACGGGTTCCGTCCCGTCCTGGCCCGCCAGCGGGCGACGAAGGCGGCGTTGTCCGGGTTGCCGAGGCTGGGGGCGTACATGCCGACGCTCGTGATGCCCTCGGCATCCGGGCCGATCGCGCGCAGCACGTCCTCGTCGGTCAGGTTCATGCAGGCCAGCAGCGGCACCTTGGCGTCGTACCCGAGCTGCTTGTACGCCCGCGCGAACGCCACCGCCTCGCCGCCCGCGTAGAAGGCGAACAGCAGCTCGGCCTCCGCCGGGACGCGGGCGAAGTGCTCCTCGAAGCCGGTGACCGTGCCGGGCGGCGTCATGACGCGGGCCAGCGGCTCGGCGCCGTAGCCCGCCGTGAAGCCCCTGAGCGTCTCGACGCCGGCCTGGTAGTCGGAGGCCATGAGCACCACGGCCCGGCCCGCGTACCGCTCGGCGGCGTACCGGCCGGCCGCGCGGCCGTGCTCGTGGTTGGTGTAGGAGACGCGGAAGATGTGCGGGCCGGTCAGCTCGTCGGCGCCGGCGTTCGCCACGACCACCGGCACGGGACCCGTCGCCTCACCTGCTTCGTCGGCGACCGCCACCGCGACCGGTGAGGAGATCAGGCCGGTGAGGACGTCGGCGCCGTCCTCGATCAGCCGCCTGGCCTCCTGCCTGGCCCGGTCGGGGCTGCCCGCGTCGTCGGCCACGACCAGCCGGGCGGGCCGCCCGCCCAGACGCCCGCCGTGCTCGTCCAGATAGAGGCGCATGGCGGTCTCCATCTCGTCGCCGAGCGCCGCGTACACGCCGGTCTGCGTGATGATCGCGCCGACCTCGACCGGCCGCTCGTCACCGTCGGGCGGCGGCACCGCGCCGCCGCAGCCGGCCGCCATGAGCACCAGGAAACCGGCCACCGGCAGCCCCAGCACAGGGACGCGCATGGGGAGGCTCCCTTCAGCTCACGCCCGCTCCTGGGGGTGGTATGCCACCGCCTGCATCTCGATCAGCAGGTGGGGATGCGGGAGTTGGTGCACCGCGACCGTCGTCCTGGTGGGCCCCTCCTCGTCGAAGAACTCGGCGTAGACCTCGTTGTAGCCCTTGAAGTCGTTCATGTTGACCAAGTACGTGGTGATCTGCACCAGGTCGGCCAGTGACCCGCCCGCGGCCTTCAGGATGTCGCCGACGTTCTCGATGACCGCCCTGGTCTGGGCGCGGATGTCGAGGCTGGTGGCGCCGTACCTGTCCACCTCGACGCCGACGAAGCTGTCGTCGGGCCTGCGGCAGCTCGTACCCGACACGTACAGGAAATCGCCGGCCCGCTTGACGTGCGGGAACCGGCCTCGTGGCATGGCCTTGCCGGGCACCCGGATGGCCTTGGGCGGCGGTCTCACTTGCCGAACACCGCCCGTACCGAGCCGAGCCCCTCGATGCTCGCCTCGAACACGTCGCCCGGCTCGACCGGCACGATCGGGCCGAGCGCGCCGGTCAGCACCACGTCGCCGGCCCGCAGCGCGAACTCGGTGCGGCCGAGCCGGGTGGCCAGCCAGACGGCGGCGTTGAGCGGGTGGCCGAGGCACAGCTCGCCGGAGCCGGTCGAGACCTCCGTGCCGCCGCGCGTCATCGTCATCCCGGCCGCCCGCAGGTCGAGCCCGCTCAGCGGGACCGGCGTGCCGCCCAGCACGAACGCACCCGCCGAGGCGTTGTCGGCGATGGTGTCGGCCAGGGTGATGTCCCAGTCGGCGATCCGGGAGTCGGCGATCTCGATCGCGGGCAGCGCGAAGTCCACCGCCCTGATCACGTCGGCCACGGTGAAAGGACCGCCGGTCAGGTCGGCGCCGAGCACCAGCGCCACCTCTGCCTCGGCGCGCGGCTGCAGGAACCGCTCGTACGGGATCGGCAGCCCGTCGCAGTAGGACGTGTCGGCGAGCAACATGCCGAAGTCGGGCTGGTCGATCCCGAAGCGCTCCTGGAGCACCCGGTTGGTGACGCCGATCTTCCTGCCGACCAGCCGGCGGCCCGCGCCGAGCGCCCGCCTGGTGTGGATCTCCTGGACGGCGTACCCGTCGGCCTGCGTGCTGACCAGGTCCCTGATCGGTGCGCAGGGCTTGCCCGTACGCGCCGCCTCCGCCAGCCGGTCGGCCGCCTGGGCGTGCGCGTCCACTGCCTGGGACCATTCGTCATGCATCGGGCTGCTCCAGTTTGATGGTGATCGTGGTGGGTTCTGAGTAGAAGTCGAGTGACCGGGTGCCGCCCTCCCTGCCGATGCCCGACAGCTTCGCGCCGCCGAACGGGGTCCGCAGGTCGCGTACGTACCAGGTGTTGATCCAGACCAGCCCGGCCTCCAGGCGCTGGGCGACGCGGTGCGCGCGGTCCAGGCCGTCCGTCCAGACCGTGGCGGCCAGGCCGTACTCGCTGGAGTTGGCCAGGTCGATCGCCTCGGCCTCGCTGTCGAAGGGCGCGACGTGACACACGGGACCGAAGATCTCCTCCCGGTTGAACCTCGACCATTCCGACAAGCCTGCCACTACCGTCGGTTCGACGAAATAACCGCCGTCGCGGTGGTCGCCGAACACCGGCACGCCGCCGCCCGTCAGCACCTTGGCTCCCTCCGAGCGGGCCAGGGCGTAGTAGGACAGCACTTTGTCGCGGTGCGCGGCGGAGATCATCGGCTGCGGCTCGACCTCCTGGGCGCGGGCGGCCAGGCGGGCGCAGAACTCCTCGAAGATCGAGCGCTGGACGTACACGCGCTCGGTGCACAGGCAGACCTGGCCGCCGTTGGTGAAGACCGACCTCACCGTGCCCTCGACGGCCCTGTCGAGGTCGCAGTCCTCGAAGACCAGCCCGGCGTTCTTGCCGCCCAGCTCGAACGAGATCGGCTTGACCCGCTGGGCCGCGGTCCGCATGATCGCCGAGCCGGTCCTGGTGGAGCCGGTGAACGTCACCGCGTTCACGTCCGGGTGCTCGACCAGGAGCTGGCCCGCCGGCCCGTGGCCGAAAATGATGTTCACCACGCCGGGCGGCAGGCCCGCGGCGGCGCAGATCTCCGCGAAGATCGCCGCCGAGCCCGGCGTGTGCTCCGACGGCTTGACGACCACGGTGTTGCCGGAGACGAGGGCGGGCGCGAGCTTCCAGGTCATGAGCAGGAACGGCAGGTTCCACGGGATGATCGCGGCGACCACGCCGAGCGGCCTGCGCACGGTGTAGCTGAAGGTGCCGGACAGGTGGAAGGCGTCCTCAGGGCGCTGGGCGGCCATCTCGGCGAAGGCGCGGAAGTTGGCGATGCCGCGCGGGACGTCGAGCGTACGGGTCTGGTCGAGCGGGTTGCCGGTGTCGGCGACCTCGGCCGCCACCAGGTCGTCGAAGCGCTCCTCGATGCCCTCGGCCAGGCGGCGCATCCACCCGGCCCGCTCACCGACGGGCATCGCCGCCCAGTCGCGCGAAGCCTCCCTTGCCGCGCGTACCGCCCGGTCGACCACCTCGGGGTCGGCCTCGTGGACGTGCCTGACCACGGTGCCCGTGACGGGGTCGTGGACGGGGAAGCCCAGGCCCGCAGCCACCGGTCCGCCACCGATGAAATGGGTCAGCACCACACTCTCCTCATCTCTCCCTCGCTCTCCGGTAGGGATCGGGTACGCGGACGACACGGACCCACCGATCGCATCGTCTCGCCGGATCGCGGCGGGCGCCATGCGCGATGCTGGTGAACATGCAGACCCGCACCGATCGGATCACCGCCCACGACGGCACCTTCGACGTACGGACCTGGCTGCCGGAGACCGGCAGCGGGCCCGGCATCCTGCTCATCCAGGAGATCTACGGCGTCGGCCCCTACATCGAGAAGGTCGCCGGCGAGCTGGCCTCCAGGGGTTACGTGGTGGCCGCTCCCGACCTGTTCTGGCGCATCAGGCCGCACTGGCTCGGCGAGCACACGGAGGAGGGCACGGCGGCGTCGATCGAGCTGGCCCGCGACTTCGACCTGCCGCAGGGGGTGGCCGACTGCGCGCTCACGGTGGCGCACCTGCGCGCCATGCCCGAGGTGCGCGGCGGGGTCGGCGCGCTGGGCTTCTGCCTCGGCGGCACGGTCGCGTTCATGCTGGCCACCAAGGTCGGCCTGGCGGCGGTGCTGTCCTTCTACGGCTCGGCCGTGCCGGAGTCGACCGGGCTGATGGAGCGGATCGACGCGCCGCTGCTGCTGGTGTTCGGCGGTGCCGATCCGTTCATCTCGCGTGACCGGGTGGCCGTGGTGGAGGAGGCGGCGCGGTCGCGTCCGAACGTGGTGATGCACATCGAGGAGGAGGCGGGGCACGCCTTCCACAACAGCGAGGCGCCGATGTTCCACCATCCCGAGGCTGCGGAGCGTGCATGGGCGGTGGCGCTCGACTTCCTCGATCGGCAGCTGCCCGTCCGGTGAGACCTGTCCGAATGGACATCTTCCGGTACCCCTAGATCATCGCCATCATGGTCAAATGGCGCGGACGTGGGAATTGTGGGGAAATGTCATTATTGCTGGCACTATTGCACTTCCCCTCGCCTTGCTAGCAATCGTGCTGCTCGCCCGCCATCGCGTCCGCGCCGGCCACCCCGCGCCCCTGCGCGTCTCGATCGCCGACGTCGGCATCGCCGTGGGGACCGCTCCATGGATAGGGATGATCCTCACCCCCGCGGGCGGCGCGAGCGGCGTGGCGCTGGTGCCGTTCAGCGACCTCGCCGACCTGGCCGGCGCGCCATGGGACGAGGTGTTCGTGCAGGTCGGGGGCAATCTGCTGGTCTTCGCCGCACTGGGCGCGCTGCTGCCCGTACGCAGCCGCGCGATGTCCTCCACGGCCAGGGTTGCGGCCCTCGCGGCGGCCTTTTCGGTCATGGTCGAAGTGCTCCAGTACGCGCTTCGGCTCGGCCGCTTCTCCTCCGTGGACGACGTCATCCTCAACGCGACCGGCGCCGCGATCTTCTCTTTGGTTACTCGCCGCTGGTGGGCCGATCGAATACCGGCCGGGACCGTTCCACGGTAACGGTCTGCTAAAACGCTGCGGAATTCACCACTCGGGCACGATCCGCTCAAAATCCGCCCGCGACCATCGCTTGCATCTGTGCGATCGTGGACAAGACGGGGCAAGTTCTCTGGAGACGCCACAACCTGGTTGGTGACAGAGGGTGATCAAAGTTGTCTGAATCCCCGGTACCCCACGAGCCCCCTATCTATCGACGCATCGCCGACGGTCTCCGCGCCCGGATTCTTGCCGGCGAACTGCGCGACGGGGACCGACTACCGGGCGAGAACGCACTGATGGCCGATTACGCAATCGCACGAGCCACCGCCAGGCAGGCGCTTGCCGTACTGATCAACGAAGGTCTGGCGGTGCCCAAACGAGGTTCGGGGGTTTACGTGCGGCTGTTCAAACCGATCCGCAGGCACGGCGCACGCCGCCTGTCGCGGGAGCAGTGGGGTCAGGGCCGGGCCATCTGGGACGCGGACGCACGCGGGCGACCGTTCACCGTGGACGGGGTGGAGGTGGCGTTGGAACGCGCCGCGGAGGAGGTCTCCGCCGTGCTGGACAGCGACCAGGTGTGGGTGCGCAGGCGGCGCTACTCGGTGGACGCCAGGCCCGTGCAGCTGGCCACCTCCTACTTCCCCGCCCACCTGGTCGAGGGCAGTGCGATCACCCGCGCCGACACCGGGCCCGGCGGCGTCTACGCCAGGCTCGGCGACCTCGGCCTGCCCCCCGCCCACTTCACCGAGGAGGTACGCGCCCGCATGCCCCAGCCCCGCGAGAGCGGCCTGCTCGACCTGCCGGGCGGCACGCCGGTCATCGTGATCGCGCGGACCGCGTACACGTCGGGCGGGCTGCCCATCGAGCTCAACGAGATGATCCTGGACTCGGCCGCGTATGTACTTCAGTACGACTTCGACGCCTGATTCAAGGCGATCTGTCAAGCGATAGGTTGACCTGTCCCTCGCGATCATTGAATTCTCTAGAGAGGTGGCGCATCTTCTTAAGAGATGGAACCTCGCCTGGGGCCCGGGAAGGTGGACAGCGATGTCCTTTGATCGGCATCTCGCCGAGATCGCCCGGGAGCACCCCCACTGGACCATCTGGCGGAGCGACGCGGGCCGCTGGTGGGCCACGAGACACCATCCGCTGAGCGCGGCGCAGCGCGAGGCCGGATGTGCGATGACCATCGACGCGGACGACCCGGAAGGGCTGCGCGAGCAGCTCAGGGATCAGGAGAGGCGGGCCGGCGAGCAAGAGGTCTGGGGGGCCGGCCCCGCACCTCCATGACGCGAGACGGCGGAGCGTCACGCCACCTCGCGCACACGAGCAGCCCGGTGCCGGGTCCAGCGTCTCGGCGGCCCCGGTACCGGGCCCCCAAATCAGGAGGGGCCACGAACGCGGAAGCCTCCGACCCTATCGGGGGCGGGGGCTTCCGCTCCCAGCGGCCTAGTTGCGCGCCCTGGAGTCGGGCACGCGCACGATGTGCACGTCCGTGTCGTCCGAGACGTCCTTGGGCTCTTCCTTGACGGCCGGCTCCGTCTCGTCCTCGACGATGACCCGCACGTCGTCCTGCGGGACCTCGACGTCCTGCGTGAGCTCCGGGTCCTGCTGGCTCCTGACGTCCTGCGTGAGCTCCGGGTCCCCATGCTCCTGCGCGGGCGCGGGGGCCCCGGCGGGAGCCCCAGTGGAAGCCGCTGTGGGAGCCGTTGTGGGGGCCTGGGCCTCCGGCACCAGCGGCCCGGCGTTCGACTCGGCCTGCATGAGGTCGCCGAGCACCGAGCTGATCTCGGTGAGCCGCCGCACGACCTCCGTGTGCGTGTTGCTCAGGTAGTCGACCCGGCGGCCCGCCTGCTCGTCGATCGAGGCCGCCCGCTGCTGGGCGGCGGTCAGCAACGCGTCGGCCTCGGCCCGCGCGCCCGACACGATCTGCTCGGCCTGCGCCTGGGCCGAGGCGAGAAGCTGCTCGGACTCCTCGCGGGCGGTGGTGACCAGCCGCTCGGCCTCGGCCCGCGCGCCGGTCAGCGTCTCCTCCGACTCCGTACGGGCCGCGGTCAGCTGCTCCTCGGCGTCGCTGCCCGCCTGCGCCAGCATGCGCTCGGCGGCCTGGGTCGCCTCGCTCACCCGGCGCTCCGCCTCGGCCTGGGCGGAGGTGAGGATCTTGTCGGCGGTCTCGCGTGAGGTGGTGACCAGCCGGTCGGACTCGGTCTTGGCCTCCTCGCGCACCCGGGTGGCCTCGGCCTCGGCGTCCTCCCGCTTGGCCTGGGCCTCCTCCTCTCCGAGCCGGAGGATCTGCGCGAGCCGCGGGCTCAGGTCCTCATAGCTCTGCGGGGTCTCGACCATCCGCCGCCGAGCCTCGGCCAGCTCGATCCGGCCCTGTTCCGCCTGCTCGATGGCCCGCGCCAGCCGCTCCTCAAGATCCCGTATCTGGTTACGGGTGCGCATCATGTAGTCGTGGACCTGGCGGCGGTTGTAGCCGCGCATGACGACCTCGAAGGTGTCCTCTTGCATCAGATCGGGAAAGTTCTCGTGCTGGTTCATCATGGGGGTTACCTAAGGGTTTGCGTGAGGCGGGGGAAAACTGCGGGTTGTGAGGGTCTGGCGACGAGACGTCAGGAAACGACTTTCCTGCCATCGGCCCACGTCCGCAACCCGAACGCCATACCCCGACCAGGAAATAAGATGCCTCGAATGTACATAGCAGCGTTGGATGACGGCGCGACCCCGGACATACATCCCGATGCGTACATCGCGCCCGGCGCCGTCGTGGTCGGCCGCGTACGCATCGGCCGGGCGTCCAGCATCTGGTACGGCTCCGTTCTCCGAGGGGACGACGAGCGGATCGAGATCGGCGAGGAGTGCAACGTACAGGACCTGTCGTGCCTGCATTCCGACCCCGGCGAGCCGGCGATACTCGAAGACCGGGTGAGCCTTGGCCATAAAGCCATGGTGCACGGCGCGCACGTCGAGCGCGGCGCGCTGATCGGCATCGGCGCGATCGTCCTCGGCGGCGCCAGGATCGGCGCGGGCACGCTGGTGGCGGCAGGAGCGCTGGTGGGCCCCGGCAAGAAGATCCCGTCGGGGGTGCTGGTCGCCGGCGTGCCCGGCAAGATCGTGCGCGAGCTGACCGACGACGACCGCGCCTCCTTCGCCCGTACTCCCGACAACTACCAGGCCAAGGCGATCAGGCACCGGCAGGCGTCATCACTTTGACCAGCACCTCGTCCGAGACCGACGCCTCGTTGAGCGGGTCGGCGTACTCCGGCAGCTCGGGCCGCAGGAAGCGGACGAAGTCGACGCTGAGCTTGAGGTCGGGCGTGCCCTTGACCTGCTTGGCGTTGCCCTTGGCGGGGTCCTGCTTGAGCGTGCTGTAGCTGTCCCAGTCGCTGTAGGCCGTCACCCCCCACTGCAGCACGTCGGGCAGCGCCGAGGGCCAGCGCTGACCCACCTTCCACGCGCCGCCCTCCTCCTTGTAGAGGGCGACGAACACCCGGCCGACCCGGCCGAGCACCAGCTCGACCCAGCCGTCCTTGACGGCCAGCTCCTTCGGCTTGGAGCTGCCGTCCTGGGTGTACTTCACCTCGACCTGGCCGCTCTTCTCGCCGGTGCCGGTGGTCACCGACACCCAGTTGGGCTTGGCGTACGAGCCGGGCTGCCTGGCCATCAGCCCGCCGAGCGAGAACAGCCGCTTCGGCCGCCCGCCGCTCTTGCCGCTGACCTTGACCTTGGCGTGCATGACGATGTCGCCCGCCAGCTCCTGATAGACGAAGGGGCCGCGGAAGCCGTCGAACCAGGCGGAGGTCTTGGGCTCCAGGTACATCGAGCCCTTCACGGTCTTGTTCACGTCGAGCTTGGCGATCCTGTCGACGTCCTTCTCGGCGTCGCTCAGCTTGGTCCACATGGTCAGGTCGGCCGCGTCGTCGAACTCGGCCGACGCGCCGCCCACCTCCCCGCCGGGCGCCGGCGCGGTGGCGTTCTGTAGCGTGAGAACTCCCGGCCCTGAGAGCGTCGGCTGCGCCGGCGCCTCCGTACCGCAGCTGGAGAGCACGCTGACGACCGCCACAAAACCCGCAACCTTCGCCCTCATAGCGGCCATTCTGCCGTGAAATGCCAATGGATGATCCACGTTCCCCCAGTACGATGACCGCCGTGCCACCCTGGGATGCGTTCACCGCCACGGAGGCGGAGGTCCGCGCGATGGTCGCGGACCCGCGCTGGCAGGGTCTGTCCGTCCCCGATCGCGCCCACGTCCTCGCGGCCAGGATTCTGGTGACGCCCGACGGCGACCGGTGGCTGTTCGGCGCGCACGCGCGCTGGCACCTGCACGACCCCGCCGACGGCCGCTGGCTCCTCGCGCCGCCGCCCCGGCGGCTGCGCGCCCGCAGGGTCGGCCATACCGCCGCGGTGCTGCCCGACGCCGTGGTGCCGCACGGCTACGACTTCCACGCCGAGCCCGGCTCCACGCAGTCGTTCATCGGCCCCGACGTGCCCGAGGGCCTCACCGAGCAGGTCAGGCGGCTCGTCCGCGCCTCCGGCACCAAGTCCGAGCTCGACTACCCGCTGACGGCCTTCGGCGAGATCTTCGCCTCCGACGTGCCGAGCACGGTCGCGGCCGTGTGGGGCACGGTCATGTGGTGCGCGTACGCGCCCGCCTTCGACGGCAACGAGCGGCTGATCACGGTCTTCGGCGAATACCTGTGCCGCCCGCTGCCCGGTGACGAGTGGGTGCGCTGGCTGCCCGCGCCGCCGCTGCTCGACCTCGCCACGCTGGTGGCCGAGCGGCTGCGGGCAGGACGCCCGCGCGCGGCGCTCAGGCTGGCCGCCGTCATGGCGGACACCGCGCAGATCCTGCTGCTCGACACCCGGTTCAGGCCGCGCGCGCTGGCGCTGCTCACGATGGTGGAGCCGATGCTGCGCCAGGCCGAGATCGGCGAACCGTACGACGACGACGCCGCGCTGCGGCAGGCGTGGCTGGAGCGCTGCCCGGCCCGGCTGTGCCGGGCGCTGCTGGTCGAGAACGACCTCGACGAGCACTTCTCCCACGCCCTGTACGACCTCGTGGACGCCCTTTCCTTCATGCCCGACCCCCGGGAGGCGGCGGCCGCGTTCCTGGCCGACCTGTCCGACTCAAAGGGCGCGCTGCCGGGGCGGCTGGATCACCGGCTGCGGATGGCGTACGAGGAGCTGCGCCGCGCGGGCCTGACGGGCACCTCGGCCGGCGAGGCGACCGAGCCGGAGGGCTTCCCGGTGCGCGGCGGCGTGTCGGTGGCGCCCGCGCCGGTGCTGGAGGTGGCGCCGCCCGACCGGGCGAGCGCGGCGGCGGTGCTGGGGGCCGCGTACGCGACGGGGCAGGCGTGGGAGCGGCTGACGGGGGCCAAGATGCCCGAGCGCGGGCTGGCGGGTCAGACGGCGCTGGTGCGCAGGATCGTCCATGAACGCGACGACCAACACCACACAGGTCACACGTAAACCACTAATACCGCTATTTCCACCTTACCTCGGCTCTATCGTTCTAACACTTCCGATAACAGGCATTTAGCTGAATTGTGATCTCGGGTTCGGGAAATGATCCTCCTGGGGGCCCCGAGGCGACGAAAGGAATGACTCCGATGGGCCATGTCGCCGGAAGGGCCCGCGCCGTAACCTCGTAGAGGGTGTGGGCTGCGGAAGGAAGGACGACGCGGTGGGGCACGACGACCTGGACTCTCGGGTCCACGACCGTGTCGCGTTGGACGAGATTGCGCTCTACGCCGAGGTGCTCACGGCCGTGGCTGTCAGCGAGCGGCGGCTGACCTTGGACGAACTCGACGACGCGCTCGGATTGCGGACTTCGGCGAGCCGCTGAAGAAGCAACACGATTACTAGCCCCGGGGACCTAGTTCCCGGCCCCATGGGGTCGGGAACACCGGTTTCCGGGGTTTCACATAACTAGTCAATCCATCGCCGGACTATCCACCTCACGGATGAGTCCCCGCGATCTTCTTACGACTGCGCGAGGGCTCGCGTCACGACCGCACGAGCCGTGTCCGGCACTCCTGGGTCACGACCGGACGAGCCGCGCGATGGCCGCCGACGCCTCCTTGACCTTCGCCTCGGCCTCGGGCCCGCCGGTGTTGATGGCGTCGGCCACGCAGTGGGAGATGTGCTCCTCCAGCAGCCCCAGCGCCACCGCCTGCAGGGCCCTGGTCGCCGCGGAGACCTGGGTCAGCACGTCGATGCAGTAAGCGTCGTCGTCGACCATGCGCTGCAGGCCCCTGATCTGCCCCTCGATCCGCCGTAGGCGCGTGAGATATGCCTGCTTGTCTCCGCTGTACCCATGCATGCTTCTACGGTACCCGTAAGAGGTATCACCCCGGGGTGCTAGCGCAGTCCCGCGATGAGCTTCTCCCACTGCTCCACGACCTCGTCGGCCGAGTGCCGCAGCGCCGTGTCGCGCGCGCCCGCCGCGAGCGACCGCCGCCGGCGCTCGTCGTCGATCAGCGCCAGCAGCGCCGCCGCGAACATCGGCGGGTCGCCCTCGGGCACCAGCACCCCGTTGTAGCCCGTCGCCACGAACTCCCTGGGCCCCCTCGCGCCCTCGTAGGCCACCACGGGCACCCCGCAGCCCATCGCCTCCAGCACCGCCATGCCGAGGTCCTCGCTGCGCGCCGTGCTCGCCACGATCGACGCCTTGGCGAACTCGCCCGCGAGGTCGGGGGTGGTGCCCATGAAGTAGACGTGGTTGTGCAGGTTGAGCTCGCGCACCAGCGAGCGCAGCAGCCGCTCCTCGGGGCCCGCGCCGTAGAGCCGCAGCCGCCAGTCGGGCCGCTTGTCGGCGACGATCGCGAACGCCCGGATCAGCCGGTCGTACGCCTTCACCGGCGTCCACCGGCCCCCTGCGGCCACGATCCTGTTGTCCATCCGCGAGCGCGGCCACGGGCCGCCCGGCAGCGCGTCCAGCACGCTGTGCACGGCGGGGCCGCCGTCCAGCAGCCTCGTCCACTCCTCCTGCGCCGACTCCGTGGCCGTCACGACGGCGCTCAGTCGCGGGTAGAAGCGCTTGACGGGGCCTGGGACGACCGGCCTGCCCCACTCACGGGCGATCTTGATGGTCTCGCGCGGCGCGTGCCTGGCCGCCTGCACGCCGATGCCCGGCCTGGTGGTGATCAGCACGTCGGACCTGAGGTTGCGCAGCACCCGCCAGAGCGCGACCTCCGTGCGGACCTGACCCCGTGGCAGCAGGTGACGCACTCCGGGGCGGGCGTCCACGACGCTGCGCAGGGCGACCTTGGGACTGACGGGGAAGAACGGTTTCTCCTTCTGCCGCCTGACGCTGATCACCTCGACGTCATGGCGTTCGGCCAGCGCGGTGGCCAGGTTCAGCATGGCGCGCACATCTCCCCGCATGCCGTACGCGGAGGCGAGCACCAGGCTGATCCTCATCCACCGACCTCGATCCGCAGCTCGTCGTCGGCGGTGTAGCAGGGTTTGATGAGCACCCCGTCGACCCTGGCCGACGGGTAGTGCAGGCGGCGCCGTTTGCCGTCCACGTCGTCGAGCCGCGAGCCGAGCCTCAGCGCCGTGGGCACGTCGGCGACCTGGAGCGCGGGCTCCCACGTGCCGGAGCCCGCCGCGCCCTCCGGGTCGGCGGCGAGCACGTCCACCAGCGACACGGCCGCGTGGAAGCGCACGCCCTGCACGGTCGCCGTGGCCGTCAGGCGGGCGCCGGTCTGCCTGCGGTCGAGGGTCAGCACCGCCTCGTGGCGGGAGTCGTCGTCCTCCAGGCCGGTGTAGGCCAGCAGCCCCATCACCTCGAAGCGGCCCTCCCTGAACCAGATCGAGCGCACCTCGGCCACCGGCTCAGCCTCGGAGATCTTCAGCGCCAGATAGCCGTTGCGGGTGCGGTAGGAGCGGTAGGCGAGGGTGCGGCGGCACAGCGCGTACGCGTCGAGGTGGTCGAGCGAGAAGCCGGGATCGACGCTGCGCAGCCTGCTGCGCCTGCCCTCATGGCGCAGGTAGGCGTCCCACCGGCCGGCGGTCAGCTGCAGCGGCTCCAGCGAGACGGCCAGGGTGGCCTCACGAGCCCGCGCGCCTGGCGTGCCGAGCAGCACGTCGCGTTCCACCCCCGTGGTGCGATGCCGGAGAACGAGTTCGGTGCCTTCGCCCAGTGGCTCGTCGATGGCGAGTCGCAGGGAGAACACGTCGGCCAGGGTGACTTCGGCGTCCGTGACGACGACGCCCATCCTGAGCCCCCTCCCCGTCGAATAGAGCCATGCGACGTTGAGGTTACCGTGATTTTCCCGTTATGTGGATGCCAGATTTCTTCCTGTCACATGCGATGACATGCGACTCCTCCACATCACATGTGGAGGAGTCCGACATGTTACGGTCAGGACGCGCTCTTGACGGACTTGATCAGGAGCTGGGCGACGTCCACGACCTCCAGCGATTCCTTGGCCTCGCCGTTGTTCTTCTTCTCGTTGATCGCGTCACCGAGCATCACCATGCAGAACGGGCACGCGGTCGAGACCGTGTCGGGATTCGTGGTCAGCGCCTCGTCCACGCGCTCGGTGTTGATGCGCTTGCCGATGCGCTCCTCCATCCACATGCGCGCGCCGCCGGCGCCGCAGCAGAAGCCCCGGTCCTTGTGACGGTGCATCTCCTGGGTCTGCACGCCGGGCACCTTCGCCATGATGTCGCGCGGCTGGGAGTAGACCTTGTTGTGGCGGCCGAGGAAGCACGGGTCGTGGTAGGTGATCTTCTCCTCGATCGGGGTGATCGGGGTCAGCAGGCCCTCGTCGACCAGCTTGGCCAGCAGCTGGGTGTGGTGCACGACCTCGTACGTGCCGCCGAGCTGCGGATATTCGTTGGCCAGCGTGTTGAAGCAGTGGGGGCAGGTGGCCACGATCTTCTTGACGCCCGCCTCGTTGAGCGTCTCGATGTTCTGCTGGGCGAGCGCGTTGAACACATATTCCATGCCCAGCCGCCGCGCCGGGTCGCCGGAGCACGCCTCCATCGGGCCGAGCACCGCGAACTTGACGCCCGCGATGTGCAGCAGCTCCGCCACGGCCTTGGTGGTCTTCTTCGCCCGGTCCTCCAGCGCGCCCGCGCAGCCCACCCAGAACAGGTATTCGGCGTCCTCGGGCATCTTGTCCTCGACGACCTCGACCTCGAAGTCGAGCTCGCCGATCCAGTCGGCCCGCTTCATCTCGGACATGCCCCACGGGTTGCCCTTGTTCTCCAGGTTCTTCACCATCACCCCCGCCTCGGACGGGAACGACGACTCCACCATCACCTGGTAGCGGCGCATGTCGAGGATGTGGTCGATGTGCTCGATGTCCACCGGGCACTGCTCGACGCAGGCGCCGCAGTTGGTGCACGACCACAGCACGTCGGGGTGGATGACGCCCTCTTCGCCGACCAGCGGCTTCTCCAGCAGCGCGAGCACGTCGGTGTCCTTGTGCTCGACGCCGTTCTGGGCGGCCATCAGGTAGGGGGCCACCGCGAAGGCGTGGTCGCGCTGGTCGAGGATGAGCATCTTCGGCGACAGCGGCTTGTCGGTGTTCCACGCCGGGCACTGCGACTGGCAGCGACCGCACTCGGTGCAGGAGTAGAAGTCGAGGAAGCCCTTCCACGTGGTGTCGGCGATCTTGCCGCGGCCGAGCCGCTCGGGGTCGAGGTCCTCGTCCTCGAAGTCGACCGGCTTGCCGTCGATGCGCAGCTCGGGCGCGCCGCCCAGCCCGTCGGGGCGGCGGGAGAACAGCACGTTGAGCGGGGCGGTGAAGATGTGCAGGTGCTTGGAGTTGACCACGATGACCAGGAACACCAGCATGAAGCCGATGTGCAGGAGCAGCGCGATCTCCTCCAGCAGCGCGCTCTGCGGCAGCACGTCACCGAGCGCGAGCGAGACGAACGCGCCGGAGGAGTAGGGCAGGTTGCCGTTGGCCGCGGCGGCGCCCCTGGCCAGGAAGAGGGTCCAGATGATGTTGAAGATCATGAACAGGACCAGCCAGGCGCCGCCCAGGTGCGAGCCGGAGAAGCGCGAGCCGCGGCCGAGCTGCTTCGGCGAGTTGCGCACGCGGATGATCGCGAAGGCGACCAGGCCGAGCACGCAGGCCACCGCGATGAAGTCCTGGAGGAAGCCCAGCACCGCCCAGGTGCCGATGAGCGGGATGTGGAAGTCAGGAGTGCCGGTGATCGCGCCCTGGATGATCGCGCCGTACGCCTCGATGTAGACGGTCAGCAGGATGAAGAACGCCCACATGACGAAGAAGTGCGCGACGCCCGACGGCGTCCACTTCAGCAGCTTCTTCTGCCCGAACACCTCGACGAGCTGGGCCTTGATCTCGTCGCCCACGTGGGTCCTGGCGTACTCGGTGCGTTCGGGCGCCGGTGGGCCCACGGTCGCGAGCTTGTACAGGAACAGCACCCTCCGGCCGGCGACGGCCACCGCCGCGACGGTCATGACGAGCCCGATGACGGCTACCCAGAGCACGGGTCCTCCCACAGACGACGTTGGCTGTCAGCGTACGGTCACCCGCTGCGCAGGCATGTGCCACAATCCTACCCACGAGTAACTTTACTGGCTCACGCGACATACCCTAAGGTCATCGCCCATTCTAGAACAATGCTCTACCCGCAGAAGTAGCGCTGAACCGTCGGCCCCAGCAGCTCGACCAGCTCATCGTGGCTCGCACTCGCCAGGGGCTCCAGCTTGAGCACGTAACGAGCGAGGATCACGCCGAACATCTGCGCGAAGGCCGCCTCCACCCGCAGATGCGGCACCCCCAGCCGGTCGGCCACCTGGTAGAGCAGCGCGTTCGAGATGAACTCGCGGAACATCGTGGCCGACTGCTCGTGGGTCATCGCCGAGCGCAGCAGCGCCACCATCGGCTCGCGCGTCTCCGGCTCGGACGTCACCCGCAGCAGCATGCGCACCAGCCGCGTCCCGATCTCCTCGCGCGGCCCCTCCAGCAGGAGCGGGATCACCTCCTCCGGCGTGACCGGCAGCCGTAGGGCCGCCACGAACATGCCCTCCTTCGTGGCGAAATAGTGGTGCACGAGCGCGGGATCGACGCCGGCCTCCCGCGCGATGCCGCGTACGGTCGCCTTGTCGAACCCCTTCTCCGCGAACACCTTCCGCGCCGCCGCCAGGATCTCCCCGCGCGTGTCGGCCGAGCCCGGCCTGCGCCCCGGCCGCCGCCGCTGATTGGTCATCGCGGCACCCCGCCCGGCCGGCAGCGCCTCACCGGCCCACCGCCAGATAGACCCGCATCGGCACCGACAGCACGCCCTCGGGGAACGCCGCCCGCAGCTCCGCCCGCCGCCGGCCCACCACCTCGTCGGCCCGCTCCGGCGACAGCGCCGCCATGTACGAGTGGGAGCGCAGGTCGAGCAGGAAGTGCTCGATGCCGACCAGCCGCGTCCACGGGATCCAGCGCTCCCCCACCACCTCGAACGCCGACGCGATCGGCGGCACCGACCACTCCTCGACCGCCGGGCCGTAGTAGGTGGGCACCTCCTCGGCCAGCCTGGTCTCGTAGGCGGCCAGCCAGTCGGCCTGGGCGGCGTGGTTGAAGTTCCAGCAGCCGACGATCGCGCCGCCGGGGCGCAGCACCCGCCGCGCCTCGGCGATGGAGACCGCGGGGTCGAGCCAGTGCCACGACTGCGCGTACGTCACCAGGTCGGCCACGCCGTCGGTCAGCGGCAGCGCGTTCCCGTCACCCAGCACCGCCGCGAGCGGCACCCTCGCCCCACCGCTCACGCCGGCCTGCGCCTCGGGCTTCCGCCCGCCGTCCGCCCCGGGCGCCGGGCGGGCCTCCGGCCCGGCTTCGGCCGCCGCCTTGGCGACCAGGTGGCCCAGCATCGGCTCGCCGGGATCGACCGCGATCACCCGCGAGCCGCGCGCCCGCAGCGCCCGCGTCATGATGCCGGTGCCGGCCCCCACGTCGACCGTGGTGGCGCCGTCGAGCTCGACGCCCGACACCTCCGTCATCGCGCGGTAGACCTCGTCGGGATAGCCGGGCCGCCCCTCGTCGTAGGCGTCGGCCACCCGGTCGAACGTCCGTGCCAGATCCTTGAGCGGCCCGCTCATGTTGACGCCGCCAGGTGCAGCCGGGCGAAGGCCAGGCCCTCCGCCAGGTCGTCGATGCGCTCGGTGCGGCTGGCGGCCTTCCTGGTGTTGATCTCGAGGACCACCAGCCCGGAGTAGCCGTTGCCGGCCAGCCGCTCCAGCATCGGCGCGCACGGCTGGTTGCCCCTGCCCGGCACGAGGTGCTCGTCCTTGTTGGTCACGCCGAGCCCGTCGGCGAGGTGCAGGTGCGCGAGCCGGTCGCCGAGCTTGGTCGCCATCTCCATGGCGTCGGAGCCGGACACGGCGGTGTGCGACAGGTCGAGCGTGACCTGGGGGAAGTCGTAGTCGATGGGATTCCAGTCAGGCGAGTAAGGCACCACGTCGTTGCCCCTGGCACGCAGCGGGAACATGTTCTCCACCGCGAACGTGATGTCGGTCTCGTCGCGCATCCTGGCCAGCCCGTTCTCGAAGTCGCGCGCGTAGTCGCGCTGCCAGCGGAACGGCGGGTGGACCACGACCGTCGACGCGCCGAGCCGTTCGGCCGCCTTCTGTGCCTTGACCAGCTTGGCCCAGGGGTCGCGCCCCCACACCCGCTGCGTGACCAGCAGGCAGGGCGCGTGGATGGCCAGGACGGGGATCTCGTAGTGATCGGACAGGCGCTCGATCACGTCGATGTCCTGGCTCACGGGATCGGCCCCGACCATGATCTCCACGCCGTCATAGCCCAGGCGGGCGGCGAGCTCGAACGCGTCGGGAGTGCGTTCCGGATATACCGAAGCAGTGGACAATGCGATCTTCGCATTGGGCACGCGGATGACATCAGCCACGTAGCCAGCCTAAGCCGGAGAAGCCGATCTGGCGCGTCAGGCCCTTCTGCCCCGTCCGGTGGAGTGCAAGAAAGGCCCTAGCGTGGGACGCATGCCACGGATCGCGAAGGGCGCAATCCCCAGCCCCAACATCTGGAACACGCCCCAGATCTACGAGCTGGAGAACCGCGCGGCCGACCCCGACGGCGCCGCCGACGCCGCGATGCGCGCACTGCGTCCCTGGGCCGGCGCCACCGTGCTCGACATCGGCTGCGGCACCGGCTACCACCTGCCGATCCTGGCCGCGGAAGCGGCGCGGGTGATCGGCGTCGAGCCGCACGGCGACCTCGCCGCGCTTGCCCGCCGCCGCTGCTCAGGGCTGCCCAACGTGACCGTGCACGCCGCAGCGGCCCAGGACCTGCCGCTGCCCGACGCCGGGGTGGACGTCGCCATGGCGCGGTGGGCGTACTTCTTCGGGCCGGGGTGCGAGCCGGGGCTGCGCGAGCTGTCGCGGGTGGTCCGCAGGGGCGGCGCCGCGTTCGTGGTGGACCTCGACGCGACGCGGGGGCCGTTCGGGCGGTGGTTCTCCCGTACGGTGCCGACCTACTCCGCCCGCGAGGTCGAGGCGTTCTGGGACCGTCACGGCTGGCAGCGCAGGCCGCTCGACCTCAGGATGGTCTTCCAGCGCAGGGCCGACCTGGAGGCGGTGCTGCGCATCGAGTTCGCCCCCGAGGTGGCCGAGCAGGCCATCGCCGAGACGCCCGGCCTTGAGCTGGCCTACCCCAACGTGCTGCGCTGGCGCTTCTTCTGAGCGCTTGACATTGACGCCGATGTCAACGTTTAGCCTGGCCGCATGCGCATCGGTGAGCTGGCGGAACGCACCGGAGTGAGCACCCGCTCCCTCCGCTACTACGAGAAGAACGGCCTGCTCCACGCCCGGCGGGCGTCCAACGGCTACCGGACCTACACCGAGGACGACGTCAGGCTCGTCTCCGAGATCCGCGCGCTGCTCCAGATCGGCTTCACGCTGGAGGAGACGCGGCCGTTCGTCGACTGCCTGCGCCGTGGCCACAGCTCAGGGGGCTCGTGCGCCGAGTCGGTCGAGGTCTACGAGCGCAAGCTCAGCGAGATCGACCAGGAGATCCGGGTGCTGCTCGCCCGGCGCGCCGAGGTGGCCGCCCAGCTCGCCCAGTCCTGCCCAGGTTGCTTCGTGAGGGGATGAAGATGATCAAGCTGACCACCGAGAACTACGAGGAGCAGGTGCTCAGGAACGACAAGCCGGTGCTGGTCGAGTTCTGGGCCGAGTGGTGCGGTCCGTGCCGGATGGTGGGTCCCGTACTCGAGCAGATCGAGGCCGAGCACGGGCTGACGATCGGCAAGCTCAACACCGACGAGAACCCCGAGATCATGGTCCGCTATGGCGTGCTGGCCGTGCCGACGATGCTGCTGTTCGAGGGCGGCGAGCCGGTCAAGCAGATCGTGGGCGCCAAGCCGAAGCGCCTGCTGGAGGCCGAGCTCGGCCTGTCCTGATCCGTACGGGCGGGATTGTCGCCCCCGGGCGCTAGCCTGCTCCTCATGGCCAAGACAGCCCAGAAGCCCGGATACCGCTGTGCCGAGTGCGGCTGGCGCACCCCCAAGTGGGTGGGCAGGTGCGGCGAGTGCCAGGCGTGGGGCACGGTCGACGAAGAGGGCGCCCGCGGCGCCACCGTCGTTCAGGCCGGCGCCACCAGCGCTCCCGCCCTGCCGATCGGCCAGGTCAAGGCCGAGGTGGCGGCGGCGCGCACCACCGGCGTGGGCGAGCTCGACCGGGTGCTCGGCGGCGGCCTGGTGCCCGGCGCGGTCGTGCTGCTGGCGGGCGAGCCCGGCATCGGCAAGTCCACGCTGCTGCTCGAAGCCGCCGCCCGCATCGCCGAGCGCACCACCGTCCTCTATGTCACGGGCGAGGAGTCCGCCGCCCAGGTGCGGCTGCGCGCCGACCGCATCGGCGCGATCCAGGACCAGCTCTATCTCGCCGCGGAGACCGAGCTGGCGGCCCTGGTCACCCACGTCGACAAGGTGCAGCCGCAGCTGCTCGTGGTCGACTCCGTCCAGACGATCGGCACCACCCAGACCACGGGCGTGCCGGGCGGCGTCACGCAGGTGCGCGAGGTGGCCGCCAACCTCGTGCGGCTGGCCAAAGAGCGCAACATGGCCACGCTCATCGTCGGCCACGTCACCAAAGAGGGCTCCATCGCCGGCCCCCGCACCCTTGAGCACCTGGTCGACGTGGTGCTCAGCTTCGAGGGCGACCGCCACTCCCGGCTGCGCATGGTCCGCGCGATCAAAAACCGGTTCGGCCCCACCGACGAGGTCGGCTGCTTCGACCTGCACGAGCGCGGCATCGAGGGCATCACCGACCCGAGCGGGCTGTTCGTCTCCCGGCGCAGCGAGCCGGTGCCCGGCACCTGCGTCACCGTCACCGTCGAGGGCACCCGCCCGCTGCCCGCCGAGGTGCAGGCGCTGGTCGCGCGCACCGACGCCCAGCAGCCCCGCCGCACGTCCTCCGGCCTCGACACCTACCGCGTGCAGATGATCCTCGCCGTGCTGGAGCGGCGGCTCAACGCCAGGCTCGGCGGCTGCGACGTCTTCACCGCCACGGTCGGCGGCATCCGGCTGGCCGATCCGGCCGTCGATCTGTCCGTCATGCTGGCCGTCGCGAGCGCGGCAGGCGACAAGCCGCTGCCCGCCGGTCTGGTGGCGCTCGGCGAGGTCGGTCTCGCGGGCGAGCTGCGTCCGGTCAAAGACGTCCGCAGGCGGCTCACCGAGGCCGCCAGGCTGGGCTTCAAGCGGGCCCTCGTGCCCGCCGGATCGCTCGAAGAGGGCGGCCGCAGGCGCGGCGGCCAGCGCGCGCTGGTGCCGGTCGGGCCGGTCGCGTTCGCTCCCGGGTTCGAGGTGGTGCAGGCGGAGAACGTCTGGGACGCACTCACACACGTCACCTGAGCGCGGCTAAGCTGAGGTGACCGATCGACACGGGGGTCAGGTGGATAGGAGTCTTGACGACCGCCGTCGCGAAGCGCTGGCCGCTGTTGCGCCGGGCACACCTCTGCGCGACGGCCTCGAACGCATCCTGCGCGGGCAGACCGGCGGGCTGATCGTGCTCGGCTACAACCGTGTCGTCGAAGAGCTGTGCAGCGGCGGTTTCGAGCTCGACGTCGACTTCTCGGCCACCCGGCTGCGCGAGCTGGCGAAGATGGACGGCGCCATCGTGGTGAGCGACGACGACAAGATCGTCCGGGCCGCGGTCCACCTCGTCCCCGACCCCTCGATCCCCACCGACGAGTCGGGCACCCGCCACCGCACCGCGCAGCGCGTCGCCCGGCAGACCGGCCTGCCGATCATCGCGATCAGCAAGTCGATGCGGATCATCGCCCTTTACCTCGACGGCATCCGCTACGTCCTCGAAGAGTCGGCGGCCATCCTGTCCAAGGCCAACCAGGCGCTGGCCACCCTTGAGCGCTACAAACACCGCCTCGACGAGGTCTCCGGCACCCTGTCGGCGCTGGAGATCGAAGACCTGGTGACCGTGCGCGACGTCGCCGCCGTGGCGCAGCGCCTGGAGATGGTCAGGCGCATCTCCGACGAGATCAAGGGCTACGTCGTCGAGCTCGGCACGGACGGCCGCCTGCTCTCGCTCCAGCTCGACGAGCTGGTGGCCGGCGTCGACTCCGAGCGCGAGCTGGTCATCCGCGACTACCTCCCGGCCCCGGCCGGCCGCCGCCAGCGCCGCCTGCTGGAGGCCGTGCACGACCTCGACCACCTGTCGGCCGGCGAGCTGCTCGACCTGTCGGCGGTGGCGCGCGTGCTCGGCCACAGCGGCGCCGACCAGCTCGAAAGCCCGGTCAGCCCGCGCGGCTTCCGCCTGCTCGCCAAGGTGCCCAGGCTGCCCGCCACGGTCGTCGACCGGCTGGTCAACCACTTCGGCAGCCTGCAGAAGCTGCTCGCGGCCAGCATCGACGACCTCCAGGCGGTGGGCGGGGTCGGCGAGTCCCGCGCCCGCAGCGTCCGCGAGGGCCTCTCCCGCCTCGCCGAGTCCTCCATCCTCGAACGCTACGTCTGACCCCGTCGCCCCCGCGTTTCCGCAGGCCGGAACGCCTCCCTCCGGCCGGAACATTTTTCCCGCCGCATGTCGAGAACAGCCGATCCGCTCCGACCCCTTCACGACAGCGACCACTGAAGGGACCGGACACCATGCGCAAGCTCATCTTCTGGGTGCACACCTCCATCGACGGCCACATCGACGGCCCCGCCGGCGAGTTCGACTGGCCCATGATGGGCGAGGAGCTTTCGGCCTACTCCGAGGCGCTCTGCGAGCGCAGCGACACCTTCCTGTACGGCCGGGGCGTCTGGGAGGGCATGGTCGCCTTCTGGCCGAACGCCGAGAAGATGTCCGACCACCCCCACGTCCTCAAGTTCGCCCCCCTGTGGCGCAGCACCCCGAAGATCGTCGCCTCGACCACCATCGAGCACGACGACTGGGCCACCGAAGTGATCGGCACCGACCTGGCGGAACGCATCACCGACCTCAAGCGGCAGCCAGGCGCCGACCTGCTGCTGACAGGCGGCTCGGGCCTGGCCGGAGAGCTGACGCGGCTGGGGCTCATCGACGAGTACCACATCGCCGTGCACCCGGTGGTGCTGGGCGGCGGCCGGCCGCTGTTCCCGCGCGGCGGCGACCGGCTGGGGCTGCGGTTCGCGGAGTCGCGGGTCTGCGACGAGGGCGTGGTGGTGACGCGCTACGACCGCGCGTGAGCCAGGGTCAGCGCAGGTGGAAGACGCCCTTCGGGCTGCGGAGCTTGCCCATCCGCACCATGGCCACGTACGTGCCGGGCAGCGCGGACGGCGGGGTGGCGCGGCAGTCGGAGCTGGAGCGCCGCCGGTCCCACTCCAGCGAGCGCACGTACGGCACGCCGCGCTGCAGTTGCTTGACGTCGGTGCCCTCGCCGCTCACGCAGTCGGCCGTGGACCAGATGCGGTCGGAGCCCGAGGTGATGCGGACCTCCATGGCCCGTGGCCCCACGTCGGCCGTGCACATCACCGGACCCGTGTTGACCAGCGTCACCAGGAACGACGGCCGCGCGCCGCCCGCGTAGATCGGCTCCTTGCCGCCGCCCTGCAGGTGGAGGACGAGGTCCTCGTCCGCGCACGGCTCACCCGGTCGCTTGGGCCGGGCGGACGGCGACGGCTTGGGGCTGGCCGTCGGCGTGGGCGACGGGCTCGCGGTGCCCATGGCCAGCGTACGCAGGCCCGAGAGCAGCGGATCGACGGCTGGCGTGGCACTGACGCTCGGTGACGACTGGGCACGGGACTCCCGCTCCGGCCCGCTGCCGCCACTGGAGCACGCCCAGGCCACCACGGCCACCACGACGAGCACTGCCACCAGTACGCTCATCCGGCGCCGCCAGTAGATGTCACCGCCGTCGCCACGCACAGTATCCGGGTCCATACGCCAAGGATGGTGAGAGAGCGACCACGTAGGGTGACGACACGCCGACGGCCTTAATCTACGAATACGCTTGACCGCGTGGTTGAGCCGAACCTCCTGCACACCCCCGTTCTGGACTGGTACGAGGACAACGCCCGGGACCTCCCCTGGCGCGCCCCCGACGCGACACCGTGGGGGGTGCTGGTCAGCGAGATCATGCTGCAGCAGACCCCGGTCGTCCGTGTCCTGCCCATCTGGCACGAGTGGATGGACCGCTGGCCCACTCCCAAGGCGCTGGCCGCCGAGCAGCCGGGCGAGGCCGTACGCCACTGGGGCCGGCTCGGCTACCCGCGCCGCGCGCTGCGCCTGCACGCCTGCGCCCGCGCCATCACCGACGAGCACGGCGGCGAGGTGCCCTCCGACCACGAGACGCTGCTGTCGCTGCCCGGCATCGGCGAGTACACCGCGGCCGCCGTCGCCAGCTTCGCCTACGGCGGGCGGCACGCGGTGCTGGACACCAACGTGCGGCGGGTGTTCGCGCGGGCGATCCGCGGCGAGGAATATCCGCCCACCGCCACCTCGGCCGCCGAACGCCGGCTCGCCGAGAGCCTGCTGCCCGAGCTGGGCGCGCCCCGGTGGGGGGTGGCCGTCATGGAGCTGGGCGCCCTGGTGTGCACGGCCCGCTCCCCCCGCTGCGCCGACTGCCCGATCACGGGGCTGTGTGCCTGGCGCCTGAACGGCAAGCCGCCGCACGCCGGCCCCGCCCGCAAGGGCCAGACGTACGCCGGCACCGACCGCCAGTGCCGCGGCCGCCTCCTGGCCGTCCTCCGCGCCGCCCACGGCCCGGTCCCCAAGTCGGCTCTGGACGCGGTCTGGGACGACGCCGCCCAGCGCGAACGCGCCCTGGACGGTCTCATCACCGACGGCCTGGCCGAAGCATTGGACGACGGCACCTACCGCCTCCCCCACGCCTGAGCCCACCGGCCAGCCCGACCGCCCCGGCACGACCGCCCCGGCACGACCGCCCCGGCACGACCGCCCCGGCACGACCGCCCTGGCACGGCCGCACCGCACAGCGGGTCGACCCCGGTCTTCCACCGACCGCCCGCAGGGGTCACCGCTCCCAGCGGGCTGACCGCACCGGGCTCACCGGACCCACGGGGGCACGAGGCGCTCTGTGTCCTTGGGGGCGAGGTCGCAGGCGTCGGGTTCCGACTTTCCGTCCGGGTTGTAGACCTTGGCCCCGGCCGGTGCGGTCACGATCGAGACGAAGCCGCGCTCGGCGTCGGCGACCATCTGCCGGCTGACGTCCGGGGGCAGCACCATCGTGTCCCCGGCGCCCACCTCGTGCCGCTCGCCGCCCAGCGTCACCACCGCGGCCCCGTCGAGCCACGTCCACACCAGCTCGGCGTCGAACGCGTGCACCGGCCCCACCATGCCCGGCCGCGCCTCCACCCGCCAGACCGCCGCCCCCGCCTGCCCCTGCGTCGGCGAGGCGAGCGTGGTCATCACCCCGTTGGGCGTCTCGACCCGCCGCGCCTCTGACGCCGTGACCACACCCATCGCCATCCCCTCTCTCACGCGATCCACGGCGGAACGCCGTAATCGGCACCATCGGGGGCCAGCGCCCGAGCCCCGGCAGGAGCCGTGACGACGGCGCTGTAGCCGGCGTCGGGGTCGGCGAGCACCCGCCGCACGGTACGGGCCGGCATGACGACCGTGTCCCCGGCGGCGACCGCGTACGTCAGCCCGCCCAGCTCGACGGTCGCCGCCCCGGCGACCCAGCTCCACACCTGCTCAGCATCGAAGTCGTGCACCGGCCCCACGGCACCGGGCCGCGCGTCGACCCGCCACATCGACCGGGCCGCCCCGCCCTGCGCTGGCGAGGCGAACGTCGTCATGACCCCGCCAGGAGTCTCCGACCGGCGCGCCTGCGCGCCTCTTATGACAGCCACCAGGCTTCACCCCTAAGATTTAGGCAACCACGTTGTCGAATATAGTTAACCAGGTTGTCTATAATGTCAAGCCCAGGCTTCGAACTGCCCCTGCGCCTGCTGCTCGCGTTCCGCATGTTCATCGACGAGCTGCACGCCGAGCTGGCCCGCCAGGGCCACCCCACCCTGCGCCCGATGCACGGCTTCGTCATGCAGGCCATCGGCCCTGACGGCACCACCGCCGTCGAGCTCGGCCGCGCACTCGGCGTCTCCAAACAGGCGGCCGGCAAGACCATCGACACCCTGGAGAGCGCCGGCTACGTCGAACGCACCGCCGACCCCCAGGACAGCCGCCGCAAGCTCGTCCGCCTCACCCCGTACGGCATCGACGCCCTCAGCCGCTCGGCCCGCATCTTCGACACCCTGCGCGCCCGCTGGGCCGCCGAGCTCGGCGAGGACCGCCTCAGCGCCCTCGAAGCCGACCTGCGCACCATGACCCCCGCCAACCCCTGGCGCCTGGACACCCCCGGCTGGTTCGGCAACCTCTGAGAACGCCGGAGGGCCCGGCCGACAAGCGACCGGGCCCTCCGAAGACGAATCAGGCGGCCAGCTGCAACCCCAGGCTGGTCAGGTTCGTCCGCGCCCAGGCCAGCTCCTCGGCCAGCAGCGACACCAGCGCGCCAGGCCCCTTGGCCCGGCCGGGCACGGTCAGGTTGTGGGTCTCGACCTCGATGTGCGCGCTCCCGCTCACGGCCCCCGACAGCAGGGCGGTCAGCGTGTCGTGCAGCACGGCCCCGGTGCTGGGCGTCTCGCCGGTGTGGTTGTGCACGTGCCCCAGCTTCACCACGGGCGCGCCCGCCGCGGCGAGCCCCTTGAGCGCCGCGCCCGGCTCCTCGGCCCCGCAGGCCAGGTGGCAGGCGTCGAGGCACACGCCCAGGTGCTCGGAGTCGATGCCGCCCACCCGCTCCAGCGCCTGCTCGGTCGTCTCCAGCACACACCCCGGCCACGGCTCGAACCCGACCCTGATCGTCTTTCCGGTCGTGCTGTAGATGCCGCGCAGCTCGCGGGCCAGCCGCTCGAGCCGGCGGGTGGCGATGGAGTGCAGGTCGGCGGGCCAGTCGCGGCGCCAGCCGATGGGGATGGTGGAGATGCTGCCGAACCGGACGTCCTCCGGCAGCAGGAAGGCGAGGATCTTGGCCAGCGCCATCGTGTAGCGGTAGCGCTCGGGCTTGGCCCAGTCGGGGCCAGGAACGTCCTGGTTGCGGCCGCCGGTGCCGTTGAGGCTGACGACCTCCAGGCCGCGCTCCTCAAGGGAGCGGCGCAGGCGTACGAGCTCGATCCGGTCGGCGGTGAGGTGGTCGGCGACGCTCGGAGACAGCCACAGCCCGATCCCCATCCGCTCCACGCCCAGCCGCTTGCGCACCGGGACCGCGTATCGGGTGAGGTGCGCGATGAGGTTCTCCAGGTCCTCAGCGGGGTGGACGCCTGCGTTGTAGGCGAGGTGAACGAGCGTTCCGTCATCGTGACGCAGGCGCATCGGTTTCCTCCACGGCTTGCTGATGTTGTCCCGTCGCCCGCCTCGGACGTGCGACCAAGTGAGCATGCCTGCCTGCGGCTGCCGCGCGCGTCCGCCCTGAGTTGATGGTCCGCTACTCCTCTGGGAGCAGCCCTCAGTTTGAGATCGCGCTCTTGTGACTCACTTGGATGAGACTTGGCTATGCTCTACGCAGTGTAGTACTACTCGCGGTGGTGGCATAGCCGGCCGTCCAACGATTAGGCAACGACCTCTCTTTCCGGCAGCAACCGGAGTGCGGGCCGCCTGTACCCGCCTCGTACGGCCCCAGAACCGCCCACCCGCCCCGAACACCCGACAAACGCCACCATCCCCCCAAAAGCCCCCTCAGAGCCTTCGGAGCCCACCCTCCAGACCCACCGCGAGCATCCGGCGGCGCTCTGGCAGGGGAGAGCCGCGGGGGGCCGAGGACGCCGTCCTGGTCATCTTGCGCCGGCGAAGGCAAGAACGGCGCCGCGCTCAGAACCTGCCCGTACCTGTCCGAGCACGCCCTCGGCGGCCACCCGTACGTGACGTTCAGCAAGCGGAAGATCCCCGTACGCGTCTACGGGCCTTCCGCCGACCCCGCAGACACGCGAAACCCCGCCAACGCGAGACACGCGAACGCCCCGCCGACTCCAGACACCTGGCGGAGGCCTCCGCCGACCCGAGGGAGACGAAAGGCCCCCACCGACCCCAGACACCCGGCGGAGGCCTCTGCCGACGCCAGACACGCGAAAGCCCCCGTGTGAGTGGCTCACACGGGGGCTTTCGACCGAGCCCTTACAGGGGCGTCAGTTCTGGATCGGCGCGGCGATCGCGGCGGCCGAGTCCGGGATCTTCGAGGAGGTCTCCCCCTTGAAGATGAACTTGGCGTCGTCGCCTTCGCCCTCCACCGTCACCTTCACGACCTGCCCCGGCCGGAGCTCGCCGTAGAGGATCTTCTCCGACAGGGAGTCCTCCAGCTCGCGCTGGATGGTCCGGCGCAGCGGCCGGGCGCCCATGACCGGGTCGTAGCCGCGGTCGGCGAGCAGCTGCTTGGCCTCGGGCGAGACCTCGAGCCCCATGTCGCGGTCCTTCAGGCGGGCGTCGACCTGGGCGAGCATCAGATCCACGATCTTGATGATCTCGTTCGGCGTCAGCTGGTGGAAGACCACGATGTCGTCGACACGGTTGAGGAACTCGGGCCGGAAGTGCTGCTTGAGCTCCTCCTGGACCTTCGCCTTCATCCGCTCGTAGTTGGACTCGGTGTCGTTGGACTTCGCGAACCCGACCCCGATGCCCTTGGAGATGTCGCGGGTGCCGAGGTTGGTGGTCATGATGATGACCGTGTTCTTGAAGTCGACCACCCGGCCCTGGGCGTCGGTCAGTCGACCGTCTTCCAGGATCTGCAGCAGCGAGTTGAAGATGTCGGGGTGGGCCTTCTCGATCTCGTCGAACAGGACCACGGAGAACGGCTTGCGCCGCACCTTCTCGGTGAGCTGACCGCCCTCTTCGTAGCCGACGTAGCCGGGAGGCGAGCCGAAGAGCCTGGAGACGGTGTGCTTCTCCATGAACTCCGACATGTCCAGGCTGATCAGCGCGTCCTCGTCGCCGAAGAGGAACTCCGCCAGCGCCTTGGACAGCTCGGTCTTACCGACGCCGGACGGGCCGGCGAAGATGAACGAGCCGCCGGGACGGCGGGGGTCCTTCAGACCGGCGCGGGTGCGCCGGATGGAGCGCGACAGGCCCTTGATGGCGTCGTCCTGGCCGATGATCCGCTTGTGGAGCTCGTCCTCCATGCGGAGCAGGCGCTGCGACTCCTCCTCAGTCAGCTTGAAGACCGGGATGCCGGTGGCGGTCGCCAGGACCTCGGCGATGAGCTCCTGAGTGACCTCGGCCACGACGTCCATGTCGCCGGCCTTCCACTCCTTCTCCCGCCGCTCGCGCTTGAGCTGCAGCTGCTTCTCCTGGTCGCGGAGCGCAGCGGCCTTCTCGAAGTCCTGCGCGTCGATCGCGGACTCCTTGTCGCGGCGGACGTTGGCGATCTTCTCGTCGTATTCGCGCAGGTCCGGCGGCGCGGTCATGCGGCGGATGCGCATGCGGGAGCCGGCCTCGTCGATGAGGTCGATCGCCTTGTCGGGAAGGTAGCGGTCGCTGATGTAGCGGTCGGCCAGCTGCGCGGCGGCCACGAGCGCGTCATCGGTGATGGACACGCGGTGGTGGGCCTCGTAGCGGTCGCGCAGACCCTTGAGGATCTCGATCGTGTGGCTGAGCGAGGGCTCGGCCACCTGGATCGGCTGGAAGCGCCGCTCGAGCGCCGCGTCCTTCTCCAGGTATTTGCGGTATTCATCGAGCGTCGTCGCGCCGATCGTCTGCAGCTCGCCGCGGGCCAGCATCGGCTTGAGGATGCTGGCGGCGTCGATCGCGCCCTCGGCGGCGCCCGCACCCACGAGCGTGTGCAGCTCGTCGATGAACAGGATGATGTCGCCGCGCGTGCGGATCTCCTTGAGCACCTTCTTCAGGCGCTCTTCGAAGTCGCCGCGGTAACGGGAGCCGGCGACCAGGGCGCCGAGGTCAAGCGTGTAGAGCTGCTTGTCCTTCAGCGTCTCGGGCACCTCGCCCCTGACGATCTTCTGCGACAGGCCCTCGACGACGGCGGTCTTGCCGACGCCGGGCTCGCCGATGAGAACGGGGTTGTTCTTGGTCCTCCTGGAGAGGACCTGCATGACCCGCTCGATCTCCTTCTCACGGCCGATGACCGGATCCAGCTTGCCCTCGCGGGCGGCCTGGGTCAGGTTGCGGCCGAACTGGTCGAGCACCAAGGACGTGGACGGGGCCGACTCCTGGGGGCCGCCCGCCGCGGCCGGCTCCTTGCCCTGGTAACCGTGGAGCAGCTGGATCACCTGCTGCCTGACACGGTTGAGATCAGCTCCAAGCTTGACCAGCACCTGGGCCGCCACACCCTCACCCTCACGGATGAGCCCGAGCAGGATGTGCTCGGTGCCGATGTAGTTGTGACCCAGCTGCAAAGCCTCACGGAGCGACAGCTCGAGGACCTTCTTGGCCCGCGGGGTGAACGGAATGTGCCCCGACGGAGCCGACTGGCCCTGGCCGATGATCTCCTCGACCTGCTGGCGCACACCCTCAAGGCTGATGCCGAGGCTCTCCAGAGCCTTGGCGGCCACGCCTTCACCTTCATGGATCAAACCAAGAAGAATGTGCTCAGTGCCGATGTAGTTGTGGTTGAGCATCCTGGCCTCTTCTTGGGCCAAGACGACAACACGCCTCGCTCGGTCGGTGAACCTCTCGAACATCTCGTCGCTCCTCACAGAGCGGTCAGTCAGGCCGGTAAATCCGGTCCCGTCCTCCCGCATGCTAGCCCTGGCTCGGCGAACCGTGCCCTCTGCCGCTGACACGCTCTATAGCAGACACGTTCCCCGAGAGCAGGGCGTTCACCCTCCATCCAACTACTGTTCGGGGGTGACATGTTCCCGATACGCCGCAAGCGAACGATGTTTAAGCCGCCCCGGCGGGGCGACTGCGAATTGCCACTCGCGGCGCACGCGGATCCCTCACGGATCTGGCCATCTGACGCCTGGCACGAAGGCGGCGTTGGGGACGCCGCTTCGCCCGCGCGTCGCTGATGCCGCGTATCTGTTCTGACGTCATCGTATGTGGTGATGCGAGGCTTGGCCAAGCGAGCGCACTACGCCCTGAGCACAACTCGCCACCCTGCGCGCACCGCGCTTCTGCGCGCGCCCGTACAGACGGTAATCGGTAATGCGGCATCCGGTCAGCCCGGTTACCGGACGCGTCCCGCATGATGAGACGCCGTCACCGGTTGATGCGTCGCATTCCTCGTGATCCTTGCACGAGCAGGTGCACGGCAATCGGAATGCCGGCCGGTCGCGAGTTGGTCGCATTGCGGGCCGATGCTGGGGAACCGGCAATGCGTGAGGCTTGCTCATACTCGCGTCTTATGCCCGCGGGCGGAGGGCGGGGCCGGGATATCGCGCGCGGCCGCGCATCCGTACGCCGCGGGTTTCCCGCCGGATGCGGCGGCAGTGGATCACGCTTTTACGCTACAGCGCGTGAAGAGTTGGGCGGCCGGGTTAACCCCCGGCTGTCGCCGATTTCGCCCGCGCACAAGCGGATGATGCCGGGAACGGGCAATGGGGCGACCGGCCCGGTGTACACGGAGCGTACTCCTGAATGGGCTCGGCCGCCCCACACGGCTTTCGGCGCGCGCTCGCCCGCATAACGCGGCCCCGGCCGGAAACAGCCAGAAACCGGCGCCGGGGATGGCCAGTGAACGCGCGCGCCCAAAACGCCCACATTTGGGCGTCTTAGGAGATCATCCTCCACCGGAGTCCGGATTCGCGGGACGCCGGGGAAACGATCATGCGCTTATGGCGGCCGCCGGGGTCCAAGGCGAACATCATAAGCGCATGGTCGAGTGACGGGCTTGTCAGTGAGCGGCCTCGTACTTCTCCACGACGGTGGAGGCGATGCGGCCGCGCTCGCTGACGGGCAGGCCGTGGGCCTTGGCCCACTGACGGATCTCCGAGCTCTTCTCCCGGCTCATCGCACGGCTGCCGCCGCGACCGCGGCGACGCGTGGATACGGCGCCCGCCCTGCGCGCGTGCTGCACGAAAGGCGTGAGAGCGTCCCTCAGCTTCTTCGCGTTAAGGTCGCTGAGGTCAATCTCATAGGAGGAGCCGTCAATAGCGAAGCTGACCGTCTCATTGGCCTCGCCCCCATCGAGGTCATCGATGAGAATCTCCTGGATCTGCTTGGCCATGTACGCAATCCTTTCGCGGAGCATTGTTTCATTCGCCTGCCCAAACATATACCCGGAAAGGCGTGGAGACAATTCAGCGCTACGGGGATTCGGCTGACTAGCCGATCAGTTCTGCCGCTCGGGCTGATCCTCGCGGTTTCGGCGGCCCCCCAGAGCCTCGGAGCGGACCAACTTCACTACGCCAAAGATGAAGGCGCCGGCCACCACCAGAGGGGGGATGAGCGCTGACAATACGTCCGTTAGGGCTTCCATTCGTCCTTCGCCTCCACGGCTAGCGGGGTTTCGGGGGCGCTTAAAGCGCTCGGCGCGCCGCCACGGGAGCCCGGCTCCTCATGACGCGCGGGCGATGACCACCCGTACCCGACCATAGCGGCACACAGATGCCCTGCGTGTCGCAGGGGCGCCATCATCCGGCAACCCGGACGCCCCATAGCCTAATGCCAGTCTCTCCAGGCTCCTTACCGGATCAACCGAAAATTTTACGAAAAGACATCGCCCCAGGTACGCCGGTCTCACCGAAGATCTTTTACCACCCGCGTTCCCGCCACCCTGTCGTGCGGCCCCCGCTCCAGCGGCTTGTCCATGAGGATGAGCAGCCCCACGCCGAAGAGCAGCATTCCGGCCACCAGATTGACCACCGGAATGCCCATGAGCATCAGCGGCGCCGGATAGACCAGCGACCGTTTCAGCAGCGTACGGGGCGGCCGGTCGTCCGGCGCCAGGCGAATCCGCATGATCGCCTTACCGAACGTGCGCCCGCGCCGTGAATGAGCCCACCAGTCGTAACCGGCATAAGCGAACCCGGCCACCGCCCATCCGATCACCCCGGGCAGCCGGCCACCGAACACCTCCGACATCCCGACAGTCCGCAAGAAGCCCCACAGCGCAATGAACAGAATGTAATAGAAGACCCCGAAGACGAGCGCTTCAATGAAGCGGGCGGCCAGGCGTTCCCACCATTCAGCGGGGCGGGCCTGCGGTCCTGGTGGTGTCCCGGCCATATCTCCCACCTCACGTGTTCGCGGCGCACGGGGACTCTGACCATTTTCACCGGGGGACCCGGACATAACACAAGGGCCGGCGCAGAGCCGGCCCTTGTGTCGCCCTGAAGGGCTACCTGACCTTGACGACCACGGTCTTGCCGAACTTGTCGCCGAACGTCTGGTGCAGCGGCTTGTCCCAGAGCTGCGATGCGCCGTTGAGCGCGTAGATGAGCCCCGCGATCATGGGGCCCAGGATCGGCACCCAGTAGAAGATGTAGCCGCCCACCGTCAGCAGGGCGCGCTTGAGTGCGACGTCGGTCGGCACGCCGTCGGGCTGCAGCTGCCCGCCGACCTGGACGACCTTGATGCCCAGCGCCATCTTGCCGACGGTCTGGCCCTTCATCTTCGTCAGCAGGAAGTCGTAGAGCAGATAGACGATGGTGACGACGATCGAGACGACCACGTAGTACAGGATCCCGAAGGTCAGACCGCTCGTGAGGCCCGTGATCGAGCTGTAGGAGGGGTACAGCGGCGCCAGCAGGAGCTGCACCACGTACATGACGATGCCGAAGATGACGCCGTCGAGGAGCCTGGCGAGCAGGCGCTGCCACCACTCGGCGAGCGGCGCGGGCGCACCGGGCGGCTGGACGCCGACCGGCTGGCCGTAGGGCTGCCCGTAGCCGGGCTGCTGGCCGTAACCGCCCTGACCGTACGGCTGGGGCTGCCCGTAGCCGGGCTGCTGGCCGTACTGCTGTTGGGGGTCGTAGCCCTGCTGGCCGTAGGCCTGCTGCCCATAACCGGGCTGCGACTGCTGCTGCTGGCCGTAACCCTGCTGCTGCCCGTAGGCCTGCTGGGCGTCGTAGCCCTGCTGGCCGTAGCCCGGCTGGGACTGCTGCTGCTGACCGTAGCCCTGCTGGCCGGATGGGGGCTGCTGGCCGTAGCCCTGCTGCTGGCCGTAGCCGGGCTGGGACGGCGGCTGCTGCCCGTAACCCTGCTGCTGCTGCTGGCCATAGCCCTGCTGGGGGTCATAACCCTGCTGCTGCCCGTAGCCGGGCTGCGACGGGGGCTGCTGTCCATACTGGGGCTGCTGGCCATAGCCCGGCTGGGACTGCTGCTGCTGGCCGTAGCCCTGCTGTTGCTGGGGGTCGTAGCCCTGCTGCTGCTGCTGGGGGTCGTAGCCCTGCTGGGGGTAGCCCTGCTGTCCGTAACCGGGCTGCGACTGCTGCTGCTGGCCGTAGCCTTGCTGGCCGTACTGGGGTTGCTGGCCGTATGAGGGCGGCTGCTGGCCGTACTGGGGTTGCTGCTGGCCATAGCCGTACTGTTGTTGTTGCTGTCCGTACTGGGGCTGCTGCCCGTAGGCATCGTCCGCCCGGTAGCCGACCACAGTGACGTCCGGGTCGGGCTCGCCGGGGTGGCGGCCCGCGTTCTGCTGCCCGTAAGGGGTGCCGGGTGCAGAGTTCTCGCCGGATTCGTCCTGTGGATACGGCGGCTGTCCGGTGCTCACCGTGTCACCTCGCTTCGAGTGCGCATGTGGCACGTGTCAGGACACATGCCTGTGCTGCCCAACGTATCGACATAGGTATCAACAATCACCTTTCCATCTGGTCAAGGTCCGCGTCACCCGATGTCAGATGCAGCAGCATGCGGGTGTTGCCCAAGGTGTTCGGTTTGACGTGTTCCAGGTCGAGGAACTCCGCGACACCCTCGTCGTACGAGGCCAGCAGTTCGGCGTACACCTCGGGTGAGACCGGCGTGCCCTGAATCTGGCGAAAGCCCAGTCTTGCGAAGAAGTCGACCTCAAAAGTCAGACAGAATACACGCCGCAGACCTAGATCATTCGCCTGCTGTATCAGCGCCGAGACGATCCGATGGCCGACGCCCATGCCACGGCACTGCGGGTCCACGGCCACGGTACGGACCTCGGCGAGGTCCTCCCAGAGCACGTGGAGCGCACCGCAACCGACGACCTGCCCGCCCCGTTCGGCCACCCAGAACTCCTGTACGTCCTCGTACAGGGTGACGGTGGCCTTCTTCAGGAGCCGCGAGCCCGAGCCCGCCCCCGCGTAGGTGTCCACAAGCCTCCTGATGTCCCGCACATCGGGCGTGCGGGCGCGCCGGACCACCACCGCGGTCTCGGCTGTTGTCAGTTCGGCCACCTGCTCCATGGCCCTCCAGGGTACAGATGTCATTACGGCTCGGCCCTAACTCCCACGTCTCGGCCCATGCTGTTACAACTCGTGCTCATCCGAGCACGAGCTCTGAGCAGGCCCGCGAGTCACCAGATCGAGCGGCAAATCCGTCATAAGTTGCGTTTCGTACGGCCAGGCACGAGATCACCTTGTGACTCTTCGGTTGTGAAACCTCTACAGAGTCGGCAGTTCTGGTTGAGCACGAACCCGGAGTGCATTAGTGTCCAGCGACGATGTTCCCCGCGTGTCGCGCGCGGGCGACACGCCTAATCCTCCGCGAGGAGGAGCCGGGGAACCGCCGGTGACGCCCCCCAGCGCCACCATCGGGGTGAATCCGCAACGTCCGGTAGGGCTGCTCCGGCCCGAACCCGTCAGCTAACCCGGCAGGCGTCGACGAGAGGAGCTGGTTGGTGAAGCGCACGCGCAGGCGTGAGAGGACGATCGCGGGCAAGCACGCCCGCCCTCCGCAACGTGCCTCCCGGCGGTCGCGTCTGCTCGGTGTAATAAGTGTCACACTGGCCACCTTTTTGGTCGCCGCTCCCGTCGGCTCGGCGTCCGCCGACCCCAAGCCCTCGCTCCAAGACCTCGCCAAGCAGGTCGAGAAGATGCACACCGAGATCGAGACGCTGGCCGAGGAGTACAACAGCCAGCGGGAGAAGCTCAAGAGCGCCAAGCGGGCCGCTGACGCCGCGAAGAAGACCCTGGCCACCAGCGAGGCCGATCTCGCCGCCAAGCGCGCCAAGGCCGCCGCACTGGCCGAGAACGCCTACATCACCGGCGGCCTCAGCCGCGCCCTCGCCTTCGCCACCTCCGACGACCCCGACGAGTTCCTCGACCGCGCCGCCACCACGTACGTGCTGCAGCAGCAGCAGGGCGAGGCCGTCAACCAGGTCACCAAGGCCAGGGAGGCCGCCGAGCGGGCCAAGGCGGGCGCCGCGACCCGCATCAAGGAGGTCGAGAAGCTCATCTCCGACCTCGACGGCAAGCGCGACAAGATCACCAAGCTGGTCACCAAGGTCGAGAGCAACCTCTTCAGGCGGGCGCTCGGCGAGGCGGGCCGGCCCGGCACCCGGGCCCAGCGCGTCAACCTGCCCATCGTGGGCAGCGGCAAGGCCGCCCAGGCCGCCAGGTGGGCGCTCACGCAGCAGCTCAAGCCGTACGTGTGGGGCGCAGAAGGCCCCAGCTCCTACGACTGCAGCGGCCTCGTCATGGCCGCGTACCAGCAGGTCGGCATCTCGCTGCCGCACTACACCGGCAGCCAGTGGACGGCGGGCCGTCACATCGACCGCTCCGAGCTGCGCCCAGGCGACCTCGTGTTCTTCTACAGCGACCTGCACCACGTGGGCATCTACCTCGGCGGCGGCATGATGGTGCACGCCCCGCGGACCGGCGACGTCGTCCGCATCGCCTCGATCGAGCGGCGGCCCTTCGCCGGCGCGGTGCGCATCGCCGACTGAGCCGCCCCGACTGGAGCCGCCCCCGATCGAGCCCGCCCCGACTGGAGCCGCCCCAACCGAGCCCGCCCCGATAGGAGCCGCCCTGCGAGGTCCGCAGAAGGCCCTACAGGGGCCCGCAGGGCCCGCCCCACACGAGCCCGTCGCCGGTGATCAGATCAGCTGGCGGCGGGCAGCCCAGGCCACGGCCTCGATCGCCGTGGCGACGCCGATGCGGTCGCAGATGCCCCGCAGTCTCCGGCGTACGGTACGGCCGCTGATGTCCAGCCGTCTCCCCACCCGGTCGACCGTGACCCCTTTCGCCAGCTCCGACAGCAATGCGAGGTCCGCATGACTGAGTTCAACACCTTCAGTGAGCACTTCCATCGGGAGCCCTCCCCCCCAACAGCAGAACGTGGGCCTCTCGACCGGACCCAGGTTGCTCCTCGCAGACCGTAAACGCATTCTGGAAAGGTCGTCAAGCAGGACAACCGTGTGGCTTGACCAGCACTATTGACATGATCCGAAATATGTGACGCCCTGGCGATAAAGCACTACAGAACGCCGTCGATTAAGCAGCCCACACAACGCGAAAATCGGCGCTGAACGCCTTTCGATCTTTCTCATCGCACCCATGAGAAGCCGCCCGGCCGACGTACGGGCAGCACGACGGAACGGCCGGTCGGCGAGGTGTTCCAGGGCGGCGCGGCCTCGTCGCGGGCCGGCTCGCGACGGCCCGCGACGGCCGCCCCTGGCCACGCGGCGGAGCCGCCCGCACCTGCGCGCCCGACCCGCCTGCGGGCCTGCGAACTTGACCAGGTGCTTACAGACGATCAGATGTCGGAAAGCGGGCCGACCAGAATGCGGTTCGGCGCAGGCGTCCAGAAGTGCCCTGACCGCGCACGCGAAACGGCGGCGCCGCCCTCAGGGCAGCGCCGCCGCACATGTGCTCAGTGGCAGGACTCAGTGGCTGGGCTTGACCAGCGGGAACAGAATGGTCTCGCGGATGTTCTTGCCGGTGAAGGCCATGATCATCCGGTCGATGCCGGCGCCCATGCCCCCGGTCGGCGGCATGGCGTATTCGAGCGCCTGCAGGAAGTCCTCGTCGAGCTGCATGGCCTCGAGGTCGCCGCCGGCGGCCAGCAGCGACTGCTCGACCAGCCGGCGCCGCTGCTCGATCGGGTCGATCAGCTCGGAGTAGGCGGTGCCGAGCTCGGTGCCGAACCCGATGAGGTCCCACTTCTCGGTCAGCAGCGGGTTGTCGCGGTGCTGGCGGGTCAGCGGCGAGGTCTCCAGCGGATAGTCCATGACGAACGTCGGCTGCACCAGCGTGTGCTCGACCAGCGCCTCGAACAGCTCCTGCACGAGCTTGCCCGAGCCCCACTTCGGGTCCCAGTGGACCTCGCGGCGGTCGGCCAGCTTGCGCAGCTCCTCAAGGGTGGTGGAGGTGGTGATCTCCTCGCCCACGGCCTGCGAGACCGCGCCGTAGAGCGTGATGCGCGGCCACTCGGCGATGCCGAGGTCGATCTCCTGCCCGTCGTGCACGACCACCGTGGTGTCGAGTGCGGCCACCACGGCCTTCTGGTACATGCGCTGCGTCAGGTCGGCCATGTCGTTGTAGTCGAGGTAGGTGCCGTAGGCCTCGAGCATCGTGAACTCGGGGTTGTGGGTCGAGTCGGCGCCTTCGTTGCGGAAGTTCCGGTTGATCTCGAAGACCTTCTCGATGCCGCCCACCACGAGCCGCTTGAGATAGAGCTCGATCGCGATGCGAAGGTAGAGCTCCATGTCGTAGGCGTTGATGTGAGTCTTGAACGGCCTGGCCGCCGCGCCGCCGTGGATCGGCTGCAGCATCGGCGTCTCGACCTCGAGGTAGCCCTCTTCGTGCCAGAAGTCGCGCACCGCGCGCACGGTGGCGCTGCGGACCCGGGCCATCTTCCTGGCCTCGTCGTTGACGATGAGGTCGACGTAGCGCTGGCGCACCCGCGCCTCGGGGTCGGTGAGGCCGATGTGCTTCTCCGGCAGCGGGCGCAGGCACTTGGCGGTGATCTGCCAGCTGTCGGCCAGGATGGACAGCTCGCCGCGCCGCGAGGTGATGACCTCGCCGCTCACGCCGACGTGGTCACCGAGGTCGACGTCGCGCTTCCAGCTCGCCAGCGACTCCTCCCCCACCTTGTCGAGGGAGATCATCACCTGCAGGTCGCCGCCTCCGTCGCGGAGGGTGGCGAAGCAGAGCTTGCCGCCCACGCGGTTGAGCATGACGCGCCCCGCGACCGCGACCCTGTCGCCGGTCGAGGTGTCGGGCTCCAGGCCCTGGTATTTCTCCCTGACCTCGGCGTTGGTGGCCGTGCGTGGGAAATTCACCGGGTAAGGGTCGACGCCCTCGCTGCGAAGGCGGTCGAGCTTCTCCCTCCGGATGCGCATCTGCTCGGGAAGTTCGTCGCTCACAACATCAAAGGGTAGGGGATATGGCGAACTGCAAGGGCTCGTCGGCCTGCTGTAGATCCTCTGCAAGAGCCCTGGCTTACCAATATCTCACGAGCTCAGGGGGGAGCCGGTAGGGAGCCGGCCCAGGGAGCTCAAGGAGAGAAGATGTTCAAGAAGATCGCCACAGGGCTCCTGGCCGCCGCCGCGACGACCGCTCTCGCCCTGTCACTTCCCACCGCCGCTCAGGCTTCCAGCTTCGACCACCACCGGGACTCCTCCGACAGCTGGGGCCCCGTCCACGCCAAGTTCGGCCTGGCCAAGGCCGAGGGCTGGATCGGCGTCGACTGGAACCGGCGCGGCACCCACAACGAGGTCAGCGTCGCCGGCCGCCTCTACGACCGCGACAACCGCACCTACCGCCGCGGCGGCAAGTGCGCGTTCGTCACCTTCCAGGCCCGCGAGTTCCGCAGCGGCTGGGACACGGTCTACACCGACAAGTACTGCGGCTACCCCGGCTTCGAGCGCTTCCGCTTCGAGGTCGAGGACGTCTCGGCCGTGCGGGTGAAGGTCTGCCAGGCCGGCCCGCAGCGCAACGCGTGGCCGACGAACTGCGGCCGCTGGGACTACATCTACTCCGCCCGCCACTGACCGTGGCAGGCACACGAGCGGCCCCCCGCATCGGCGGGGGGCCGCTCTTTCACGTGTACGGGGGTCAGCCGGCGTTCCTGTGGTAGATCAGCCGCAGCCCGATGAGGGTCAGCCACGGCTCGTGCACGTCGATCGAGCGCGACTCGCCCACCACGAGCGCCGCGTGGCCGCCGGTGGCCACCACGGTGACGTCGTCGGGGTCGTCGGCGAGCTCGGCGGCCATGCGCTCGACGATGCCGTCCACCTGGCCCGCGAAGCCGTAGATGATGCCGGCCTGCAGCGCCTCGACGGTGTTCTTGGCGATCACCGAGCGCGGCCTGACCAGCTCGACCTTGTGCAGCTGGGCTCCGGCCGCGGCCAGGGCGTCCACGGAGATCTCGATGCCGGGCGCGGTGACCGCCCCGACGTACTCGCCCTTGGCGGAGACCGCGTCGAACGAGGTGGCGGTGCCGAAGTCGACGATGATGCAGGGGCCGCCGTACTGGTCGATGGCGGCCAGCGCGTTCACGATGCGGTCGCTGCCGACCTCTTTGGGGTTGTCCATGCGTACGGGCACGCCGGTGCGGATGCCCGGCTCCACGATCACCGCGGTCACGTCGCCGTAGTAGCGGCGGCACATCTCGCGCATCTCGTTGAGCACGCTCGGCACGGTGGAACAGATGGCGATGCCGTCGACGTCGGCCCCCTTGAGCAGTGGCGACTGGGCCAGCAGCCCCTGGAGGACGACCGCGATCTCGTCGGCGGTGCGGCGGGCGTCGGTGGCGAGCCGCCAATGCTCGATGACGTCCTCGCCCTCGAACAGTCCCAGCACCGTGTGCGTGTTGCCGACGTCGATCGTGAGCAGCATCAATTACCCCCGCAGATCCAGTGCGATGTCCAGGGCCGGCGCTGAGTGCGTTAGCGCTCCCACCGCAAGGTAGTCGACGCCAGTGTCCGCCACATCACGGGCCGATTCCAAGGTCAATCCCCCACTCGCCTCAAGAGCAACCCTGTTTTTCGCCCGATTTTTCACGACTTGTACGGCACGCGCGGTGTCCTCGACCGTGAAGTTGTCCAGCAGGATCAGCTCCGCGCCCTCGTCGAGCACCGGGTCGAGCTGGTCCAGCCGGTCGATCTCCACCTCGATCGGCAGGTCCGGGTACCGCTCCCTGACCGCCCTGAACGCCTCGGCCACGCCTCCCGCCGCCACCACGTGGTTGTCCTTGATCAGCGCCGCGTCCGACAGCGACATCCGGTGGTTCACGCCGCCACCGCAGCGCACCGCGTACTTCTCCAGCGCCCGCAGCCCCGGCAGCGTCTTGCGGCTGTCGCGCACCCGCGCGCCCGTGCCGTCGATCTCCTCCACCCAGCGGCCGGTCAGGGTGGCCACCCCGGACAGGTGGGTGAGCAGGTTGAGCGCGGTGCGCTCGGCCGTCAGCAGCCCGCGCACCGGGCCCTCCAGCGTCATCAGCACGTCGCCCGCCCTGACCCGCTCGCCGTCCTTGGCCGCCCGCTCGGCCCGCGCCGCGCCCAGCCGGACGAACACCGCCTCGGCCACCGCCAGCCCGGCCACCACGCCGTCCTTACGCGCCACCACGTCGGCGACCGCCCGCTGCTCCGCCGGGATCGTGGCCAGGCTCGTCACGTCGCCAGCCTCCTGGAGGTCCTCCTCCAAGGCGCGGGTGATCAGCGCGTCCACCTCGGCCGGGTCGAGCCCGGCCGCCGTCAGCTCCTGCGCCAGGCGCGCGGGCATCGTGTCCTCGTGCGGCGTGTACGTCATGCGCAGCCCCTCCTCGGTCAGCGTCACGTCCAGGTGGCCGAGCCACTCGTTGTCGTCGCGTACGTCGTGGTCCTCGCGCCAGTGCGAGCCGCGCGTCTCCAGCCGGGCCGCCGCCGCACCGGTGAGCGCGGTGGCCACCGTGAGCAGGTTCGTGGCCTCCCACGACTCGGTACGCGGCGGCACCGCCACCGGCGTCCACCGGGCGTCGCGCAGTGCCCTGGCGGTCTCCATGAGCGACTCGCGGCTGCGCAGCACGCTCGCGCCCGCGCTCATGTGGGCCTGGATCCTGGACCTGACCCGGGGGTCCACCAGCCCCTCCTGGGCGGTGGCGGGCACCGGGTCGCCGGGCGACGGGCGTACGGCGTGGATGTCCTCCGCGATGCGCTCGGCGAAGACGAGCCCTTCGAGCAGCGAGTTGGAGGCCAGCCGGTTCGCGCCGTGCACGCCGGTGCAGGCGACCTCGCCGCAGGCGTACAGGCCGTCGATGCTGGTACGGCCCCGCAGGTCCGTACGGACGCCGCCGCTGGCGTAGTGGGCCGCGGGCGCGACCGGGATGGGCTCGGTCACCGGGTCGATGCCGTGCTCGCGGCAGGCCGCGTAGATCGTCGGGAAGCGCGTCTCCCACATCTCGCGGCCGAAGTGGCGGCCGTCGAGGTAGACGTGCTCGCGCCCGGTCTCGCGCATCCTGCGGGTGATGGCCTTGGTCACGACGTCGCGCGGCGCGAGGTCGGCCAGCTCATGCACGCCGGTCATGAACCGCTCGCCCTCGTGGTCGATGAGGAAGGCCCCCTCGCCCCTGACCGCCTCGGAGATGAGCGGCTGCTGCCCGGTCGAGCCCGCGCCCAGCCAGAGCACGGTGGGGTGGAACTGGACGAACTCGATGTCGCGCACCACCGCACCCGCGCGCAGCGCGAGCGCGACGCCGTCGGCGGTGGAGACGACCGGGTTGGTGGTGACCGCGTAGACCTGGCCCATGCCGCCGGTGGCCAGCACCACCGCCCTGGCGTGCACCGCGCCCACGCCGTCGCGCGCTCCCTCGCCCATCACGTGCAGGGTCACGCCCCTGGCCCGGCCCTGGGCGTCCTTGATCAGGTCGAGCACCAGGGCGTGCTCGATGACCTCGATCGAGCCGGCGCGCACCGCCTCGACCAGGGCCCGCTGCACCTCGGCGCCCGTGGCGTCGCCGCCGGCGTGCACGATCCTGCGCCGCCGGTGCCCGCCCTCCCTGCCGAGCTGGAGCTCTCCGTCACCGGTGCGGTCGAACCGCGCGCCCCTGTCCATCAGCCGCCGCAGCGCTCCCGGGCCGTCGGTGACGAGCGTGCGCACCGCCCGTACATCGCACAGCCCCACCCCTGCGACCAGCGTGTCGTTCAGGTGTTCCTCGGGGGTGTCATGCGGGTCGAGCACGGCGGCGATGCCGCCCTGCGCCCAGCGGGTCGAGCCGGACGACAGGCCGTCCTTGGTGACGACCAGAACCTTGGCCGCCGGCTCCAGCTCGGCGTAGCGCAGGGCCACGGTCAGGCCCGCGACGCCGGAGCCCACGACGACCACGTCCGCGTCCACGGTCCAGCCCGGGTCGGGAGCGGTCAGACGCAGGGGAATCGCCGGTGCACTCATGGGGGTCTCCTCACTGAGGCGATTTCGTCACTATGACGATAACGCCTGGGCGCGCGTGAGCATGCCCCGGGGGTGGTCAGGACGGACGGTCGGCCGGGCCCAGCGTGAGGGTGACGTTGTCGATCAGCCGGGTGCTCCCCACCCTGGCCGCCACCGCGAGCACGGCCAGCCCCTCGAAGTCGTCATCGACCTCGCCGAACGTGGCCGGATCGACCAGCGCCAGGTAGTCGAGGTCGAGCGCGGGACCCGCCGCGTCGAGCAGCTTGCGCGCCTCCGCCCTGATCTCGTCGGGCGTGAGCTGTGCGGCGCCGGCCCGCAGCGCCCGCGACAGCGCCAGGGCGACCTGCCGGTCGTCCTCCGACAGGTAGCGGTTGCGGCTGGACAGGGCCAGGCCGTCGGGCTCGCGTACGGTGGGGGCGCCGAGGATCTCGATGGGCAGGTCGAGGTCGGCGACCATGCGGCGGATGAGCGCGAGCTGCTGGGCGTCCTTCTGCCCGAAGACCGCGAGGTCGGGCTGCACCAGGTTGAACAGCTTGAGCACGACCGTCAGCACGCCGTCGAAGTGCCCCGGGCGCGCGGCCCCCTCGACGACGCGGCCCATCTCGCCGGAGGAGACGGCGACCTGGCGGTCGGGCGGATACATGTCATCGGCGGAGGGGTGGAAGACAACCTCGACGCCTTCGGCCCGGCACACGTCCAGATCGGCATCGAATGTACGGGGATAGCGCGAAAAATCCTCATTAGGGCCGAACTGCAGAGGATTGACGAAAATGCTGACCACGACCTGATCGGCGCGCACCCGGGCCTGCCTGATCAGTGACCGGTGCCCCTCGTGGAGCGCGCCCATGGTGGGCACCAGCGCCACCGTGCCACCACGGCGCGCCTTGACCAGGTCCTCCCGGTTTCTGGCGACGATCAGCTCCATCAGAGTCTCCCGAGGGGACCGTCGCCTATAGGCGACGGGGGAATGGGGAGCGGGAGGGCCGTCAAGGCTCGGGCGTGCAGTGATCTGTCAGGTCCGCGCATCAGAGATCTCCGTTCATCGCGCATTGGATGGATGACACTGTTTCAATGACCGTGTGACTCGTCAGGTGCGCACTTCCCCAGGCGCGGCGTACGACCTCGGACACCACGTGGTGTGGTGCCCAAAATACCGCCGCCCGGTCCTCGGCGGACGGGTGAAGGACCTGCGTTTCCGGTTGCCCACGCTGTGGTCGCGGTCCTGCTTGGTGGCCATGGTCGGCGCTGTGTCGGCCGAGACGGTGCGGCGCTGCATCGAGACGCAGTATGAGCGGGCACCCAAGGCGGGTGGCCGTGCGTAGGTCTTACAAGTTCCTCATGCGTCCGACCGCGCACCAGCGGATCGCGCTCACCGCGTGCCTGGACGACCACCGCGCCCTGTACAACGCGGCGCTTGAGGAGCGGCGTGAGGCGTACAGACGGTCCAAGGTGTCGATCCGGTACGGCGACCAGTCCGCCCAGCTGAAGGAGATCCGCGCCGACGACCCCGATCAGGCGCGCTGGTCGTTCTCCTCTCAGCAGGCGACCCTGCGCCGCCTGGACAAGGCGTTTCGCGCGTTCTTCGGCCGCGTCAAGGCCGGTCGCACTCCGGGCTTTCCGCGTTTGAAGGGCCGGGGCTGGTTCGACACGGTTGAGTGGCCCAAGGACGGCGATGGCTGCCGCTGGAACTCCCAGCCCGAGCATCCGTCCGCCACGTTTGTCCGCCTTCAAGGTGCCGGGCATGTCCGTGTCCACCGGCACCGCCCGGTGCGGGGCCGGGTGAAGACGATCAGCGTGAAGCGGGAAGGCTCCCGCTGGTTCGTCGTCTTGTCGTGCGACGACGTGCCCGCCGAGATCCTGCCCGCCACGGGTGCGGTCGTCGGCGTGGACATGGGCGTGGCGTCGTTCTTGACCACCTCGGATGGCGAGCAGGTCGGCAACCCTCGACACCTCGCGGCGTCCGCCGGGAAGCCGGCAACCGCTCAGCGGGACCTGGCCCGTAAAAAGCGCGGGTCCACGCGCCGCCGTAAGGCGGTCGCCCGCGTCGCGGCCCTGCACGGCAAGGTCCGGCGTCAACGACTCGACGGCGCGCACAAGGCTGCGAACGCCCTGATCCGCGACTACGACATGATCGTGCACGAGGACCTGCGGATCACGAACATGACCAAGAGTCCGGCCCCGAAGCCGGATGGCGAGGGCGGGTTCCTGCCCAACCGCGCGGCGGCCAAGGCCGGACTGAACAAGAGCATCCTGGACGCGGGCTGGGGGGTGTTCCTGACGGTCCTCGCGCACAAGGCTGAAAGCGCCGGTCGAGAGCTGATCGCGGTGAACCCCGCCGGCACCTCCCGCACGTGTGCCCGTTGCGGGCACTGCGCGAAGGACGATCGTCTCACCCAGGCATCGTTCGTCTGTACGGCGTGCGGTCATGCCGCGCACGCCGACGTGAACGCGGCCGTCAACATTCTCAGGGCAGGGCTTGCCCTTCGCCAGGCTGCGCAAGCGGCTTAGCGAGAAGCCGCTCCCTCCAGGGAGCGGAGGAGTCACAACAGCCCTCCGAACGCGACGGTCAGGTCCATATATTGCCCCCCAGTGCGTCGAGCAGCCGCTCCGCCTCCTCCGGCTTGAGCAGCCCGGCCGCCAGCGCGCGGTCGGCCGTGAGCCTGGCCAGCGCGATGTAGGCGTCGGCCGCCTCGGGCGCGGCCAGGATGAGCGCGTCGACGTGTTTGCGTACGGTGCCGGCGTCTCCCCTGACGACGGGACCGGTCAGGCCCGCGATGCCGAGCCGCAGCACGTTGTCGAGCGCGGCGCCGAGCAGCGGGCCCAGCATCCGGCCTGGATGCTCGACCCCGATGCCACGCAGCAGGTCGCCCGACTCGGCGATGAGCGTGACCATGTGGTTGGCGGCGCCGGCCAGGGCCGCGTGGTAGAGCGGGCGGTCGGAGTCGGCGATCCAGACCGGCTCGCCGCCCATCTCGATCACCAGCGCCTCGGCGACCGGCCGCAGCACGTCGGGGGCGGTCACGCCGTAGGAGATGCCGGTGAGCTTGTTGAGGTCGTCGTCGCGGCCCGTGAACGTCATCACCGGGTGCAGCGCCAGCGGCAGCGCGCCCGCCTCGGCCGCCGGGTCGAGCACCGACAGACCGTACGCCCCGCTGGTGTGGACGAGCATCTTGCCCCGCAGGTCGGCGCCCGTGCTGGCCAGGCCGCCGACCAGGTCGGGCAGCGCGTCGTCGGGCACGGTGAGCAGGATCAGCTGCGCCGCCGCCACCACCTCGTCGGGCCTGGACGGCGAGACGCCGAGGCGCTCGGCCGCCCATCGCTGGGAGTTGTCGGAAACGCCGCTGGCGGCCACCACCCGGTGGCCCGCCTGCGCGAGCGCCGCGCCGAGTGCGGAGCCCACCTTGCCGGCCCCCAGCACGCCGACGGTCAGCCGTGCCGGGCGGTCCCCTGCGTCCATGACGTCTCACCCCTGACCAACGTGATGGCACTGCCGACCAGGGTAACGGCCTCGGGGAGTGGCGAGCGTGACCGGAGATTTGCCGCGCGTTGAGTTACCGACAAAAGGGACAAGGGCATGCGAATGGGTGCACCCCCTGTCGGAAGAGATGAGGAGAGGGGCCATCGCAGAAAGGCAGCGGGCGCCGAGTCCTCTGTGGACCCGACGCCCGCGATCGCGCTGACCCCTTGGGAGTGCGCCGGCCGGTCATCCGCCGACTGACCAGCCGGGACATGAACCCGGGCCGGCCTGCGCCGGCCCGGGCTCTATGAGTGCGGTCAGTGGTGGCTGGGCGCGTAGGCGTTGGCACCGCCCTTGCAGCCCGCGACCGCGAGGCCGATGACGGCGACCGCGTTGCCGCAGACGTTGATCGGGGCGACGATCGGGACGTGGAGCTGGTTGCCGGAGATAACGCCGCCGGTGCCGTTGGTGATGTCGGCGTGCGCCGGGGCGGCCAGCGACAGCATGGCGACGGCTCCGGTGACGACCATGACCTTCTTCAGCACGAGGGCTCCTCTCTTTCGCGGCCTGCACGACCGCGGGGTGCTTCTTCGGCGAGTGAAGGCCGCACCGCCCGATGGTCGACGCAGGGCAATCACTCGATGACAACAGGTAAACGCTAGCGCAAGATTGCGACATTGAGTAGTCATTCAATGACAGTGCGTCGCGATGGGAAGTCATGAGATAGTCCAGGCATGTGGCTCACATGGCGCGCGGCGACGGAGCGCGCGCTGTACGGCGAGGAGGGCTTCTACCTCCGCGAACGCCCCTCGGGCCACTTCCGCACCTCCGTCAGCGCGTCCCCGGCCTTCGCCGAGGCGGTGCTGGCGCTGCTCGCGGAAGTGGACGCCGAGCTGGGCAAACCCGACGCGCTTGACCTGGTCGACATCGGGGCGGGCGAGGGCGTGCTGGTCGCCGAGGTCCTCGAACGCGCCGAGCCCGCGCTGCGCGACCGGCTGCGCGTCACGGCGGTCGACCTGTCGCCCAGGCCCGCCGGCCTGCCCGAGGAGATCGCCTGGTCGAGAGAGCTGCCGTGCTGCTTCACCGGGCTGGCCGTCGCCAACGAGTGGCTCGACAACGTGCCGCTCGACGTGGTCGAGCAGACCGCCGACGGGCCCCGGGTGGTGATGGTGGAGGTGCACACCGGCGAGGAGCGCCTGGGCGGGCCGCTGCGGCCGGCCGACCGGGAGTGGCTCGACCGGTGGTGGCCGCTGACACGGATGGGGGCGCGGGCCGAGGTCGGCAGGCCGCGTGACGAGGCGTGGGCGTCCGTTCTCGTCCGTCTCACCAGGGGCCGGGCGATCGCCATCGATTATGCACATCCTGTGGATAACCGTCCGCCCTGTGGAACGCTGACCGGATACCGGGACGGGTCGGTCGTGACCCCCGTACCCGACGGGAGCTGCGACATCACCGCACACGTCGCACTCGACGCGTGCGCCGAGGCCGGGCGGCGGGCCGGCGCGATATCCACAGCCTTGTCCACACAGCGCGAGGCGCTGCGCGAGCTGGGGCTGACCGGCGCGCGGCCGCCCCTCGACCTGGCCCGCACCGATCCGCGCCGCTACCTTCGCGCGCTCGCGCGGGCCTCGGAGGAGGGCGAGCTGCTGGAGGCGACCGGGCTCGGGGGCTTCGGCTGGCTCAGCCAGACCAAGTGACCCCCGCCACGCCCCCGGGCGAAGCCCAGCCGGGAGCGTCCGCCGCTTCAGGCGGCGGCGACGTGCTCGTTCACGCCTTCATGCGGGGGTGGCCGTCAGGTTCAGCGCGTGGAGGCCGCGGATGACGTAGCCCGGCTTCCATTCGGGCTCTTCCCGCAGCTCCAGCTTCGACGTGCGGTCGAGCAGGGCGCCGAACGACTCCGCCAGCTCGATCCTGGCCAGCGGCGCGCCCAGGCAGAAGTGGATGCCGGCGCCGAACGAGATGTGCGGATTGTCGGCGCGGCCCACGTCGAGCCGGTCAGGGTCGGCGAACACCTCGGGGTCCCTGTTGGCCGAGCCGAACAGCAGGGCCACCTCCGAGCCGCGCGGGATGCGCACGCCGTGCACCTCGATGTCCTCAAGCACCCACCGCTCGAACATCTGCAGCGGCGTGTCCCACCGCATCAGCTCCTCGACCGCGGTGGGCAGCAGCGAGCGGTCGGCGCGCAGCCTGGCCAGCTCGGCCGGGTTGCGGAACAACGACCACCAGCCGTTGCCCGTCACGTTCACGGTGGCCTCGTGACCGGCGTTGAGCAGCAGCACGCAGGTGCCGACCAGCTCGTCCTCGGTCAGCTCGCCGATCTGGGTGAGCGCGCTGACGAGGTCGTCGCCGGGGTTGGCGCGCCGGTCGGCGGCCAGGGCCTTGAGGTAGTCGGAGAACTCCGTGGCCGCGCGTACGGCGGTGTGCTGGGCCTCCAGGGTGGGGTTGAGCTCGTACATGCCGCAGATGTCGGCCGACCAGGGGCGCAGCAGGTGGCGGTCACCGTCGGGGATGCCGAGCATCTCCGCGATGACGGTGACCGGCAGCGGCTCGGCGACCTCGGCGATGAGGTCGCCGCCGCCCTTCTCCACGTACGCATCCACGAGCTCGCCCGCCATGGCCCTGACGCGGGGCCGCAGCGACTCGACCATGCGCGGCGTGAACGCCTTGGAGACCAGCCGGCGCAACCGCGTGTGCACCGGCGGCTCCACGTCGAGCATGCCCGCCCTGATCACGCGCCAGAACGGCTCCTGGAACTCCGGCTCAGCCGGCCTGCCGAACTCCTCGTGGCCTGCCACGTGCAGGTACGAGCGGCCCAGGCGGCGATCCCTGAGCAGCGCGTTGACGTCGGCGTGCCGGGAGATCAGCCATTGGCCCGTCGGCTCGAAGTAGCTGACGGGCGCCTCGCGCCGCAGCTCCTCGTAGACGCGGTACGGGTACGCCACGAATTCCGGATTCCAAGGATCAAAGCCCACTATTTCATCTTAGAAGCGGACGCCTCCCTCTTCGCGTTCCTGCTCCGCACCCGGATGTTGAGCAGCTCGACCACGACGGAGAACGCCATCGCGAAGTAGATGTAGCCCTTGGGGATGTGCTGGTCGAGACCCTCGGCCACGAGCATCACGCCGATGAGCACCAGGAACGCCAGCGCCAGCATCTTGATCGTGGGGTGGCTGTCCACGAACCGGCTGATCGGCCCGGACGCGAACAGCATCACGACCACGGCCACCACGACCGCCGCGATCATGACGCCGAGCTCGTCCACCATGCCGACCGCGGTGATCACCGAGTCGAGCGAGAACACGATGTCCAGCACCATGATCTGCAGGATCACGGAGGTGAAGGAGACGGCCGCGGGCTTCTTGCCGTCCTTGTCGTGAGGCGCCTCCATGTTGTGGTGGATCTCGGTGACGCTCTTGCCCAGCAGGAACAGGCCGCCGAACAGCAGGATCAGGTCACGTCCCGAAATCTCATGACCGAGGACCTCGAACAACGGCTCGGTGAGCTGCACCACCCACGACAGCCCCAGCAGCAGGAGCAGCCGGCTGACGAGTGCCGCGCCCAGGCCGAGCACGCGGGCCCGGTCGCGCTGCTCGGGTGGCAGCTTCCCGGCGAGGATGGAGATGAAGATGATGTTGTCGATCCCCAGCACGATCTCCAGGGCGACCAGGGTTAAAAAGCCGATCCAGATCTGCGGATCGGCCACCCAGTCGAGCATCGGGTACCTCCATGACTCGAGGGCAGGCGGGTTTCCGGTAGCAACGAGCCGGAGGCCGCAGAAGTTCACGGCTTGCGATTTCCGCCCGGGTGTCGGTTATAGTTCCCCTCGTAGGTCATGAGTGCCAGCGTCAAGCCCCGGCTAGCTGGCCGGCAACCCTCGCGTCCGCGGCGGGGTGCCCCGGGTGAAGACCTGGTCCGTCACGAGGTGTGGCGGGCAAGCGCGGGCTCCTCGGCTGCTTCCAGGGGTCCGATGACCCCGAGGAGGTTCGCCGTGTCCACTCTGACGATCTTCAGCAACGCCCGCGCCGCCGAGGAGACCCCGGCGCCCGCCACGCAGGCCCGGCCGATCCCCGCCGTCCTGGGCGCCGACCTCGAAGTGCCGGTCAAGGGCGGCCGCCTGGTCGGCTACGCCAACCTCGACTACGCCGCCAGCGCCCCCTGTCTCGAGCCGGTCAGCGCCGCCGTCACCGCCGCGCTCCCGGCCTACTCCAGCGTCCACCGCGGCGCCGGCTACGCCTCCCAGCTCACCACCGCCCGGTACGAGCAGGCCCGCCACACCGTACGCGCCTTCGTCGGCGCCCGCCCCGACGACGCGGTGATCTTCACCCGCAACACCACCGACGCCACGAACCTGCTGGCCGGCTGCCTGCCCGAAGGCACCACCACGGTCGTCTTCGACACCGAGCACCACGCCTCCCTGCTGCCCTGGCCGAACGCGGTCCGGCTGGCCCCGCCCGCTTTCCCCGGCGAGGCCGTGCGCGCCGCCGACGAGACGCTCGCCGCCATCGAAGGGCCCAAGCTGCTCGTCGTCACCGCCGCCTCCAACGTCACCGGCGAGCTGTGGCCCATCGCCGCCCTGGCCCACATCGCGCACCGGCACGGCGCGCGGATCCTGGTGGACGCGGCGCAGCTCGTACCGCATCGGCGGCTCAACCTGACCGCGCTCGACCTCGACTACGTGGCCTTCTCCGGCCACAAGCTGTACGCGCCGTTCGGCGCGGGCGCGCTGGTCGGGCGGCGGGACTGGCTGGCCGCGGGCGAGCCGTACCTCAAGGGCGGCGGCGCCGTCCGCTCGGTCGGCGAGAGCGCCGCGAACGTCGAGTGGCACGACGACCCCGAGCCACGCCACGAGGCGGGCACCCCCAACGTGCTGGGCGCCATCGCGCTGGCCGCGGCCTGCGACGCGCTGACCGCGACCGGCTGGACCGAGCTGGTGCGCGAGGAGGAGCGGCTGATCGCGCGGCTGCGTGCCGGGCTGGCCTCCATCGACGGGGTACGCGAGCTGTCCCTGTGGGGTCCCGACCACCCCCGGGTCGGCATCGTGTCGTTCACCGTGGCCGGGTACTCGGCGCGGGAGGTGGCCGAGGTGCTGTCCGGCGAGTACGGCATCGGGGTGCGCGACGGGAAGTTCTGCGCGCACCCGTTCGTCCGTCATCTGCTGGGCGCCTCCGACGGCGGCTGCGAGGACGGCACCGCGTCCGCCGTGCGGGCCTCGATCGGCATCGGCACGACGCAGGAACACGTGGACCGGCTGGTGTCGGCCCTGCGCGACCTGGTCGCACGCTGACGCCCAGCGGCCTCACCGAGCGGCCTTTCCGGGCGGCCTTTCCGGGCGGCCTTTCCGGGCGGCCTTTCCGGGCGGCCTTTCCGGGCGGCCCGTCCGCCGGGCTCAGCGGTTCGGTGGCTTACGGTGCTGGGGCGGCTCGTCGGCGACCAGGGAGTCGATCTCCCGCATGTCCTCGTCGTTGAGCCGGCTCTGCCGCGGCTCCTGCTGGGGCGCGCCCGGCTGCCTGGGGACGTCGGGCGGCTCCTCGGTGGTGGACCGGGCGGGCGTGGTGGGCCCGCCGTAGGAGCCGGTGTCCGTGGTGCCGTAAGAGCCCGTGGTGGTGTCCGTCCTGTTCGGCCGGTACGACACCAGGTCCTCCTCGGCGGCCCGGCGGTCGTGCCGCCGCCGGAACATCGACGACAGGATGCCGTCGATCCCGATGCGCCCGCCGCCCAGTGCCAGGAACAGCAGACAGAGCGCGCCGAGCGCCGCCGCGAGCTCCCAGCCGCCTTCCTGCACCATGATGCCCTTGTCCCAGTGCGCGAAGATGATCGCGCCCAGCATGTTGAGCAGCAGCAGCAGCGCCACAGGGCGGACCGCCAGCCCGATGATCAGCAGCACCCCGCCGATGAGCTCGACGACCATGGCGTACCCGGCGGCCAGCTCGGGCATCGGGATGCCCATCTCGCCGAATCCGCTCGCGATCGCGGAGTGCCCGCCCTGCCACTTCTGCCAGCCGTGCGCGACGAAAATCACGCCGGTGATGACGCGCGCGATCAGGGCCGCGATGTCGAAGAGAACTCTCTTCATGGTCCTATCTCCCCCCGTTCCAGCTATTCCTCCCCCTGTCCGGCTATGGGATGTCATCGCATGCCATCTCTTGACCAACCCCCTAGCTGGATCACCAGCGACGACGGTGGCAGCATGGCCGTATGACGGAACGTGTGGTCGGAATCGGCGCGGGCGCGAAAGAGCTGGCCACCGAGGACATGATCCTCAACATCGGGCCGCAACACCCCTCCACCCACGGCGTGCTGCGGCTGCGGCTGACGCTCGACGGCGAGCGCATCGCCACCGCCGAGCCGATCATCGGCTACATGCACCGGGGTGCGGAGAAGCTGTTCGAGGTGCGCGACTACCGTCAGATCATCATGCTCGCCAACCGGCACGACTGGCTGTCGGGGTTCGCGAACGAGCTGGGCGTGGTCATCGCCGCCGAGCGCATGCTGGGCATGGAACCGCCGGTGCGCGCCGTCTGGGCCCGCACGCTGCTCGCCGAGCTCAACCGGGTGCTCAACCACCTGATGTTCCTCGGCTCCTACCCGCTTGAGCTGGGCGCGATGACGCCGCTGTTCTACTCCTTCAACGAGCGCGAGCGCATCCAGGCCGTCATGGAGGAGATCTCCGGCGGGCGCATGCACTACATGTTCAACCGGGTCGGCGGGCTCAAGGAGGACCTGCCGCTGGGCTGGCTCGACCGGGTGTCGGCGGCCGTCGCGGAGACCCGCCGCCGGGTGCCCGACATCGAGAACCTCATCCTGCACAACGAGATCTTCATCGCCCGCACCAAGGGGGTGGGGGTGCTGACCCGGGAGCAGATCCTGCAGTACGGCGTCAGCGGCCCCATCGCCCGTGCCTCCGGGGTGGACATCGACCTGCGGCGCGACGATCCGTACCTGGCCTATGGGGAGCTGCCGGTGAAGGTCGTCACGCGGAGCGCGGGCGACTGCCACGCGCGCTTCGAGGTGCTGCTCGACCAGCTCAAGGTCTCGCTCGACCTGGCCGAGGTCTGCGTCGAGCGGCTGCGCTCGCTGCCGCCTGGGCCGATCAACCAGCGGCTGCCCAAGGTGCTGAAGGTGCCGGAGGGGCACACGTACGCGTGGACCGAGAACCCGCTCGGCATCAACGGCTACTACCTGGTCTCCAAGGGCGACAAGACGCCGTGGCGGCTCAAGCTGCGCTCGGCGTCGTACAGCAACATCCAGGTGCTGCGGGAGATCCTGCCCGGGCACCTGGTGGCCGACATGGTGGCCATCCTCGGCTCGATGTTCTTCGTCGTGGGTGACATCGACAAGTGAGCGGGCAACAACGGGACAAATACGTCGACTGGCTGCGGGCGCTCAGCCTGATCGTCGTGGTGGTCTGGCACTGGGCGTTCACCATCCTCGAATGGAAGCCGCACGGCCCCGAGCCGACCAGCCCGCTCGGCTTCACCTCAGGGTTATGGATTCTCACCTGGCTGCTGCAGGTGCTGCCGCTGTTCTTCTACGTCGGCGGGCACGTGCACCTGCTGTCGTGGCGGCGGGCCAAGGGGCGCGGGACCGGCATCGGGGCGTTCGTGCTGCGGCGCATCCGCGCGCTCGCCTTACCCGCGCTGTTCCTGTCCGGGGTGTGGGTCGTCATCGGGGCGGTGGTGACGTACACGTTCGGGGTGGACTGGATGTGGCGGGTGGTGCTGCTGGTGCTCAGCCCGCTGTGGTTCCTCGGCGTCTACCTCGTGCTCATCGCGCTGCTGCCGGTCGCGCTGTGGGTGCACCGCCGCTACGACGTGCTCGCGCTGATCTGGCTCGGCGGCACGGCGCTCGTCGTGGACGTGCTGCGCTTCCGCTACGGCATCGAGTGGGCCGGCTGGCTCAACATGATCGTCGTCTGGGGCCTCGCCCACCAGGCCGGCTTCTTCTACGACCGGGTCGTGGAGCTGCCGCGCCGCTACGACGCCGCCCTGCTGTGGACCGGGCTGTTCGCCCTGTTCGGGCTGGTGTACTCGGGCATCTACCCCGGCTCGATGGTCGGCGTGCCGGGCGACAAGTGGTCGAACATGGCACCGCCCACGTTCGTCATCGTCGCGCTGCTGCTGTTCCAGATCGGGCTCGTCGAGGTGCTGCGCCCGGCCATGGAGCAGGTGCTGGAGCGGCCGCGCTGGCGGCGGCTCAACGACTTCATCAACCGGTACTCGCTACCGCTGTTCCTCTTCCACACCACCGGCATGGCCATCTCGCTGGGCCTGTCGTGGTGGCTCTTCGGCACGCTCGGCGACCAGATCCCGCCCGACCTGAAATGGTGGCTCGAACGCCCGATCGCCATCATCGGGCCGCTGATCTGCACCACTCCGGTCATCTACCTCTTCGGCCGGCGCCGGGCTTCCGTCCGGCAAACGCAGGACAAGGGTGTCGGCGGATCCATAAGCTCGACGCATGGCTGAGATCGCCTTCCGGGCCAACGCCGAAGACGAACGGATCATCCGTACCGCGTTGCGGGAAGGTGAACGGCCCAGCGACGTGCTGCGTCGCGCACTGCGCCTGCTGCAGCGGGAGATCTGGCACGACCGCCTCGCCGCCGCCGAGCAGCGGGCCGTGGAGGGCCTGCCCGACGAGCGCTAGCGGCGCTCCTCGTCCTCCGGCTTCTTCGGCACCCGGCAGCAGTGCTCCAAGTAGAGGGCCGCGCAGACGAGCAGCACGCAGGAGACGAACGAGCCGGTCGAGATGAAGAACTCGCCGCGCGGCGTCTCCCTGTCGAGGAGCTGCACCGTGTGGAGCGCGAAGCCGGCGAAGACGCCGCCGAACACCGCGCCCGCGTACGCCGACGCCTTGCCCAGCGCCGCCAGCCTGGCCACCGCGAGCGGCTCGACCGGCTTGGTGCCCGGCTTGCGGGCGAGCCTGGCCTTGGTGGCCCAGCCGCTGTAGCCCTCGCCGAGCGCCAGCAGGAGCAGGGTGGGGATGGCGGTCCACGGCAGCAGCGGCAGCCTGCCGTAGTCGCTCATCATGATCGCCGCCCAGGTGGCGAGGGCGACGACGACCAGGATGCCGACGAGGGGGCCGGGGGACGTGGGCTTCAATCGGGCCTCTGCAGCTTGAGATCCTCGCGCAGGCGTACGCCCCGCCGGTCGAGCCCTTCGAGCAGCCCCGCCACCGCGCCCTTGCCGGGCAGCACCCCCTCGGGGTCGCAGTCGGCCCACGGCACCAGCACGAACGCCCGCTCGTGCGCCCGGGGATGCGGCAGCGTCAGCTCGGGATCGTCGGAGACGACGTCGCCCACCACGATCAGGTCGATGTCGAGAGTGCGCGGGCCCCAGCGTTCGAGGCGCTCACGACCGAACGCGTTCTCCACGCCCAGCGCCCGCTCCAGCAGCGTCTGCGGCTCCAGCGTGGTCTCCGCGATGACGATCGCGTTGAGGTAGGGCCGCTGCCCGCCCGGACCGCCCACCGGGTCGGTCTCATAGACCGGGGACGCCTTGACGAACTCCAGGCCAGGCGCGTCGAACAGGGTGTCCAGCGCGTCCTGCAAGGTCGTGAACCTGCGTCCCAGGTTGCTGCCGAGAGAGAGGACCACCTTCATCCGCGGCTCCGCTCGATGGTCACGATCACGTCGTCGAACGGCACCGGGATCGGCGCCGCCGGTTTGTGCACGCTCACCTCGGCCTTGTGCACCAGCTCGTTGGCCAGGCACACGTCGGCGAGCCGCTGCGCGAGCGTCTCGATCAGCTCGACCGGCTCGCCCTCCACCACCGCGGCCAGCGCCTGCGCCAGCTCCCCGTAGTGGACCGTCTTGGTGAGGTCGTCGCCGGCCGCCGCCGGCGCGGTGTCGAGGAACAGCGTCGCGTCCACCACGAACTCCTGCCCGAGCTCACGCTCGGCAGCGAGCACGCCGTGCCGGCCCCGGGCGCGCAGGCCCTTGAGGGTGATGCGGTCAGCGCTCAAGCTCGCCTTCCTCCTCCTCGTCGTCGTCGGCCTGCAGCACCGGCGACCCGTGGTGCATCCACAACCGCCAGCCCTGCGCGGTGCGGATGTAGACGTTGCTGGCCACCACCTTGCCCGCGGCGAAGCTGGCCTCACCCTCCTCCCCCGCGGTCAGGATGTTCTCCACACAGGTCAGCACGGCCACGTCACCCAGCACCGTCGTGTTGACGTCGGTCAGCACGAACTGGATGTAGGTGGTGTTGGCCATGATCAGGGCCCACGACCGCAGCACCTCGGAGCGGCCCGACAGCAGGGTCCAGCCCGGGTGTACGCAACTCACCTGGTCGTCGGTGGTGTCCTCGGCCCAGATCTCGGTCATCTTGTCCAGGTCGCCGCTCTCGATGGCGGTGTAAAACTCCTGGTTGACCGTCTCGATGGCGGCGGTGTCGACGCTCATGTGCCTGCTCCGGCTCTCTTCCATGCGGCGGCCACGCGCACGGCATCGGCATTGGGACCTACTTCGTGCACGCGTACGCACCAGGCTCCGGCGTGCGCGGCCAGTGCGGTCACGGCCAGCGTGGCGTCGTCGCTGCGACTGAACGGCCGGGGCGTGCCGTCGGGTTCGGCCAGCAGGCGCCCCAGGAACCGTTTACGTGAAGCCCCGATGAGCAGCGGGAAGCCGAGCTCCGCGAGTTGCGGGATGCCGGCCAGCACCGCCCAGTTGTGTTCGGCGTTCTTGGCGAAGCCCAGGCCCGGGTCGAGCACGATCTGCTCCTCCGTGACGCCCTCCGCCATCACCAGATCGACCCGCTTGCTCAGCTCTTCGCGCACCTCCGTCACCACGTCGGTGTAGACGGCGCGGGACTCCATGTCGTGGCTGTGCCCCCGCCAGTGCATCACCACGTAGGAGACGCCGGTGTCGGCCACCACGCGCGGCATCTCCGGGTCGGCCAGGCCGCCGCTGACGTCGTTGACGAGCCGCGCGCCCGCCTCGACCGCCGCCCGCGCCACCTCGGCCCGCATCGTGTCGACGCTGACCACCACGCCGTCGGCGGCCAGCGCCCTGATCACCGGGACGACCCTGGCCAGCTCTTCGTCCAGCGGCACCCGGGCCGCGCCAGGGCGGGTGGACTCGCCGCCCACGTCGACGATGTCGGCCCCCTGATTCACCAGGTCGAGGCCGTGCTGGACGGCGGCGTCGGCGCCGAACCACTTGCCGCCGTCAGAGAACGAGTCGGGCGTCACGTTGACCACACCCATGACGAGGCACCGATCCGCACCTCCCGGCACGTTGATGGGCACGCTAGTCATGGGCCAAGCCTAGGCGCTTCCCCACACCTGCTGACATCGTGGGTACCCCGTTCGCCGCTCGCGACCTGATCAGCGCCCCAGGATGAGCGCCATGGCCTCGGACCGGGTCTTGTCGCTCGTACGGAAGTCGCCCCGCACGGCCGACGTGACGGTCTTGGCGCCCGGCTTGCGTACGCCGCGCATCGTCATGCACAGGTGCTCGCACTCCACCACCACGATCACCCCGCGCGGCTCCAGCACCCGCATGAGCGCGTCGGCGATCTGCGAGGTCATCCGCTCCTGCACCTGCGGCCGGCGGGCGAACACGTCGACCAGCCTGGCCAGCTTCGACAGCCCCGTGACCTGGCCCTTCGCGTTGGGGATGTAGCCCACGTGGGCCAGGCCGTGGAACGGGACCAGGTGGTGCTCGCAGGTCGAGTAGACCTCGATGTCACGCACGAGCACCATCTCGTCGTGATCGACGTCGAAGACCTTGTTGAGCACCTCTTCCGGCGTCTGGCCGAGCCCGGAATACTGCTCGGCCATCGCGCGGGCGACCCTGGCGGGCGTCTCGACCAGGCCGTCGCGGTCGGGATCCTCGCCGATGGCGTAGAGGATCTCGCGTACGGCCTTCTCGATCCGCCCGAGGTCGACGTCGTGCTGCGTCACGTACTTTCCCCGGAGGGCAGGGCGTCCTGGTGGCCCGAGGTGAGCGAGCCGTTGGCCGACTGCTCCTTCGGGGTCAGGATCGGCGGCCGGTCGGACGGCAGCCGCTTGCCGTAGCCCGCGTAGGACGGGCGGTGCTCCTTGACCACCACGGGGGCGAAGATCTGCAGCACCTGCTCGCGGGAGAGCGTCTCCTTCTCCATGAGCTCCAGCACCAGGTTGTCGAGCACGTCGCGGTATTGGACCAGGATGTCCCACGCCTGGTCGTGCGCCGTCTCGATCATCCGGCGGACCTCCTCGTCGATCGTGGAGGCGATCTTCTCGGAGTAGTCGCGCTCGTGGCCCATCTCGCGGCCCAGGAACACCTCCGCCTGGCCGGTGCCGAACTTACGGGCGCCGAGCTGCTCGCTCATGCCGTACTCGGTCACCATGCGGCGGGCGACGGCCGTGGCCTTCTCGATGTCGTTGGAGGCGCCGGTGGTGGGCTCGTGGAAGACGAGTTCCTCCGCCGCGCGGCCGCCGAGCAGCATCGCGAGCTGGTCCATCATCTCGGACCTGGTGGCCAGGAACTTGTCCTCCATCGGCAGCGTCATCGTGTAACCGAGCGCGCGGCCGCGGGACAGGATCGTGATCTTGTGAACCGGGTCGGAGTTGGGCAGCGCGTGCGCCACCAGTGCGTGACCGCCCTCGTGGTAGGCGATCATCTTCTTTTCCTTGTCGGACATGACCCGCGTCTTGCGCTCGGGCCCTGCCATGACGCGGTCGATCGACTCCTCGAGGACGTCCATCGTGATGAGCTTCTGGTCGGCCCGCGCGGTGAGCAGGGCCGCCTCGTTGATCACGTTGGCCAGGTCGGCGCCGGTGAACCCGGGGGTGCGGCGCGCGATGACGTCGAGGTCGACGTCGGGAGCGAACGGCTTGCCGCGGCCGTGGACCTTGAGGATGCCCTTGCGGCCCTCGAGGTCGGGGCGGTCGACCGTGACCTGCCGGTCGAAGCGGCCGGGACGCAGCAGCGCCGGGTCGAGGATGTCGGGCCGGTTGGTCGCGGCGATGAGGATCACGCCGCCCTTGACGTCGAAGCCGTCCATCTCGACGAGCAGCTGGTTGAGGGTCTGCTCGCGCTCGTCGTGACCGCCGCCCAGGCCGGCGCCGCGGTGGCGGCCGACGGCGTCGATCTCGTCGATGAAGATGATCGCGGGGGCGTTGGCCTTGGCCTGCTCGAACAGGTCGCGCACACGGGAGGCGCCGACACCGACGAACATCTCGACGAAGTCGGAGCCCGAGATCGAGTAGAACGGCACCCCGGCCTCGCCGGCGACCGCGCGGGCCAGCAGCGTCTTACCGGTGCCGGGCGGGCCGTACAGCAGCACGCCCTTGGGGATCTTGGCGCCGATCGCCTGGAACTTGGCCGGGGCCTGCAGGAACTCCTTGATCTCCTGGAGCTCCTCAATGGCCTCGTCGGCACCCGCGACGTCGGCGAACGTGGTCTTGGGGGTGTCCTTCGTGATGAGCTTCGCCTTCGACTTGCCGAAGTTCATCACCCGCGAGCCGCCGCCCTGCATCTGGTTCATGATGAACAGGAAGATCAGCACGATGATGACGATCGGCAGGAAGCTCACCAGCAGGCTCAGCAGGATGTTCTCCTGCGGCACCTCGGTGGTGAAGCTCTTGGTCTTGCCGGCGTCGACCTGAGCCTGCAGCTCGTCGGTCAGCTTGCTGCCGTAGCCGGTGACCCAGTCGGACTGGATGAGGTTGGTCGGAGTGCCGCCCGGCTCAACCGCGACCGGGTTGACGAGCTTCACCTCGATCCGGTTGTCCTTGTCGACAATCTTGGCGTTGCTGACGTTTCCGGCGCGAATCTGCTGCAGAACCAAGGACGTGTCGGCCGACTTGTAATTTCCACCGCCACTCCAGAGCTGAGTGACGAGGAGGAGCAGCACGACGATGCCCAGGATCCACAGCAGTGGCCCACGTGTAAATCGCTTGAGATCCATCCGATGCGGAACCCCTTGCGGGCCCGTCCCTTCCTGACCATGGCCTGGAACCCCGGGCACGCCCGGGGCCGCGGCATCCGGCACCGCGACTTCTGACTACCCGAAGGGGACACGTGGTCACCCTCCCGGAGTCTGAAGGTACACCGGCAGAGCGCACGGAGGGACCCGCCCGCTACACCGGTCTTGCCCTATCAACGTACGTCACGTTGCGCCATGTTCCCGGCCATTGCCGGAAGGGAGGGCCCGAAGCGCTATCGATATACGTGCGGCGCCAGGGTGCCGATGAACGGCAGGTTGCGGTAGCGCTCCGCGTAGTCGAGCCCATAACCGATGACGAACTCGCTGGGAATGTCGAAGCCCACGTATTTGACGTCGATCGGCACCTTCACCGCGTCGGGTTTCCGCAGCGCGGCGCAGATCTCCAGCGACGCCGGATTGCGCGACTTCAGGTTTTCCAGCAGCCAGTGCAGCGTCAGGCCCGAGTCGATGATGTCCTCGACGATCAGCACATGACGGTTCAAGATGTCGGTGTCGAGGTCTTTCAGCACGCGTACGACGCCGGACGACTTGGTGCCCGCGCCGTACGACGACACCGCCATCCAGTCCATCTGCACCGGCACGTGCAACGCTCTGGCCAGGTCGGCCATCACCATGACCGCGCCCTTCAGCACGCCGACGAGCAGCACTTCCTTGCCCGCGTAATCCTCGTCTATCCGGGCCGCGAGTTCTTTGATCTTCGCCTGGAGCTCGTCCTCGGGAATGAGCACCTTTTCCAGGTCATTGCCCATGTCGGCAGCGTCCACCTGTGGTTCCTTACGGGATGGGACTGATGGCGAATATCAGGGTGCCATACCGCCGGACGGCGGACAGACCCCCGGGCAGATCCACGGCTTTCTGCCCGTGCCAGTGCGTGAGCAGCCGGTCCACCGCCAGCACGTGGGTCGCCGACAGGGCTCCGGACGGCGCTCCCGCCGCGATCGCCGCCCTCCGCACCATCCGCCGCCTCACGGCGCCGGGCAGCTTCTCCAACTCCGTCACCGGCAGCCTCACCGACCCGCCGATATCGCTTAGAGCGCAATTTTCGTACGCGGAATCGGCCCACTCGTCGAGCGCGTCCGCGTCCTCCCGCGCCATGGCCGCCGTCCGCGCGAGCGCCTCCGCCACCCCCGGCCCGAGCTCCGCCTCCAGCACCGGCAGCACCCGCCGGCGGACCCGCACCCGGGTGAAGCGCGGATCCTCGTTGTGTGGATCATCCCAGGGCCGCAGACCGAGCGCGCCGCAAGCCGCCACCGTGGTCGCCCGAGGGATGCCCAGCAGCGGGCGCCGATAGATCGCCGCGACGGATGCCATCCCCGACAGACTCCGAGTGCCGCTCCCCCGGGCCAGCCCCAGCAGAACCGTCTCAGCCTGATCATCCCTGGTGTGCCCCAGCAACACCGCCGCCGCCCGCAGCCTCTCCGCCGCCTCGCTCAGCGCCGCATACCGCGCCTCCCTGGCCGCCGCCTCAGGCCCTCCTTCAGTACCGACGGTGACGGTCAGCACCTCGGACGGACCGAGCCCCATTTCCGACCCGATCCGCGCCACAGAGACGGCCCGCTCCCCCGACCCCTCCTGCAGTTGATGATCAACGGTCACCAGCCCGGCCCTGAGCTCGGCCCGAGGCGCCACGAACGCGGTCGCCGCCGCCAGCGCCAACGAATCCGCCCCACCACTACAGGCGACGAGAACGAGCGCCCCCTGCGGCAGATCGGCCAACGCCTCCCGCACAGCCCTACGTACATCAGCAACAGCCGGATGTGGACCCACGCACGCATTCTCCCGCCTGCCCCGCCCCACCCCCGACAAGCACCGGCCCCTGCGCACCCGCGCCACCGTGGCTTCCCCGCTCCAGCCGACGCGCGCCGTCTCTCACGAACGGCGTGGACGCGGACCGCCGACCACAGGCGCCGGCCTCCGCCGTACCCCATCCCGCCGACGCGGCGCTCGTGAGAACCCCGAGGAGCGAGGGCTCCCGTCGCTCAGCGGCGCCGCGGTGATGTGGGCGCGTGCCGCTGCTGCGGGGTCGTAAGGCTTTGTTGTCCGACTCCTCTGCTAGGCGGGGAGGGCCGGGGTGCCTATTACGCGGCTGATCCAGGACGTCGGGTCGGCTATCTCCGGGGTCGTGGGGAGGGTTTCGGGGGATGTCCAGATTTTGTTGAAGCCGTCCATGCCCACTCGGTCCACCACCGTGCGGACGAAGGCGGAGCCTTCCGCGTACTGCTTCATTTTGACTTCTATGCCCAGCAGGCGGCGGACCGTGCGGTCGAGGCGGGAGCCGCCCTCGCGGCGTTGCGCGAACTTGGCGCGGATGTCGGCCACCGAGGGGACCACGGACGGCCCTACCGCGTCCATGACGTAGTCGCCGTGGCCCTCCACCAGCGTCATGACGGCCGTGAGGCGGTCGAGGATCTCCTTCTGGCCGGGCGACTGGATGGCGTCGATGAGGTTGCCCTCGCCGCCGCGCACCACGTCGGCGACGGTGTCGGCGGCGTTGCGGAGGCGCTCGAGCAGGGTGGGCAGGTCGAGATCGGACGCGAGCAGGAACTCGGTCATCTGGGAGCGCACGTATTCGCGCAGCCAGGGCACGCCGGTGAACTGCACGCGGTGGGTCTCCTCGTGGAGGCACACCCACAGGCGGAAGTCGTGGGGGTTGACGCCCATCTCGCGCTCGGCGTGGACGATGTTGGGCGCGACGAGCGTGAGCCGCCCCGCGGGCTCCTGACCGGTGGGGTCGGGCGGCAGGAACAGCTCGTACTGCCCCAGCACGCGGGAGGCGAGGAAGGCCAGCACGGCCCCGACCTCGACGCCCGTGATGCGGGAGCCGACGGCGGTGACGATGGCCGGCGGCTGGTTGTCGGAGTTGCCCATGCGCTGCGTGAGCGGCTCGAGCACCACGCGGAAGCCCTCGACGTTGGCCTTGATCCAGCCGGGCCGGTCGACGATGGTCGCCGGCTGCGGCGCGGTCTCCGTGTGGATCTTGGTGAACTGCCGCACGTGCCCTTCGGCCTCGCGTGACAGGGTGCGGAGCTCGGCGACGGCCTGCCTGGCCTCCTCCCGGCTCACCTGTGGGCCGGGGCGCACGAGGCGCGTGCCGGTCGTGACGGCCAGATCCCAGTCGATCACCTGCATACCGTCCACGGTACGTGCTTCTGGTCCGGGCCGCGAAGGACCGTGCGGAGGAACGTGCCGAGGACCGTGCCGAGGACCGTGCCGAGGACCGTGCCGAGGACCGTGCCGAGGACCGTGCTGGGGAACGTGCTCAGGAACGTGCGACGATGGCCGCGAGCCGGTCGAGCACGGGTTCGGCGTTGACCGGCACCTGGTCGGCCATGAAGGCGTAGGTGACCAGCCGCCCGTCCTTGGTGGTGGCGAGCCCGGCGAGCGTGTTGATGTGGTTGAGCGTGCCGGTCTTGGCGCGGACGAGCCCGACCTGGTCCTTGCTGTCGCCGCCGGTGAAGCGCCGCCCGTTGCCGAGCGTGCCGGAGAAGCCGGCGATCGGCATGCCGGTGGCGACCGCGCGCAGCTCGGGGTGCTGCGGCGCGCCGGCCAGGGCGATGGCCTTGGCGAGGGCGTGGGGGCTGATGCGGTTGCGGATGGACAGGCCGCTGCCGTCGGAGAGCGAGACGTTCTGGGCCAGTCCGAGCCGCTGCAGCACGGCGTTCACGGCCTTGCCGCCGCCGCCGAACGACGGCTGCTGGCCCTCCTTGATGGCGACGTGCCGCATGAGGGCTTCTGCGAGGTCGTTGTCGCTGCGGGTGAGGGTGTGCTCGACGAGCGCGTAGAGCGGGGCGGAGTCGACGCGGCCGAGCTCGGCGGCGCCGGCGGGCGCCTTGGCGGGACGTACGGACTTGGCGACGGAGACGCCCTGCTCGGCGAGGAGCCTGGCGAAGGCGTCGGCGGCGTATTGGGGCGGGTTCTGGACCCGGGGGGCGCGGAAGCGGGGGTCCTGGCGGCCCTCGTCGATCATCAGCGCGTGGACGGGGGCGACCTCGCCGTCGGGGATGTAGTTGGGCTTCCAGCCAGGCGCTTTGGGGTTGCCGGTGAACAGGCTGTCGTCGTAGGAGAGGGTGACCTTGCGCACACCCCGCGCCTTGAGCGTGGCGGCGGTGCGCGCGGCCAGGGTGTTCAGGCTCGCCTGCTTCGGGTAGTCGGACGACCTGGCCTGGGGGCCGGCGAGCATGGGGTCGCCGCCTCCGACGAGGACGATCGTGCCGGGCTTGGTCCCCTGGACGACGCGGGTGGACAGCCGGGCGTCGGGGCCGAGCGCGGCCAGGGCCGCGGTGCACGTGATGATCTTCGTGGTGGAGGCGGGGGTGATGGCGGTGTCGGGATTGGCCGCGAAGAGCTGCTCGCCTGTGACGGTGTCGAGGACGACCGCGCCCACCCGTCGGCCGAGCGCATCGTCACCCAGCGCGCTGGCCAACTGCTTCGTCAAAGTACCCTTAGTCGGGAGAGGTCCGTCTCCTGACTTCGCCGAAAGCTGGGCCAGCACAGGCCCCGCGGTGACCACGGGGACGGGGGGAGAGCCTTCCGCCGGGGACGCCGTCGGATCGGTCGGCGCAGACCCGCTCGTCAGCGCGCTCAGGTTGAAGTCGGTGGTCATCGCGTAAACGCCGATGACGATCGTCAGGACCTGGAGCACGGCGAGGGTGGTCAGCATCACCAACCGGTCGCGCCGCGCCACGTCGCCTGCCCTCTCTCCTGTGTTCGCCTACGAGACATTAACGCCCGCCCGGGGGTGCCCGGGGGCCTGAGCGGAGGAACCGCGGTGGAGTTCGACGTTGTCGTTGAGATTCCCAAGGGACAACGGAACAAGTACGAAGTCGATCACGAGACCGGCAAGATCAGGCTTGACCGGCTGCTGTTCACCTCCACGCAGTACCCCGCCGACTACGGCTTCATCGAGAACACCCTCGGTGAGGACGGCGACCCGCTCGACGCGCTGGTGCTGCTGCAGGAGCCGACGTTCCCCGGGTGCTACATCACGTGCCGTGCGGTGGGGATGTTCCGGATGACGGACGAGAAGGGCGGCGACGACAAGGTGCTGTGCGTGCCGTCCACCGACCCCCGCATGCATCACATCCAGGACATCCACCATGTCTCGGAGTTCGACCGCCTGGAGATCCAGCACTTCTTCGAGGTCTACAAGGACCTCGAGCCGGGCAAGTCGGTCGAGGGCGCCAACTGGGTGGGCCGCATCGAGGCCGAGGCCGAGATCGAGCGCTCGTTCCGCCGGGCCAAGGAGCACGGTCACCACTGACCTGCCGTCAGCGGGGCCTGGTGGCGCCCACCAGGTCCCCGCGCCAGATCGAGGCCACCCGTACGACGTCGCCGGTCTGCGGCGCGTGCACCATCTGGCCGCGTCCGACGTAGATGCCGACGTGGTGGATGGTCGAGGGGTCGCCGCTGACGTGCGCGAAGAACAGCAGGTCGCCGCGGCGCAGCTGGTCGAGCGGCACGTGCGGGCCCGAGGTCCACTGGGTGCCCGTCCAGTGGTCGAGCCGCACGCCCACCTTCTCCCAGGCCCGCATGGTCAGCCCCGAGCAGTCATAGGTCTCGGGGCCTGCGGCGGCCCACACGTACGGCTTGCCGAGCTGGGTGAGCGCCCAGTTGGCGGCCACGTCCCCCATCCGCGAGCCGCCCGCGACGAGCCCTGACAGGGCCGCCGCGCGCCGCCTGGCGAGGAGCTGGGCACGGGTGCGGGCGGCGTTCACCTTGCGCTGCAGGGTCGTCTTCCTGGCCATCAGCTGCCGGGTCTCGCGCCGCTGGCGGGCGACTGCGGTCTGGGCGGCGAGCTTGGCCCGGCGGGCGCTCTCCGCCGCCGCGAGCCGCTCGGCGTGCGCCCGCCCCGCGTACGTCCGCAGGATCGCGGCCACTTCCTGGGCGTCGCGCAGGCGCCGCATGACCGCGCCCTGCTCCTCCTCCAGATAGCCCAGCACCATGGCCCGGTGCAGGAACCCGTCCGTGCCGCCGCGGTCGGCCAGCATCCCCATGTACGGCTTGACCGTCCCCAGGCCGCCGTAGTTCTCGGCGGCGAGCAGCGCGACGTCCTGCCTGGCCCGTTCGACCTCGGCGTCGGCGGCGGCGAGCCGGGCGGTGGCCTGCTGCTGCGCCTGCTCGGCCCTGCGCAGCCGGACGACCTCCCCGTTGTACGCCTCCACCAGCCGCTCCACCTCGGCCGCCAGCCGGTCGAGCCGCGACTGGGCGGTCACCAGGGCGGCGGTGGTGCGGCTGAGCTGGTGGGAGCGCTCGCGTACGGTCTGGCGGGCCCGCTTGACGTCGTGACGGGACGGACCCGGCTCGGCGAGTGCGGGCGGGCACGTGGCCACCAGCAGGCAGGCAGCGAGGAGCCCGGCCCGGAATGCGCGCATAGGTCCCCCTGAAACCGTTGGTTACTCTATGCGCACGATTCCCCCCGGTTAACTCACGTAACGTGACCACACCGAGCCTCAATCGCCCCTTTCCGAAGCGCTGGCAGAACGCGGTTCAGCTGCGGTTCTCCGTTGGGGTGGCGGACGGCTCGTCCGAGGGCGTGGGGGTGGCCGGTTCCGACGGCGTGGTGGTGGGCGTGGGGGTCTGGGTGGGGCTCGGCGAGGGGGACGGGGTCGGGCAGGGGGTGCGGGGACCGCAGGGCCGGGGCTTCGGCGGGTGGGGGTGCGGGTGTTTCGGGGGGCGCGGGTGCTTCGGAGGTGGGGTCCGGGTCGGCGGGGTCTGCGCCGGCGGGGCCTGCGTCGGGGGCTGCTCGGGCGGCTCTTCCGCGGGCGGCGTGAGCCGCGTCGGCGGCTCCTCCGGTGGCGCGGGCGGGGAGGGCGGTGGCGAGGCGGGCCGGGAGGGCGGCGTCTCCGGCTCGCCAGGCCCTGACGACGGCGGAGCGCCGCCGGTCTGCGTGGCCACCACGGGGACCACCGGCGGCGGCTGCCCCGGCGTCCCCGTGACGCCGAGCGGCTGCGCGGTCGTGCCGTCGAGGATGGGCAGCACGGTCAACGGGACGTCCTCGGGGTCGGCCTGCCAGGGCAGGCGGATGCCGGGCGGTTCGCCCGTGGCCGGGAACGCGGCCGTCGCGACACCTGTCACTCCACCGTTCTCCCTTCCGATGTGCTGGAAGATGACCGCTATCGCCACCACGGTCGCGACCGCCGCCAGCGCGCCCGCCACCGCCTGAGGCCACCTCCTGCCGTGGAGCGCGCCGGGAACGGGAAACCCGGCGGCGCCGAGCGCGGCCGTGCGGCGGGCGACGTAGCGGCGGTAGGGCAGCAGCTCGGGGTCGGCGAAGCAGCTCATCACGCGCACCCGCAGCGTCTCGGGCAGCGCGGGCTCGGGCAGCAGCTCGTAGACCTTGGCGACGGAGACCTCGCGGCTGCGGTGGGGCGCGCAGACCTCGCACCGCGGCAGGTGCCTGACCAGGTGCTCGCGCATCTCCGTGGTCAGCGCGCCGGAGAAGCCGGACAGGATGCGGGCCCTGCGCGGGCAGTCGTAGGGGCCCTTCCTGGCCAGCACCTCGGCGGTGATGGCGTCGCGCAGGCTCTCGCGGGCCTGCTCGTGCAGCAGCTCGACCTGGCGTACGGGCTGCGCGACCACCTGCGCCAGCTCGGCGGCGGGCAGCCGGTGGCGGTGGACGAGCTCGAGCACCTCGCGCTCGGCCGTGGGCAGGCTCTGGACGGCGTTCCAGGCCATGATGCGCAGGTCGGCGTCGGCGGGGTCGTCGAGGACGGGCGCCTCGGCCAGTCCCTCGTCGGCGCCCGTCGGCTCGGCGGCCCTGCGGCGCAGGCACTCGGCTCTGGCCAGCGCGTAGAGCCAGGTGCCGAGCCTGTCGGGGTCGGCCAGGGCGCCGGCGTGCGCCTCGGCGGCGATCAGCGTGTCGCGCAGCGCCACCTGGGCGCTCTCGGCGCTGAGGAGAAGGGACCAGCAGTAGCGGTAGACGCTCTCCGCGTACGCGTCGTAGAGCGTGGCGAGTGCCCCTGGATCACGGGCGCGGAGTGCTTCCACCAGGACGCGGTCAGTCATGTGACCGAAGGTAATGGATCGGTAACTAGTAGTTCCACCACTTCCGGGCTTATGGCCGGTTCTTGTCTGGGAGCGGGCGGATTCCCGTACGGAAATATCGCTCCGCACAGCATTACCGCCCGAAATTTGCGGAAATTACTGCTTGTGTTCGGAGAGGACGGCTGTGCTCCTGTCCACCGCGAACGGCTCGCTGGTCGGCTTGACCGTGTGCATCGGCATCGCGCCGGCCAGCGCCAGCTCCTCGTAAGGACGCCCGGTGGACCCCCAGGTCCTGGCGGTGATCTCGGTCTTGGCGACCTTGGCGTTCTTCGGCAGGCCGAGCACCGACAGCACGAACCTGGGCGCGCTGCCCGCCTTCACGTCGTCCACGAACGTGTCGCCACCGCCGAGGAGTTTTCCGGATTTATCACGCAACATCGCCGTCACGACCAGGCTGCTCACCGGCATTTGATAGGGATTATCGACATATCCGGTAATGAGGTAAGAGCCGTCTTTCTGGGGCAGGGTCTGCACCCGGCTGATCGGGAACGGCTGGAACGACGACACGATCCGCGCCGCCTGCCGCCACCGCGCGGGCCGGTATTGGATCGTCACCTTCGCCGGCTTCACCGAGGCCGGAGCCTGCCCGGTGAAGGCCAGCGAGCCGCCCGGCGGCACCGCGTCGAGCGGCTGGTCCAGCTTCAGCACCTCGGCGCCCTTGGCGTCGTGGCCGACGATGGTGGCGACCACGTGCTCGCCGAAGTGCCACGGGTTGGCGTTGGTCAGCACGCCCGCCCAGTTGACGGCGTACCCGTCGGCGGACTTGACGATGTTGGAGACCTGCTCCTTCATCGCGAGCGGCTTGAGCTGGGGCTGGACGGGACGTTCCTCGCTCGCGCACCCGGCGAGGCAGATCGCCCCGAGTGCGAGGAGGCTGACGGTTCGGCTACGCGGGATCACTTTGCCGTGATAACCCGAACATGGCACGACCGGCAGCGGACACGCGCCAGCCGTACCAACTCTTTAACGCGGGTCTCTCACCGGGGACGCACCACGCGCGACTCGTCCCAGACCGGCTCGGGCGACTCGTAGACCATGCCGTCGGCGCCGAAGACGAGGTAGCGGTCGAAGTCGGCGGCGAACCACCGGTCGTGCGTGACCGCCAGCACCGTGCCGTCGAACGCCTCCAGGCCCGCCTGCAGCGCCTCCGCGCTGGCCAGGTCGAGGTTGTCGGTCGGCTCGTCGAGCAGCAGCAGCGTGGCGCCCGACAGCTCCAGCAGCAGGATCTGCAGCCGGGCCTGCTGACCGCCGGACAGCGTCTCGAAGCGCTGCTCGGCCACGCGGCCGGCCAGCTCGTAGCGGGCCAGCGCCTTCATCGCCTCGTTCTTGAGCCTGGCGTGCTCGGTCATGACGATCTCGACCGGGGTGCGGCCGCGCAGGTCGGGACGCGCGTGGGTCTGCGCGAAGTGGCCGGGCACCACGCGGGCCCCCAGCCTCGCCACGCCCTCGTGGGCGACCTGCTCGCCGGCCAGCAGGCGCAGGAAGTGGGACTTGCCCGAGCCGTTGGAGCCGAGCACGGCGACCCGCTCGGCGTACCAGACCTCCAGGTCGAACGGGCGCATGAGGCCGCTGAGCTCGAGCTGCTCGCAGATCACCGCCCGCTTGCCGGTGCGGCCGCCGCGTAGCCGCATCGAGATGTGCTGCTCGCTCGGCGCCACCTCCGGCGGCCCCGCCTCCTCGAACTTGCGCAGCCTGGTCTGGGCGGCGTGGTAGGCGGCCGCCATGCCGTCGTTGTAGCGCGCCTTGTTCTTCAGCATGTTGACCAGGGCCTTGATCTTGGCGTGCTCTTCGTCCCAGCGCCTGCGCAGCTCGTCGAGGCGCTCGTTGCGGGCCCTGCGCGCCTCCGCGTACGTGGCGAAGCCGCCGCCGTGGATCCAGATGTTGCCCGACTCGACGGTGACGATGCGGTCGGCCGCGTTCGCGAGGAGCTGGCGGTCGTGGCTGACCAGCAGGACGGTCTTGGGGGTCTCCTTGAGCTGCCGCTCCAGCCACTCCTTGCCGGGCACGTCGAGGTAGTTGTCGGGCTCGTCGAGCAGCAGGGTCTGGTCGGGGCCGCGCAGCAGCGCCTCCAGGACCAGGCGCTTCTGCTCGCCGCCGGACAGCGTGGCGACGTCGCGGTATTGCACCCGGTCGAACGGGACGCCGAGCGCGGCGACCGTACAGGTGTCCCAGAGCACCTCGAACTCGTAGCCGCCGGCGTCGGTGTAGTCGCTGATGGCCTGCGCGTAGCGGAGCTGGGTCTTCTCGTCGTCGCGCTCCATCATGGCCAGCTCGGCCTCGTCGAGCCGCTGCGCCGCCTGCCGCACGGCCGGTGGCGCGACGCCGAGCAGCAGGTCGCGTACGGTGCTGCCGTCGCGCACGCTGCCGATGAACTGCCGCATCACGCCGAGCCCGCCGGAGCTCGCCACGCTGCCCTCGACCGGCTGCAGGTCGCCGGCGATGAGGCGCATGAGCGTGGTCTTGCCCGCGCCGTTGGGCCCGACGAGCGCCGCCTTGACGCCCTCGCCGACGCGGAAGGAGACGTCGTTGAGCAGCGGCCGCCCGTCAGGCAGCACGTACGTCAGATGTCCTACTTCCACGTGGCCCATCCCGGCAGGGTAACGGGCGCCCCGCCAGCCGGTCATCCGGATTTCGCCGCCCTCACGAGGGGCCTGGACACCAAGTGATCTAATGACTAGAACTGTAGGGAACTCCCCTCCCCCTAGGAACTCTCATGACGCGATTCCGCAAAGCCCTCGCCCCCCTCGCCATCGCGTTGCTCGGCTTCACCGCCGTCCCTCAACCCGCCTCGGCGGCGCAAGAGGCTTCCACCTGTGCGCCCACGGTCCTGAGCGCCACCCCTGACGCCCGGCTGACCAGCCTGTTCACCAACCACGGCAACGACAACAACCGCCTGGACGACTGGACGGGCGCCGACGGCACGTACTCGCTCAAGCTGCCCGGCGGCAAGGAGCTGTGGGTCTTCTCCGACACGTTCCTCGGCCGGGTCAACGAGGACGGCTCCAGGCCCCCGGTGGTCGAGGAGGGCGGCTCGACGGTCTTCCTCAACAACACCTTCGCCGTCGAGCGCGACGGCCGGCTGTCCACGATCCACGGCGGCACCGAGGCGAAGCCCAAGGCCGTGATGCCGCCGCGCGACGCGAACCACTGGTACTGGGCCGGCGACGCCACGCTGGCCGGCGGCCTCGTGGAGGTCACCTACCAGGAGTACGAGCGCTTCGGCGAAGGCGCGTGGGACTGGCGCTGGCACCGCAACGTGGTCGCCAGGTTCGCGCCGGGCCGCCTTGAGCGCCCGATCAGCGTGCACGACCTGCCGAGCGGCCACGGCGTGGCCTGGGCGTCGGGCATCCTCAGGGACGGCGGCCACACCTACGTCTACGGGGTCGAGGACCTCGGCTCGCCGAAGTACATGCACATCGCCAGGGTCAAGGGCGACAGCCTGCTCGGCCGCTGGGAGTACCGCACGGCCGACGGCGGCTGGTCGGCGAACCCGGCCGACTCGGCGCGGGTGATGGACGGGGTGGCGAACGAGTACAGCGTCAGCAAGGTCGGATCCGGATATGTCCTGATCACGCATGACACGACCGTGGCGCTCAACCCGAACATCGTCGCCTACTCCGCCTGCTCACCCGCCGGCCCCTTCACCGCCAAGCAGCACGTCTACACGACCCCCGAGACCAACGGGAACATCTTCACCTACAACGCCCACGCGCACCCGGAGATCGACGGGCCGGGGCTCGTGGTGTCGTACAACGTGAACAGCTTCGTCAACACCGACCACTACGACGACGTCTCCATCTACCGCCCGCGCTTCCTGGACGTGACGTTCCAATGAGGCGCAACTGGGCGGCCCGCCTGCGGCAGGGCACGATCGAAGGGCTGGCCGCGGTCACCCTGGAGAACGAGCGGCTGCGCGTGACCGTGCTGCCGGGCAAGGGCGGTGACGTCGTCGAGTTCCTGCACAAGCCGACCGACACCGACCTCGTCTGGCTCACGCCGCGCGGCCTGCGCGACCCGCGCGAGCACCTCCAGGGCGCGCCCGACGACGTCGCCCCCTTCATCGACCACTACGAGGGCGGCTGGCAGGACGTCTTCCCCAACGGCGGCGCGCCCAGCGAATACCGCGGCGCGCGGCTGGCGCAGCACGGCGAGGTGGCGGGGCTGCCGTGGGAGTGCGCGGTCGTGGCCGACTCCCCCGAGGAGGTCGCGGTACGGCTCAGCGTGCGGACGCGGCGGCTGCCGTACCGGATGGAGAAGGTGGTGCGGCTGCGCTCCGGCACGGCCGCGCTGGAGATCGAGGCGCGCGCCACCAACGAGTCGGGGCTCCCGCTGCACGCCATGTGGGGCCAGCACATCGTGTACGGCCTGCCGTTCCTGCGGCCGGGCGGCCGGATCAGGCTGCCCGACGGCGTCACCGTGATCCCGCACGAGACCCCGATCGCACCCGGCGGGCGCCGGGTCAAGGCGGGCGGCCCATGGCGGTGGCCGGTGGTGCCCGCCGACGGGGGCGGCGAGGTGGACCTGAGCGTGGTGCCCGAGCGCGGCCAGCCGAGCGACATCGTCTACCTCACCGGCTTCGACGAAGGCTGGTACGAGATCACCGGCGCGGTCGGCTTCCGGGTGGAGTGGGACGCCACGCTCCTGCCCTACCTGTGGATGTGGCAGGAGCTGGGCGCCACCACGGGGTACCCCTGGTGGGGTCAGGCGTACACGGTCGGTCTTGAGCCGTTCGCCGGCATGCCGACCGACGGCCTGGCCGCGGCAGTGGACAACGGGACGGCCATGGAGCTGGGCCCGTACGAGACGAAGGTGTTGAAGATGCGCGCCGAGGTGGTGGCATGACCGAGTTCGACGGCAAGGTGGCGCTGGTCACGGGCGGTTCGATGGGCATCGGGCGGGCGGTGGTCGAACGGCTCGCGGCCGGTGGCGCGTCGGTGGTGTTCTGCGGTGTGGACAAGGACGCCGAGCAGGACGGCGAGCGCGTCACCGGCCGGGTCGCCGACGTGCGCCGCGCCGACGACCTGCGCGGCCTGGTGGACCTCGCGGTCTCCCGGTACGGCGGCCTGGACATCGTGGTGACCAGCGCGGGCGTGCAGCGCTACGGCACGGTCGAGGAGACCCCCGAGGAGGTCTGGGACGAGGTGCTCGACATCAACCTCAAGGGCGTCTACCTGACCTGCAAGGCCGCGATGCCGCAGCTGCGCGCCCGTGGCGGCGGCTCGATCGTGGTGGTGTCGTCGGTGCAGGCGTTCGCCTCGCAGGCGCAGGTGGCGGCGTACACGGCGAGCAAGGCAGCGCTGAACGGGCTGGTCAAGGCCATGGCGCTGGACCACGCCAAGGACGGCGTCCGGGTGAACGCGGTCTGCCCAGGCTCGGTGGACACGCCGATGCTGCGCTGGGCGGCCGACCTGTGGCGGGGCGAGCTGTCGCAGGAGGAGCAGGTCGCGCAGTGGGGCAGGACCCATCCTCTGGGCCGCGTGGGCCGCCCTGAGGAGGTGGCCGAGGTGGTGGCGTTCCTGGCGGGGCCGCGCTCGTCGTTCGTCACCGGAGCCGAGCACCGCGTGGACGGCGGGCTGCTCGCGCAGAACCCCGCGGCGCTTCCCGAGTAGCTTTCGGAGGAGTTTCCCGAGGAGTTTCCCGAGGAGCTTCCCGAATAGGTCGAGCGCAGACCACGGGTTCCTCCACGAGGGCCAACACTTCTGCCAACGCGGCGAAACCGCAGGGCAGGGCCCTGATAGCAGTGAGTGCGGCGGGCCGGGCCCGCGCCCCGTTCCAGAGGCGCGGCGCCCTTGGAAATCGACGCGGGTCATGGCCGCTCGCGTGCGATTCCGGCGCGCCGGGTTCCCGGCAGAAACGACTCACTGATCGGAGATACACCTGTGAGGCTCACCAAGAAGGCCGCCGGTCTCATCGCCGCGGCCACGCTGTTCACCGTGGTCGCCCCCGCTGCCGCCGCGGTGGCCAGCCCCCGCTCGACCTGCTACGGCGGCCGGGTCTGCCTGTACGCCGGTTACGACTACAACCGCGGCCAGGTCGACCACTGGCGGGACTTCATCTCGGACGACTCCAACTTCGCCGACAACAACTGGCTGAACTGGGACTTCAGCAACTCCTGGCACAGCATGGACAACGAGACCAGCTCGGTGCGCAACCGCGTCGGCTGCAGTGCGACGCTCTGGCAGCACCCCGGTTACACGGGTGCGCACAGCACGTTCACGCACAACTCGAACGACGGTTTCCTGGCGAACAACGCCATCGGCAACAACCGCGCCAGCGCGCTCGACATCTGGTGCCGCTGAGCGATAAAGGGAGTGCCGGTTTCCGGGCTTGGCCCTCGGAAACCGGCTGCCGCCGGCTCATCGCGAGCACTTTGGTGCTGGCGGCGGCCGCGGCCTGCGGCGTCGAAGAGCCGGTGGCACCGCCCGCGCCCACCAAGGGCGTCACCTCGGTGTCACACCTCGTGCTCCCGTTCGACGCCTACAAGACCACTCCCGAGCAGCGGGCCGTGCTGGGCAACGCCCACAACCGTCTCGTCGTCAGGTGCATGCGCAAGCGGGGCATCACCATCGACCCGCCCGCCGAGAGCGCGGCCGCGATCGCCGCCGTGGATCCCGGCAACTCCCGCCGCTACGGCGTCACCGACCCGGACGCGGCCAAGCGGCACGGCTACCACCTGGCCAGGCCGCCCTCTCCCGACACGACCGGCGCCTGGGCCGGCAAGCTGCCCAAGCGCACCCGCCACCGCCTGTACGGCACCGCGGCCGACCGCGGCTGCCTCGACCGCGCCACGCTCGCCCTGGACGAGGGGGCGCGCAAGGCGGACTGGCCGTGGCTGGCCCTGCAGGACTCGCTGACGCTGGAACAGGCCGCCAAGCACCCGACGGTGACGGCGGCGGTCAAGCGCTGGCAGTCGTGCATGAGCCAGGCCGGCCACTCCTACCCCGCGCCCGAGGCCGCCATCGCCGACAGCCGCTGGAACCTGGACGAGCCCACGGCGGTGACGGAGGAGGAGCGGCAGACCGCGACGGCCGACACCACGTGCAAGTGGGCGTCGGGCCTGGTCGCGGCCTGGTACGCGGCCGACGCCGACCTGCAGAACGCCCTCATCCGCGACAACCCCGACCGCTTCGCCGCGCTGCGCCAGAACCTCAGGCAGCGCCTGGCCAGAGCCTCACGCCTGCTCTCCGAGGACGAACGCCGCCAGGTGAGCTGACTGGGCGAGCCTGCTGGGCTCGTGCACGTACATCATGTGGCCGGCCTCGTAGTACTTGAACTCGATGTTGCCGGTCAGCTCGGGCGGCACGGGCAGGTGGGCGAAGGTGTGCTCGGCGGCGAAGTACGGCGTGGCGCCGTCGTGGTAGCCGCAGGCGACGTGCACGCGCAGGTGCGGATTGGCCCGCATCGCCGCCCCCAGGCGGGAGGCGACCTGCACGTGCGCGTTCTCGAACTCCTTGTACGACCACGGCCGCACCCGCGAGGTGAGCACCTCGTACGGCAGGTCGTTGGCGTAGCCCAGGTCGGTGCGCAGGTAGTGGTTGAGCGCCGCGCTGTACGGCCCCATGATCGCGTCCATGCTGGGGTCGGCGGCGAAGTGCTCGCGGCCGGCGTCGGGGTCCCAGCCGGTGAAGCGGCCGTCGAGCCTGCCGACGACCTGCCGCCGGTGGCGCAGCACCTCGGTGAAGAACCTGATGTGCTCGATGCGCAGGTCGACCCGGTCCACGTAGTCGGTGCTCAGCCCGGTCAGCCCGGCGACCTTGGCGACGGCCGCCGCGCGGTCCTCGGCGGTGAGCCGGTTGCCCCTGGCCAGCGCCCACAGGTAGTCGCGGTCGGCGTACTCCTCCGCCTCGCGCAGCACGTCGGCCAGCGGCCGGTCGCCGTGCAGGCCGTGGTGGTGGGCGATGGCCGCGTACGTCGGCAGGTAGAGCGCGTAGGCCAGGTCGTTGCCCTCGTTGAACTCGCCGGTGATGAAGTCGAGCACCGAGGAGATGAGCATGACGCCGTTGAGGTACATGCCGTAGCGCGACTGCAGGTGCTCGGCCAGCCCGGCGGCCCGCACGGTGCCGTACGACTCGCCGGCGAGGAACTTCGGCGACATCCACCGGCCGTTCCTGGTGGTCCACAGCCTGATCACCTCGCCGACCGACTCCAGGTCGCCGGTGAAGCCGTGGTACGGCTCCGCCTTCTCCCCCTGGGCGGCCCGCGAGAAGCCGGTGGAGACCGGGTCGATGAAGACCAGGTCGCTCACCCGCAGCAGGCTCTCCTCGTTGTCCACCAGCCCGTACGGGGGCGGCAGCAGCGCTCCGGCGTCGCCCATGACAACCCGGCGGGGCCCGAGCACGCCCAGGTGCAGCCACACGCTGGAGGAGCCGGGCCCGCCGTTGAAGGCGAACGTCACCGGCCTGCTGCCGGGGTCGGCGCCGTCAAGGGTGTAGGCGGTGATGAACACCTCGGCCTTGGGGCGCAGGCCCTCGAACGTGCCGTCGGTGGTCACCTCCTCGCGCAGCACCATCGTGCCGGCGGTGGCGGTGTACGCCTGGCCGGACGGCAGGGTGTGGGAGGAGGTGACGAGGTTGTCGGCAGGGGCGGCAGGCTTTGACTCTTCAGACATATCGCCCCATTATGGTGCGATTTCCACCGCGGGATCCGCGAACCTCTCGTTGGGGACCGTCGCGTACCAGCCGGGACGCCCCGGATCCCGGTCGTACGGGTAGCCGCCCAGCTCCTTGTAGAGCTCGGCGTAGCGCGCCACCTGATCCCGGTCGAGCCGCACGCCCAGCCCTGGACCGGTCGGGACGGCGATGGCGCCCTCCGAGTACGCCATCTTCCCGCCCTCGATCACGTCGTCCCTGAGCTGGTGGTAGTGGGCGTCGGCGGCGTAGGTGAGGTTCGGCAGCACCGCGCCGAGGTGCAGCATCGTCGCGAGCTGGATGCCCAGCTCCCCCGACGAGTGCACGGCCACCCCGAGCTGGAACGTCTCGCACACCCCCGCCGCCTTGACGCACGGCCTGATGCCACCCCAGAACGTGGTGTCCAGCAGGATCACGTCGGCGCTCCTGCGCAGCACGTTGGAGGCGAGCTGCTCGAAGTTCACCACGACCGTGTTCGTCGCCAGCGGCACGCCGACCTGCGCGCGCACGGCCCGCAGCCCTTCGAGCCCCCAGACCGGGTCCTCCAGGTAGTCGTTGTTCAGTCCCTCGATCGCCTTGCCGAAGCGCAGCCCCTCGGCCACCGACAGCACGGCGTTGGGGTCGTACCTGAGCCGGTCGCCGGGGAACGCCTCGGCCAGCGCGCGGTAGCACTCCAGCTCGTGGTCCGGCGGGAAGACGCCGCCCTTGAGCTTGTGGACGGTGAACCCGTGCTCCTCCTTCAGCCGCGCCGTGTGCTCGACGAGCTGGTCCGGGGTGCGGATCTCGGGGTGGGCGTCGGAGGCGTACCGGAAGAACAGGTACGACGCGAACGGCACCGCGTCCCTGATGCGCCCGCCCAGCAGGTCGCTGACCGGCACCCCGAGATGCTGCCCGACCAGGTCGAGGCAGGCGAACTCGATCGCCGCCAGCAGCTGCGTGCGGTTGTTGTAGAGCGAGGCCGTCGGGTTCGCGATCTTGAAGCGCAGCGCTTCGAGCTGGAACGGGTCGTGCCCCTTCAGGTACGGCATGAGCGCGCGGAAGGCCGCTTCCGCGCTCTCGCCGCCGCCGCCCATCTCGCCGAGCCCGATCAGCCCGTTGTCGGCCTCGACCTCGACGATCGTCCGGACGAAGCGCCCCCAGTGCGCGCCGTTGCTGTGCCGCAGCGGCGCCTCCAGGGGCACGGCCACCGTCGTGGCCCTGATGTCGACGATCTTCACTGGCGCGTCCCCCTGACCACGGCCACCCCGCACGCGGGCAACCGCACCTCGACCGGCTCCTGCCCCGGCAGCGTCACCGTGGTCTCCACCGGCTCGGCGGCCAGCGACTGCAACCGCACGCCCTCCCAGCCGATCGAGGTGACCAGCACGTCGGGATGGTCGACGCGCACGTACGTCTCCGACACCCCGGGGCTGTCGGTGATCAGCGCGCCCACGAACGGCTCGCAGAGCCCCGAGGCGGCCGCCGCGCCGAGCCGCCGCCCGCCCGCGCCCGTCTCGGACGTCACCGCGTACCGGAACGTCGTCTCGCCCTGCTGCTGGGCCGGGAAGTTGGTGTCCCAGATGTTGTTGAGCGCCCACGAGTAGACCGTGCCGTCCTCCTGGTCGAGGGTCGGCGGGAACGGCGCGTACGGCATGTGGATGGTGCCGAGCTGCACCAGCGGCGCCTCCAGCGTGGCCCAGGCGATGGTCAGCTCAGGGTCCTCGAAGGCGATCCAGTGCCTGATCGGCAGCATGTACTCGGCCGAGCCAGGCACCCTCGGCACGTCGGGCCCGCCGACGCCGCCGGTCAGCTCCCAGGCCGTGGCCTGGCCCGCGGCGAACGGGAAGGCCAGGAAGACCGCCTCCTTCGCCGGGGTGCCCTGCTTGGCGAGCTGGTAGGTCAGGTCGAGCCTGGGCACGCCGTGATGCAGCTCGATCGTCGCGCGGATCCAGTCGACGCCCTTGCCGCGCAGCTCCACGACCAGCTTGTCGCCCACGGCCGTGCGCCTGGCCTCGGTGATCCTGGCGTGCTCGCCGATCGCCCGGTCGCCGAGCAGCGTGCGGTCGTGCGCGCCGACGTGGCCCGACAGGTGGTTGAAGTGCGGGGCCGTGGCGTAGCGGTCGTAGACGTACTGGCCGAAACCGGCCGCCGCGTCGCCGTTGACCAGCTCGCGGCCCGCCCGCTTGTCGAAGATCGAGCCGATGTAGCCCTCGCGGACGTCGTACGCCACGCGGTAGAACTCGTTCTCGATCACCCCGCTCTCCTCCAGCTCGACCGGCTCGGGAGCTTGCGTCTCGCCGGGCACGACGTCGAGCCGGACGTAGCCGAAGCCGGGCACGTCGGGCACGACCGCGTGCACGTGCCGGCCGATCGGCCTGGTCGGCCAGTCCGCCGGGTCCACCAGCTCCTCGTGGTGCGGCAGCCGCTCGCCGGTCCGCGCGTCCACGAGCGCGATCGGCACCTCCACGCCGACGACGTCCCGGGGCAGGAAGGCGCGCACGACGTCGGTGCGCGTCCACGTCGCCGGGTTGAAGACGGCGAACGACGACAGCGCGCCGCCCTCGGCGGCACCCGACTCCGACAGCGCCGCGCCGAACCTCCTGGCCGCCGCGTGCAGCAGGTCGGAGGCGTCGTCCTGGGCGTCGTACGCGCCGGACGACTTGCGCGTCCACTGCAGGCCGCCCGAGTCGCCGCCCTCCTCGGCGTCCTCCCACGGGTTCGCCGCGCCCCACGTGTGCTCGTTGAACAGCGCGACCTTGTCGTACGCCGCGTCGATCCGCTCGGTCGCGTCCACCCCGGCCAGCGTGTGCAGCGTCTCGGCCACCCGCAGCGCCGACTGCGCCCTGCGCACGTATCCCAGCGGGCGCGCGCCCGAGCCGAGCCCGTCGGCCCACCAGTCGGTCCAGTCGCCCTCGTGCACCGCGAGACTGTCGTGGTAGCGCTCCTCGACGTGCTCGAAGAAGTCGCTGTTGACCGCGCTGCGCAGCCGCGGGTAGGCCCACTGCTCGTTCCACCGCCGCGCGATCGACGCCGGCACGATCGACGGCCCCGCGTTGTCGGCGTGCGCGCCCTGCACCCGCAGGTGCAGCACGTCCAGCTCGTACGGCTCCTTCGGAGCGTCGGGCCCCTGCCAGCCGAACGTGCCAGGCCCGTACGGGTAGCCGCGCGTCGCCAGCGCCGACAGGTAGCGCGGCAGCAGGTCGTCGGCCAGCTCGTAGGAGTCGGTCAGCCCGACCGTGTTGCCCTCCATGTACGCCATCCCGTGCGGCGTGTCGGTGAACCACACGAGGATCTCGTTGCCGCTCGGCGCCCGCCAGCGGAACGGCCTGCTCAGCTTGTCACCGCCGTGCAGGTACGGCACCGACCGCCCGGCCCAGTTGTGCGCCGCCGCGAGATAGCGCACGCCGTGCTGACTGAGCGCGTCCACCAGGCCCACGACCGCGCCCGGCACGTCGGTGTGCATGGCCGACTTCGTGGCGAAGCCGTAGCGGCGTTCGAGCTGCGCGGTGAAGCGCAGCTGCCGGTGCAGCTCCTCGGTCGAGCACGCCTCGGTGTGCAGCTGGAACGGCAGCGCCGTCACCTCGATCAGGCCCGCCCTGGCCAGCTCGGCGAAGGCGTCCACCATTTCCTTCGGCCGGTGCTCCAGCCAGCGCAGCGCCGGCATCGACGACTCGACCGTCCAGCGGAACTTGGCGTCGTCCGGCCAGGACGCGGTCTCCTGCCCCAGGCGTACGGCCGCGTCGAGGTAGTCGAGGTGGTGGCGCAGCACCGTGCCCTGCGGGTCGGTGTAGCCGATGTCGAGATGCGAATGGTGCACCACGAAGACGCTCCACTTGCGCTGCGGCGTCACCGTGATCTGCGCGCTGCCCACCACGCCCGCGTCGTCGCGGCACTCCAGCGTGAACTCGCGCGGCGCGTCCACCTCCGGCACCAGCAGCGTCACGTCGCGGCCCGACGCGCTGTCCACGCCCACCAGCACATGGGTCAGCGGCTCGGTGCTGGAGACCCGGACCGCCTGGCGGCCGTCGTGGGTGAACAGCGGCAGCACCGCGACCCTGACCTCCAGCCCGCGCACGCTGAGCACGGGCGTCGAGGTGTCGTCTCGCAGCGCCTGCCTGATCCCGTCGTAGTCGGGACTTCCCAGGCTGCGCTGGAGCAACCGGCTGGTCATTGAACACTCCCTAGAGACAGGCCCCTGGCGAAGAGGCGCTGGGTTGCCAGGAACAACACCACGGTCGGCAGTGAGACCACGAGCCCGGCGGCCAGGCCGACCGGGACCGGGGTGCCGGCGTACACGTCGGTCATGAGGCCCGCGATGGCGGTCATGACCGGACGTACCTCCTCGGTCTGGCTCAGGGTCAGGCCGAAGATGAGGTCGTTCCAGATGAAGGTGAACTCGAGGATGAACACGGCGGCCAGCGCCGTGAACGAGATCGGCAGGTAGATGCGCCAGAAGATGCGCCACGTCGAGGCGCCGTCCATGCGGGCCGCCTCGAAGACCGAGAACGCGACGCCGCTGTAGAAGTTGCGCAGCACGAACGCGGCCAGCGGCACGTTGATCGCCGTATAGATGAGGATCATGCCGAGGCGGCTGTCGTACAGACCGGCGTCGCTGTAGCCGACGAAGAGCGGCACCAGCAGCATCTGCGAGGGGAAGATCGTCCCGCCGAAGATCAGCAGGAACCACCAGAACCCGTGGCGCAGCCGCAGCACCACGATCACGTAACCCGCCAGCGCGCCGACGAGCACGCCGAGCAGCGGCGAGACGATGCTGTAGAGCGCGGTGCTGGCCAGGCTCTGCGTCAGGTTCGCGCTGTCCAGCGCGGTGGCGAAGTTGTCGAACAGGGCGAAGTCGCCCGAGGGCACCCACGCGCTGGCCGGGTCGTACGAACCGGCCGGCCGGGAGGCGTTGACGAGCAGCAGGTACGTCGGGCCGAGCCAGATCAGGCCGAGCACGACGAGCACGGCGCGGCGGATCACGTGGCCGTCACCTGCCTGCGCAGATAGAGGTAGGAGGCCAGCCCGGTCACCACGGTCAGCAGCACCGCCACCGCCGAGCCGTAGCCGTAGTCGCTGGCCACGAACGTCTCCTTGTACATGGTCACCGCGAGCGTCTCGGAGTTGCGTCCAGGGCCGCCCTGCGTCAGCACCCATACGATGTCGAACGTCTTCAGCCCGGCCACCAGTGCGAGCCCCACCACGACCGCCGTCAGCGGCCGCATGAGCGGCCAGATCACGTGCCGGAACAGCCGCCACCCCGACGCGCCGTCCAGCCGCGCCGCCTCGATCGGCTCCTTGGGGATCGACTGCAGGCCGACGACGAACAGCAGCGTGTTCACGCCGAGCTGCTGCCAGGTCCAGACCGCGAGCATGGCGAACGTGTTCACCGGCGCGTCTTGGAGGAACGCGGCGTCCACGCCGAGCAGCACGTTCGCGATGCCGCCGTGCGACAGGATCGGGCTCCACACCATGGCGAGGCCCGCGCCGCTCAGCGCGTACGGCAGCATGAACGGCACCCGGAACCAGGCGCCGCCCCTGATGTCGTACGACAGCACCGCGACCAGCAGCCCGAGCCCGACCGGCAGCACCATCGTGCCGATCACCCAGATCAGCGTGTTGCGGATCGAGGTCAGCAGCGCCGCGTCATCGAAGAGCTTGCCGAAGTTCGCCAGGCCGTTCCAGACCGGCGGCTCCAGCCCGTCGTACGTGGTCAGGCTCAGGTACGCGGTCCACAGGAACGGCGCGTAGAGCAGCACCGCGACCAGCAGCGCCGCGGGCGCCACGTACCCGTGCCGGAACCGGCCGAGCAGCGGGGCGCCCCGTCTCACCTGCGACTGGGATGGCACCGCACTCACTGATGCGTGCTCCAGTACTCGTCGGCGGCCTTCTGGATGGTCTCCAGGACCTCCTTGTACGACGCCGGCTCGGTGACGAACTTGCTGAACCCGTCGAGCGCGGCCGTCAGGATCGGCGGCGGCGTCGCCTCGAAGTAGCGGTTGACCAGGCGGTACTTCCCGCCGCCCGCGTCCTTGGTGACCGTGCCGAGCACCTTGTCGTCGATCGTCACCTTCGGGTTGGCGCTGACGTCACCGCGGCTCTTGGCCCACTTGTCCTGCGCCTCCGAGGTGGTCCACCACTTGAGGTACTTCATGCCGGCGTCGGGGTCGGCGGCCTTGGTGAGCGAGCACAGCGGGCCGCTCTCGAAGATCATCGACGTCTTGGGCAGGGCCGGGTTGACGTTGGGGATGACGAAGAAGTCGTAGTCGGTGCCGGCCTTCATGTCGCGGCTGGTCATGCTGGTGTTGAACCAGGTGCCGAACGTCACCATCGCGGCCTTGCCGTTCTTGAGGACGTCGCCCGGGTCCGTTTTATCGCCCGGATTGATGAAATATCCGGCGTCGATGAGCTGCTTCCACCGCTCCATCACCTGCACCACACCCGGGTCGGTGTACTTCGCCTTGCCGGTGGCGAGGCGGTCGTACAGGTCGGGGTCGGTGCCGGCCAGGAGCTGCTCGAACCAGACGAAGGAGAACAGCACGCTGGTGTGGTAGAACGCCTTGACCCCGTTCTTCTTCAGGGTCTCCGCCGCCTGGACGAGCTCGTCCCAGGTCTGCGGCGGCTTCAGGCCGTACTTGTCGAAGATCTTCTTGTTGTAGAACATCCCCCAGTAGGCGACGTTCATCGGCACGCAGTACTGCTTGCCGCCGACCGTGTAATAGGGCAGCAGGTCCTGCGACAGGTCGCCCGCCTTGATCGCCTCCTGCCAGATGGCCGAGGTGTCGGCCACCTGCTTCTGCTTGACGATCTCCTCCAGCATCCCCCCGGTCTGCCAGGTGAACAGGTCCGGCTTGACGTTCGTGCGGAACGACGCCTTGATGAACGCCTGGTACTGCGCCGAGTCCGTATAACCCGTCGGCTTCATGCCCAGGCCGATCCGCTGCTTCGACAGCGCGCCCATCTCGTCGAAGAACTTCGACCACGCGCCCTTGTCGTTGTAGAGCGTCAGCTCCGTCTTCTTCTGCTGCTCGCCGGCGCCGTTGCCACCGCAGGCGGCCAGGACGAGCGCCGCCACGCCGAGCGTGGCCACACGTGACCGGAACATGAGCCGGCCTCCTTGGATCTCATCGGGGGGATTGCAACCTGTGCTCGATAACGGTCTTCACCTCGACCAGGTGGGCCCGCATGCGCTCCTCGGCCTGCGCCGCGTCGCGTGCTTCGATGGCCCCCAGGATCGCCAGGTGCTCCTCGTAGTCACGGCGCCGGTCGTCGAAGATCTGCAGAATCTCGCGCTGCTCCGGGCCGTGCACGGTCAGCAGCGAGTCGACCACCTCGTGCAGGACGCTGTTGCCCGCCAGCCGGGCGGTCGCCCGGTGGAAGGCCATGTTCGCGTCGTGCAGCTCGGCGTCCTCGCCGCGCAGATGCCTGCCCGCCTCGTCGAGCACCCGCCGCAGCGCCGCCAGCTCCTCACCGGCGGCGTGCTCCGCGGCCATCGCGGCCAGCGGCGGCTCGATCACGATCCGCGCGCCGAGCAGCTCCAGGAGCTGGGGGGCGTGCATCTCGCGCATGTTCGGATTGGGCAGCACCAGCCGCTCTATCGCGGGCCCGACATAGATGCCGGAACCGTGCCGCATCTCGATGGCCCCGGTGGCCTCGAGCCTGCGCAGCGCCTCGCGCAACGTCGGGGTGGTGACGGCGAAGCGCTGGGAGAGCTCCCTGGTCGAGGGCAGCCTGTCGCCGGGCCGGTGCCCGCCCGTACGGATGAGCTCCAGCATGCGCTCGGTGAGCGCGTCGGAAAGCGAGGGCCGCGTTACCTCGGACATATCAAGTGATCTAATCACTTTTCCGGGATGGCGTCTATGAGGGATACCGTTTCGTCACAGACAGCGTTGTTAGCGCTGTTAGCGCTTGAGCAGCTTGAGCATCATGTCGATCTGTCCCTTACGGGAGCTCTGCACCTGCGCCGCCCACTTCTGCACCTCGGGGTTGGCCCCCTTCGCCACCTCGGACGACGCCATCTGCACGGCGTCGTCCTGGTGCGCGATGAGCAGGTTGAGCAGGTCGTACTCGAAGTTCTTCGACGCCTTGAGCTCCTGGATGCGCTTGGCGTCGGTCTCCGGCATGCCGCCGTGGTGGTCGTGCGCGCTGGTCGGCGGCGTGAGCGGCTGGTCCCAGTCGCGCAGCCAGCGCGTCATCATCTCGACCTCGTCCTGCTGCGTGGTCTCGATGGCCGAGGCCAGCGTCTTGACCTCCGGGTCGGTGGCCTGCGACGTGCCGACCTTGGCGATCTCGATGCCCTGCCGATGGTGCTGCACCATCATCTGCACGAACATCACGTCCTCGGCGTTCACCGGGGGCTCGTCCCCCTGCCCGCCGCCGCAGGCCGTGATGAGCAGGAGCCCGAGGACCGCTAAGACCGTACGCAACCGCCTCAACTCCCGCTTATCAGCCAGGAAGCCTTCCTATTCGAAGATCCCCACCCACGCAAGGGCCCCGAACGAAGCTCAGCGCCTCCCCGATGTGCCGCCGGACGATGCCCATCATGGCCTCCCGATCGGGGAAGTCCCCGTCGAGCAACCGCAGCGGGCCCGCCACCAGCGACAGGTGCTGCGCCAGCCGGTAGAAGCGCATCCTGCCCTCGTCCAGCCCCTCGACGCGCAGCCTCGGATAGTGCTCGCCGAACCTGATGCGCAGGAAGACGTGCTCCCACTCGACGTCGAAGAACTGCGCGCCTTCGATGTCGATGAGCACGGGCTCGCCGCCGTCGTCCATGAGCACGTGGTCGGGCCCCAGCTCACCGTGAATCAATGAGTGTTCGGTACGCGGCTCGACGCCGCCCGCCATGCCGCGCAGCAGCTCCTCGAACGCGGCCCGCTTGTGCCCGATGGCCTCAACCCGTCCGGCCGCCTCCCCCAGATCCTTGAGCGCCCACCCCAGCACCACCTCAGGACACGTCGTGCGCCTGCCCTCCCCCGCCTTGACCGGCCCGACCTCGCCGAGCCCCGCCGACCGGTGCCCCGCCATCCTCTGGAGATGCTCCGCCAGCCGTTCCAGACCGCCGTCGTCGCTCCCGAGCCGCTGTTCGAGCGTGCCGCCACGAACGTCCTCGACGACCGCCACCTCACCCGGATAGAGCCGCCCACTCCCGTCCGCGAACCGCAACTCCGGCACCCGCACACCCAGCTCGCTGAACTCCCGATGCGCCGCCAGAAACAGCCCCATCTCCGACTTTTCGGCGCCCGGCCCCCAGAAGTTCTCCGTGTCGGCCCACACGTAGAGGACGGCACTCGGCCCGCGCTCGAACGTCAGCCGATAGACCCCCTTCTTGGTGCCGCCCCGCAACCGCTCCACCCGTTCGAGCCTGGTGCTGAACGCCTCCCGTGCCAGGGGACCGAGGTCTTCCACAGCAGCGAACCGCCGTTCCCTGCTCACAGGGCCTGCTCAAGGACGTGCCGCATCGGCCGGAACCCCAGCTCGGTGAAGAAGGCCAGCGACGCCTCGTTGAAGTCCCACACATCGGTGAGCACGGAGGTGCACCCCGCCTCTCTGCCGACTTCGCGTACCGCCCGGGCGAGAGCCGACCCGACCCCCGACCTCGCCACCCCGGGATCGACCGCGATGTGCTCGATGGACACGAAACTCCGCGCCCGCAGCATCACGTCACCTTCGCGCCGATGCACGACCCCGGTCACGTACCCGACCGCCCGCCCCGCTTCCTCGGCCAGGAACACCAGCGCCCCCTCCCTGCCCAGAAACCGCACGAAGAGCCGCGCCACCTCCTCCTTGTCCCCGGCCGCCACGAACACATCGGGCCGCGCCTCGACATGCAGCGCATGAACGATCTCATTCAACCGGGCCAGCACCACCGCATCCGCCTCAGTGGCCCGCCGCACTTCGATCTCCGTCACCGCGCAATGGTCCCCACCCCAGCCAAGGACCGCCACCGGTTTACCCGCGTACACCCCGCCAGCTCATCATCAGATCGACCACCCACCGCACCCCGGGCCGCAACGTCTGCCCGTACTCCCGGAACAACTCATCCCGCGTCCCGAAATATCCGAGATCAGCCACCACCCGCGCCGACAGATCGCAGGTCGGCGCGACGGTGCCGTCCCAGTCCACGGCCGTCCTGGCGACGGCGTCGAACAGCGTCTCAGCGCCGGCGTTGTCGAAGCCGGAGCCCACGCACAACCCGTCATAGATCTCCGACACGGCGACCCACCGCCCCTCCACCCGGAACTCGGGCCATGCCAGCACCACCTCGTCAGGCACCAGCGCCCGCAGGCCGGGGAACCGCGCGTACCAGAAGGCCCCGTCGATCACCCGCCCCCTGACCCGCGTGGCGATCCCCCGAGCCCGAGCCACCGCCTCGAGCACCGCCATCCGCTGGCTGCACGACCCCCGCCCCCGCCGCACGGTCACGGACACCGGCTGCTCGTCGTTCATGGCGTAGACGGGACGAATGCGGTCACCGATCAGCCGATGCGCCTCACGCACCCACTCCCGCTCCCCCACACCCCTGACCTCGTCCGCCAGGCACGCCACCCGAGGATGCCCCCAGTCGAGGATCCGCGTCGCCGCCACCCCACCCGCGACTTCGAGTTCGGGACCGTCCCCAGACGCTGGTAATCGCCGCCGGGGCATGAGCAGCCGCGAAGTCACGATCCCCTCCTGGGTCCACTCACCGCATCAGCAGCATCAGACGCCGCAAACAGAAAGCCAAACCCCAGAAGATCCCAGACACGGACACGCCCCCTTCATTCCAGCACCGACCCCCGATCCCGCCATCATGCCGACCCTGCCGGGGTATGGCGACCCCTGCCGGGCATCGGCGATGCCGGGGCGCGTGGAGTACGTGTCCAGAGTGCCGGAACCACCGTGGGACAGTCTGATCGACGACCTCTACTACCTGGCGGGCGCGCCCCCGTACCCCAGGCTCACGCTCCCTCCGATGCCGTCCGCCGTGCTCACGAGCGGCGTCATGGCGGCGGCCATGGGAATGGCCGATGGGCCCTCACCAACGACATGCACGGCACGGTCCCCACCACCCCCACCCATCGCTGCCCGACCGCTGACCCCGCGGACGGACGCCCCCTTGTTGTCCCGGCCGGAGTACGCATACCAAGCGACGCCCGACCGCTCGGCCACCCCCACGTCCTCCGCGAACATCCCCTGAATCTGCTCATCCAGCCGGCGTGCGCTGTCGCGCCTGCGACAGCGCACGCCGTCGCTGATCAGGCTTTCATCGTGCATTCGACCTTGTCGCAGGCACCACGGAGCTTCGAGCCCGCGTTCATGTTGCAGTTGATCTTTCCGGTCACCCATTCGAACAAGACGTGGACGAACCCGACGCGACCGAGCGTGGACATGAGCTGGGCGCCACCTCCCTGGTCGTCGTTCCAGTAGAAGACGACGGTCTTGATGATGCGGGCGGTGAGGTCGTTGATCTTGTTCAGCACGGCCACATGCTGCAAATCCTCCCTGCGCAACGCCTCGAAGTGCACGATCTGCCCGTCAATCGCGTTGGCCTTCTCCAGCTCCGCGGCGAGGTTGCGGAGCACGACGCGGCGCGGCTCCAGCGTGCTCAACGTCTTCGCTTTCGCGCTGAAGCCCTTCGCCGCGGAGCGCTCCATGGCGGAGGCGGGCTTGGTGAACAGCTCGAGCAGCTCGAACGAGACGTCGTACAGCTCATTCGCCGGCGCGGCCGACGCGAGCGCTTCCAGGCGCGCCGCCAGATCGTCGTAGTCGGTGAGGACGGCGTTGCCTGCGTTCAGCTGATGCAACCCCTGAACATAGGCGTTGCGCCAGACGAAGTCCGGACGCGTGGTCGCGATCTCGCTGACCAGATCCTGCACGCCATTGAAGCCCTTGCCTTGGACAGTGATCATGAGTCCCCCTCCGGTCCGTGTCCGAACCCCCAGAAGAACGTACGGGCATCCTCTGTTACACGACCAGCGGCAGTCCGCTGTCGCCGGCGAGAAAGAACTGTGGCAGACCGGCAGTACCGACGAGCACTGCGCGTGACCCGGCTCTCGTGCCTTCACCGGGCCGGCCGAGCTCCTGGACGGCGTCCTCGCCTCGGCCACGCTCCCCAGGATCCGGTAGGAGATCGGGAACAGCGGCGGTCGCAGCTCCTGGAGTCGTTTCGCCTGCCTTTTAGGCTGTCTCGAAATATGGCTTCTGGGTGCACCGGTCACCTCATGTGGCTATGATCCCGCCTAATTTCGATCTTCAGACGAAGGGCTTCTATGAAGCGGCAGATCATGCGCACAACCGGCGTCGCAGCTCTGGTCCTGACCGGGGTCCTGGGGGTCAGCCCCAGTGCGCAGGCCGACATCTACGCGTGCAAGTACAGCCTCTGCGTGTACGAGCACGACAACTTCAAGGGAGACATGTGGGTCTTCACCATCAGCGGTAACGAGTGTCAGACCACGGGCAGGCTGAGCGACCGGGTGAGCTCCATGAGGAACCCCTCCGGCGCCCGGGTCCGGTTCTACAACGCCTCCGGCTGCGCCGGTTCCTACGGCTACACGGCCCAACGCTGGTCGGAAGACGCTGACCTGTCGAACAACGGCTTCGACAACAAGGCCAGCTCCATCAAGCCCGGCTGATCACAGCGTCCACCCCCGTACCCACCAGAGGAGTTCGCGTGTCGCTTCGGCTGCTGGGCTCGGTGGTGGTCCTCCTGGCCGCGGTGGCGGCCTGCGCCACCGCGGAGGGAACGGAACCCGCGCCCCCGGTGCCGATGCCGGGGGCGGAAGCACGCGAGCTCTCCGTGCCCTTCGACAGGTACAACTTCTCTCCGGCGGACATCATGATCCTGGAGGCCGCCGAGGACCTCCTGATCCGCGACTGCATGCGGCGGCGGGGCATGGAGTGGGAGGTGCTGCCACCGGCCGTGGCCGACGACGTCGAACCGCCCAACCGGCGCCGCTACGGCGTCGTGGAGGCAGAGGTCGCCGGCCTCTACGGGTTCCGCGTCCCCCCGGACCGCCCCTCCGTGGCCCGGCGCTTCGCCGCGCGGGAGACCCGCACGCGACGTCTGCCGGCGGCGGCGCGGGAGGCGGCGTACGGCAAGACGGGCAGTTGCCTGGGGGAGGCGCGCGATCACCTCGAACGCGGGACGCCGCAGGTCGACGAGGCGTTGTTCAACCGGCTCATCACGGAGACGTTCGAGCGGTCCCAGCAGGACCCGGAGGTCCAGCGGGTCTTTCGGGCATGGAGTGCCTGCATGTGGGAGCACGGCCTGCGCTACGCTGATCCGCTCGCCGCGGTCGCCGACGAACGATGGACGGGCGACGGCGCCCCCACCCGAGAAGAGATCCGCGCGGCACAGGCGGATGTCCGGTGCAAGGCGGAGACGGCTCTCATCTCCGTCTGGTCCGCTGTGGAGAAACGCATCCAGGACGGTACCGTCCGCGCGCACGCCGCCGAGTTCCAGGCGCTGCGGACGGCCAAGGATCAGCAGCTCGCGGCCGCCCGTCGCGTCCTCTCCGCCCAGGACTGACACCCTGTGCCGCGCGGATGGCGGCTGAGCCAACGGCGCGACCCCCGACAGAGATCCACCGGGCTGGCGTGATCAGCGGGTCAGCAGCGCGTGACGAGCGTCAGGAGCGGTCGTCGCCGATGACGAACCCGGTGTCCACGTCCACGTCCACGGCCACGTCCACGGCCACGTCCACGGCCGAGTGGGCGAGCGGCCGAGCGAGCGGGCGAGCGGCCGAGCACGGCGCCGTCACGGACCAGGGCGGTCCTTTAGACGCGTGCTCCAACAGTCGCGGGCCGTGCAGTAATCCGGTCCTCTGGCCGAACTCAGTGAAGTTTTCGACGGCCTTCGGGGCAGTCTCCAAGCAGTGCAGCGCATGAGCGGTGCTGGCCGCGACCGGTCGGAGAGCGTGAGAACCCGTAGCCGTACTTCGCTGCTGTACGCCCATGCAAAAGGCCCTCTCGGATCATCCGGGAGGGCCTTTGAGCTGGGAGCCGCCTTGGGGATTCGAACCCCAGACCCCTTCATTACGAGTGAAGTGCTCTGGCCGACTGAGCTAAGGCGGCATCTGCCGTGCAGCGTGAGAGAGTCTACAGGAGCCCGAGGGGTTCTCGCTCCCATCGGTCCGCCGATGTCAGGAAAGCTTCCTGCGGCGGACCGGCCCCCTCACGGCTCCGGCCACAGCCTCACCGCCTACAAGGTGTGGCCCGCGTCCCCGCCGCCCCTATGACGTGCCGTCCCCGCCGCCCCCGTACGTAGAGTCGTACGCCTTCCTGGGCCCGCACACGCTGGCCCGGGAGCACGAGCACCGCCGGCCCCCGTCGTTGAGCCGCACCACCACGGAGTCGGACGGCACGTTGTGGCCCACCACCGTTCCGGGCCCCTCGGGGGTTTCCACGCTGGTGCCCGTGCGCGGGGCTGAGGCGCGGAACTCCTGGTACAGCGGGTGTTCGTACTTGAGGCAGCACATCAGCCGGCCGCACGCCCCCGCGATGCGCAGCGGGTTGACCGGGAGGTCCTGGTCCTTGGCCATGCGTACGGAGACCGGCTCGAAGTCCTTGAGGAAGGTCGCGCAGCACAGGTCGCGGCCGCAGGGGCCGATGCCGCCCTGGAGGCGGGCCTCGTCGCGGGGGCCGATCTGGCGCAGCTCGACCCGGGCCCGCAGGTTGCGGGCCAGGTCGCGGACGAGGGCACGGAAGTCGACCCGGTGTGGCGCCGAGAAGTAGACCGTGTAGACGTTGTCCTCATCGAGGTAGTCGATGCCGACGACCTTCATAGGCAGCGAGTGCCGCTTGATCAGCCGCTTGGAGACGCTGCGAGCCTCGGCGCGGCGCCGCTTGTTCGACTCGTCACGCGACAGATGTTCCTCGCCGGCGGGCCCGGCGCACACCGGGAGCCCCTCTACGTCTTCGCTCGTGTACTGCGGCGCCCAGACGCACTCCGCCACCTCAGGTCCCGAATCCGTTGGTACGAGCACTTTGTCGCCCACCTTGTAGGTGTGCTCGCCGGGATCGAGGTAGTAGAGCCTCCCGTAACGGGTGAAGCTCACGGCCATGATCATTCCCATGGGCTCGAGCTCGCCTCCTGACGGCCTAGGGGTCATTTACCGTCTTCCCTGCCACATTACGTGGGCAGGCCCGCAGTGGTGAGGGGTGGCGGCGGCAGATCTTGAGCTGGGGCCCCGCCGACGCTGACCCCATGCCGTCGATCAGCCACCACCGACGGTGGCCCCACGCCGGTCGATCAGCCGCCGCCGCACTCGGCTCCGGCCGCAGCAGCATCCCGCGCCTGTTCCTGGAGTACGAGCTGGTGCTCGCCCTCGGCTGCGGCCGGGGAGCGGTGCTGCGCCGGCCGCAGGGTCAGCCCGTGCCCGGGCACATCGTCGTCGCCGGCAGATCGAGGCCGAAGTCGATGAACAGCGTATGTCGCGCGGGCACGCACGCCTGATAGACCACCGCCGCCACCCCCGGCTGCCGCTTCAACCGCTCGACCACCTCGCCCCCCTCCATCTCGTTCTTCAGCGCGATCTTGAAGCTGTCCGGCAGGTCCCCCACCCTGGTCGCATCGACGAGCGCCGGATTGCTCTCCTGGAACGACTCCTTGAAACGCTCGTAAGACACCTCCTTGCTCTCGAAGATGTGCTCCGCCACCTGCGGCGACGTGCCGATCAGCTTGTCGATCGCGCGCTTCTGCGCGGCCGTCGCGGCCTGCCCCTCCTTGCGGCCGGCACCGCATGTGGGCACGCGTGCGCCCTCGTTGCACAGGAAGACGCTGACCTGCCACTTGAGATCATCGGCGGTCGGCACCTTGGTGATGTCGGGCGAAGCCCGGTCGACGACCGTATGGAGCCCCTCCAGCCTGAAGACGGCTTGGTTCACCTGCTCCCGATCTCCACCCTTCTTGATCTTCAAGTGGAACGAGGGCGGCAGATCACCCGGCTTGACCGCGTCGAGCACGGCGGGGTTGCCCGCGTAGCTCTTCCTGAATCGCTCGTAGGCCGCCGCCTGGTCCTCGAAGGACACCTCGTTGACCTGAGGGAGCCCGCGCAGCACCGCCTCGATGGCCTCGACCTGCTGAGGGGTGGCGTCACGGCCACTGCACGGCGCCTCGGTCACTGCCTTCGAGCACACGAAGACCGCCATCTCGGCCGCCTCGCTCTGCGCGGGCTCGACCGCCGCCACGTGATCCCGGCCGCCGGTGCCCAGGGCCACGGCGGTCGCCGCCCCTGCGAAGACCACCACCGCCGCCGCCACGCTCAGCAGCCGGTAGTCCACGCGCCACCGCCGCTCGGGGGCGCGAAGGGGACGCAGAGTGGCGGGGTCAAGCGAGGCGCCGGCCTCGGCGAGGGCCTCGCGCAGCCGGTCTTCCACGGGACTGTTCATGATTGCTCCCCAAGTGCCCGGCCGAGCGCCGCCAGCCCACGCGTGACCGTGGAGCGTACGGTGCTCGCATTGATCTTCATCGTCTCGGCGATCTCCTGGTCGGTGAGGTCGAAGTAGTAGCGCAGCGTCAGCGCCTCGCGCTGCCTGCCGGGCAGCTCGCGCAGCGCGAGCAGGACCTCTCTGCGCTCCTCTCCCAGCAGCGCGGCGCTCTCCGCGGACCAGACGGGCGGCTCGTACGGCGGCGCCTTGCGGAAGACCGTCGCCCGCCGCCGCAGCACGGAGCGGCACCCGTTGAGCACCGCGGAACGCACGTAGGACAGCAGCTTGTCGGCCTCGCGCAGCCGGACCCGGCCGGCGCACGTGCGCTCGAACGCCTCCTGCACGACGTCTTCCGCGGTCGCCTGGTCACCGACCATGATGAGGGCCAGCCGGACGAGCCCGACGTGGTGCTCGGCGAAGATCGACGCGACGTCGACCCGGCGCCGCGCCAGATCCTCTTGCTGGGTGAGTAGTTCGGTTTCCACGCAACAGAGACGCCCGGCGGGCTCATCTGCTGCTTCGGCCGGCCAACTGTTTTTCAGCGCAGTGCCAGCATCATCGCCTCGACGGCCATCTGCGGGTTGACACTGGCCGCGAGGCGTTCGCGGCACTGCATGATCGCGTCGATGCGCCGCAGCGTCTCCTCCGGCGTCGTCGACTTGGCGAGCTGGTCGAGGTCGAAGCGCAGGTCGTCGTTGGCCAGCTCGACGCCCTCGGCCCCGAACTGCATGGTGAGCACGTCGCGGTAGAACGACACGAGCTCCAGCAGGGCGCTGTCGAGCGAGTCGCGCTTGATGCGGGTGGCACGCGACTTCTGCCGGTCCTCCAGCTCCTTGAGCGCCCCGGCACCACCCCTGACCAGGCCCCGGTTGAGCCCCTTGCCGGTGGACCCCTCGCCGTACAGCTTGCGCAGCTCCGCCGTCTCGTTCTCGTTGAGCGCGGCGGTGGCGGCGGCGGCCTCCTCCTCGGCGGTCTTCACCAGGCGTTCGGCCGCGGCGATGCACTCGCCGACGCCGGTCAGCGCGCGCGGGATGCTCAGCACGGCCTCTCGCCGCCGCCTGACGCCCTCGTCGAGTGCCAGCGCACGCGCGCGGCTGATGTGCCCCTGCGCGGCCCTGGCGGCGGATCTGGCGGTCTCCCAGGGCACGCTGTCGCGGGTGGCCAGCACGTGGGCGACGGCCTCGGTGGCGGGCGTGGTGAGGGTGACCTGGCGGCAGCGGGACCTGATGGTGATCATCAGGTCGTCGGGTGCGGGGGCGCAGAGCAGCCACACCGTACGCGGCGGCGGCTCCTCGATGGCCTTGAGCAGGGCGTTGGCGGCCGACTCCGTGGCCCGGTCGGCGTCCTCGAACAGGATGACCCGCCACCGCCCCTGCGTCGGCGCCCCGGCCGCGCGCAGGATCAGCTCGCGGGTCTGCTTGACGCTGTAGGACAGCCCCTCGGGACGTACGGACTCCAGGTCGGGGTGCGAGCCGATGAGCACCTGGTGGCACTGGTCGCAGTGGCCGCAGCCGCCGTCGGGGCAGAGCAGGGCGGCGGCGAAGGCGCGTGCGGCGTCTTCGCGACCGGCGCCCGGCGGGCCGGTGAACAGCCAGGCGTGCGTCATGCCGGCGCCGCGCCCGCCCGAGACGACCTCTCCGGCCGCCGCCGCGGCCCGCGACAGCACGGCGATCGCCTGGTCCTGCCCCACGAGGTCATCGAAAACCGTCACGGGGTCAAGGCTAACCGCGCCCGCCACCCCGGAGTACGCCTGAAGCCAGGGATCAGGTGTCAGTCTCGGATGGCGGGCATGGTGCCCGTGGCGTCTTCGGACTCGCGCGGCACCGGGTCGGGCAGGATCTCGCGGACCCGGTCGTGGATCTGCCGGGTGATCGTCTCCTGCGGCAGCGTGCCGTCGACCACGAGGTAACGCTCGGGCGCCGCAGCCGCCAGCGCGCGGAACTCCTTGCGTACGCGATGGTGGAACTCGAGCGGCTCGGACTCGATGCGGTCGGCGGCCCCGCCGAGCCGGGTCAGGCCCACCTCGGGCGGGGTGTCGATGAGCACGGTCAGGTGGGGCACCAGCCCGCCGGTCGCCCACGCGTTGACCTTGGACACGTCTTCGGGGTCGAGGACGCGCCCCGCCCCCTGGTAGGCCAGCGACGAGTCGACGTAGCGGTCGGTCACCACGATCGAACCCCGGTAAAGGGCCGGCCTGATCACCTTCTCGACGTGCTCGGCCCGGTCGGCGGCGTAGAGCAGCGCCTCGGACCGCGCCGACAGGCCCCGCTCGGCGGCGTCGAGCAGGATGGCCCGCAGCCGCATGCCGACCTTGGTGGCCCCGGGCTCGCGCGTCTGCACGACGTCGTAGCCCTGGTCGCGCAGCCAGATGGCGAGCAGCCGCGACTGGGTGGTCTTGCCCGACCCCTCGCCGCCCTCGAACGCCACGAACAGTCCTGGCACGTGCTCGGCGGCCCCCTTGGGGAACCGCTCGCCGCGCACCGCCGCGATCAGGTCGGCGGCCAGCGGCACGCCCTTCCTGTCGTCCATGTGGCGCAGCGCCAGCAGGCCGACGACGATGGCCAGCGCCCCGCCGATCACGAGCACGACGTTGGTGCCGTCGAAGCGGTAGCTGATCTGCCCCATGCCGAGGACGTGCACCCCGAACAACGCCGCCAGCGGGTTGGCCACGGCCACCACCAGCAGCAGCGTCACCCGGGCCGTCGATTGCAGGAACGCGAACGTACGGCCGCGCAGCGCGTCTTCGACCTCCAGCCCGATCAGCGTGTAGCCGATGATCCAGGCGATGCCCGCGCACGCCCCCAGCAGCACGGTCAGCATGACCACGATGACGAGGTTGTGCACCAGCGCGATCGCGATCAGCACCAGCCCCGCGACGGTGATGGCCAGCCCGAACAGCCGCCGCCGCGACAGCTCGCGCAGCAGCCTGAGCCCGAAGAACATGCCGAGCGCCATGCCGACGAAGACCGCGCCGAACACCACGCCGTAGGCCGCGTCGCCGCCGCCCAGCGCCTCGACATAGATCTTGGCCACGCCCACCACGGCGCCGCCGGCCGCGAAGGCGCCGAGCATGCCGATGATCAAACCGCGCACCAGGCGGTTGCCGCCCACGAACCGCCAGCCCTCGACGACCTGCTTGAGCACGGACGGCGTGGAGATCGCCCCGTCGCGCTTGGGGATGTCGCGCAGGGTGAAGATGAGGACGGCCGAGACGAGGTAGGCGCAGGCGTTGACGATCAGCGCCAGGCCGGTCGCGCCGTGGCCGGTGAGGAACGGCACCGCCCCGCCGATCAGGTCGCCCGCCACCGACAGCGCCGCGAAGAGCATGGCGGCGACCGGCGCGGTGCCGTAGGTGACCAGCAGGTTGAGCCGGTTGGCCGCCTCGAGCTGCGCCTTGGGCACCAGGTTGGGCACCGTGGCGTCCTTGGCCGGGACCCAGAACAGGTTGACGCACTCGACCAGGATGGTCGCGACGATGACCCACTGGTAGCTGTTGACGAACGGGATGGACAGCACGACCGCGAACCTGGCCAGGTCGGCCGCGAACATGGTCAGCCGCCGGTCGAACCGGTCGGCGAAGACCCCGGCGAGCGGCCCGAGCAGCACGGCGGGCAGCATCTTGGCGACGAACACGCCACCGACGGCCAGCGACTGCACGCGGTAGTCGCCCTCGGTGAGATTGCCCGCGAGGGCGGTCAGTGCCAGCAGGTTGAGCCAGTCGCCCAGGCTGCACACCGACATGGCCGTCCAGAGCCGTCGAAACGGCGCATTGGCCAGCACGTGGGCCGGGCGACTCCGGCCAGGGGCAGTCATGATTTCAGCGTATCCAGGTGTCGACCGGAAGGGGGTGGTCAAGAGACGGCCCGGATATTCCCGGTCGTCCGTGGCTGAGGGTATTACGACAACAGAGTCGGGCGCAGGTTACACACCTCGAATAGGCCCGCGAAAACCTCATCGACGGGTCACTCCGGCCTCTTGCCGCGCCGTTTCCACCAGGGGCCGCCACGCCGCCGCGATCTCGCCGGGCAGGTCGAGCTCGCTCCACAGGTCGATGAGCAGCACCGCGTCGATGTGGGCGAGCAGCTCGTCGGGCCCGCCGCCGCACAGCAGCGCGGTGTAGGCGGCCCGCCGCTCGTCGCGGTCGGCCAGCTCGTACGTGCGCCCGCCCACCCGCGCGACGCCCAGCGCCGCCGAGACAGGCAGCCGCCGCAACCGGCTGGGCACGTGGAACGTTTGCCCGTCACCCGTCGTGCGGGCGACGCACTCGACCTTGGCCTCCAGCACCAGCTCGAACCCGGCCGCGTCGAGGATGCGCCCCGCGGTCTCCAGCGTCGGCGACTTCCTGCCGTGCTCGTAGGCCGACAACGTGGTGCGCGACGTGCCGCTCACGCTGGCCAGCGCCTTCTGGTTGAGATCTGCCGCCCGTCTGGCCTGACGGAACAGCAGCCCGCCGCGCCGGGCCCAGGACGCGACCTCCTGTCCGAACGCCCGCTCCACCGGGGAAGAAGCCATGACCGCCCTCCGAGAGTATCCGCGCGGATACTCTACGCCATCAGAGCATCACGTGACCACTTCATTACCCGAAGTCAGCTCCGCAACTCCACCAGACTGATCTCGGGCGGCGCCCCCACGCGTACGGGCGGCCCCCAGAACCCGGCGCCCCTGGTGACGTAGACCTGCACGCCGTCGACCGTGGCGAGCCCCGACACGACCTGCTGCTGCAACCCCACGACCAGGTTGAACGGCGCGATCTGCCCGCCGTGCGTGTGACCGGACAGCTGCAGGTCGACGCCGTGGCGGGCGGCCTCGCTCACCTGGATCGGCTGGTGGGCGAGCAGCACCGTGGACCGGCCTGCCGCGCGTCCGCCGAGCGCCTTGGCGAAGTCGGGGCCGTCGCCGCTCGACACGCCGCCGACGTCGTTGACGCCGGCCAGGTCGAGCACGGCCCCCTGGTGCGCGATCTCGACCCGCTCGTTTCGCAGCGAGCGTACGCCCAGCTCGCCCAGCTCCTCGACCCACTCCTCAGGGCCTTCCGGCGAGAAGTATTCGTGGTTGCCGGTGACGAAATAGGCCCCGTAACGGGACTCCAGGCTCTTGAGCGGCCGCGCCAGCGAGCCGAGCTGGGCCACCGAGCCGTCGACCAGGTCGCCCACGATGGCCACCACGTCGGCCTCGAGCCCGTTGATCATGCGGACGATGCGCTGGGTGTGTCCGATGCCGGTGAGCGGGCCGAGGTGGATGTCGCTGACCACCGCGAACCGCAGGCCGTTGAGACGCGGGTCGAGCTTGGGCAGCCTGACCGTGACCGGCTCGATCACGGGGTCGCCCAGGGCGCTCGACATGCCGTACCCGACCGTGCCGACCGCGCTGACGCCGGCGATCGCCGCGGTGGCCCGCCCGAGAAAGAGCCGCCTGCTCATGTCCCCGCCGGCCGGCGGGGAACCGGTCGGCGCGGAACCAGCGGGCACGGAACCAGTGGGCAGGGAACCAGTGGGCAGGGAACCAGCGGGCACGGAACCAGCGGCCGAGGATCCGGTCAGAGCCTCGGCCGCCGCCGGGTCCCCGGTCAAGGTCGCCGTGCCACCGCCCGCCTCACTGGCGAAAACCGGCTCAGGCGCCGCAACGGGCTGAGGTGCCGAAGCCCTCCTGCGCAGCACCGCCCCCACGACGGCCCGCGGAATCTCCAGCACCGCCAGGATGATCACCAGGTAGAACATCACCGCCAGCCAGACGTAGCCCGCCCAGGCGATCCAGCTCTCCAGCCCCAGCCGCGACCCGATGAACGTCCCCATGAGGACCGCGAGCAGCAGCACCAGCGCCAGGGTCAGCGACACGCGCAGCCGACCGGGCCCGGTGGTGCCGCGCACCAGCCGGCGCCACAGGTAGTAATGCGCGAGCAGCACGCCGCCGGCGAAGATCAGGACGAACACACTGACGATGCTACGTCCGGCGGCCACCACCTGATGACCGCCGAATCCGACGAAGCTACGACTTGGTCGCGGGCTTCTTCGCCGCGGGCTTCTTGGCCGCCGTCTTGCGCGTGGTCTTCTTCGGCGCGGGCGCCCGCTCACGCCGCTCGGCCAGCAGCTCGGCGGCCCGCTCGATGGTGATGTCCTCGACGGTGTCGCCCTTGCGCAGGGACGCGTTGGTCTCGCCGTCGGTCACGTAAGGGCCGAAGCGCCCCTCCTTGACCACCACCGGCTTCTTCGAGTTGGGGTCGTCGCCCAGCTCGCGCAGCGGCGCCGCCGCCGCTGCCCGCCCCCTGCCGCGCTGCTTGGGCTGCGCGAACAGCTCCTTGGCCTGGTCGATCGTGACCGTCAGCAGGTCCTCTTCCGAGGAGAGCGAGCGGGAGTCGGTGCCCTTCTTCAGGTAGGGGCCGAACTTCCCGTTGTGCGCCACGACCTCCTCGCCCTCCAGCTCGCCGACGACCCGCGGGATCGACAGCAGCCTGAGCGCGTCTTCCAGGGTGATCGTGTCGAGGGACATCGTCTTGAACAGCGAGCTCGTACGCGGCTTCGGCGCGTCGGCCTTCTTCGTCCGCTTCTTCGGCGCGTCCTCGTCGGCGGCCGGCTCCGGCAGGACCTCCGTCACATAAGGCCCGTAACGCCCGTCCTTGGCCACGATCATGTGCCCGGTCGCCGGATCCTGACCGAGCTCACGATCACCGGTCGGCCGCGAGAACAGCTCCTCGGCCTTCTCCGCCGTCAGCTCGTCGGGCGTCATGTCCTCGGGGACATTCACGCGAGCGCCGTCGCGGTCGAGGTAGGGGCCGTAGCGCCCGACCCGCAGCACGATGTCGGTGCCCTTGACCGGGAACGAGCTGATCTCCTTGGCGTCGATGTCGCCGAGGTCGGTGACCATCTCCTTCAGGCCCTCGTCGCCGTCGGCGCCGTAGTAGAACCGCCGCAGCTCCGGCTCCCGCTCGGCCCGGTCGTTGGCGATGTCGTCGAGCACCTTCTCCATCTCGGCGGTGAAGTCGTAGTCGACGAGGTTGCCGAAGTGCTGCTCCAGCAGGTTGACCACGGCGAACGCCAGGAAGGACGGCACCAGCGCCGTGCCCTTCTTGAACACGTAGCCCCGGTCGAGGATGGTGCCGATGATCGAGGCGTAGGTGGACGGCCGCCCGATCTCGCGATCCTCCAGCTCCTTGACCAGCGACGCCTCGGTGTAACGCGCGGGCGGCTTGGTGGAGTGTCCGGCCACGTCGAGGCGCGACACGCTGAGCGCGTCGCCCTCCTCCAGGTTGGGCAGCCGCTTCTCGGAGTCGTCGCGGTCGGTGGACGGGTCGTCGGCCCCCTCGACGTACGCCTTGAGGAACCCGTAGAACGTGATCGTCCGGCCGGAGGCGCTGAACTCGACGTCCTCGCCGGCCGACGACCTGCCGCCGACCTTCACGGTGATCGACTCGCCGACCGCGTCCTTCATCTGGGACGAGACCGTACGCTGCCAGATCAGCTCGTACAGCCGGAACATGTCGCCGGAAAGCCCGGTCTCGCCCGGCGTGCGGAACTCCTCGCCCGACGGCCTGATCGCCTCGTGCGCCTCCTGGGCGCTCTTGACCTTGCTGGAGTAGACGCGCGGCTTGTCGGGCACGTACGCGGAGCCGTACAGCTTGATCGCCTGCGAGCGCGCCGCGGCCACCGCCGTCTCCGACAGCGTGATGCTGTCGGTACGCATGTAGGTGATGAACCCGTTCTCGTACAGCCGCTGCGCCACCTGCATCGTGTACTTCGCGGAGAACCCCAGCTTCCGGCTGGCCTCCTGCTGCAACGTGGTCGTCCGGAAAGGCGCGTACGGCTTGCGCGTGTACGGCTTGCGCTCGACCGACTTGACCGCGAACGAGACGCCCGCCAGCCGCCCGGCCAGCTCGCCCGCCGCCGCCTCCGACAGGTGCAGCACGTCGGCGCCGCTCTTGAGCTGCCCGGTGCTGGCGAAGTCGCGCCCCTGGGCGACCCGCTTGCCGTCGACCGAGGTCAGCGTGCCGGTGAAGTCGCGCGGCCGCTCGTCGGCCTTGCCGGTGTCGAACAGCGCCTGCAGGTCCCAGTAGTGGGCGGACGTGAACGCGATGCGGTCGCGCTCGCGCTCCACCACCAGCCGCGTCGCCACCGACTGCACCCGGCCCGCCGACAGCTTCGGCTTGACCTTCTTCCACAGCACGGGGCTGACCTCGTAGCCGTAGAGGCGGTCGAGGATGCGGCGCGTCTCCTGGGCGTCGACCAGGCGGAGGTTGAGGTCGCGCGGGTTGGCCACGGCGTCGCGGATCGCCTGCGGAGTGATCTCGTGGAAGACCATGCGGTGCACGGGGACCTTCGGCTTGAGCACCTCGCGCAGGTGCCAGGCGATGGCCTCGCCCTCGCGGTCCTCGTCAGTGGCGAGATAGAGCTCGTCGGCGTCTTTGAGCAGCTGCCGCAGCTTGGCCACCTGGGAACGCTTGTCGGGGTTGACGACGTACAGCGGCTCGAACCCGTGCTCGACGTTCACACCGAGACGTGCCCAAGGCGCCCCCTTGAACTTCTCGGGGATGTCGTCGGCCTTCTCCGGCAGGTCGCGGATGTGACCGATGCTCGATTCGACGATGTAGCCGCGCCCCAGGTACCCGGCGATCGTCTTCGCCTTGGCGGGCGACTCGACGATCACCAGGCGTGTTCCGCCGGCGCTGCCGTTCTTGGCTGGCACGCTGCTTCCTACCTCGCTGTTCGCTTGCAAATCCCCCTGCCGGGAGTCGGCACAGACTGAAAGGTAACCCGACTCGCGGAATTTTCCTTCCCCCGGGCTACCCACTAGCTTCCGGGTCCACCCACAAGCACGCAGAATAAGGCTCATCGAGCGGCAAGGCGCCCTGACCCACCCTGGAGACTAATCGTTGTGCTCGACTACTCCTACATGGATATCTTCATTCCGCGCGACCTCACCCGCGAAGCAGCACGTCAGCTGCTGACCGAACACGCAGAGTACGGACAGTGGGAGCTGGCGCGCGTGCGGGTGCACCCCGACGGCAGCCGTCACGTACGCCTGCGCAGAAAGATCATGCGAGTCCGCCGCACGCTGTGACCACCGGGCATGACTTTGCCCGTCCCGGGCCGCGCCCCCGGAACGGGCAAAGTTCAACCAGGTAGTGGATGAACGTCGAGGTACCTCAGATAAGTACCTCCTTTCTGCTACTTACGGCCGAGCCGGAACCGGCGCGCAGAGGCGAACAGCGTCGCGGAGGCGGCCAGCATGCCGCCGAACACGAGGGCGATCAGGGATCCGCTGTTCATCCCGGTGACGCCCGCCGGCTGCTCGGCGCTCATGAGGCCGATGCCACCGATCGGCAGGCTGCGGGTGGCCGAGGCGATGGTGCTGCCGGCCGGGGTGGAGGCGACCAGGTCGGTCGCCGGGGAGAGCGCCGAGATGGGGCTGGACGGAGCGGTGCGGCGCTTGTGGTCGGCGGGGGCGGCGGCGTGCTTGCGCTTCGGCGTGGCCGGGGCCTGGGTCAGGCCGGGCAGCTCGGGGAGCGCGGGCAGGCCGAGGGTCTTGGAGATGTCCTCGACGACGGGGACCTGCGAGGTCGCGGCGGGCTTGGTGGCCTCCTTGACGTTGCCGACGCCTTCGAGCCCGCGGGTGACGCCGCTCAGGTCGCCGGCGCCGGGCAGGTGCTTGGTGACCTCGGTGGCGGGCAGCCCCTGGGCGAGGCCGGCCGCCGCGGCGCCGACCTCCTGGCCGCCGCCGCCCAGCACCGGCAGGGCGGGCGCGATGGGCAGCAGGCCGCCCTTGGCCGCCGCGAACTTGGTCGTGGTACGGGCGAAGCGGTCGAACCTGCTCGGCCCTTCGTGGCCCGGCTTGCCGACCCGGGCGCCGCCGAGGCAGCCGGCCGCCGCGTCACCGAGGACCGCCGCCGCGTTGCCGCAGACGTTGACCGGCGCGGTGATCGGCGCGACCACCTGGTTACCGCTCAGCACGCCGCCCGCACCCGAGGTGCGGTTGTTGCCGCCGCCGACCCCGTGCTGCGGGTGGACGCCCGCACCGCCGTGGCACTGGGCCCGCGAGAGGCCGAGCACGGCGGCCGCGTTGCCGCAGGCGTTGACGGGGGCCGTGATCGGCGCGACCGCCTGGTTGCCGGCCAGCACGCCGCCGGCGCCCGACGTGCGGTTGCCGCCCGCGCCCCGCGCCGAGTTCTTCACCGTGGCGCCGCCCTTGCACCCGGCGAACGCGTGCCCGACCAGTGCCACCGCGTTGCCGCAGACGTTGACCGGCGCGGTGATCGGCGCGACCACCTGGTTACCGCTCAGGACACCGCCCGCACCCGACGTACGGTTGCCACCGGCGCCCGACTGCCCCGACTGCTCCACCTTCGCCCCGCCGCGGCACCCGGCCGAGGCGTTGCCCACGGCGTTGCCGCAGACGTCGATCGGCACGCTGATCGGCGCGATGACCTGGTTGCCGCTCCCGACGCCGAAGCGCCCGTCGGTGTCGTTGCCCCTGGACCCCGGCGCCTGGTGGCGGGTGTGGTAGCGGTGGCCCGGCCCGCCGTTGTTGGTGACCGACGAGCCGCCCTGGCAGCCGGAGAACGCCCGGCCCACCGCGGCGACCGAGTTGCCGCAGATGTTGATCGGCACACTGACCGGCGCCACCACCTGGTTGCCGCCGCCGACGCTGCCGTTGCCCGACGTACGGTTGCCGCCCGCGCCCTTGCCGGTGTTGTGCACCGTCGCGCCGCCCTTGCAGCCCGCGGTCGCGTCGCCGAAGATGGCCACCGCGTTGCCGCAGGCGTTGATCGGGGCCGAGATGGGCGCGGTGATCTGGTTGCCGCCGAGCACGCTGCCGTCACCCGACGTGCGGTTGCCGCCGGCCCCGCCCTTGCCGTGGGTGCGGACGGTCGAGCCGCCCTTGCAGCCCGCGTCGGACTTTCCGATCAGGGAGACGGCGTTGCCGCACGCGTTGACCGGGACGCTGATGGGCGCGTTGACCTGGTTGCCGCCCAGCACGCTGCCGTTGCCCGACGTCTTGTTGGGGATGCCGTTACGGCCGGTGTTGACGACTTCCGCGCCGCCCTGCGAGGTCGCCTCCGACTTGCCGACGGCGGCGATCGCGTTGCCGCTGATGTCGATCGGCAGCGAGATCGGCAGGTCGACCTGGTTGCCGCCGCCGACGGACCCGTTGCCGGAGGTGTCGGCGAGCGCGGTGCCGCCGCCGAACGACATGACGGCCACGGCCAGCAGAGCAGCAGGGCTCGATGCCTTCGCCCACGTACGCATGATGGATGCTCCTAGTGGTTCTGGGGGGATGATGTGAATCGGTCTCGCGCGCCTTGCCCGGGGCACGGCTGTTGGGACGCCGTACGTTCCACGCGTTGTCACCGCGTGCAGCGGGAGACCCAGGGGATGCGCGAACCGCGTGAACTGACGTTGGTCTCACCCGCGGGCGGCGATGCGGTGGCGCCTTGATGCGCCTGCGCTACCGGTGAACCGGCACGCTTCGCCGCCGCGTTCGTACTGGGAAGCAGCGCTCGCTCCGGAGAGCTCGATCCGGGAAGCCGCGCTCTTCGCGGTCCGGTGGGCGGCCGGGCTGTGGCCGGCCCGCGCCCCGGACCTTCGCGGGATCAGTCAGGTGAGAAAGAGGGGTCGTCCGCCGCTGTGCGGACGACGGGGGGAAGCAGACGCGCCAGAGGTGCGCGACCGGCCTCGAGCCGCGGGTCGAAAGCGGACCTCGCGACGTCCCCCGCAACGGACCCGAACGGCCCGCTGCCACCGCCGTTGGGCACCAAACCGTTGGTGTCCAGGATCTTTCCGGCGCTGGACGGTGACGGCAGGCCAGGATCCTGCTGGCTGTTGAGGCCGTCGACCGTGCGCCCCGCCATGGCTTCGGCGTTGACTGACGCCGTCACGGGGCTGGTGAGTGAACGATGAGCCTGGGACGCGGTCTCATCAAGAGAGCCGGCCTCCGAAGCCTGGGATCCGGTCTCTGCCGCCGCTCCTGTCGCCGCGGTGGAGTCCGCGGCCGCCGGAGCGGCGGTGAGCATGCCGAACAGAACAGCGAGCAGCCACCCTGCGGCCACGAGGACCCCGGTGGCGGCTGCACGAAGGATGACTCGCCGGGCGCCGGCCGCGAACCGCGCCATCCGGTCCGCCCGGTCGATGGTCACGCCCTGTGCTGAGCTGGCGACACGCGGGCGGCGAGCAGCCCGGGCCGAAGCCCGCACCTGCCTGTCCGCCTCGCGCGTCATGTGCCCTCCAAAGCTCCAGAACCGGCCTCACGATGTGAGGCCGGTCCGTGGACTCACCCCTCAACGATCCGTAACCGTAGCAGCACCCAAAGTTGCCGCAAGCACTTTTCAGCCGACGACCAGAATTTCCCCAACTCCCCAGTACGCAGACCCACCCCAACCCACCCATCCCCCACCTCCGAGCCCCACGGAACCCCCATCCCGAGCCCCCGTTCCCCCCACCCCACCCCCTCGACGAACCGGCCCCGGTTTCTCGGTATGACTCAGTGCTCAGAGTTTGCTAACCTTACGGAGCCGACGCGGGATGACGGTCTCGCGTGCAGGCACCAAGTCCGGGTGGCGGAATAGGCAGACGCGCTAGCTTGAGGTGCTAGTGCCCAGTGATGGGCATGGGGGTTCAAGTCCCCCCTCGGACACAGGATTACCCCATGAAGAGCCTGCCCTAAGGGGTGGGCTCTTCAGTGTTGAGCTCAGTCACCACACGGGTCGCCGCGTGGCAGATGATGACCAGGCCATTGGCTCGTAACGCAGAGACGATCTCTGCAGGCTCCTTCTGTGCTTTGCCGCCGACGTGCGCTGACAATCCTGCCAGCAGTCGGTCCTCACGTATATACAGATACTTCGGGCTGGACACCTCGCGAGGTCTGGCGCTGGTGTAGCCGTGGCGGCACCGATAGCCAGGACGTCCGTTCGCCCAATGCGAATCCAGACGGCGCCCGCAGAAGCCGCACTTCAGCAGGCCCGCGAGTAGATAGACGCGCGGACTGCCGTCCTGGGCGGGTCGAGCGGCTCGGATGGCCTGCGCGGCGACGAAGTCTTCGTCGCTGACCAGTGCTGGATGGCTCCGCTTCGTCGAGATCGCCCACTCCTGAGGAGCGTTCCAGCCGCGCGCCGTTGCATCGGTGGCGCCGCTGTTCTGGCGGTTCCAGACCTGGCGACCGGTATAGCGCGGATTGCCGAGGATCGCAGCGACGGTCCGTAGCGTCCAAGCATGTCCAGACCTGTGTGTGTTGCGCTGGCGATCCACGTCCGAGGGGCACGGTACGCCGCGTTCGTTCAGCATCCGGGCGATCCCCGCCACGCTGACACCCGCAAGTCGCTGCGCGAACATCCACCGTACGTGCGGTGCCGTGGCCGGGTCGGCATCAAGCTGGTGCAGACGGCGCCCCCAGCGGGCGTGTGTCCGGTTCGGATGCGGACCCGCGTCGACCAAGCGGTAACCGTACGGCGGCCGCCCACCGAGAAACCGTCCCTGGTCGGTAGCCTGATTGCGCATCGCGGCCAGCACGCGGTAGCGGGCACGCAGCACCTCCCGCTGTGATTGCCCGCCCAGCAACAGCATCAACGCCTGATGCATCGGGCTTGCTGGATCTACCGGCCCACCTGCCTCCGGCAGCCACAGCTGGACGCCATGGGACTGAAGGAGCGGCAGAAGCTGCGCGAGCTGATCCCCGCAGAACGCTCTTTCGTACTCGCCAACCACGATCGCGTCCCAGCCACGGTCCGGATCGGTCAGAGCCATCAGCAGTTCGGCGGACTGCGGCCGCTCTTTCCATGGTAACCGCCGCGAATATCCGACATCCACGAACTCGGCCACAATCACGCCCAGGCTTGTGACCAGGATCTGCGCCGCCTCACGCTGCCACCCACACGAGGAGACCGGGTCCTGGAAATCCTCGGTGGAGGTCCGCGCGTAGAGGGCGAACCGCAACGGCCCGTCCTTCGAATGACGACGAGAAGATCGCGGACTGATGACCTTGTGCTGGACCCAGCTGTCGAACAAAGAGGACATACCTAGTTGACGCAGGAATGCGCCGCCTGTGATGCCACGTCATGAGGCATCATGGAGAGGCTTAACGACGTGATCCCGGGAGGTGAGCATGGCCATCGATCGGTTCACCACGCCGCTGTACGGCATCGCCGAAGCTGCCGGCTACCTCGCGATCCCCGCCTCCACCTTCACCAGTTGGGCCTTCGGTTATCGACGCCGTCAACGCGACGGCCGTGCGATCCGCGCTGAGCCGGTCATCACCGCCACCCGGGCAGAGCGGCCGAACGAAGCGTCCGTGCCGTTCATCGGCTTGGCCGAGGGCTATGCCCTGGCCGCGTTCCGGCAGGCCGGCGTACCACTGCAGCGCATCCGGCCGGCAATCGACGCATTGCAGCGGGAACTCGGCCTGGAACACGCTCTGGCCAGCCGCCGGCTCTTCACCGACGGCGCCGAAGTCCTCTACGACTACGCCGAGCACGTCGGCGACGACTCGGCCCGCGAACTGGTCGTCGTCCGCAACAACCAACGAGTCTTCACCGAGATCGTGCAGAACTACCTGCGCCGCGTGCACTTCGCACACGACGGATACGCCGAAGTGATCACGCTTCCGCAATACCGCGTCGCCGAGGTCACGATAGACGCCCGCCACGCCTTCGGCCGGCCCCGATTCGCCCGCGGGGGCGCCAAGATCGAAGACGCGATCGACCTGTTCCGGGCCGGAGAGCCCGTCGATGTCGTGGCAGAGGAGTACGGGCTCACCCGCGACGAGATCGAGGATGTCCTGCGTGTCGCCACCCGAACAGCCGCGTAGGTTCTTCATCGATCGCAGTCTCGGCCGGGTCGCCGTACCCAAACTGCTGCGCGAAGCCGGATGGGACCTCATCACCCTGGCCGAACACTACGGCGTCCCCCAAGACGAGACCATCGAAGACACCCGCTGGATCGAAGACAGCGCCAAGCTCGGCTGGGCCATCCTCATGAAGGACAAACGCATCCGCTACCGGCAAGCCGAGATCGACGCCGTCATAGGACACCGGGCCCGCTGCTTCGTCGTCACCCGCGGCGATCTCACCTCCGCCGCCTACGCCGAACGCTTCATCACCAACCAACAGCCCATCTTCGCTGCCTCCGCTACCCCTGGGCCCTTCATATTCGCTGTCCACGCCGACCGGCTGGAGCGTCTATATCCCCCGCATCACTGATTCCCGCACTTGCTTCCGGACCCTGCTGTTCATCGCAACCGGGCGTACATGAGTTCATTGAATCCGACCATGTCGGCGAACCTCGATCGTGCGACCCAGCCGGCCGCCTTGGTCAGGATGCGGCTCGGTCACCGGCTGTGGTGGACTGGAGCATGCCTAAGAGCCGCGGCCGCCGCAAGGCCACCGGCAGCAAGCCGGTCTGTCGTTCGCCCCTGCCGCCGCGCCGATCTGACCTGCTGCTGCGTGACGCACGGCAGCTCACCGGCCCGACTGATCCACTGATGGCCGAGGTCTGGGCCAGCAGTTGGCTCGGTCAAGCATGGGTGACCGCGGAGCTGAGCGAACGCGAGGCCGAGCATCGGTTGTGCATGGAGGTGACCGGCCGGGCATGCACCAAGCCCACACCGCACGGCTTGGCCGCAATCGCCGCGCTTGCGCGGGTCGCACCCGCCACCGACATCACCATGCTGGCCGAGACGATCGACATCCTGACCGAGACCCAGCCGCTGCCTCCCTGGTACACCGCCATGTCCGCGGACGCGGCATGGACCGCGACATCGGCGTGGCGAGCGGTGGACGTGTGGGACCGCGAACAGGTGCTGCTCGTCGATTACGACGGCCCGCATCCCCACACGTTGATGGTCCAAGTCCTCAAGCCCGGTGGGCTGATGATCGGCAAGATCGCGGTCCTGGAGCCCGGCGCCGCCGCGCAGTGGGACCAGCGGCACGAATCCGATGAGGTGCCCATGCCGATCACCCAGGCTCCGGTGGCTGAGGTGCTCGCCGACCTGGCCGACGCGTTGCGCACCACGGATATCACCTGGCCGCGCAACGACGACGAGGACTTCGTCGACAATCGGGCACTGGCCTGGTCCCGCTGCCGCGATCACTTGCCCGCCTGGCCCGAACGAGACGGCCTCCCCGAGGCCGAACGCCACCGCCTGATCCAGGAGTTCACCAGCACCAGTCATACGGACGACGACGTGAGCAGGTCACTGGCCGAGCTGTTCCTGGACTACGGCGAGGGCTACATGATCTCCGGCCCGCTGACTTGGAGCCCGGACGAGGTCATGCTGCTGCTCACCGACTGGCTGCCCCGCAAGGCCGTTCTCGACGCCGAGCAGCGGGCGGCGCTTCCCGACGTTCTGCGCCGGTGGGTGGCCTACGCTCTTGTCCGGCGCGGCGTCGATGCACCCTGGATCACCCCGGTGGTCGACGCCGTCGACGCCCACCTTCCCGCGTTCCGGCAGGCGTTCGATGACGGCACCTCCTGGGGACCCGCCAAACAGATCGCCGCCGCCCTCACCGACCGCGGCATCGACCTCACCGATCGGCAAGCCGTCGACGATGCCATCCACGCCCTCAACGCCGAACGACTCGCACGCCGCCTCCTCCCGTGATCAAGTGCGGGTACCGGTGAGCCGCGTCGCGGTCTCGATAGCGGTCCAAAGGAGGAATTCCGTGCCCGGCATCGCTCGTGAACAAGTGGCCGAGTTGCTCGCCACGTCGGCGGAGTCCGCTGCGTCCAGCGCCTCGCGAAAGCTTCCCGCAGCCGATCTCTCGGTGGCGGTCGATGGACTCGGCCCACTACGGTTTCCCATCGCCGATGAGCAGGCCGTCCAGCTACGCGAGCTCGGCCGCCGCGCGCGGTTCGGGCGGGGTGAGCAGACCCTGACCGACCCGGAGGTGCGCGACACCTGGGAGATTCCCAAGGAGCCGGTGCACGTCGAGTGGACGGAAGCGTTCACGGCCGTCCTCGACGGGATGCGCGCGGAATTGGGACTGCCACCGCACTGCCAGCTCATGCCCGAGCTGCACTCCGTGCTCCTGTACGAGACCGGGCAGTTCTTCGTCCCGCACCAGGACTCCGAGAAGGACGATGCCATGGTCGCGACCTTGGTGGTGTCGCTGCCGTCCGCGCACACCGGCGGCGAGCTCGTGGTCGAGCATCAGGGCCAGAGCAAGAAGTACCGGGGACTGAAGACCGCGGTCTCGCTGGTGGCCTTCTACTCCGACTGCCGGCACCAGGTTCTGCCCGTGAAAAGCGGCAACCGCGTCACCCTCACCTACAATCTGCTCCTGAGGGGAGACAACCAGGTCTCGGCGACCGAAAGTCCGCTGGTCGGCGACCTCGCGACTGCCCTTCTCGCGCACTTCGCCACCCCGGTCGTCCTGCCTTACAGCTCCCGGAAGGGGAAACCGCCGGCGCGACTGGCGTACCTGCTCGACCACGAGTACACCGCCCGAGGGCTGAGCTGGTCCCGGCTGAAAGGGTCAGACTCCGCGCGGGGCGCCCTGCTGCGGGCCGCTGCCGAGCGGGCGGACTGTGAGATCGCCCTGGCCCTCGCGGAGATCCAGGAGACCTGGGACGCCTACGACGAGGACGAGGACGCGTGGTACGGCGACCATGAGGACGAGGATCCCGACGGCTACCAGGACCCCGGCAGCACGGACGACAGGCAGTACGTGCTCCAGGACCTGATCGAGACCTCCACCACGCTCACCCACTGGATCGGCCCGGAAACAGGGCGGCTGGAGGACATCTCGCTGGACATCAGCGACGCCGAGGTGGCCTCGACGACCCCGACGACCGACATGACGCCCTACTCCTCCGAGTACGAGGGCTACATGGGCAACTACGGCAACACCCTGGACCGCTGGTACCGGCGGGCGGCGCTGGTCATCTGGCCCCGGAACCAGGGCTTCGCCAGCCGCGCAGAGGCGTCTCCAGGATGGGCGCTGGACGAACTCGCCGCGACGGCCCGTGCCGGCAAGATCGCGGAGGCTCGTGAGGCGGCGCGGTCGCTGGAGTCCTTCTGGCACGCCGCCGGCCGTTACCCCGGCCAGGCCGAACTTCTGGGCAAGGCGTTGGAGGCGGCCAGGGAGCTGGATGACGCGCAGGTCGCGACCATGCTGCTGCGGCCGTTCGCGCTGGAGCGGCTGATCCCTCCTCATGGTCCGGCATTCGCGGCCCTGGCCACGCACTACGGCGACATCTGGATGGACGGCCTGCTGCGCTACTGGACAGAGGGCTGGCGGCCCAGCTCCTACGGCCTCGCCCAGGCACCGTCGGAGTGGTTCGAAGATCTCCCACGCCTGTGTGCCGCGCTCTCGACGGGGGGAACCGCGTCCACCGCAGCCGCCCGCCGCATCATCGAAGTGTCATGGACGATGTTCACGGGCCAGGTCGCTCCGGCACTCGACGGGCCGCTCACCTCCCGGCGGGAAGCATGGCTGACCGCCTTGGGGGCGCCATGCGCCGGGATCATCGCGGCCGCGGCCAGGCTGGGATCGACGGACGTTCTCCAGAACGCCCGCAAGCTCACGCGAACGGCTGGTGATCGGGCGCACGCCCTGGCGATGGCGACGCTGCGTGCCGCCGGGACGCGCCGAGCGGGCTTCGGCGAGCTGGCCCTCTCCTGTGCCGATCGAATCCGCGCATTACTGGCGCAGCCACAACGCGCGCCGGGCGACTGGTCGATCAAGCTGCCCACCGGATGCGCGTGCGAGCTGTGCGAGACGCTCGGCACGTTCCTCCGAGACCCTGAGCGACGCGCGCTCGACTGGCCGCTCGCGAAGGACAGGCGCAGGCATGTCCACGCCAGGATCGATGAGGCCGAGCTGCCTGTCCATCACGAGACCAGGCGGCAGGGCCGCCCGTACACCCTCGTACTGACCAAGACAGAAGCCCTGTTTGAACGTGAGCGTCTCGCCCGTGAGCGCCACCAAGCGGATCTGGCCTGGCTCACCGATGAATGGAAGGTCTGAGCTCTCCTTTACCAGCGGCACGATCCATCACAGCTGGAACTCCTCACCGACCGGCACTACGACAAGGCCGAGCGAGCCGTCGACATGCTCGCAGCCCGGCCGACCACCCTGGGCGAGCCCTATTCACGCCACCTCGGCGGCGAGGTCCGCGAATTGCGCTTCATCCTGGACGGCAACGCCGTCCGCATCACCTACTGGCTCGCACCCGAGCAGCGGATCATCCTGCTCACGGTGTTCCGCAAGACCCGGCAACGAGAAGAAGCCGAGGTCGAGCGGGCACGACAAGCACAGAAGGTCTGCGAAGCAGAGCACGGCCCCGCAGAACACACCTACGACAGGCGAAGGAGGACACGCCGTGAACCACTCCCAGTGGAAGACCCGACGAACCAAGAAACTTCTGGGCGAAACAGTGGACGAATCCCCCGCCTACGTCGAGGCCGGATACGCGCTGGCGCTCGGACAGGCCGTCTATGACCGCCGCACCGCACTCGGCCTCTCCCAGGCCGAACTCGCCCGCCGCGCGGGCATGACCCAACCCCAGATCTCCGTCATGGAAGGCGGCGACTCCAGCCCCACCCTCCCCCTCCTCACCCGTCTCGCCAAAGCCCTGGACGCATCCCTGACCATTCAACTGGACGACGACACCTCGGCATTCGTCTTCACGCCCCACCACAACCCTCAACCCAGCAAGCCATCCACTGACGGCCGCATCTCAGCAGCCTGACCCAGGCAGAGGGTTGTCACTTCAACCTGTACGGACATCGTCAGGCCAGATGAAGTGGCACACGGGAATAGGGATCGCGACAGGCCATGTGCGATTGGTGACGCTCACCCCTCGGACACACCAAAAGGGTCCTGGTCACGCACAGACGTGACCAGGACTTTCTGCTTTCCGGGGCGGTACGGCGGAGACCAGGTCGGTCCTCGCGGTCAGCCCCCGTGCGGGCCCGGCGCGCTGCTGCCCTTGTAGGACGCGAGGTCGGACACGAGCTGCGTGAGCGCGCGGTCCTCCGCGTAGCGGCGCTCGTGCAGGGCGGCGATCTTCTCCGCGACCTCCGGGTCCTCGTCGTCGGTGACGTCGAACGACACGAAGTTCTCGACCAGCGGGAGACCGATCTCGTCGGTGTGCCGGTGGGCGGGGTGCTTCAGGTACGCCCAGTAGCCGTCCAGGTCCTTGATCACGAAGGTGGCGCCCCACGCGAACTCGCCGCCGACGTCGCGGCCGACCACGAACGAGACGACCTCCGGGATGACCCGCCCCTGGTTGCGCAGGCTCTCCAGCGCGGCGTCGACCTTGTCGGTGGGGGCGTCGGGCCGCAGCGTCATGCGGACGGTGTGGTAGATCATCGGATTTCCTTTCCTCGGTGTGAACGACGGACCGCGATCGAGGCGACGAGCACGCCCGCGAAGGCCACGATCCCGGTCGATGTGAAGGTGTCCGCGATGCCGGGCACCTCGATCAGGGGCTGTGCGGCGAGCGGCGAGAGGAACTGGCCGAGGAACACGGCGGCGACGAATCCGCTGAGTACCCGGCCGCGGTGTTCGGGCGGCGCCGGCTCGGTGAGCCGCAGGTTCAGGTTCGGTACGGCGAGCCCCACCCCGGTGCCGCCGACGAGCAGGCCCGCGACGACCAGCGTCGCCGCCGCGAGCACGATCGCCTGGGCGGCGCGGGTAGGTGCCTCGCGCACTGCCGTCGACATCAGGGCTCCCCTCCTGGGGTTCGTCCGGGTACGTCCCTCAGACTCACACCGGGGCCGTCCGCCGGCATCGGCGAGAACCACCTACATCGGCGGCATCGGTGATGCGCGATACCGTGGCCACCGTGGGGACAGCGGCTCGGACGATCGTGGGCAGGGACACCGAACGCCGCAGGCTGGACGAGCTGGTCGGGCGCGCACGAAACGGCGAGGGCGGGGTGCTGGTGCTTCGCGGCGAGGCAGGCATCGGCAAGAGCGTGCTGCTGGACCATGTACGGGGCGCGGCGCGCGGGATGCGGGTCGTCGAGGCGTCAGGTGCGGAGTTCGAGACCGAGTTCCCGTTCGCCGGCCTGCATCAGCTGTGCGCGCCGCTGCTCAGTGACGTCGACCTGCCCGAGCCGCTGCGTACCGCCCTCGACGCCGCGTTCGGGCTCGCCGAGGGCACACCGGAGATCTTCCGCGTCGGCATGGCGGCCCTGGAGCTGCTGACCTCGGCCGCGGACGCGCACCCGCTGCTGTGTCTCGTCGACGACGCACACTGGCTCGACGACGCCTCGCTGCGGGTGCTGACCTTTCTCGCCCGCCGGGTCGCGGCCGAGCCGGTGGTGATGGTGCTGGCGGCCCGCCACGGGCTCGACGACCTGCCCGGCGTCGAGCTGACCGGTCTCACCGACGACGACGCGCACCGGCTGCTGGCCGACACCCGTACGACGCTCGACCAGGCCGTGCGCGACCGCGTGCTGGCCGAGGCGGGCGGCAACCCGCTCGCCCTGCTCGAACTTCCCGGCGCGGGCGGCTTCGCCATGCCGGCCACGTCGTCGGTGGCGAGCCGGGTCGAACGCAGCTTCTCCGACCGGCTCGCCGGGCTGCCGCCGGACGTACGGCTCCTGCTCACGGTGGCGAGCGCCGACCCGACGGGCGATCCCGGCCTGCTGTGGGCCGCCGCGGAACTGCTCGGGGTAAAGGCCTATGCCGGTGCGCACGCGGAGGCGTCCGGCCTGGTCGTGCTCGGACCCGGGGTGCGGTTCTGCCACCCGCTCGCCAGGTCCGCCGTCTACCGGGCGGCGGCCGTCGACGACCGGCACGCCGTGCACGCGGCGCTCGCCGGCGTCACGGACCCCGTACGCGATCAGGACCGGCGGGCATGGCACCGCGCCATGGCCGGTTCAGGACCGGACGAGGACGTCGCCGCCGAGCTTGACCGCTCCGCCGCCCGCGCGCTCGCACGCGGCGGAGTGGCTGCGGCGGCGGCGTTCCACGAGCGCGCGGCCGCGCTGTCCCGCGACCAGGACCGCCGCGTGGAGCGCACCCTCGCCGCCGCACACGCCCACCTCGACGCCGGTGCCCCCGACGAAGCCGCCCGCCTGCTCACGACCGTCGCGTCCGACGATGACGCCACCGTGGCCAGGGTGGAGCTGATGCGCGGCAGGATCGCGTTCGTGCGGCACCGCGACGGTGACGGCCCGGCGTTCATGCTGAGCGCGGCCCGCCGCCTCGCCGCGACCGACCCGAGGCGGTCGCGGGACTGCTATCTCGACGCCGTGGAGATGGCCCTGGTCGTCGGCAGGGCGAGCGGTGTCATGGACATGGTGGTCGAGGCGGCGCGCTCGGCGCCGGCGGTGCCCGGACCGCCCGACCTCCTCGACGCGCTGGTACGCCTCGCGGCGGAGGGGCACCGCGCGGCGTCGCGGCCGGTACGCGAGGCCGTCGCCGCGAGTCCCCTGTGGACCGAGCGGCCCGCGCTGGCCGGCATGCTCGCCGTCGAGCTCTGGGACGTCGGCACCCACGGCGTGATCACCGACTGGGTGCTGGCCAGAGCCCGTGAGACCGGGTCGCCGCTCATGCTCCGCCTCGGTCTCGGCATGGCGGCCGCGAGCGCGGTGCACGTCGGCGACTTCAGTGCCGCCACATCGGCGATCGCCGAGGAGGAGGCGGTGGCGGACGCGATCGGGGTGGCGCCGCTGGGGTATCCCCGGCTGCACCTGGCCGCCATGCGCGGCCGGGCGGCCGAGGCCAGGACCATGATCGGGACGTTCACCGCCGAGGCCGCCGCGAGCGGCACCGGGCAGACGATCGCCAACGCCCACTGGGCCGCGGCGGTCCTCGCCAACGGTCTCGCCGACTATCCGGCGGCACTCACCGCCGCCAGGGAGGCCACCCGCCACGGCGACCTGTTCGTCACCGCGATCGCCCTGCCCGAGCTGGTGGAGGCCGCCGCCCGCAGCGGCGATCACGAGACGGCAGAGGCGGCGCTGACCTCGCTCACCGAACGCACGGAAGGCAGCGGCACACCGTGGGCGCTGGGGGTCGGCGCCTACGCCCGCGCGCTGGTCACCGGTGACGAGGCCGACCATCGCGCGGCGCTCGACCACCTGGAGGCGACCAGCCTCGCCCCGTACCTGGCCAGGGCACACCTGCTCTACGGGGAATGGCTGCGCCGCCAGGGCAGGAGACGGGACGCGCGCACCCGGCTGCGCGCCGCCCGCGAGCGGCTGTCGGACATCGGCATGACCGCCTTCGCCGACCGCGCCACCGCCGAGCTGCGCGCGGCGGGCGAGGACGTCCGCGGCCGCACGACGGGCGACACCGACGACCTCACCGCCCAGGAGACGCACATCGCCCGCCTGGTCGCGGGCGGCGCCACGTCCAAGGAGGTCGCGGGGCGCCTGTTCATCAGCCCCCGCACCGTCGACGCCCACCTGCGCAACATCTTCCGCAAGCTCGGCATCACCTCCCGCCGTCAGCTGAGGGAACTGCCCACGCTGCGGTGACCAGGTGGCGAAGTAAGGCGCCGTCCGAACGGGAGGAGTTCTTCGGCTCCTCCCGCTTGGACGCTTCAGCGCACGTGGTTACCAGGAGGACGAGCCCGGCAGCTCGTTCCTCATTTCTGGTTCGGAGTGCATGGTGAGCCGGTGCTACGGCCTTCGTCATCTTGACGAGGGGCCGAGGCATCTTATTCGGGCGGACTGACTCTCCCCGAGGTCAGGAGAGGATAGAGCGAGTCTCGGAGAGCCGCGGTGGCCCGTGCGATCTGCTCATGCGTCGTGATCTTGTCGTCCAAGGCTTGAAGGACACGGCCGATCTCCCCCTGTGCCTCGGCGGGAGGAAGCACCACAGGCAAGGTTCCTAGGACGCGAGTGTTGATGCTGGGAAGCACGCTCCCAGCAGAATGGCGAGTCAGCCAGTCGAGCACCGATGGTGAGTTCAGATAGTCGCTCAGGTATTTCGGGTCAATTCCCTGTCTGGGACGAATCCTGATCAGCCCGGTGCCGCACATCCACCCTTTGTGTGCGGAGGTCACCAAGGCGTGTCGGCCGACCACTCCGGTACGCGTGCAAAGGATGTCGCCCTCCGCGAGCCGATGAGTCTCCAGTTTGCCGGCTGTGCCCTCGTCGATGCGATCGAAGCTTCCTGTGATGCGCCCGCCGACGAGGTTACGCGGTCTGACGACGCCCACAGACCCGTCGTCCGAGGCCCGGGCGGAGGGGCCTGCGGTGAGTTCGCTGATGTCGGCGAGGCGTACTTCCTGCCAGCCCGGCGGCAACTCCTGGACCGGAGGTTCGAGTATCTGAGCTCGGCCGATCATCTGATCCATGACCATGTCCACCCTCGCCGACCGCTCTCCCAGACGAGCCAGCTCACGAAGCAACGTCTCGATGCCTTGACGGCCGTCGTCTGTCCTGGCCGCGGCCTCGTTGAGGGCGTACTTCTCGGGGGTGAGGTCGTAATCATTCTTCTTCAGGTCCGCAGCAGTCACGACGGCGGTGGGCAGCGCCTCGTGGGCGGGGGTCACACCCGCGCGCCAGTCGGTGAGAACCGCGCGAATCACCTCATGGTCCTGCTCCGACAACTCTCGCTGAGCACGCTGTGACAACCTGCCCAGCCCGGTCGCGTCTACCAGGAGCAACTCCCGCTGCGGATTAGAGGAGCGACGCAGAACCCATATCGTGGCGCCGATCGCCGTGTTGTAGAACAGCATTGGAGGCAGTGCTATCACCGATTCGATACAGCCGTCCGCCACCATGGCCTGCCTGATCACGCGCTCGCGTCCCCCGCGGAAAGCGGCTCCGGCAGGCATGACGACCGCGGCACGCCCACCTGGCGCCAGCCGCTCCAGCACGAACTGCAGCCATGCGAAGTCCGCGTTGCCACGAGGCGGTGGTCCATAGAGCCAGGACCTTTCCAGCGCCGGATCTTCCCGGGACCAGCCGCGTAGGCCGAACGGGGGGTTCGCGACGATGTAGGAATAACTGGAGTCGCCATTACCGGGACGACTGAGGACATCGATCGACTGCCTGCCGAGTCGAGAGTCGATGCCATGCAGCGCCAGGTTCATCCGCGCCAGGGTCAGGGCCTCGGCATTGAGACCGTCACCATGAACGGCAAGACCGGGAGTTTGAAGGGCCGCTGTGAGCAGTATCTCCCCCGAGCCGCAGCATGGATCGTAGATGGTCCCGGGCGCTTCGGCGGCGAGGGCCTCCACCAGAACGCGGACGATGGAAGGAGGCGTGTAGAACTCCCCTCCACGCTTGCCTTCCAGCATGGCGAAGCGATCCAGCAGAGTACGGAAGGCGGCGGCGCCACCCAATTCGTCGACAGCGACATCCGCGAACTCGACGAGCTCTGACGGGATCTTCGCATCCACTTGAAAAGCGATCGGCGGCGGCGCGTCGCCGGTTCCGAGCTTGTTGTTGATGGAGGTCATCAGCGACGCCGGATCACTGCGGTCGCCAGTGAGAACGGATGACCATCCATTTCGATCCTGCGCACGCATAAAAATCAGGCTGAGCACCAGATCGCGGTACCTCAGGATGTCATACGCGCCTCTCAGCTGGTCGAGCGTCCGCCACAAGTCGTTCGTCTTGGGACGCTTAGTGCTGACCGGCTGCGCCTGCGGGCTCTGTGCCGCTGGTCCTGCGAGATTCCTGCGGAACCGTTGGCCGAAGGTCGCACCCGACCGCTCGTTCGGCAGGAGCGCGTTGCTCGCGATCCTGCGCTGGTCGAGCCACTCCAGAACCGCCTCGACCTCGAACAGTTGCTCGCCTCCGACGAGTCGCGGCCGTGGATAATCTTCGTGTCGGCGCTCCCAATTGCTAACGGCGGGGCGTTTGACCTCAGCCAGCCGTGCGATCTCGGCTCGCGAGACGAAACCTTGGGGCGAGGTCATCGTCTCGTCCCTTCCGGCCGTCGGGCCAGCACCTCAGGCACCCGGTCAAAGGCACGCAGCCAGCTGGCGAACTGCGGCTCGACATAGCCCAGCAAGGTGTAGATCTTGACATGATCCGCCGCCAGATGACGGTGGTGGATCGGCTCGTGATGCATGATGCGATTACGCAGAAAGACCATGGCCTGCAAGTTGTCGCGTAGCGATTCTCTGCTGCCCGAATAGTACGGGAACGCCCGGTGCAAGGCGGGGACCCACAAGTGCCTGTCGTACTTCCTGCTGAGAAGTGATACCCAGAAGCCGAACGACAGCTCAGTGACCACGTCATCGGCAGAGGGCCGGCGGACGTCCTTCCTGGCCAGCTTTTGCTTGGCGGCAGTGACCTTGGCCGCCTCGGACATGTTCAGAGGCGCCACCCGCCACCAGTCGTCCGTTCCGAACCGGTTCCGCAACTGGTCGTGCTCGGCGTTACGCAGGCAGATCTCCAGGCAGTGCAGCGGCCCGTAGAACGCCTCGGACACCTGGACGTTCCACTGATACAAGTCCCATGCCACCAGGCGATCTCCTGAAAGCGCGCCGAGGTACGGGGCGAAGCGCGGTACCGAGATCACCCGCTCAACCCATCGGGGCAGATCAGTGTGCAAGACGACACCTCCGAAGGCATGGCTGTCATACGGCGGTGCCTCGGGGTATGCTCGAAGTCGTAAGCCCCGGGTCCGCCTCTGCTTCGCATGCCGCCCGGGGCACGGCTTTTTCTGAGCCGTAGCCGTTACACGGCCCGCCTCGAAAGGCTCTCCGCTGTACCCCGAAGGTACAGCTATACGATCATCAACACAAGTGTAGTAAGCCTACAAAAAACTGTTAATCTAACCTCTCCGCCGGTGGGGACGACATGCGTGGCAGGGTTCAACGGCCATCCCCACACCGTCGGCGGCACGCAGTCACGCCCGCGCTTCGAGCAAAGACGACGGCCCAGCCGGCGATCACGCCACCTTGTCACCGGCAAGCAGGGCGTCCATGGCTCGAAGGATGATGTGGGAGGCGTCAGGCTTCGCCAGAGCCAGCGTGATGGATGACGGCCTCCTCGCGTAGTCGGCCGCGGCAAGGCGCTCCGGGAGGTCCGCCCATCCGGGAAGTACGGAGAGGGCACGGGCGAGTCGCTCCAGGCGATCCATCGGCACACCCCTGTTGCGCATCCACTCGAAGTTGATCGACAGCACCGACTTGCTCACGCCGGTATAGATGCTCCACACCGCCGCCTCGTCCTGGCCGGTACTGAACCAGGCAGTGGCTGATGGGTGGACGCCTTGCCCGAAGTAATAGCCGCGGAAAGCCGGATGGCCCTCCGCATGCCGGTACACAGCGAGGAGTGTGTCGGCCACTTCAGGAGGACAGTATTCGTCGAGGGCGTGGAGAAGGCTCTCCTCGGTCCATTTCGACAGCCCCCGGATCACACCCCTGCGTTTCGCATCAGCCACGACCGGAGCCGCCCCCAAAGAGCCGACTTCGGCTGGGGGAATGCTGGGATCCGTAGCCGGCGGCAGGTCACCAAGCGCCTGGAGTATCGCGATCACCACCGACTCGAGTACATCGATGGTCTGCTCGGCCTCCCGCGCGGTGATTTTTTTCTTACGGCGGAAGCTGTCCGGGTCGTGATCAGCAGTGTGCGCGATGTTGTTCCGGCGCCTTGCGATCTCGGTGAGTTGCGCGCGTATCTCATCGGCCGCGATCGGCATACTCGGATCTTGGTCAGTCAGCTTGTCAGCGACCGACTTCCACAGTTTGATCTTACTGACATGGGAGAAGCCCTCCGCGATCTTGTCCGGATGCTGGAAGGTCTTGTACTCGAAGAACCCCTCAAGAGCGGCGCGGAACGCTTCATCCAACGGTTCGCCGTTACGGTGTACTTTTTCTACCAATTCGACTGGCATGGACAGCTTGCTGAAGTTGTTCGGGCGAGGAACTTCTGGCCTCTGTGCGAGGGCTACTGCTCGGTCGATGATCTCTTGAGTGACCCAGTGATCAAGTGCCGCGACCGCCTGGGTCCATGCCGCCCTGTAAAGATCGGTGACATCGAAGGCGCCGACACCCAACCTTTCCAAGTTACGACCGCCGTGCACGAGCTGCCGCGCATAGCCGAGATTGCGTTGATATTGCTCGAACGCGCTGGGAAACTCTCCTGCCCTGAAGAGTCGCCGATTGTGGTATTGACGGCGCAATTCCTGACAGATGACGTCACCCGGGAAGTCCTCCAGCGCCTTGATCCCGTCGCTGGTGATCGACCAGCCGTTCCTCTTGGCCATCCAGCCCAAGGAGGCCGCCTCGCCGGTGCGGAAACCGACCTCGGTCCACCACCGGATCTCGCCATGTGCATCAGGACTCTGCAGGTCACGAGGTATGGCAACGCGTTCGATCACCGCATCGCGTACGACACCGGGGGGCACCGCGCCCCCGGCTTCACGCAGCACCTCCAGAGTGACGCGGAAGATCGGCATGATCTGTTCGGTGAAGGACACTCGGCACACCTCTCCATGTTCGGTTATCGGTCTCGGTCAGCGGCGGAAATACTCATGCTCCTCAATACACGGCCTGCTGACAGGGTACGGCCATCGCACGCACGGATAGGCGGCGAGTGCGACAAATCCCGTGCTCCACAATTCCATGGCTCCAGCGTGATTCGTGAGATAGGGACGCCTGGCCGTGCGCTTTGTCTGGATGCGCATATAAGCTCTCATAACAGGCGAATGTGGAGCATTAGCCGAGGAATGGTTGTGGACCATGTACGACCAGCGGCGCTCAGCCTTCGGACGCCCGTACGGTGTCGATCGCTGTCTCCGCTCCTGAGCGCTCGCCGGTGCGGGGGCCGCGGCGAGGGGACGCCGATATGCGTGATCTTGTTGCGGAACCCGTGAGGCGGGGTGGACCATGTGCGTTCGGTGGCGCTCGGTCCTCGGCCGCCGACAGCGTGCAGCGCCACGTCTCTGACGTGGCGCTTTCGGCGGAGTGATCGCAGCGGCCCTGATGGGAGGGCGGATGGCCATCGAGTTCCGGTTGCTGGGGAGCATCGAGGCGTACGTGGACGGGTGTCCGCTCGACGTGGGGCCGGCGCGGCAGCGGTCCGTGCTGGCGGCGTTGCTGATCAGTCCCAACGAGGCCATTCCGGCGGATCGGCTCGTGGAGCGGGTGTGGGCGGATCGTGCGCCCGGTCAGGCCAGGGGGACGCTGCGCACCTACATCGCTCGGTTGCGGCATGCCCTCGGCGGCTTCGACGAGGTCGGGATCGTGCGTCACGCCAGCGGTTACATGGCCTGCCTGGAGCGAGGGCTGGTAGATCTGCACCGGTTCTACGAGCTGATCGGCGAAGCCCGGGCCACGGATGACGGGGTGGTGGCCATCGATCTGTTCCGCCGGGCGCTGGCGTTGTGGCGGGGGGAGGCGTTCGCTGAGCTGGACACGCCCTGGGTGCGCACGCTGCGAAGCGAGCTGGAGACCGCGCGGATCGGAGCCGAGCTGGACCTCAGCGACCTGCTGCTGGCCCGTGGCCGGCATGACGAGGTGCTGGCCGCGCTGCACACGGCGGCGGCGGCGCGGCCGCTCGACGAGCGGCTGGCGGGGCAGCTCATGCTCGCGCTCTATCGCGGCGGCCGGCAGGGTGACGCACTCGACCGCTACCAGAGCCTGCGCGACCGGCTGGCCGAGGAGCTGGGCGCCGATCCGAGCCCGCCGCTGCGGCGGCTGCACCAGCAGATCCTGACCGCTGATCCGGCGCTGGACCTCCCGGACGGCAGGTCGGAGGACGGGACGTCGCCGACGCCGCGGCAGCTTCCCGCGCCGCCCCGGTTGTTCACCGGCCGGGAGCGGGAACTGCGTGCGCTCACCGCCGCGCTGGACGACGCGGCCAGGGACGGGACGTCCATGGCGGCCTTCGCGATCGAAGGCGCGGGCGGGATCGGCAAGACGTGGCTCGCCCTGCAGTGGGCGCACGAACAGGCCGGCCGGTTCCCCGACGGGCAGCTGTACGTCAACCTCCAGGGCTTCTCCCCCGGCGCGCAACCCACGTCCCCGGTCGCGGCCGTGCGCGGTTTCCTCGACGCGCTCGGCGTCGACCCCAGCGCGGTCCCGAAAGACTTCGACGCGCAGGCGGCGCTGTATCGCAGTCTCGTCGCGGGCCGGCGGATGCTGGTCGTCCTGGACAACGCCGCCACCAGCGGTCAGGTGGTGCCGCTGCTGCCAGGCAGCCCCACCTGCACCGTGGTCATCACCAGCCGTAACAAACTGACCGGTCTCATCGCCGCCCACGGCGCCCGCCCGATCATCCTGGACGTGCTCGGCGAGGCCGAGGCGCACGAACTGCTCACCCGCCGGCTCGGCGCGGACCGGCTCGCCGCCGAGCCGGAGGTGGTGCGCGACCTGCTGCGCTACTGCTGCGGCCTGCCCCTGGCGCTGGGCATCGTCGCCGCCCGCATCCTCACCCATCCCGGCCTGCCGCTGTCGGTGTTCGCCGAGGAGCTCCGGGATCACTCGACCCGGCTGGACGCGCTGGACACCGGCGAGGCGGACACCGACGTGCGGGCCGTGCTCTCCTGGTCGAAGCACGGCCTCAGCGCGGACGCCGCCGAGTTGCTCGCCCTGCTCGGCCTGGCCCCCGGGCCGGACGTCAGCCTCGCGGCCGCCGCGTCCCTGGCCGGATGGCCGCCGCCCCGTACCGCCAAGGCGCTGCGGGAGCTGGACGGTGCGCATCTGGTCCAGCAGCACGTACGCGGCCGTCACCGGATGCACGACCTCATCCGCGTGTACGCGTCCGAGCAGGCCCGGCGCGGCCTGTCCGACGACGCCTGGGCCGCCGCCCTGCGACGGCTGGCCGACTTCTACGTCCACACCGCCTACGCCGGCGACCGCCTGCTGCAGCCGCACCGCGAGCCGATCGAGATCGGCGCCCCGGCCGAGGGCTGCCGCCCCGAGCCGTTGGAGGACCAGACGGCGGCGCTGTCGTGGTTCGACGCGGAGCACGACTGCCTGCTCGCCGCGCACCGCATGATGGCCGACGAGGGCATGCACGCCTCGGTGTGGCAGCTCGCCTGGGCGTCGCGCACCTTCCAGCGGCGGCGCGGGCGCTGGCACGAGGAGCTCACCATCTGGCAGGCCGCCCTGGCCGCCGCGGAACGGCTGGGTGACGTCGCCGCCCAGATCGAGGCCCATCGCTACCTCGGCGGCACCTGGGCCCAGCTGGACGGGCACGCCGAAGCTGTGCGCCACCTCGAACACGCGCTGTCCTTGGCCGAGCGCGCCGGCAACACCGCGGCCCAGGCTCACACGCACATGGCCTACGGGTGGGTGGAGAAGGCGCGGAGCGCCGACGAGTCGGCGGTGGAGCACGTCATGCGCGCCTCGCACCTGTACCGGACGCTGGACAACCCCGTGTGGGTGGCGGACGCGCTCGCCACCGCCGGCTGGTTCCACGCCGAGCTGGGCCGGTACGACACGGCGCGCGGGCAGTGCGAGGAGGCGTTACGCATCTATCAGCGGCACGGCGATGTCGAAGGCGAGGCCGACACGCTGCACAGCCTCGGGTACCTCGCCCACCACACCGGCCGTCACGTCGAGGCGCTCGGCCACTACGAGCGGGCCCGCACCCTGTTCCAGGATCTCGGTCACACCTACAACGAAGCGGACGCCCTCGACCGGATCGGCCACACCCAGGCGGCGCTCGACCGTCCCGAACCGGCCCGGCAGTCCTGGTGTCAGGCTCTCGATCTGTACCGGGCCCAGCAGCGCGGCGCCGACGCAGAACGGGTTCAGATTCAGCTCGCGGCCCTCGACGACCCCATCTAGGGCTCAGCCCCCGCGAGGGTCTCTTCACGGCTGGGCGACGTTGACCACGGCGCGTGCCGTCCATGTCGCCGAACAGCTCTCCGGCGGCGCGCCGGAGTACATCCACGCCCTGTGGCGAAGCGCCACCAAGCGGATCTGGCCTGGCTCACCGATGGCTGGAAGGGCTCTCACGGTTTCCGGTTGATCAGCAGGTCGATCCGGTTCGAGGTGCCGCCGGTCTCGGGTTCCTGGTCCTGCTCGCGGCTGAAGAGTCCGTCCAGCTCGTCACCGACCAGGACGGCCAGCATCTCGCCGCCGGACCAGGCGTAGCGCAGGATGCGCAGGTCGTCCTCGGCGTGGATGACGTGGAAGCCGGCGCTCTCCAGCTGCTCCTGGGGGGACTGCCGGCGCTGGGCGTACGTGATGGTGGGGCTCTGCGTCTGTTGCGCGCCCGCCCGTACGTCGCCCATGGGGATCAGGTACGACTCGTCGCTGTAGGAGTCGAGGGTGACCAGCAGGGCCGGACCGCCCTCTGCTCCGGGCTCCACGTCCAGCCGCACGATGCCACGGTCGAAGACCTTCAGCTCTCTCTTCAGATAGAGCACGGGATCGCCGTCACCGGACCGTCCGACGAGCTGCGACACGCCTCTCCAGTACGGACTGGCGCCGAGCCGGCCGCCGCCGGGCCGGTCAGGCCCGGAGGCCGTGGCCGAGCCGGGCAGGAGCCCTGAGATGCCCGCATCGGTGGGCGCCGCCCACGGGAACATGACCGCGATGGCCTGTGGGTCCACGCGCCGCATGTACGTGTTGTCGCCGTAGAAGCCGTGCGCGGCGATCAGTTCGCCGGCCCGGCCGGGGAAGCGCAGCTCGGTGCCGTCGACGAGGTTCGTGACGACGTAGTCGGGGCTGTAGTCCAGCAGGTCACCGTACGGGGATCGCGGGGGGAACAGCGGCATCTCCCGTCTGACCGCGTACCCCTGCCCGCCGATGGTGACGCGGTCGAAGCCCGGCAGCACGTCGTCCAGGTGCCTGATCAGGCGCAGCGGCAGCGCGTGCTGGGCGTGCGTCGCTCCCTGCGTCCGTACGAGGTGGTCGTCGTGCCGGACCACCCCGGGCACGTCGCTCCGCCAGCCCTGCGTGACCTGGTAGGCGAACTGCCGCTCAAGGGTGCGGATGTCGTCGAGCCGGCCGGTCGGCGCGGCGTCCAGCGCGGCCTGGAGCGCGTCCGGGCCGGCGTGCACCACCAGGTCGCGAAGGTGCGGCTCCGCCGGGTGGATCGTCCACTCCGCCAGGGCGTCGCCCAGCCGCACCCCGTCGGCGGAGCCGCCGATCAGGCGGGCGCCGCGGGCGGGTACCCGCTGGTACAGGGTCTCGGGCTGCCCGTCCACGGTGATCGCCAGAGTGGTGTCGGCGCCGGCTCTGATGCGCAGTCCCGCGCCGTCGTCGTGGACGTCATGGAGGTCTTCCTGCCGGGCGGCGGCATCCGTGGTCCGCCGGTACAGCACGACGCGGGAGTCCGCTCCCTGGCGGAGTACGAACGGCCCGCCCTGCCAGAACGGGGTGGCTCCCAGCTGCCGGAAGCCCGGCAGGTGCGCGGGCGAGGCGGCCACCTGGCCGAGCGATTGCTCGATCCGCGCGGCCTCGTCGGCCGCCACGGGACCGGACGCTCTCGGCGAGGCGGCAGGCAGGTCGAGGTAGACCGAGCCGCCCCGGTGGTTGGGGTTGTACAGGCGGCTCCCGGCCTCCTGGCCGGCCGGGACCCGGAGCTGGAAGGGGAGGCCGTTGACCTCCAGCTCAAGCCCGCCGTCGGCGTCCGCGTGGATCGTCGCCGCGTTCATCAGCCGCTGCTGCGACGGGGTGAGGGGGACGCCGGTGTACAGCCCGGTCAGCCGCCGGCCGTTCAGCACCGCGAGGATCGTCGTGGTGCCGTGCGTGAGCCGCATGATCCGCAGCCGGCCCTCGTCGATCAGCGGCTGGAAGCCGAGCGCGCGTAGATTCCGCTCGTTGGCGTTGACGAACCCTTTGGTGGGCAGGAACACGTCCCACATCTTCGCCAGGCCGTGGTCTTCGAAGGACCACCCGGCCCGCGCCTTTCCGGTGCGGTACTCCACGGCGATCATGCCGTCGACCTGGATGCGGGAGATCTCGTCAGGGCTGCCGAGCCGGGCCCACAGGCTCCGCCCGCCGTCACCGAACTCGATCAGCACGTTGTCGCTCCCCACGAACCTGCCGCCCAGGAGGCGCGTTCCCGCGGGCGGGGCCGCGACCGGCGCGGGCAGGACGGGGAGCTCCGGCGCGCGGGTGCCGGGCGGCGTGGTCGCCGCGACGACGGCGACCACGCCGGAAGGGCGGTCCAGGTCCCTGTCGGCGTAGCTGACGAGCTGGTCCAGGTGGCCGTCCGGCAGGCGCTCGTTCAGATGCGTCAGCACGCGGATGATCTGTTCCGGGGAGAGTCGGGCCGGGGATCTCCTGCCTCCGTAGAGGCCGTGCGAGGCGGCCGTCTCCGCGACCAGCGGGTGGAAGGTCAGCCGCTCCCCGGTCGTCACGTTGGCCACCTCGATGAGGTCGTCCGGCGCGGCGGGACCGAGAGGGTTGCCGGCCGGGCCGGACCTGCGCAGCACGCGCGTGTCGTACGCGTGGCCGTCGATCCGGACGCGGGCGCGATCGACGTGACGCAGGACGTGGGAGATGCGGCGCAGCGGCTGGGCCAGGTCGTGGTGGGTCCGCCCGGCTCCCAGCACCAGCGTGTTGTCCCTGACCAGCACGTCGCGCACGTCCTCTGCGCGGCCGAGCAGGCCGTGCTCGCGCAGGCGCTGCTCGACCTCGGTCCTCGGCGTGCCGTCGAAGAGATCGAGGTTCGCGATGACCGCGTTGTCGTTGACGCCGCCGCGGGCGAATCCGGTCGGCTCGTTGACGACCTCCGTCCGTCGCATCCCGGGCAGGTCCTGGGAGAGGTCCACGAGCAGGACCTCGGCGTCCACGACGGACGCGTCCTCCAGCACCGTGAACTCCATCCAGCCGTTGTTCACCCTGACGCCTCTGAGCCCGGTCGCCGGATGGGTGAGCGTGCCCAGGGCGGTGGCTCCGGTCAGCAGTCCCGCCAGTCGCTCGTCGCCCACCGGGACGTGCAGCCCGACGAGGCGTCCCTGGGAGAAGGAGGCGATGACGTCCGCGGTGGCGTGGCGGATGCTGCGCAGGCCCGGCTCCTCGTGCACCGTGACGTAGAAGCCCTCCGGTACGCCGACGATGCCGGGCGGCTGCCGCAGCCGGTCGGCCATCTCCGGCGTGAGTTCCGCCGGTGGGACGCCGCGCAACCGCGGGCCGCCCGTCTGCTCGACCCGGAACCACCCATCGCCTTGGAGCACGTGCAGGACGCCGTCGAGGACGTGCACGCCGTGGATGCCGCGAAGGCGCAGCGGGCGGTAGAGCCGGAGCGTCCCCTCATCCCGGTCCCTCGTCGCCACCCAGCCGTCGCCTTCCTTCCACGCCTCCTCGTTCATCTGCCAGGTCGCCGGCGGGGCGAAGGGGGTGAGTGCGGGCCGGTCGCCGCCGGGCGGCTCATCCCGTGCCGTGTTGCGCGCCGCCGGCGCCGGCGGCGGACCGCTGATGGGCGGGCGGGTGGCGGGGCCGTCGGACAGGATGATCCGCCGCTCCTCGGGGACGAACGTGACGTGGAGCCTGGTCCCCGGCTCGGCCAGCACCTGGCGGAGGCCCGCCTGCCACGTGATCGGCCCGAGCTCGCGCGCGCCCGCCACGTCGAAGTCGAACCGGTAGCGCACCGTGCCATCGGGCACCCTGGTCGCGGGGTGCGCCGCCTGGGCGGTCACGAGCATGAAGGCGTCCAGCATGAAGTCCGGCACGGCGGTCCACGCGCTGAGCTCCTGCGGTGTCAGGTCCAGCCAGAACGAGACCGGATGAGCCAGGCGCGGCAGCAGCCGCCACGCGGCCCACATCTCCGCCACCGAGCCGTCGATCGAGCCGTCGATCGAGCCGTCGATCGAGCCGTCGATCGAGCCGTCGATCGCGCCCCGTCCGGAGCCCGGCGCCTGCCTGATCGCCGCGTTGACCTCCGTGTCGTGTCCGGCGGTGAAGGCACGCAGCGCGACAACGCCCTCGGGCCGGGTGGCGAAGCCGGGTGCGTACCGCCGGATCAGCTCCGGGTCCGCGGCCTGCAGGTCCCACAGGCCGCTCACGAGCCGGTCGAACTCGGTGACGGACAGCCACTCGCGCACGTCCTGCCGGGTCGTCGCGTCGATGCGCGCGTACCGCGTCTCTCCGCTCGCGGTGCGGGCCGCGGCGTGGGCCAGCAGGGCGCCGCTGAACAGGAGGTGATCCCCCGTGGACAGGGCCTGCGTGATCTCCGGGTTTCCTGAGTTCAGCGCCTCCAGCGCGCTCTCGTACACGCCGCGCCGGCCGCCGAGCCGGAACTCGGCCCGCCGCATGGCCGCCTGGCGGTCGCGGGTGCGGGCGTCGTACAGGGCCTCGAGCTGGCCCAGTTGCCGGAGCCGCAGGTCCGGCAGGCCGGTCCAGCCCATCTCGATGGCAACCTGCCGGCCCCTACGCAGCGCCGTGTCGCCCGGCTGCCACCCAGGCGGCGGTTCCGCCGTACGGGTCTCGGTGCCCGCCGTGGACGCGGTCTCGGGGAGGGCCTCCGCCACCAGCGTGGCGAGATCGTAGCCGGACAGGTACTGCCCGGGCGCTCGCGCCGCGAGTGCCTCCCCGATGCGCTCCGCCACGACCGCGAACCGGTCTCCCGCGTGGCCGAGGGCGATGTGGGGCGAGTGGTCGGCCGCCGCGGCGAACAACTGGGCCACCTTGACGACGGCGCGCGTGCTGTCCATGTCGCCGAACAGCTCTCCGGCGGCGCGCCGGAGCACGGCCACGCCCTGTTCGCCCGGGTAGCGGTGGCCGCCGGTGAAGCGGAACCATTCGACGAAGCGGGCCAGGCCGTCCACGTCCAGGACGGAGAGCCGGTCGCGGCCCATGGCCTGGGCGATCATGCGGAGGAAGGCGTGGGCGCGTGGCGGGGCGCCGTCCTGGTCGGTGACCAGCTCGACCAGCGCGCGGATCCTCCTGAGGTCGGCTCCTCTGAAGGGGAACTCGGGCGAGGTGCCGTACATGGCGGCGGCGGTGGAGAGCAGCGCGTCCGTGTAGGCGAGGTGGTGCCGGGTGAGGTCGCCGACCGTGACCTCGCGGTGCACGGCCGCCATGCGTTCGAGCCGCAGCACGTGGTCGAAGAACTCCCGGCCGTGGGCGGGGAAGGCCGCCAGGAGCTCGCGTACGTGCTCGGGCAGCCGGATCGTGTCCGGCGTGGGCGTGGCCGGGCTCATGGTCTCGTACGGGACGGCGGGCTCGGCCTGGCCCCTGGCGACCGGCAGCCGGCGCGGCCGGGTCTCCGTCCGCGCGGAGGAGAGGTCGAAGGCCCCGGGACGCATCGCGCCGGGGCGCCGCTGGACGGTGACCTCCATGGTCTCGGCCAGGGCCGACAGCGCCATGAGGTGACGGTGGCGAATCCCGGCCCTGGCGGGGAACGGGCTGCCGGACACGTCCGAGACGGAGTCCTCGGCCCACCAGAGCCGCTCCGAGCCCATGAAGCTGGGATCGCGCCGCACCAGGGTGCCGGCGAGCGTGCGCCGGTCCTGCTTGGCCGCCTCCATGTAGTCGTCGTCGAAGCCCAGATGGTGGCCGAGCTCGTGGGCGGCGAGTGCGAGCCCCCAGCCGGCGTAGAGGTGCTCGGCGTTGGGGCGGGCGCCTGGGGTCCTGGGGTGGAAGGTGACCCTGGGCTCGTCGCCCTGGGCCGGCACGAACCGCAGCCTGACGTGCAGCTGGGAGCCGTCGCGGAGGCGGTGCTGGTGGTTGTAGTAGACGTCCACCGCGTCCAGCATGTTCGACTGCTCAAGGAGCAGCTCGGCCTCGCTCATGGCGGGGTCGGCCGCGTACCGGAGGATCAGGGTGAACTCCGTGACGGCGTGCGTCGTGCCGGCCTCGTCCACCACGCGCAGCGAGCGCACCTCCAGCCGGGACCTGCTCCGCTCCCACGGGTGCCGTTCCTCGACCTCCTCGCCCGCGTACTGGCGCAGTCGCGCCCACTGTGACGCTCTGACCGCCTGGCGCGGGTCCAGGGAGTAGGCGTTGCCGTCGCGCAGGACGTCCAGGGTGCGTTCGTCGTGCAGCGGCAGCAGGGGTGGGCGCGTGTCGGGGTTGAGGTCGGTGCTGCGCGGTTCCGGCGCCGGAGGGGCGGGTGCCGGCGTGGCTGGTGTGGGGGCCGGTGTGGGGGCCGGCGGTGGTTCTGCCAGGGTGCGGAGCCTGTCCAGGCGCTCGCGGCCGGCTCCCTCGGGGACGCCCTCGGTGAAGGTCGCGAGGACGGCGTCGAGTCTGGCCCGCAGCTCGGCTCTGGCCTCGGGGGTGCTCGCGGTCCTGTACTGGCGCGACAGCAGGCGGAAGACGTTCTGGCGGGCGTTGTGCGAGGTGTCGCGGCCGTCCGGGTGGCCGGTCAGCGCCGCCATCGTGGTGCGCGGGGCGGTCAGCTGCTGGAAGACGTCGGAGACGACGGCCAGGACGGTGGGAGCCGCCTGGTCGGGCGCGATCCTGGCGGCCAGGCGTACCCGGTCGGGAGCCTGCGCGGTGCCCTCGCCCAGCTGTACGTGGCTCAGCGCGGCGCCGTCGACCGGCCCCACCTCGAAGGTGATGTGCCGGTCGCCGATGAGCAAGGTGGTGTCGTCCACCCAGCTCCAGGTCATGGACCGGCTGCCGAGGTCGGCCGGCTCGACCTCGGCGTCGAAGGCGGCGCGGGCCTCGGCGACGGTGAGGTCGTCCAGCGCGGCCCGCCTGCCGTCCGCGACGAACCAGTCCCCGATCGGCCGGACCTCGACCTCCCGCGCAGGCCGTGGCGCTCGCCACCCGGCCGGATCCGGCCGGTCCGGGTCGTGGTGGAAGGCCACCGCGCCGGTGGGCAGCCCGGCGAAACCGGCGCGTCCTCGCGGGCCGCGCACGGGTGACCCGGTGAGCGGATCGACCGGGTTCTCCGGTGCGTACGCGGTGGCGCCCGGGCCCGGGGTGTCGCGTGCCACGGGGGCGGCGGTCCGTGCGTTGGTCACGGCGCTCTCGACCAGCTGAGCCAGGTCGTAGCCCGACAGCTTCGTGCCCGGCTCCCTCGCGGCGAGCGCCTCGCGGACCGCGTCCACCACGACGCCGAAGTGCCTGCCCACCTCGCCGTACGCCATGGACGGTGAGAGCTCCGCCACGGACGCGAACAGGTGCGCGACCTCGACCACGGCCCTTGTGCCCTCGACGTCGCCGAACAGCTCACCGGCGGCGCGCGTCAGCGCCTTCACGCCCCGCTCGCCGGGGAAGCGCTGGCCGCCCGTGGCGCGGTACCACTCGGCGAAGCGCGACAGCCCTTCCACGTCACGGATGAGGAACCGGTCCACGTCCATCGCATCCGCCAGCTGACGGACGAGGGTACGGGCGTCCGGCACCGCGCCGTCCTGGTCGGCGACCAGCTCCAGCAGAGCACGGAAGCGGGTGAGGTCGGGGCCGTCGAAGGCGTGGTCGGGCACCGCGTTGTACATGGCGACCGCCGTGGAGATCAGCGCGTCGGTGTAGGCGAGATGGTGCCGGGTCAGGTCCGCGACCGGGACGTCCCGGTGCAGGGCCGCCATGCGGTCGAGCCTGAGCGCGTGCTGGAAGAACTCGGGCCCGCTGACCGGGAACCTCTCCAGCAGGTCGCGTACGTGGTCGGGCAGCCTGGTGCTCTCCGCCGTGGGCGCCGGCAGGTGGATCGTCTCGTGCGGCACCGCCGGACTCGCGGGACCGGCGACGACCGGCAGGTCGCGTGACACCGTCGTGGTCCGATCGGTGCGCCGGCGGCTGTCGCGACGCCGGGGGACGGTGACCTCCTTGGTCTCCGCCAGGTCGGAGAGGATCTCCAGGTGACGCGGGCGCAGGCCGACCACCGCTGGGAACTCGCGTCCCTGGTGGTCACGCACGACTCTTGCCGATGAGGGCCAGAAAGGCCGGTCGGCGCCCATGAGGGTGCGATCCCGCTGGACGTAGGGGGCGGTCAGCGTGCGCCGCCCGTATGCGGTCTCGTCCACGTAGTCGTCCGGGAAGCCCAGATGGTGGCCCAGCTCGTGAGCGTAGAAGGTGATGGCCTGGCCGACGGCGAAGTGGGCGTAGTCGGGTCGTCGCCCGGTGTCGGGGGCCAGCAGGACGGCGGGCTCGTTCCCCTGGGCCTCCACGAGCTCCACCCGCAGGTGCAGCTGGGAGCCGTCGCGGAGCCTGTGCTGGTGGTTGTAGAACAGATCGATGGAGTCGAGGAGGTCCGACTGCTCCTTCAGCAGTTCCTCCCTGCTCAGGTCGGGAGCCCTGAACCGGACCCGGAGGGTGAACTCGGTGATGGGGTGGGTCGTCCCCGCCTCGTCGGTCACGTCCATCAGGCGCACTTGGAGCAGCGACAGCACTCGTTTGCGGTGCTCCCGCTCCTCGACCACCTCGCCGGGGAACCGGCGGAGGCCGGCCCACTGCGATGCCTTGAGCGCCTTCTTCGGGTCGATGGCGTACGCGTTGCCGTCGCGCAGCGCGGCCAGGGTCCGCTCGTCGTGCTGAGGGAGCAGCGGTGGCCGGGTGTCGGGGTCGAGGTCGGTGTTGCGGGGCCCGCCCTGCGCGGCCGCGGCCGGACCGTCCGGACGGTGACTCGCGGCCTGTGCGTGCCGGCCCGCGGCCGGGTCGTCCTGCGACGGGCGGTCGGAGTCGGCCTGCGTGGACAGGTCCGTGACAGTCACGGGGGGTGCGGCCGTGACGTCGGCTGTGGCTGCGGTACGGCCGTCCGGCTCGGCTTGGGCGCGCTGCTCGGCTTGGGCGTCCGGCATGGCTTGGGCGTTCTGCTCGGATGGAGCGGGTGCGAGGGGGGTGGCGGTTTTCGGCTGGGGCGTGGTTTGGCCCTCAGCGGGCTGAGTCTGGTTCTGGGGGTGCGGCGGGGCCTGGTGCCGGGCCGGAGCGCTCGGGTGCTGGACGTCGGGAGCCGGCGACATGTGCGGCGTCGGTGAGGTGGGGCGCGGCGAGCGGTCGCCGTTCAGCAGGCGCTGCAGGTCACCGGTGGTGAGCCGCTGCTGAAGGGTGTCCGTGACGTCGCGGGTGGTCTGCACCGAGAGGTCCGGCGTGGCCCACTGGTGCGGGACGACCTGCGGCGGCGCTGTGGCGGCCGGCCGGGGCCCGTCCGGCGACGGTCCGGTCCCGTGCGTGGCCGGGCGGTACCCGTCCGTGGTCGTCCCGGCGAGGTGCGTCCCCATGCTGGCGGCGTAGTTCGACAGGGTCGTGGTCGGGCGGACGGCCGCGCCCATGACGTGCACGTTGAACGGGCTGTACGTGTTCGCCCGGAACCCGCCGGCAGCGGCGGCGCCCACCAGCGACTCCAGGGTGATCCGTCCGGGATCGCCGTACACCAGGACCCCGGCCCCGACCTGGCCCGCCACGGAGCCGGGCACGTTCGGCAGGGCAGTGGCGAGCACGGCCCTCGGATAGCGCTGGAACGCGGGCAGCACCCCGGTGCGGGCGCCCGCCGTCCGGTACAGCGTGCCGATGCCGGGCAGCCGGTCGATGTACCCGGCCATGTGGCGACCGAGCCAGACGCCGGTCGCGGTGCCGATGACGGTGCCGACGATGATGGCGTTGGTCAGCTGCCAGTCCCACTCGTCCCGCAGCCCCTCCTTGATCTGGTCGCGCTGGGCCTTCAGGCTGGCCAGACCTTCCAGGAGCTCTTCTGGCATCTCCGTCGCGAGCTCCAACGCGAGGAAGCGGCTGCCGGCGCCGGCCGCGAGCACGGTCCGGCCGGCGCCCGTGGCGGGTCCCGCGCGGCCGGCGACGAGCAGCAGCCGGCGCAGCAGCAGCTGGGCACGGACGCTGCCCAGCTGCGCGGACAGGCGTACGACCAGCGCCGCGAAGGGGCTGCTGACGGCCACGATGCCGAGCGCGGCCGCGGTGACCGACACCCAGAAGGCGATGTTGATCGACCGTTTGGTGAAGTCGGCCTCCAGCGCGAAGGAGGCGAAGTGCTCGGCCAGCTGCGCGGCCTGGTTCGCCTTGGCGACGACGCCGGTTTTGTCGTCGAACTGCCGGCGGATGACCGTGAACGCGGGCGGTTTGGCCGGGGAGGTGTATCCGGCGTCGATGGCGCCGACGGCGGTGCCTGTCTTGTCCACCGCGTCGCCCATGGTGGCCGCCAGGGAGTCGAACAACTGGGCCGCCCGGCCCAGCTCCACCGTCCTGGTGTCGGCGGGCCACGGCTCGCCCGCCGTGAACAGCGGGATGAACGTGTAGTTGACCCAGTCGGGCAACGCCGACGTCTCCCAGGCCGGGCGTACCTCGGTGGTGGGGACCCGCCGGAGCGGCGCGCCTCTGCCTGGGACGTAACTGGGGTTGACCGGTTTCGTTGTCGCCATCCGACGTCGCGCTCCGTCAGGCGGGGCCGAGCATGCGGGCCGTGCGCTGGGCCAGCGCCGCGTCGGTGCTCAGCGAGTTGCCGACGGCCTTGCGTAACTTGGCCGGTGTCCTGTTGATGTCCTGCACGAGCGCGCCGGTGTCGTAGAGCCACAGGTCCAGGCCGCCGTTCGCCTCAAGGGCCTGGATGAACGCGGTGCCGGCCGCTCCCGTGCCCCAGATCTTGGCCGCCAGCAGTCCGCGCAGCTCCGTCTCGTCCGACCGGTAGGCGGTGTCCAGATCACTCGCCATGAGCTCGAACTGGGAGATGCCGGTCGAGATCGGCTCGGTGATCTCGGTGCCCTCCTCGTTCCTCACCGGTGACCGTCCCCCTCGGCCATCTGGCCGGCCAGCTGCCGCATGAGGGCCTCGACGTCGCCTTCGACGTGCGCCCGCATCTGCTCGGCGGGCACGATCGAGGCGAAGATCTCCACCACCCTTTCCTGGGCCGCGAGCGTGGCCCGGTGGATGGTGTCCTTGATCGTGTCCGCGAGTCCGCGGGCGTCGGGGCGGCGGAACACGCGGGGGTCGAGGTCGAGGCTGATCAGCTCGCCGCGGGCGCCGACGGTGGCGGAGACGAGGCCGTCCGCCGACTTCTCCGTGACCTCGACGGCGCGGGCCTGCTCGTTCAGGGACAGCGCCTCGCTCTGCAACCGCATGAACCGGGCTTGGAGCTCGTCGGTGTAGGCCTGCAGCCCGCCCGCATCAACGTTCATCGACATATCCCCCAAAGTGTCTGCCCGGTAACGTACCAATGACAACACCCGTCACAACAGGACATCCACCGGCAGCTCCTGCACCTCCGCGACCTCGGCCCTGGGCACCCACAGCCTGTGGACACCGCGGTCGATCCGGTCGAGGTCCAGCTCCCTGGCCACGGTGACCTGCGCGCCGACGTACTCGATGAGCACTTTGTCCCCCCGCTGCGCGCACAGCCGGAACGGCGCGTCCCGCCAGGTGCAGACGGTGATGACGTGGCGTACCCAGGCGCACTCCGCGGCGGGGACGGGCCTGACGTACAGATCGTCCGCCAGCCGCTCGAACCCGGCGGCGGGCGACGCGCGGCGCAGCCGGATCCACAGCCCGTCCTCCAGCAGCTGCGGAGCGGCGTCGTACACGGCTCCCCTCCAGGAGGCCCGATAGCTCATCCGGGCTCCTCCACCAGCCACTTCCCGCGATCGGCGTCGAACTGCGCGCGCAGCCGCTCCACGCCGTCGGCACCCAGCTCCAGGATCTCCGCCCCGTACGGCAGCAGGATGCCGTCGATCTTGTACTCCCTGACGATCTCGTCGGCGCTGGGCGCGAGGCCCATCCCGACGAACGGCGGCTCCTCGACGACCCACCCGGCGACGGCCCGCATGCTCTGCTCGTCCGTCCCGCCGTAGGGCGTGCGGTAGAGGGACAGGCCGACGGCCGGCCAGCGCAGGATGTTCACGGTGCCGTCGCGGGTGAGCGCCTCGTCCCTGGCCAGGGCCTCCGCCAGGGCGGCCGGCCGCGTGAGGTGCGCCACGTCCGTCGCGAGGTGGCAGTAGCCGGACACCCGCGGCTCCCCCGTGCTCAGCAGCTCCAGGACGTCGAACGGGCGCAGCAGCTTCTGCACGATCGGGACGCCCGCGTCCGGCGCCGCTGCCACGACCTCCCGCAGCGTCGGGGCGGCGAGCCTGGCCACCGTCCCCGGCTCCAGGATGAAGCAGACCGGCCGTCCCGGGTTGACCGCCAGCCCCCAGTGCGGGTTGGGCCAGCGGGCCGCCAGCTCCGGCAGGGTCACGACCCGGAAGTGGGAGGCCACCTCACCCATCGACTCCGGCGAGGTGAACACGGCCAGCCACGTGCGCCCGTCCGCCGTGAACGTGGGCCAGACCGCCGGCGTCTCACCCCGCGCCGCCTCGTCGCCGATCGGGAGCGCGAAGGCGGCGGTGCGCAGCAGCTCCGAGCAGGCGGACCAGTCGCCACGGGCGTGCGCCCTGCCGAGCGCCTCCTCGAACGTGCTCGCGACCTGCATGGCGTCACCTTAATGGTGTGCAGTTCACCGCAGGGCGTCCACCGGCTCCATCCTGGCGCCGCGCAGGGCCGGGTAGAGGCCGGCCAGCAGGCCCACCACCGCGCCGGCGACGGGCGCGGCGATGGCGAGGCGGACGTCCAGGAGCGGCGTCCACTGCTTGGCGGCCGCCACGGCGACCACGGTGACCACGCCGAGCGCGGCGCCGACCACGCCGCCGATCAGCCCGATCAGCGTCGACTCCAGCAGGAACTGCGCGGCGATGTGCCGGCGGGCGGCGCCGAGGGCGCGGCGCAGGCCGATCTCCGGCACCCGCTCCATGACGGTGACCAGGGTGACGTTCGCGATGCCGACGGCGCCCACCACCAGCGAGACCAGGCCGAGGATGAGGAAGAGCGCGTTCACGTCGTCCTGCGCCTGGTCGCGGGCCCTGGTGGGGCTGGGCGGCGCGACCACGTGCAGCATGTCCGCGTTGCCGGGGCTGAGCGCGGCGGGGGCCTGGCCGGCGATCAGCCCGGCGGCCCCCAAGGTGGTGTTGACCAGCACCCGGGTGACGTCGCGGAGGCCGAACTGCCGGCCCGCCGTGGGCGGGACGATCACCGCCGTGCTGAGGTTCCGCTCGCGGCGCAGGTCGCCCATGATGCCGATCACCGTGTACGCGTGCCTGCCGATGAAGATCGCCGGTGACCGGTCGAGCCGGGTGACGCCGAGCGCTCTGGCCGCCTGGTCGCCGATGACCGCCACCCGGTCGCCCCGCCGGACGTGTCCCGTGTCGTAGAAGCGGCCCTGCAGCATCCGGCCGCGCGCCGCCTCGGGCAGCCCGGTCGTCGCGGCCAGCACGGTCAGGGACTGCGTGGTGACCCTGGACGGGTCCACGATGTCGTTGGAGCGCACGGACAGGTTGGAGCCGTCGTCGCTCTCGGCCACCGCGGCGGCCGACTCGACGCCGCGCAGCCTGGTCAGCCGGTCGATCGCGGTCCACTCCACGAGCGGCTCGAACTCCTGCTCCGGCACCTCCACGGTGATGGCCGTGGCCACCAGCTCGTCGAAGCGGCCGACGATCTGGTTGCCCGCCGTCGCGGCCACGCCGAGCGTGACGACGAGCGTCGTGATGCCGAGCACGGTGCCGAGCGTGGTGAGCGCCGAGCGCACCGGCCTGGCGAGCATGCCGGCGACGGACTCGCCGATCAGGTCGCGTACGTGCATCACGCCTCCTCCACCGGCACGCCGTCGGTGATGCGCACCCGCCGCCCGGCCCGCGCGCCGACCTCCTGCTCGTGCGTGATCACCACGATCGTCAGCCCTTGCCCGCGCAGCTCGTCGAACAGGCCGAGCACCGCCTCGGTGTTGCGGCTGTCGAGGTTGCCGGTGGGCTCGTCGCACAGCAGCAGGGACGGCTCGCCCATGAGGGCTCTGGCGATGGCCGCGCGCTGGCGTTCGCCGCCGGACAGCAGGCCGGGCGCGAAGCCGGCGCGATGGGCGACGCCGACCCGCTCCAGCGCGGCCATCGCCCGCGCGCGCCGCTGCCTGATCGTGCCCGGCCGCCGGCGGTAGACCTCGGCGAGCATGACGTTCTCCACGACGCTGCGGTGGGACAGCAGGTGAAAGGCCTGGAAGACGAAGCCGATGCGGTCGGCGCGCAACCGGGTCCTGGCGCCGTCGCGCAGGGTCGTGGTCTCGACGCCGTGCAGCCGGTAGCTGCCGGTGCTCGGCCGGTCGAGCAGGCCGAGCACGTTGAGCAGGGTCGACTTGCCTGACCCCGACGGGCCGGTGATGGCCAGGTAGTCGCCCCTGCACACCCGCAGCGTGACGCGGTCGAGTGCGCGGACCGGCGGCTGCGCGGGGAACTCCCTGCACACCTCCGTCAGCTCGATGACCGGCTCAGGCACCGCCGACCACCACCCGGTCGCCCTCCTTGAGCGCGCCGGTGACCTCGACGTTCCCGTCCGCGGTCAGGCCGGTGCGCACCTCGACGTCCTCGGTCTCGTCGGGCGCGTGCTCGACGCGTACGCGGGCCTTCCCGTCGGCCGAGGTGATCACCGCCGCCACCGGGACCACCAGCACCGGCTCCTCGGTCGCGCCCACGGTGACCCGCGCCGTCACCGCCGTACCGGCCTTGAGCGCCTTGCTCGTGGCGGGCGTGAGCAGGATCGGTACGGCGCCTTCAGGCGGCTCCTCGGCGTCCGGCACCTTCGCCCGGTCGCCGACCGCTGCGAGCGTGGCCCGATACGTCCTGCCCGTGCCGAGCTCGATGCTCGCCTCCATGCCGGCGCGCAGCAGCTCCGACTCCGCCGCCTCCACGCTCGCGGTCACCATGAACGACGAGCTGGTGACGGTGGCGACCTCGTCCTCGACGCGCTGCCCCGCCTTCACCGACACCTTCTGCACCCGGGCGGGCAGCTTCGGCAGGAACACCACCTCGCCGGGCGGGACCGAGGTGCCGTACGTGCGGGCGTACTCGGCCAGCATCTCCTCGGCCGCCGCCACGTCCTTCCTGGCGCCCGCCACCTTGAGCCTGGTGGGTGACAACCTCCTCGCCTGCCGCAGCGCCTGCTGGGCCGTGACCAGGCTCTCCTTGGCGGTGCGTACGGCCTTGCGCAGCTCCTCCAGCCGTTTCTCCCTGGCCTGCCGCGCCTCCTCCATGGCCAGGCCGCGCGCCTCGTGGGCGGCGGCGAGGTCGGCCCTGGCGTTGTCGACCCGCATCCGCAACAGGCTCGTGTCAGCGGGCGGCTGACTCGCGGAGATGAGGGCGGGGGTGGAGGTGAGGCTGGGAGTTGGGGCGGGGGTGGGGGTGGGCGTCGGCCGGGTCCTGGCCGCTTCCAGCTCCTGCTCGGCCGCCGCCAGCTTCTCCTCCGCCGCGCGTACGGCCGCGTCGGCCGCCGCCAGCTTCGCCTCGTCCTCGGGCGTCAGCCGCCGCTCCTCGGCCTGCTTCAGCGCCCGCTTCGCCGCCGTCATGTCCGCCTCGGCGTTGTCGAGTTTCACCTTCAGCGGCAGCACGTCACGGCCCTGGTCGAGCGCCTGTTGCTCGGTCGCGAGGGTCTCCTGCGCCGTCTGTACGGCCTTGCGCAGCGTGTCGTACGCCTGCCGGTCGGCCAGCGACGGCTGCTGGGCCTCGTACCCCTTCTTCGTGTACATCCTGGTGACGGCGGCGATCGTGGCCTGGTCGAACACGCCCGTCAGCGGCCCGCCGAAGCCCAGCCTGCGCAGCGCCCGCTGCAGCTGCCTGACGTCGGCGCCCTTGCTGCCCGGGGCGATCGTGCGGTGCATCGGCACGGAGCCGCGCAGCGCGAACACCGGGCGGCCGTTGACCTCCATCAGCACCGCCCCCTCCTTGATGCGGCCCTTGCGCGGCGCCCTGGTCGCCCTCTGCAGCTCCGCCGCGCCGCCGACCGCTCCGGCGAGGGTGATGGGCAGGGGCGAGCCGTACTCCAGGGTGCCGCTGGTCACGACGGTGCTGACGAGTTTGCGGCGCTCGACGGCGGCGGTGACGAGCGAGGGCCTGGGCGCGGCTCTGCGGGCCGCCTCGTCGGCGGGCGAGCGTAACCGGGTGCTCAGCGCCCAGCCCGCGGCGGCGATGACGACGACGCCGGCGATGACGCCGGCCAAGAGCCTGCGTGGCGACTTCATGGCGGCTTCACATGCCGAACCGGTCGTTGACCTGCTCGTCGATCGCCGCCTGGCGCGGCAGGTAGGCGGGGTAGAAGTCCCTGCCGCACTCCAGGTCGTCGAGCGCCGCCTTGATCTCCCTGTTCAGATAGGGGCGCGCCTCCTCCGGGGTGAGGGTGGGCGCGTACGTCATGGGCGGCTCGCCCTCCTTCGCCGGAGGCGCGACGTCGGGCACGTCGTCCCGCTGCGCCCGGCCCAGCCTGTCCTCCTGGACGCGGAACGTCTCGGGCCCGCGCTCGGCCATCGCCAGCGGCGTGGCGTCGCTGATCGCGTGGCCCTTGCCCTTCAGGCAGGCGGCCATGGCGCCGGCCAGCCTGATCAGCTCGGGGTCGCCGTCGACGCCGCTCTTGAGCTCGCGGCGGCGGGCGTCGTACTGCTCGGCGTAGTAGTCGGTGCCCGGCTTGAGCTTCAGGCCGAGCACCTGGTTGGCCGCGGTGACGACGCAGGTGTCCAGGGCCTTCCTGTAGGCGCCCATCTGGGCCTTCGAGAGCGAGGACTGGATCGCCCAGTTGGGGTTGACCTGGGGGTCGTCGGGCTTGACCGCCGGGTTGCCCATCTCCTTGGGATAGACGTACGTCGCGAATATCCCGAACCCGTATTTCTGGCGGAATTTCCGCATTGCTTGGTAGTCGCCTGCGGCGCGCTTGCGGCTCTCGTCGGTGTCCTGCACCTGGGGGTGCGAGACGTACGGGACGTACTTGAAGCCCTGCTGCTTCATGCAGTCGGCCTTGGCCGCTTCGAGCCGGTGCTTCTTGTCGCTCGTCGCGCTCGGCGACGGCGCGGCGGTCTCTGCGGCGCCCCCGCAGCCGCAGAGCAGGGCCAGGGCGGCCAGGGGCAGGAGCGTGCGCACGTGGAGTCTGTACGGCATGGTGCCCGACCATACTCCGTTCAACGGAGCATGGTCAATCCAGGCAGTGCCGCCGCTGTCTCAGGGGCGTGCCGGCGGCCCAGAGCGCCAGCACGGCGAGCACGCCCCAGTAGGCCAGGTGCTGCCCGGTCAGCTCGGACGCGTGCACGACCAGGTCACCCGAGGTCACCGCCAGATAGATGCCGGCGGCCAGCGCCCACCGGTGGTCGCGCGTCAGATATCCGGCCCAGGCCGCCAGCCCGAACGCCACCGCCTCCACGGCCATCCTGCTGAGCGAGAGGGACAGCGGGCCCTCCTCCACCATCCAGTGCGGACCCGACCACGCCGCCGCCAGGACCGCCGCGCACCACCACCACGACCGGGCACGCAGCGGCCGTCCGCGCGCCGCCAGCACCCCCAGGCCGGCCAGCGTGACCGCGTATCCGCCCGCCACCACGTACGGGTCGCCGTCGGCGAAGAGCGCGTGATCGCCGAGCGGCGACGGATAGACGGGCAGCAGCGTGAGGTCGAAGATCTGCCGGCCACCCGCGATCGCCACCGCCTTCATGCCGACGGCCAGCGTGAGCGGAACCGCCGCCCACACCCACCCGCGCAGGACGGCGAGCAGGGCGAGCGCCGACACCGCCGTCCACAGGGGCAGCGACCCCGCGTACGGCAGCAGCGCCGCCAGCTGCACCGCCGCCAGGGCCGTCACGCCGAGGTGCAGGCCGTCCTTCCAGGGACTGCCGGCCGCCAGGTGCACGACACGGCTGCGCACGCCGCCCGCCAGCAGGCCCCACGCCTCCCTCGGCACGGGCACGGTCCTGCCGGGGTCCGCCGACTCCAGCAGGACGTCGAGCAGCTCGTCACCGTGCGCCGCGCGGTAGGAGCGCGGATAGGCCCGCAGCAGCGCGCGGTAGCGGCGCTCCAGCGCCCCGCCCTGCGGGCTCTCGGGGCTTCGCGGACCCTGAGGGCTCTCCGGACTCTCCGGACTCTCCGGACTCTCCGGGCTCTCCGGGCTCTCCGGGCTCTCCGGGCTCTCGGGGCTTCGCGGATCCTGCGAGCTTCGGGGGCTCTGCGACGACTGTGGGGCCTGCGGGACAACCGTCATGAGCTGGAGGGCCGCAGGACGAGCGCGGCGGCCTCGTGCATCCGCCTCGCCTCGGCCTCCACGAGCGCCTGGCCCTCGTCGGTGATGCGGAAGTAGCGGCGGTTGCGGCCGTTGACCGTCTCCTCGCGGTCGACGGTGATCACGCCGCGCTCGTTGAGCCGCTCCAGGATGCCGTAGAGGGTGCCGACCGACGGCTGCACCCTGCCTGCGGACAGTTCCTTGATCGACTTGCTGATCGCGTGTCCGTGCAGCGGGCCCGCACGCAGGGCGGTGAGCACGAAGTACATCGGCTCGCTGACTTCAGAAGTTCCCCTCGGCATGGGGCGACAGTATTCCGTTGAACGAAGCGTCGCAACGCTCAGTGGACCCAGCCGGCCTCGGTGGCGATGCGGATGGCGTCCACGCGGTTGCGGGCGTTGAGTTTGGTGACGATCTTGGTCAGGTGGTTGCGCACCGTGCCCACCGACAGGTGCAGCGTGGCCGCGATCTCCTCCGCCTCCGCCCCCTTGGACGCCAGGTGCAGGACCTCGATCTCGCGCCCTGACAGCGGGTTCTCGCCGATGTCCCAGGCGGACAGGGCGAGCTGGGGGTCGACGATGCGGCGGCCCGCCGCGACGCCGCGGACGGCGGCGGCGAGCTGGTCGGCGGGCGCGTCCTTGAGCAGGAAGCCGGACACCGACACCGCGAGTGCCCGCCTGAGCGTGCCGGGGCGGCCCATGCCGGTGAGGATCAGCGTGCGGCAGGACGGCAGCTTCTCGTGCAGGATCTGCGCGGCGGTCAGGCCGTCCATGCGCGGCATGTCGATGTCGATGACGGCCACGTCGGGCTTCGTCTTGAGCGCCGTGGGAACGACCATGTCACCGCACTCGACCTCGGCCACCACGGAGATGTCGGGTTCCAGAGTGAGCAACGCGGCCAGCGCTCCCCGCACCATGTGCACGTCTTCGGCGATCAGGACCTTCAGCTCCAGCATTCCGCCCCCTGCACGTCACCCCTAAGCAACCTATATGCCACAGCGGCAGGCGCAAACGCGCCGCCGTCACAAACGAGCGGTCACCTTGAACCACCCGTCCTCGACGCGTGCCTCCAGCTGACCGCCGACGCCGTCCAGGCGCCGCTCCAAATCGCCCAGACCATGCTGGTTGTGGACCGTACGGGGGCCGGAAGGAAGGTCCACCCCGTCGTTGGCGATGGTCAGCCGGCCGTCCGCGCCCTCGATGACGCAATGGCGGGCGGTGCTGTGGCGCAGGATGTTGGTGACCGCCTCGCGCAGCATGGTCGCGAGCACCGTGTCGGTCCTGTCGTCCAGGGCTCCGAGCCGGAGATCGGCCCTGACCTCGATCCCGGCCGCCGTGAGTATCGCCTGCGCGGAGTCGACCTCGCCGGTGAAGGAGATGTTGCGGTAGTCGCTGGCCACATGGCGTACGTCGGCCAGCATGCGTCTGAGCGAGTCAAGGATCCGCTCCAGCTCCGTGTGCGCCCGGGAGGGGGACGTGCTCATCAGGCGGCACGCCAGCACGCCCTTGAGCGCCACCTGCGACAGGCCGTCCACCAGCACCTCGTTCAGCTCGCGTGCCATGCGCAGCCGTTCCCGTTCGACGGCGGCGTCCGCCAGCTCGCCGCGCGCGGCATGCGTCTCGGCCACCATGATGAGCAGCCAGCTCACGGCGTACACGACGAGGCCGGTGAGCAGCGTCGAGATGGTGAGCCAGGCGACCATGCTGATGCTCGTCCCGGCCAGCACCGCCAGCGTCAGCACGGCGGCGCCCAGGGCGGCGTACAGGATCCAGCGGGCCCTGCCGGACACCACGAGCAGCACGCCCGCCGCCACGAACCCGCCCATGCCGCCCCACGGGACGTGCAGCCAGGCCAGCGGCAGGAAGGCGGCGGCGGCCTCCACCACCAGCGCGGCCCAGCGCGCCCGGGGCGTGCGCAGCATGCCGAAGGTGAGCGGCACCTGCATCGCCAGCATGACCGCCAAGCAGGCCGCGGCGCCCAGCACGTCCGCCGTGCCCTGGTACGTCCAGACGATGTTGAGCAGGATGGCGAGCGCGTAACCGGCCAGCACCACGGCGACGATCCAGGCTGCCGTCCTCGGGCCCCACCGGTCCGCGACTCCGGCCCCCTGCCTCCAGCCGCCGCGCGGGGAGGCGTCCTGCGGGTGACGGTCGGGCGGGGCGGACTGGTGGCGCAGCGGGGCCTCGGCCGTCAGGTGGAACCAGTGGCCCTCCCCCCTGGCCGTCAGCCGGCCGCCGATCTCCGCCAGGCGGGCGGTCAGGTTGCCCAGGCCGTCGCCGCGGTCGGTGAGGTCCGCGTGGACCGCGTCCACGCCGTCGTTGGCCACGTGCAGCCTGACCGTACCGTTCTCGACGGCCAGCTCGACGTCGCAGTGCTGCGCCTTGCTGTGCCGCAGCACGTTGGTGATGCCCTCGCGCAGCACGATCGCCATCACCTCGTCGAGGCGGCCGGTGAGGGTGACGTCGGGGATGCGGATGCCGGCCTCGATCTGGGCGGCGGACAGGGTGGCGGCGGCGTCGGTCCGCTCCTTGGCCAGCGACATCTTGCCGTAGCCGCCGGTCACGGACTGGGCGCCGACCGTGGCCTGGCGTACGACGTCGAGGGCGTGCCGCATCTCCTCGAGTGCGCGGGCGCGGGCGGCGGGCAGCAGCCGGTACGCCAGCTCGTACCGGAGGGTGATCGCGGACAGGTCGTGCCCCACGAGGTCGTGCAGGTCGCGGGCGACCCGCAGGCGTTCCTGCACGACGGCCATGCGGACGAGGTCGGTACGGGAGTCGTGCAGCTCGGCGGCGATCGTCGACAGGGAGCCGACGGCGTACAGCATGAGGCCGGTCAGCAGCGTGAAGTGCACGGCGTAGATCAGGTTGAGCGGCTCCCACGGCTGGCCCTGCAGCAGCGCCGCGACCAGCACCGCGGCGCCCACGGCGGGATAGAGCACCCACCGAACGCCGCCCTTGATCACCACCAGTGTCGAGCCGGCGAGGAAGCCGGCGGCGGCGCCGAACTGCGGCCCCACCCAGGCGGCGGGCGCGAACGTGGCGACGGCCTGCAGCGCGAGCGTGAGGAAGCGGACCCGGGCCGGCCAGCCGAGCGCGCCCTGGCTGTAGTGCGCGAGCTGCAGGGACACGACGACGGCGAGACAGCCGAGAAAGGCGAGCAGGCCCGCGCCGCGCAGGCCGCCCGCCACCACGGCGATCACCGAGTTGGTGGCATAGCCGACGGCGACGGCGGCGGTGACGGCCCACGCCACCCGCCGTGTACGCGGCTCCAAGGGCCTGAGCCGCTCTCCCTCATGACCCAGTAAGTGCGGGCCCATCCCCTTGCCCCCTTAGCGGCTCGGCTGCCTTCCTCTCAGCGCGCGGGCAGCGGAACGCACGTTGATAGGAAAATCGGAACAGCCCCCGTCGGGCGAAGAGGCGCCGGCATGAAAGGCTCTGGCACTTAGGAAAACGGGAACCTCATCGTGAGCAGCGCGCCGTTCGTCATGATCGGGTGCCACGTCCGACCCTCACCTCGCCCGTGAACGGATGTGAAAACATCTTGCCACACGGACCGATCGGACTTCATGGCCGCCGCATACGCGCACGTGACCCATCAGGGGCGGTGATCAGGCGGTCTCTCCGGCCGGGGTCAGCCGGTGCGCCAGGTCGGGCCAGTGGGCGTCGTTCACCGGCTGCCAGCCGCTCGCGAGCTCGCGCGGCGGCTTCCTGCCGAGCACGAGGGCGCCCACGCTCGACTCGACGCGCCAGTCGGCGTCGAGGGCGTCGGCCCACAACTCGACGTCCACGCTCTCCAGCGGGTGCGCGCCCAGCCCGAGCCCGGCGGCCACCAGGCACAGCGTCTGGGTGAGCATGCCGACGTTCTTCAGCATCATGGCGTAGCTGAGCCCGTTGTACTTCCACGACAGCCGGCGGAAACGTGCGGTGATGATGACGAGGACGGGCGGCGGATCATCCATCTCGGCGGCCAGCCGCGCGTTCTCCAGCGCCGCGCCGACGTCGGCCGGCGCGCCCGGCAGCCTGCGCAGGCCGTGATCGAGCGGGTCGTAGTGGTAGACGCCGCGCGGCATGTCGCCGCAGTCGCCCGCGACGACGTACAGCTCCAGCTCATAGCGGGAGCCGACGCTCGGATAAGGGCGGTCGCTGGTCTCCTCGGGCGAGCCGGGCGGGCCGCTCACCGAGCGCACCCTGGCCGTGCGGTAGAGCAGCTCGCCGAGCTCCCGCGCGGTGAGCGGACCAGGGGCGGGGGGCGCGCCGTTCGCCGCCTCCACGGCCGCGCCGAGCGGCGGATCGGCCGCGACCAGGCCCTCCCACGTGGGCCGGTACAGCGTGACGAGGCCGCTGTCGCGGCGGTCGGCGACCACGGGCTCGACGCCGCGCCGGTCCCCCACCGGATGCGTGGCCCCGAAGTCCGCGTCGTGCCTGCCCAGCGTGGAACGGCTGTGGAAGAGCAGGTTGACCGGCGACCACGCGACCAGCACGTCGTCGGTGTCCTCGGCGAACTCCGCCGGGCGGAACGGCTCGACGCGCTCCGCCAGCACGACCATCCCCGTCGCCACCAGGTGGGCGACGAGGGTGGCGAAGTACGGCGGAGCGTCGCCGATCGCGTCCAGCCTGGTCGGCCGCCTGAGGTGGCCGACCAGGCCCATGGCCTCGGGGGTGTGCAGGACCACCCGGTGCAGCGCCAGGGGCGATTCGAGCCGGTAGTCCATGCCGTCGGAGCTGATGATCGCGAACCTGGACAGCCGGACGGGGACGTCGCCCGGCACCGGCGGCACCCTCAGGCGCGAGCGCGGCGTGAGCGGGACCAGCGACACCAGCGGCTGCTCCTGGTCCGCGCCCAGGGAGCGCACGACCAGGGGTTCGAGGCGTTCCAGCAGGCGGTGGAGGTTGGCCAGGTCCGCCGCTTCGCTGATGACGTTGTCGAGGCGGATGGGCCCCAGGACCATCCGCTGGAGCGCCTCGGCCACCGTCCGCCCCGGATGCGGCACCTTGATGTCGTCCCAGCGGCTGTGCAGCACCAGGGTTCCTGCGCGGGAGTCGGCTTCGAGGTAGACGTCCTCGCGAAAGGACCATAACGCGTGCAGTTCGCGTCTCCTGTGGCCGAATCCGGCAGCCATGATCGGTCACTCCTGCGACTAGAGGAACAGCGGGATGGGATTGAGGTCGTGGTAGGCGGTGGCCCGGCGCAGCCGGCCCAGCCGGACAGGGACGTCGTACAGCCGGCCTGGGGCGAAACGGGCCCAGAAGTGCCGCAGGCCGGGCACGGTCACTTTGACGACCGGCATGCCGATGTCGGGCCTGGTCTGGTCCAGCACGAGGATGTCCAGGCCGTGCCGCTCGGCGATGGCGTGCATGGCGGCGACGTCGGTCTCCAGGCCGCCGTGCCCGGTCTCGCCGTAGTCGGCGAGGCGGCGTGGCGCCTGGCCGGGGTCGGGCAGCAGGTACGGCTGGTTCGCCGTGGTGGCCTCGCGCCACCACGTCACGAGGTGTGGGTCGGCCAGCGCGTACCCGGTGCCGTCCGGCCCGGCGTCGGCCACCGCGCTGAGCATCTGCCCGAGCTCCGTGAGCGCCCTGCGCACGGCGATGCGCACGTCGAAGTGGGCGCCGAAGCCGAGCATGATGTCCTGGGCCGGCTTGTCGGTGCGGCGCGAGATCGCCGCCACGACGGGCACGCCGAGGTCGGAGGTGAGGTCGAGCAGCCACAGGGCCCGGCCGATGCCCGCGTGGCCGTCGAAGACGCCGGAGATGAACGGATCGCCGAAGGACGCCTGGTCGATCACCGGCTGCCGGGTCATGTTGTACCACCACAGCGCCACCGCGTCGCGTTCCACCAGTTCGAGGAAGCCCTGGACGGTCGCGTCGGCGAGGCTCGCGCCCGCGGCGTTGCCGTTGGAGGTGGCCTTGAGCGAGGGCTCGCCGGCGCCGCCGGTGAAGTAGAGCAGGTCGGTGGGCAGCAGCCGCTCGGCCCCCGTCGTCAGCGAGCGTACGGGGGTCCAGTCGATGACCGCCCGATCGTCGAAGGGCTCGGGGACCTGCTGGAACGGCGTGGCGCCGGCGTTCCAGCGGGCCCGCTCGGCGTATTGGCGCTCGTGGAACAGCTGGCAGCTGTCCGGGTGGACGGCGTCCGCGCGCAGGTCGTGGTAGCTGCCGCAGACGACCTGCTCGTCGCCGAGCCTGGTGCCGCAGTAGCGCTCCACGGCCTCGGCGAGCGCGCTGACCCGCGCCTCCAGATCGGTGCAGCCCTTGCCGCCGCTCCACTGCCGCACCCCGCCTGCCTCGTCGTCGAGCGCGAGGTTCCTGCCCGACAGGTAGCAGTGGACGAAGCCGGGGCTGCGCGGGTCGGGCCTGATGGGGTCGGTGATGCCGGTCACCGGGTCGGCGAGGTGGCGGTAGCGCTCCCACACGTCCTCGAGCGGCATCGCTCGATGGCTGTTGCCCGGCCTGCTGCCCGCCGGCGCCACCGAGGCGGGGACCACGCGCACGCGGTTCGCGGCGGGGTCCCCGCACGCGGCGCACTGCGGACGCCGCGTGACCGGGTGGCAGGACAGCGCCAGATTCACCGTGTCCAGCGTCCACACCTGCTCGCGCAGCCCGCTCGCCGCGCCGGCCAGCCATTTCGTCAGCTCGAGTACCGCCAGGTGCAGGCCTGCGGCGCGGGTCGGCGCGAGCGACGCCTCGGGCGGCTCCGGTGTGCCGGACCGGCGGCGGCGCAGCCGCGCGGCCAGACACTCCCAGCACGGGCCCGTCCCCGGCTCGAAGGCGGGGCCCACCCACACGTCGGGTCCGCAGACGCTGGCCAGCAGCCAGGGCGTCCCGTCGGACAGCCGCCGCGCGTTGATCTCCGCCAGGCGCGGGTCGAGGTAGTCGGCGCAGAGCACGAACAGGGCGTCGGCGCGGGATTCGTCCTGTGTGACGGTCAGCCCGGCGGCCCGGCAGGCGTCGGCCGCGGGCTGCGCGCCCGCGAGCGCGACGACCGCGACCGACGTGGGATCGGCGCCGGTGTCCGGCCGGTCGACGCCGGCGAGGTCCCAGTAGGCGTCGGCGGCGGTTCGCGACGTCGTCTGAAAGCCGACGAGGTTCGCCCGCGCCAGGCGGCCCAGCATGTGGCCGACCCTGTCCTCGGACGCGAACGGCGCCATCGCGCGGCGGATCTCGGACTCGGTACGGGTGCCGTCGAGCAGCGGCGCCAGCCGGTGGACGAGGGCGCCCTGCAGGGTGGTCGTGCCCCGCGCCGAGGTCACCCGGATCGCACCGCCCGGAGCCTGCTCCACCCTGAGGTGGCGCTTGAAACCGAGGAACAGCCGGTCTGCCTGGGCCGCCATGGCCGCCTCACGCAGCGCAGTACGTGGGGAAGGCCGGACGCGTCTGCTCGGCCGGGTCCTCGATGACGAGGTCGGCCGCCCACGCCGCGGGAACGTCCGCGTCCGTCATGGTCCATGCGGTGATCGTGGTGGAGCGCTCGCGCTTCGCCTGGGCGTCGGGGCGCGAGAGTACCGATGCGGTCATGACCCCTCCTCGGGAACCGGAAAGCAACTGGACAGCCAGATCGTGTGCCGATCCAGCGGAGATTCCTAGTTATCTCCTCATTCGCCGACCGTGAATTATTCACACCGCATGCGTGATCCATTCCGTCGATCCCGAGCCGCCGTGACTTTAGTCTGGGCGGAAAATGACCGGAAATGGAAGGAATTGCGATGTTCACCGTCCATCGGCGCAGGCCGCGCGCCTGCCGGACCGGTGGGCCGGACGCTGCGGGAACACAGATCAGTACGAAACGAGGAAGACCATGACGCAAACTCTGGACCCCACCCATCGAGTGGTCGGAAGTTACCGCGAGTACGCCGTGATGTTCACCGACCAGCAGCAGACCATGGTTGAGGACTTCGGCATGGACAGGGAAGCGGCCGAGTGCGCGCACCGCGAGATGGAGGCCATGGGCACGGCCAACGCCGAGGTGGTCGCCCGCGACATCACCGTCGCCTACGGCCCTTGGGAGCCGGTGGCCGGCGAGACCTCGAACGGGAACGCAGCGTGATGGACGCCATGCGCCGCAACGAGCCCGCGATGCCGGGCCGCCGGCCGCCGGCCGCCCCGAGCCGGCTCGGCCTGCCGAACACCGTGCTCACCAAGCGAGTCGGGCTGGTGCTGCCCCAGGCGATGCCGTTCACCTCGTGGGAGCGGCTGGGCAAGCAGATCGCCCTGATCACTGACTCATCGACGTGGTGGCTCGGTGACTGGCTCAACTACGGCGAGAAGACCTTCCCCGACCGGTATCAGCGCGCTATCGCCGGCACGTCGCTCAACTACCAGACGCTGCGCAACTACGCCTGGGTTGCGCGGCGCTTCCCGATGCACCGCCGCCGCGACAGGGTCAGCTTCCAGCACCACGCGGAGCTGGCCTCGCTGCCGCCCGACGAGCAGGACGAGTGGCTCGACCGGGTGGAGCAGCACAGGTGGTCGCGCAACCAGCTCCGCCAGCAGCTGCGCAACCGGTGCGTCGGCGCCCGCGAGCGCCCGCAGGAGACGCCGGTGACGCTGCGCCTCGACCACTCCAGGGAGGAGCGCTGGCTGCAGGCGGCCGGGGAGAGCAGGCGCAGCCTGCACGAGTGGATGACCATGGTCCTGGACCAGGTGGCCGATCTGCTGCTGCTGCCCGAGCGGCGGACGCGGAACCTCGCCCTTCCCGTCGGCGACGAGACGATCGTGCTGACGCCCGCCCTGCCGGGCACCGTCAAGGTCCCTGAGCCGGGAGAGGCGCTCGTGGTGTCGGGAGGCGAACGTTCCCTGGCATGACCATCGGCCCCGCCGCTCCCGGCGGGGCCTTCCTTTTCGTCCTGAACACGGCACAGCGCCCGGCGGTCGCCGGGCGCTGTGCTCGTCAGGGGTCAGGACGCGAGCCGGATCGGCAGGCTGCGCAGGCCCCAGGTGAAGTTGGAGGCGTTGTAGCGGGGCTCCCCGGTCAGCTCCATCGTCCGCACCTGGCCGATCAGCTCCTCGAAGAAGACCTTCAGCTCCAGGCGGGCCAGCCGGGCGCCCAGGCATAGGTGACGGCCGGCGCCGAACGTGATGTGCCGGTTGGGCGAGCGGTCGACCCGGAACTGATCGGCGTGCTCGAAGACCGATTCGTCCCGGTTGGCGGAGACGTTCCAGAGCGTCACCCGGTCGCCGACCGCGATGCGCACGTTGCCGATCTTGGCAGGCCGTACAGCTGTGCGCATCGCGTGCACGCCCGGCACCGTCCAGCGCAGCACCTCCTCCACGGCGGCGGGCACGCCGGAGGCCCCCGCGGAACGCAGCAGCTCCCATTGGTCGGGCCGCTCGATGAGGGCGAGCACGCCGCCGGCGGCCGAGTACCGGGTGGTCTCGTTCGCCCCGGCCAGCACGCCGTTGCAGTTGAAGATGATCTCCTCGTCGGTCAGCGGCCGCTCCTCGCCCTCACCGACCAGCCTGCGCTCGGCGGCGATGCGGCTGACGAAGTCGTCGCCGGGGTTCCGCCGCCGCTCGGCGAGCAGTTCGGCGAAGAAGAGGAAGATCTCGCTGTGGGCGCCCGCGCGAGCCGCCTCGTCGTCCCCCTCGAACGCCTCCGTGGTGATCGAGCCGACCCACTCCCACTCGCTGCGCGGGATCCCCATCAGCGCGCACACCACGTTGTTGGGGATCTGCTTGGCCACCTCCAGGAACTCGACCTCGCCCTGGGCGATCGCGTCCCGCACGACGGCGCGCACGACCCGCTCGACCAGCGCCTGCAGCCGCGGCACCTCGGCGTGGCCGAACTCCTTGGCCAGCACGCTCTTGAGCTGGGTGTGGTCGGGCGGGTCCGAGACGATCAGCATGCGCTGGGCGACGGCCGACACCGCGCCGGGGTCGCTGTCCAGGCGCATCCCGTAACGCGAGCTGTAGGACTTCTGGTCGGTGTAGACCCCCACGACGTCGTGGTAGCGGGTCACCGCCCAGAACCCGGGGCCGTCGTCCTCCTCGTGCCAGTGCACCGGGTCGTGCTGCCGCAGCCAGGCCAGCACCGACCAGAACCCGCCCCTGCTGAACAGCTCGGGGTCTTTGAGATTCACCTGCATGGTCAGCTCCAGTACGCCCCGAGCGCGGCGACCACGTCGTCCGCCCGCTCCAGGCAGAAGTAGTGTCCGCCGGGGAACGTCCGCCGGCGGAACCCGCCTCCCGCATAGGCCCGCCAGCCGTCGAGGTGGCCGGGCGTGACCGTCTCGTCGTCCTCGCCGCCCCACGCCTCCAGCGTGGCCGGGAGGGCCACCGCGTGATGGGTGTAGGTGAGCGACAGCCGCGCGTCCTGCCGCAGCACGTCGAGCATCAGCTCGCGGCTGTCCTCGTCGAGGTCGTCCTCGTCCAGGGCCCGTACGTCGAGCAGCTTCGTCAGCTCGGCGTCGTCCTCCGCCAGGCCCCGGCCGGCGCCCACCCACATGTGGGGCGGGCGGCAGCCGGCGACGACCAGCGCACGAGGACGCCTGCCGTAGTCGTCGGCGAGCCTGCGGACGATCTCGTAGCCCAGCAGGCCGCCGAAGCTCTGGCCGAAGACGATCAGTGGGTCGTCCGGCTTGAGCAGCGCGGTCAGCTCGCCGAGCACGCCGGTGACCACCTCGTCCACGCTGCTCGCCGGCGGCTCGGCCCAGCGGGTCTCCCTGCCGGGCAGCTGGACCCCGACCACGGAGACCTCGGGCCCCGCCATGGCCTGCCACGGACGGTACTGCCCGCAGCCGGCCCCGGCGGGCGCCAGGCACAGCAGCGTCGCCGGCGCCGGCGGCCCCGCGTGGAACGGCAGCAGCCAAGGCCCGCTCACGACACCTCCTCTGTGACGACCCAGCCCAGCCGGTCCAGCTCGGCGGCGAGGCCCGCCACCGTGGGGTTGCCCAGCAGCTGCGCGACCGTGAGCCGGACGCCCGTCGCCCTGCGCAGCGCCGCCACGGCCCGCGCCGCGAGCAGGGAGTGGCCGCCCAGCTCGAAGAAGTCGGCGTCCACGTCGTGCACCGGCTGCGGCAGCAGGCCGTTCCACACCTCGCGGACCACGCGTTCTGCGGGCGTGCCAGGCTGCCGCCCACCGGTCGCGGTGGCGGCCGTCATCCTGGCGAGCGCGGCGCGGTCCACCTTGCCCGTGGGCGTGGTGGGCAGTGCGGGGACCGCCGTCACCTGGGACGGGACCACGGCCGGCGGCAGCCGGTCGGCGCAGGCCGTACGGACCGCCTCCAGGCGCTCGCCGGAGTCCACGACCACGGCGAGCCCGAGCGCGTCCAGACCGGCCAGCAGGTACGCGGCGGCGCCGCGGACGCCGTCGATCTCCAGGGCGACGCGTTCCACCTCCGAGAGCTCCACCCGGAAGCCGCGGATCTTCACCTGCTCGTCGCAGCGGCCGCGGTACTCCAGCAGGCCGTCGGGGCGGCACAGCGCGAGGTCGCCGGTGCGGTACAGCCGGCCGCCGTCGCCGGAGAACGGGTCGGGGACGAACCGCTCGGCGGTCAGCCTGGGCCGTCGCCGGTAGCCGGCCGCCACGGCGGGACCGCCGATGAACAGCTCCCCCTGAGTGCCAGGGGGGACGGGCCGCAGCTCGTCGTCCAGGATGTGGACGGTGTAGCCGGGGAGCGGCCGGCCGATCGTCGTCACGTCGTCGCCCCTGGCCGTGTCGGCGCAGGTGGCCGCGATGGTCGCCTCCGTGGGCCCGTACACGTTGAGCATCCTGCCGGTGAAGCGGGCCGCCAGCGCGGCGGGCAGCGGCTCGCCGGCCGCCACCAGCACCTCGGCTCCCGCGACCTCCTCGTCGCAGGCCAGCAGCAGCGACGGCGTCATGCACACCACGTTCGGCGCCGCCGCCGCGACGCTCTCGGCCAGGTCGGTGTCGATGATCGTCATGCCCTGGCCGTACCTGAGGTACAGCAGCGCGCACCACAGCCAGCCGTCGAAGGCCGGGGACACCGCGTTCACGCCCGTGCCGCCCGTGGGCAGGCCGAGCCCGCCCAGCGCGGCGACGAACGCCCCGAGCCCCCGGTAGGACACCTCGACGCCCTTCGGCCAGCCGGTCGTGCCCGAGGTGTAGATGACGTACGCGACGCCGGAGGGGTGCGGGTCGCCCCGGCGCGGCGCCGGATCGTCCCCGTTCAGCGCGGCGGCGGGCAGCACCCGGCACCGCTGCGGCACGGCTCCCGCCGGCACGCGGTCACCGACGATCAGCTGGGTGTCGGAGTCGCGCAGCACGAAGCTGAGCCGGTCGGCGGGGTGCCGCTCGTCCAGCGGCACGGCAGTCGCGCCCGTCCACCACACGGCGAGCAGCGCGGGAAGCGACAGATGGCTGCGGCCGAGGCAGAGCCCCACCTGGGTGCCGGGGCCCGCGCCCTGCGCGGCCAGCATGCCCGCGATGGCCGCCGCGCGCTCGGCGAGCTGGGCGAACGTGAGCGTCCCGTCGGGTGCGCTCACCGCGGTCTCGGACGGGCGGGTGGCAGCCCAGCGGTCGAGGGCGGCGAAGATCTCGGTCACACCGTTGTTCGTCGTCATGCGCTCATGTCCTTCATCTCCGCCGGGCGGGCCGGCGATGACGGGCGCCACGCCGAGTACGACCGCATGCCGTACAGCAGCGGGGTCCCCGGCTGCTCGGCCACCCGCAGCAGCCGCCCGAACAGCACTTCGTGGTCGCCGTCGCGGATCACCCTGCTCACCCGGCACTCGGCCATCGCCAGCGCGTCGTCCACCAGCCACGGCAGCCCGTACTGCGACCTGATCCAGCGCACGCGGGAGAACCGGTCGGGCACCGGCCCCGAGAACAGCTCCGCCGTGTCGCGGGCCCCCGCGTCCAGCAGGTTCACCGCGAAGGCGCCGCGCTCATGGACGGCACGCAGCGTGGCGCTGCCGATCCGCAGGCACACCAGGATCGTCGGCGGCGACAGGGTGACGCTGGTCACCGACGAGCACGTCATGCCGTGCGGGCGGCCGACGGTGTCGACGGCCGTCACCACGGCGACCCCGGTGGGGAAGCGGCTCATCAGCGCCCGATGGTCGCCGGCCGACGCGACGGGCCCGTCGAGGACAGGGAGCTTCTTGGCGCCCATCAGCTGTCCCCGTGCAGCTGCCGCAGGTACTCGTAGTTGCTGGGCAGCGAGGAGACGAGGTCCGCCTGGCGGTGCTTGACGTCGGCGAAGAGCCGCTCGGCCGCCTCGATGGCCTCCGGCTTGTACGTCAGCGACGGCAGCGGCTTGTCCGGCCGCAGGCCCATGCCGGAGAAGATGCAGTAGTAGCTGCCGTTGGTCCAGAAGTTGCGGAACTCGGCCTCGAAGTTGCCGTAGTAGCCGCGCTCGTCGGTGATCGGCAGGTTGATCGGCAGGCCCGCTTTGAACATCGCGATCTTCTGCTTGATGCCCTCGGCCAGCTCCAGCTCCTTGTTCGCGCGCCAGAACGGCGTGTCCGTGCGCGGCGAGAGAGAGAAGTGGGCCTGGATGAAGTCCCTGGTGTCGTCGAACATCTCCTCGATCTCGCGGTTGAAGCTGTCGATCAGCACCGGGTCGAACGTGCGGTCGGGGAAGTGCTTGGCCAGCTGGTAGATGGCCGCGTAGATGAAGTAGATGCCGGTGGACTCCAGGGGCTCGAGGAAGCACGACGCCAGCCCGATGCTCACGCAGTTGCGCACCCAGGCGCGCCGGTTGCGGCCCACCCGGAAGCGGATCTTGTTGAGCGGGGCGGTCTCGGGGTCGAGGCCCCAGAGCCGGCAGAGCTCCTCGGTGGCCTGGTCCTGGGTGGCGAACTGGCTGGAGTAGACGTAGCCGGTGCCGAAGCGGCCGAGCATCGGGATCCGCCAGGTCCAGCCCGACGACATCGCGATGGCGGAGGTGTAGGGCTCGACGCCGTTCGTGGCGTCGTCGTGCGGGACGGACGTCGCCACCGCGCTGTCACAGAGCAGGTGGTCGTTCATGTCGATGAACGGCTCCTCCATCGCCTGGTTGATGAGCAGGCCGCGGAAACCGGAGCAGTCGATGAACAGGTCGCCCTCAAGGAGCCGCCCGCCGGCGGTGCGCAGGGCGGTGATGAAGCCGCGCTCGTCGCGCAGGACCTCGGTCATCTGGTCCTCGACGTGCTCGACGCCCTGCTTGTCCACCGCGAACTTCCGCAGGAAGCCCGCGACCTTGGCGGCGTCGAAGTGCCAGGCGTAGTAGGTGGCGGGGGTGCCGTCGAGATGGCGCGGCGCCCGGTTGGCGTCCATGATCGCGGTCTCTTTGAAGCACGCGTAGTCGAACGGCTCGTCGGTCTCGCCTTTCAGCAGCTTGGCCGCCCAGTAGTGCGACAACGGGATCTGGTCGGCGGACGGGAGCAGGCCGAAGGGGTGGAAGAACTGGTCGGTGCGCCCGCCGAGCGGCTGCGGCGTCGGCGAGCTCTCCCCCGGCGTGCGCCAGTTGATGAACTTCACCGCCACCTTGAAGCTGGCGTTGCACTCGCGCATCCACTCCTCTTCAGGGATCCCCAGGTAGTTGAAGAAGGCCCGCTGCAGGTTGGGCACCGTGGCCTCGCCCACGCCGATGCGGGGGATCGCCGGCGCCTCCAGCACGGTGATCTTCACCGTCCGCTGCAGGGCCTTGCCCAGGTAGGACGCGGTCATCCAGCCTGCCGTACCGCCGCCGAGAATGACGATGTTGCGCACGCGGTTGTCGTGGGACATGTTGGTGACTCCTTCTGTCTCGAACTATGCGTGTGCGCGCAGCCGGGGCCCGACGGGCTCCGCCACGTCCACCGGGAGCTGCAGCGACTTGGTCTCGCAGAACTCCTCAAGCCCTTCCACGCCGCATTCGCGGCCGATGCCCGACTGCTTGACCCCGCCGAAGGGCGCCAGGATGTTGAACGGCCCGCCGTTGATGTCGACCTGGCCGACCCGCATCCGCGTGGCGACGTGCCGTGCCCTGGCGATGTCGGCCGACCAGACGGCTCCGTGCAGGCCGTACGGGGTGTTGTTGGCGATCTCGATCGCCTCGTCCTCGTCCCGGTACGGCATGATCGACAGCACCGGGCCGAAGATCTCCTCCTTGGCGATGGTCATGGTCTCCCGCACGTCGGAGAACACGGTCGGACGCACGTAGTAGCCGCGCTCGCGTCCCTCCGGCGCCTCCTCGCCCCCGGCGAGCAGCGTGGCGCCCTCCGCCACTCCGGAGGCGATGTAGCCGCGGACGCGCTCGCGCGCCTGGTCGCTGATGAGCGGCCCGAGGTCGGTGTCGGGGTCGCGGGGGTCGCCGACCCGGTAGCGGCCGGCCAGGCCGGCGGCCAGTTCCGCCGCCTCGTCGTGCCGGTCGGCGGGCACCAGCAGCCTGCTCCACTGCAGGCACGCCTGCCCGGTGTTGAAGCACATCTGGTCCACCGTGGCGGCCACCCCGAGCCGCAGGTCGGCGTCGTCCAGCAGGATGCCGGCGTTCTTGCCGCCCAGCTCCAGGTGGACGCGCTTGACCCTCCTGGCCGCCATCGAGGCGACCTGGCGGCCCGCGCGCACGGAGCCGGTCAGGGAGACCATGTCCACGTCGGGGCTGCGGACGAGGTCGGCGCCCGCGCCCTCACCCGTGCCCACCACGACGTTGAAGACGCCGGGCGGCAGGCCGCACTCCGCGGTGATCTCGGCCAGCAGGTAGGCGTTGAGCGGGGTCAGCTCGCTGGGCTTGTGCACGACCGCGCAGCCGGCCAGCAGCGCGGGGACCACCTTCTGCAGAGTGAGCAGCAGCGGGACGTTCCACGGCGTGATGGCCGCGACCACCCCTGCGGGCTCGCGCAGCACGAGCGAGTTGCCCGCCCGCCGTTCGAAGGCGAACCCGGACGCCAGCTCCGCGAACGACTCCGTCATGGCGACGGCCAGGCCGACCTGCGCCTGCCGCGCCACCGTCACGGGCGCGCCGACCTCGGAGACGATGACCTCGGCCAGCTCACCGGCCCGCTCGGAGAGCCTGCGGGCGAGCCGTTCGACGAACGCGATCCGGTCCTTGACCGGGGTCGCCGCCCATCGGGGCTGAGCCGCCCGCGCCGCCTGGGCGGCCCTGCGCGCGTCGTCCAGCGTGCCGGCGGGAACGACCGCCAGCAGGCTCTCGTCGCTGGGGTCGAGCACGTCGATGCCGTCCACGGCATCGGACGGCCGCCAGTCGCCGTCGATCCACTGTGCGGTGAAGACCTGCGCGGAGCGGCCCATGGCTACCGCTCCCTGCGTACGGGGAACTCGGCCAGGCCGCGGAACTGCGGGGTGTCCGCCTTCCACCGGTGCGGCCGGTCTGGCACGAACGACAGGTTGGGCACGCGCTGGGTGAGCACCTTGACCGCCGCGCCGGTGACGACCTGCGCCAGCCCGGCGCCGAGGCAGCGGTGGATGCCGACCCCGAACCCGACGTGACCGCCGTCGTGGCGGCGCACGTCGATCCTGTCGGGGTCGGGCCACCGCTCGGGGTCGCGGTTGGCCGCGCCGCGGACCAGGTAGACCAGCTCGCCGGCGGCGATCGGCTGCCCGGCCACCTCGATGTCGCGGGTCACGAGGCGGTGCGTGAGCTGCACGGAGGCGTCGTAGCGCAGCAGCTCCTCCACCGCGGAGGGGATCAGCTCCGGGTCCTCCCGCAGCAGGTTCCACTGGTCGCGCTGGGTCAGCAGGCCGAGGACCCCGTTGCCGATGAGGTCCATCGTGGTGCCGAAGGAGGCCAGCGGCAGCAGCAGCAGGTGCGCGAACATCTCCTGCTCGCTGAGCCGCAGCCCCTCGTCCCTGCCCCGCTCGGCCATCGCGATCACCCGGGTGACCAGGTCGTCCTTGGGGCGGCTGCGCCGGTCGCCGATGAGCTCGGTCAGGTACGGCGTCATCGCGCTGAACGCCTCGGCGGTCGCGCTGCCGGTCGGCGCCACCGTGGTGGGGTCGGCGCCGAGGAAGACGCGCTGCATGTGCCGGATCTCGTACCACCAGTCGGTCAGGCGGACGCCCTCACTGGCGGGCAGGCCGTACATGGTCGCCAGCACCCGCCCGGGCAGCTGGTAGGAGAAGTCCTTGACCAGGTCGAACTCGCCCTTCTCCGCGGCCCGGTCGATGACGCCCTTGGCGATCTCCTCGATCGCGGGGCGCAGCGCGCGGATGTCCCGCCCGCGGAACTCGCGGTTCATGAGCTTGCGGATGCGGGTGTGGTCGGGCGGGTCGCGGAACAGCATCCACTCCGGCGCGAGGTCCATGAACCTCTTCATCTCGTCGGACGAGCCGGGACCGACCCTGTTGGACACCATCGCGCCGAGACGGTGCGAGGAGTACGTCTCGGGGTCGAGGTGGGCGGCGTACACGTCGCTGTGCCGGGTGATGACCCAGCCGTTGAGCCGGTCGTCCCAGTGGACGGGCTCCTCCTCCCGGAGCCTGGCGTACGCGGGATAGGGGTCGTTCAGGAATTCCTTCCCGAACATGTCAACCCGTACCTTCTGGGATCTAATGTCGGCGCCGACCGTCATCAGGGATCACTTCCTTTTGGGCATGCCGATAGCGCGAATAAACAGCGGGGGGCATGGAGATTAGGCGCGAATCCTGCGCTTACTTTCGACTAAGGTCGGCCGCTTTCCGACATTTGTCAAGCCGCCGACAAGGCACGCACGATGGTGACGTCCCGAACGAAAGGAGATTGCCGGTGAAAACAGAGAAAGCCGTCATCGCCGAGGGGACCGGGAGGCGAGCGCATGGATTCAGGGCGACGATTTCCTCCGTCATCGGATTCGCCCTTGACCTGTACGACCTTTATGTGATCGTATTCGTCGCGCCCGCCATCGCGGCGGTGTTCTTCCCCCTCGAGAACTCCGCGTTGGCGCTGGCCGGCAGCTATGTCGCGCTGGCCGCGACGCTGATCATGCGGCCCGTCGGCGCGGCGCTGATGGGCGTCATCGGCGACCGGCACGGCCGCAAGCGGGCCATGGTCGTGGCGCTGCTCGGCGTGGGCGGCGTGACCGCCGCCATGGGCCTGCTGCCCGGCGCCCAGGCCATCGGTCTCGCCGCTCCCCTGCTGCTCCTGGTCCTGCGCCTGGCCCAGGGCCTGTTCGTCGGCGGCGTCTTCGCCTCCACGCTCACCCTGGCCACGGAGTCGGTGCCGGCGCGCTGGCGCGGCCTGGTCTCCGGGGTGGTCGGCGGCGGCGGCACCGCGATCGGCAGCCTGCTGGCCGCGCTGGCCCTGTTCACCACGACCAGGATCTTTCCCGGCGAGGCGTTCGACGAGTGGGGCTGGCGGGTGATGTTCCTGGCCGGCGGCCTGCCCGTGCTGGTCAGCGTGCTCGTGGTGAAGTACGTCGACGAGTCGCCGCTCTGGCGCGCCAAGGAGGACGGCGCGGAGAACCCGCTGACCCCGCTGCTCTCCCGTGGGCCGCACAGGAAGGTGCTGGCGGCCAACATCGCCGTGGTCTTCGGCGTCGCCACGTTCTTCCTGCTCACGCTGGGGCTGCTGCCCAGCTTCCTGCAGGTGGTCAACGGGCTGAGCGTGGCGACCGTGAGCGTGGTCCTGGTCTGGGTCAACCTCGCGGCCTTCGCCTTCGCGCCGCTCAGCGGCCATCTCAGCGAGCGGTACGGCAGGCGCCGCGTGCTGCTCTGCGCCTCGGCGCTCAACATGGTGGCGCTGCCCTGCCTGTACCTGTGGCTGGCCGGCGTGGGCTCGCCCCTCCTGGTGGCGCTGCCCGCGCTGCTGCTGTCGGGGCTGACCATCGCCGCGTTCGGGCCGCTGCCCATCTTCCTGAACGAGCGCTTCCCCACCGCGATCCGCGCCTCGGGGACGGCCCTGTCGATCAACGGCGGGTTCGCCCTGGCGGGGCTGGTGCCTCCGGTGGTCAACGCTCTCAGCGGCGGCCCCGCGCAGCTGCCCGTCTACGTGGCGGCCGGCCTGGTGCTGGCCGGCGTGGTGAGCGTGGCCACACTCTCCCGCACCTCGGAACCGAGACGCGGGCTCACCTGACCGAGAGGACGATCATGACAACACTTTCCGGGACCCGGCCTTCGGGGGTCCAGATCGCTCCGTGGGTTCCCGCCGACGAGATCCTGGCCGCCAGCTCGGTGCTGAGCAGCGGGTTCAGCACCATCTGGGTGCCCGACCAGATGCTGGCGCGCAACTCCCACGTGCTGATGTCGGCGATCGCCGCCGGCCGGCACGTGGGCGTGGCCAGCGGCGTGACCATCCCGTTGTCGCGCAACCCCATCGACATCGCCGCCGCGATGGCCACGATCGCCGAACTGGTGGCGCCCGGCTACGCGGTGCAGATGGGCGTGGGGACGGGCGGCTCGCTGGTGACCAGCATGTTCACCAGACGTTCCGTGCTCACCCTGCTGCGGGAGAGCATCGGGCTGATCAGGCGGCTGTGGGCGGGCGAGATCGTGCTGCTGCGCGACTACCCGTCATTGAGCGAGCGGCTGGGCTGGCGCGACGACGCCATCGCGCGGCTGTCGTTCCCGCTGACCAGGGACATCCCGATCCTGATGGCCATCGGCGGGCCCAAGAGCAGGGCACTGGCGGAGGACCTCGCCGACGGGCTGATCTGCACGAGCACCTACCCGGCGGTGTCGTACGCGGCCCTGGAGGCCGGCGACCACGAGACCGTGCGCGACGTGGTGGCGCTGGCACGGCGGCGCGCGGCGGCCGGCCGGCCGTTCCGCCTGCTCTACGGCCTCAACTGCTGCGTCTCGAACGACGGCGCCGCGGCCAGGGAGTTCGGCCGCAGGCAGGCGGCCATCGTGGCCGGCAACCCGGTCCTCTGGCCCGACCTGGAACGGGCCGGGTTCGACATGGAGTCGGCGGCCATGGTGCGCGCGGCCCTGCGCGGCGGCAGACCGCTGCCCGAGGCCGCCCAGTACGTCTCCGACGACCTGCTGGACGGGCTCATCGTGTCGGGGACGCCCGAGGCGTGCGCCGCACGCCTGGAGACCCTGGCGGGGCTCATCCACTCCATCGGCTTCGACGACTTCTACATCGGCTCGCCGCTGGGCCCCGACATCGCCGAGGCGTCCCGGCTGCTGGTCGACAAGGTGCTGCCTGCGGTGTGGCCGCAGGAGCTGGGGAGGTAACGCATGTGTGGAATCACCGGATGGGTCGCCTTCGACCGCGACCTGCGCCATGAGCGGCCGACGCTCGAGGCGATGACCCGCACGATGACCTGCCGCGGGCCCGACGCGGAAGGGCTGTGGACGGCCCCGCACGCCGCTCTGGGGCACCGCCGCCTGGCCGTCATCGACCTGGAGGGCGGCGTCCAGCCGATGACCGCCTCCGTGCCCGGTGGCGAGGTGTGCCTGGTCTTCAGCGGCGAGGTCTACAACTTCACCGAGCTGCGCGGCGAGCTGGAACGGCTCGGCGAGCGGTTCACCACCTCCAGCGACACCGAGGTCGTCCTGCGCGGCTACCTGCGCTGGGGCGAGCAGGTGGCCGAACGGCTGAACGGCATGTTCGCCCTGGCCATCTGGGACGACCGCGTGGAGAAGCTGGTGCTGATCCGCGACAGGCTCGGCGTCAAACCGCTCTACATCGCCCCCACCAGGGACGGCCTGCTGTTCGGGTCCGAGCCGAAGGCGATCCTGGCGCACCCGGCCGCCGAGCGCGTGGTCGACGCCGAGGGGCTGCGCGAGTGGCTGTCCTTCGTCATGACGCCCAGGCACGCGATCTGGCACGGCATGCGGCAGGTCGAGCCGGCGACCGTGGTCACCGTGGACGCCTCCGGCGTGCGGGAGCGTACGTACTGGCGGCTCGCGACGCGGGCGCACACCGACGACCTGGAGACCACGATCGCCCAGGTGGGCGACCTGCTCGGCGACACCGTGCGCCGGCAGCTCGTCGCCGACGTGCCCCGCTGCGTGCTGCTGTCCGGCGGCCTCGACTCCAGCGCGCTGACCGTGCTGGCCGCCGCGCATCTCGGAGCCGAGGCCGTGCCCACGTTCTCCGTGGACTTCGTCGGCCAGTCGGACGGCTTTCTGCCCGACGACCTGCGCGGCACCCCCGACGCGCCGTTCGTGCACGCCGTGGCCGAGCACGTCGGCGCCGACCACCGCGACATCGTGCTCGACCACGCCGCACTGGCCGACCCGCAGGTGCGCCGCAAGGCGCTGGAGGCCCGCGACCTGCCCGTGGGCTTCGGCGAGATGGACTTCTCCCTCTACCTGCTGTTCAAGGCGATCGGCGAGCGCTCGACCGTCGCCCTGTCGGGAGAGGCGGCCGACGAGGTCTTCGGCGGCTACCGGCAGTTCCACGACGACCGGATCCGGTGGGCCGACGAGTTCCCGTGGATCGCGGTCAACGCGGGGCCTCTCGACAAGGACGCGCTCTGGCTGAAGCCGGACGTACGCGCCGCGCTCGACCTGGACGGATACCGGCGCGACCGCTACGCCGACGCCGTACGCGAGGTGGAGCGGCTGGACGGCGAGAGCGACCTGGAGTTCCGCATGCGGCTCATGAGCCACCTGCACCTGACCCGGTTCGTGCGCTTCCTGCTGGAGCGCAAGGACCGGCTGAGCATGGCGGTGGGGCTGGAGGTCCGGGTGCCGTTCTGCGACCACCGGCTGGTCGAGTACGTCTACAACGCCCCATGGGCCATGAAGAACCACGACGGCAGGGAGAAGAGCCTGCTGCGCAGCGCCGTCCGCGACCGGCTCCCCGCGGTCGTGGCGGAGCGGGTGAAGAGCGCCTACCCCTCCACCCAGGACACCTCGTACGTCAAAGCGCTGCAGGAGCAGACCAGGGAGCTGCTCAGGCAGCCGGGACACCCGGTGTTCGCCCTGGCCGACCGGGGCCGGCTGGAGGCGGCCATCCGGCAGGAGCCTTCCGCGGTCGACAAGCTCGCCAGGCTCGGCATGGAGCGCGTGCTCGACGTCATGCTGTGGCTGGACATCTACCGCCCTGACGTGCGGCTTCCCTGACGGGCGTACCGCCGGCAGGACACATCGATGACGGGCGGCTTCGCAGAATGGCATCATGCGAACACCGCTCCCCTTACTTAAGGAGTTCCGCATGCCCGAGAATTCATTTGCAGTCGTGCGCAACCACGAGGAGCAGTACTCCATCTGGCCGGCCGGTCAGGATATTCCGGGCGGCTGGGAGCCCGTCGGCGTGGAGGGCACGAAAGAGTTCTGCCTTTCCCGCATCCAGGAATTGTGGACCGATATGCGCCCGCTGAGCCTGCGCACCGCGTCGGCGGACGCCTGACCTGAAAGAAAGGGGGATCCAGGTGACCGCGTTCACCGGCTGGAGCAGCGAACTCGTCACTTTCTTCACCGGCCTGCAAAAAGACAATTCGCGAAGTTACCTGGACGCCCACCGCGACCTCTACCGGCGAGCGGTCTTGGAGCCTGCCGAGGCGCTCGCCGCCGCACTCGAACCCACGTACGGTAAGGCGCACATCTTCCGGCTCCGCAAGGACGCCCGGTTCGCGGACGGCCGGCAGCCGTACCACACCCATCTCGGCGTGCAGTTCGCGGGAGACGGGACGCACCACTACCTGTCGGTGTCCGCGCACGAGCTGATCGCGTCCGTGGGGGTCGTCCGCGCCCGCGGGGCCTGGCTGAGCCGCTTTCGCGCGGCGGCGGCCGGCCCCGCGGGCGCGCGGCTCCTGGACATCATCGCGGACCTGGAGGCCGACGGCTTCACCGTGCCGGGAGAGACGCTGAAGACGGCTCCTCGCGGCTACCCGCGGGACCATCCCCACATCGCCCTGCTGCGCCGCACCGGTCTCGCGGCCACCCTGCGCCGGCCGGCGTCGCTCTGGCTGGACGACCCCGGGGTCACCGAGCTGATCACCGGGGCGTGGGAGCGTGCGGCTCCGTTGAGCGGCTGGCTGCGCCGCTATTCGCCTTTGGAGGATTGACGTGCCCATCTCCCCTGCGACGGTCCGTTCATCGTCGCTCAAGCACTATCAGCGTTCCGCGTGGTCGGCGGGTGACTACACCTCCGTCGCCGGCACCACCACGATCGCCAGCGAGCTGTTGATCGAGCACCTCGACGTACGGCCGGGCGAGCGCGTGCTCGACGCCGCCTGCGGCAGCGGCAACGCCACCATCGCCTGCGCGCGGCGCTTCGCCGACGTCACCGGGCTGGACTTCTCCGCCTCGATGCTGGAGGACGCGCGGCGGCGGATGGAGGCTGAGCGGGTGTCCGCGCGGCTCATCGAGGCCGACGTCGAGAACATCCCGCTGCCCGACGGGGACTTCGACGTCGTCGTCTCCGCCTTCGGCGCCATGTTCGCGCCCGACCAGAAGCGCACCGCGGCCGAGCTGCTGCGGGTCTGCCGTCCCGGCGGCCGGATCGGCCTGGCGTCCTGGACGGCCACCGGGTCCCTGGGTGGCCTGTTCGAGATCATGTCCCGCTACATCCCGCCCACCCCCGGCACGCCGCAGCCCACCGGCTGGGGCGACCCCGACCGGCTGCGCGAGCTGTTCGGCGACGGGATCGCCGGCATCAGGACGGCCCGCAGGGACTTCGTCTTCCGCTACCGCTCCCCCGAGCACTGGCTGGAGCACTTCAAGACCAACTTCGGGCCCACCAGCATGGTCTTCTCCGTGCTGCCGCCACGTCAGGCGGCGGCGCTGGAGCGGGACCTGATCGAGATGTGGGCTCCGTGGAACAGGGCCACCGACGGCGCGCTGATCGCGCCCGTCGAGTACCTGGAGGCCATCCTGGTCAAGCAGCCCTGAGGCGAGTAGGAGAGGCCGGCCGCACGTCGCGGCCGGCCTCTCGTCGTGCCTGCCGGTTCCCCGTGATGTCAGCCGGCCTCGGCGATGGGGGTGAGCGGGGCTCCGAAGGAGCCGAGCAGGGCCTCGATGGCGGGCAGGCAGGTGCCGCAACCGGTCCCCGCGTGGGTCTCCCTGCCGATGGCCGCCGCCGTGTCGGCGCCCGCCAGCCACGCGGTCCTGATCCGTTCCTTGGAGACGGCGTTGCAGTGGCAGACCGTCGCGGCGCCCGGCAGCCGGGCCGGATCGTGCGCCGGTTCGCGAGCGGCCAGCTCGGGGAAGAGCAGGCTCTCCGGCCCGGCGGGCAGGGGGGCCTGCCGGTCGTACAGCTGGGTGAGCGTGCCCGCCGCGTCGCCGCGGCCCAGCAGGATCGCGCCGGCGAGCCGGTCGTCACGGATGACCAGCTTCCTGTAGACCCCGGCGGCGGGATGGCTGAAGGTGACGGTCTCGCCGTCCGCGTGCACGTCGCCCAGCGAGGCCACCTCCAGGCCGGGCGCCTTGAGCCTGGTGACCAGCCGCGACCCGCGATAACGGTCCGGCTCGCCCGCGAGGTGCGCGGCGAGCACGGCTGCCTGCTCCCAGCAGGGCCCGACCAGGCCGTAGACGACGCCGCGGTGCTGGGCGCACTCGCCGATGGCGTACACGTGCGGGTCCTCGGTGCGCAGCAGGTCGTCCACCACGACGCCACGCTCGACGGCCAGGCCCGACTCGCGGGCGAGCGACGTGACGGGACGCACCCCGCAGGAGGCGACCACCAGGTCGGCCGCGATCGGCGTGCCGTCGCTGAGCACCACCCCCTCGGGCTCGACCGCCGCGACGCTGACGCCGACGCGGACGGTGATGCCGAGGCCGGCCAGCGTCGTCGCGAGGATGTCGCCTCCGTGGGCGTCGAGCTGGCGTTCCATGAGGTGGCCCGCGAGGTGCACGACGGTCACCCCGACGCCGCGTACCGCGAGCCCGCGTGCCGCCTCGATGCCGAGCAGGCCGCCGCCGATCACCACGGCGTGGCGCGCGGTGCGGGCGCCGGCGACGATACGGTCGCAGTCGTCCAGCGTGCGGAACGGCAGGGCGCGTTCGATGCCGGGCACGGGCGGCACGAGCGGCTCGCTGCCGGTGGCGAGGACGCAGACGTCGTAAGGGGTGCGGCCGCCGTCCTCGGCGACGACCTGCCGCGCCGCCCGGTCGATCGCGGTGACCCGCACGCCCGCGCGCACCTCGACGTCGCCGGGCAGCGGAGTCGCGAGCTGGCTCGCGCGGGTGGCGCCGGCGAGCACGCCGGACAGCAGCACCCTGTTGTACGGCAGGCGCGGCTCCGCCCCGAACAGGGTGATGTCCGCGCCCCGCAGCCGTGCGTCACTGACCAGCCGGGCGCCGGCCATGCCGCCGCCTATCACTACCACTCTCACGGACGGCCTCCACGCGTACGGCGCACACCTTCAGCTCCGGCATGCGCGACAGGGGATCCAAAGCCGGATTCGTCAGGAAATTGGCTCCCGGCCAGTGGAAGGGCATGAACACCGTGTCGCGACGGACGCCGGCGCTGATCCTGGCGGGCACGACGACGCTGCCCCGCCTGCTGCTCACGCGGACGGCGTCGCCCTGCGCCACGGACAGCCGGGCCGCCAGCTCGGGGTGCAGCTCGACGAACGGCCCTGGGACGGCACGGTCGAGGTCACGGACCCGGCGGGTCTGCGCGCCGCTCTGGTAGTGCTGCAGCACCCGTCCGGTGGTCAGGTAGACCGGGTAGTCGGCGCAGACGTCCTCGGCGGGCGGGCGGAACCCGACGGGCACGAAGCGCGCCCTGCCGTCCTCCGTGGCGAAGCGGTCGAGGAACAACCGGGGCCCGCCCCAGAAGCCGCCGGTGTCGTAGTCGATGGGCGTGTAGTCGACGGGGCCGCCGGCACTGGCCCGCCGGAGCTCGGCGAAGACGCGCCGGGGGTCGGGGGTGAAGTCGCCAGGGGCGTCCAGCCGCCGCGCGAGCTCGTGCATGACCTCCAGGTCCGAGCGCACGTCCGGCGGCGGTACGGTCGCCCGGCGGCGGCGGACGACCCTGCCCTCCAGGGTCGTCATGGTGCCGTCCTCCTCCGCCCATTGGGTGACGGGCAGCACCACGTCGGCCATGCGGGCGGTCTCGGACGGGACGACGTCGCACACCAGCAGGAAGTCGAGGGCGCGCAGCCGTTCCCGTACGCGGGCCGTCTCCGGCGCGGAGACCGCCGGGTTGGAGCCGAACACCAGCAGCGCCCGCGGCCCGTCCTCGGTGCCCAGCGACTGGAGAAGCTCGTACGCCGACCGCCCGGGTCCCGGCAGGTCCTCGGGGCGCACTCCCCAGACGCGGGCGACGTGCGCGCGGGCCTCGGGGTCGCGGATGTCGCGGCAGCCGGGCAGCTGGTCGGCCTTCTGCCCGTGCTCGCGCCCGCCCTGGCCGTTGCCCTGCCCGGTGAGCGTGCCGAAGCCGGAGCCGGGACGGCCGGGCAACCCGAGTGCGAGCGCCAGGTTGACGAAGGCCGTCACCGTGTCCACGCCCTTGGCGTGCTGCTCCGAGCCGCGCGCGGTGAGCACGACGGCGGGCCGCCGCGCGAGCGCGCGTACCGACTCGCGCAGCAGCCGCACCGGCACCCCGGTGATGCGCTCGGTCCGCTCGGGCCAGTACGCGTTGGACTCCGCGACCGCCGCGGCGAATCCGCGGGTCCGGTCGGCGATGTAGCCGGCGTCGATGAGGTCGTCGGCGACCGCGATGTGCAGCAGCCCCAGCGCCAGCGCGAGATCCGTGCCGGGGGTGAGCTGCAGGTGCACGTCCGCGAGCCGGGCGGTGGCCGTCGCCCGCGGATCCACCACGATCAGCCGCTTCGCGCCGCGCAGCCGGCGGACGAGGGGCGGCATGGTCTCGGCCGGGTTGGCCCCGGCCAGCAGCACCGTCTCCGCCCGCGCGAGGTCGTCGGCGGGGAACGGCAGGCCGCGATCGGCGCCGAAGGCGCGCCGCACCGCGACGGCCGCCGACGACATGCAGAAGCGCCCGTTGTAGTCGATCTGGCTGGTACGCAGCGCGACCCGGGCGAACTTGCCCAGCAGGTACGCCTTCTCGTTGGTCAGCCCGCCCCCGCCGAACACGGCCACGCCGTCAGGCCCGTGGGCGTCCTGGATCTCCCGGATGCGCGTGACGGCCAGATCGAGCGCCTCGTCCCACGTCGCCGCCCGGCCGCCCACCAGGGGCGTGGTCAGCCGGTCGGGCGCGCGCAGGACCTCGGCCGCCGTCCAGCCCTTCTGGCACAGGCTCTCGGCCGAGATCAGCCCGCCGGCCGAGACGTCCATGCCGCACTGGAGGGCGCAATAGGGGCAGTGCGTCCTCGTCATACCCGCGCCTCGGCCAGGCTGGGCCGCCACCACAGCAGCACCGTGCGCAGGTAGCACCACCACGTCACCCCGCAGCAGGCGAGGTAGAACAGCACGAACGCGGCCAGCGCCGCGCCCGCGCCGCCGAAGGCCGCGTACGACTCGCCGAACGCCCGGTTGATGAAGAAGCCGCCCAGCGCGCCGACGGCCGACACCAGGCCGAGCGCTGATGAGGTCGCCCGCCTGCCGCCCTCCACGCTGCCTTCGACCGCGGTGAAGATGGCCGGGATCATCCGGTACGTGGAGCCGTTGCCCGCTCCCGACGCGACGAACAGCAGCATGAACGCCGCGAAGAACGCCAGGAACGCGCCGGAGGCGAGCGCGGCCCACACCGCCAGCGCGCCGGCGCCCATGACGGCGAAGGTCCAGAAGGTCACCTTCGCGCCGCCGTACCGGTCGGACAGCCAGCCGCCGAGCGGCCTGGCCAGCGACCCGGCCAGCGGGCCCGCGAAGGCCGGCGCGCCGACGGCGACGTACGGGAACTCGTTGCTCATCAGCAGCGGGAAGGCGGTGGCGTAGCCCATGAACGAGCCGAACGTGCCGATGTAGAGGAACGACATGATCCACATCTGCCGGTGGCGCACCACCCGGAACTGCTCGCGCACGCTCGCCCTGGCCGAGGCCAGGTTGTCCATCCCCCACCAGGCGGCGAACGCCGCGACCAGCAGCAGCGGCACCCAGACCCACCCGGCCGCGGCCACCCCGTAGGCGGCGACCACCGCGGGGATGAGCACCTGGACGGAGCTGACCCCGATGTTGCCTCCCGCCGCGTTGAGTCCCAGGGCGACGCCCTGCTTGCCGGCGGGGAAGAAGTTCGTGATGTTGGCCATGCTGGAGGCGAAGTTCCCGCCGCCGAGCCCGGCCGTCGCCGCGATCACCACGAACATCCAGTACGGCGTCCCGGGGTCGCGTACCGCCACCGCGAGCAGCAGGGCGGGCACCAGCAGCAGCAACGCGCTCAGGACGGTGAAGTTCGCGCCGCCCATCCGCGCGGGCAGGAACGTGTAGGGGATCCGCAGCACGGCGCCCACCAGATTGGGCAACGCCACCAGCCAGAACAGCTGGTTCACCGAGAGATCGCGGCCGCCGAGCTCCAGAGTGACCACACTCCAGACCGTCCACACGGCGAATCCCAGATGTTCCACGACTATCGACAGCACGAGATTGCGCCAGGCGACTTTCCGGCCCACCGCCCGCCAATAAGCCGCGTCCTCGAGTCGTAAATCGTCGATACCGCGACGCCGGGAAAGACGAATCACCATGTTTTCTATAATGAGGCAGATCGCGGGCGCGAAAACAATCACAGACACAAAGGATGGTCGTGGTGATAGAATCCCCCGTCGCGCTTATCCCCCATCATCAGCTCTTGATCTTCCTGTTGCAAGGCTGCGCGTTGTTAGTGGCGGCCCGGTTGCTCGGCGCGCTGGCCAGGTCCGTCGGGATTCCCGCGATCGTGGGCGAATTGACGGCGGGCGTGCTGCTCGGACCGACCGTGCTCGGCAATGCGGCACCCGAATTCTTCGCGTGGTTGTTTCCGCGCGATCCCGCCCAGTTCCACCTGCTCGACGTCGTGGCCCAGCTCGGCGTGCTCCTGCTGGTCGCGCTGACCGGCGCCGAGCTGGACGCCGGCGTGCTGCGCAGCCGCCGCCGCGCGGTCGTCGCCGTCAGCGTCGCGGGGATGCTCGTGCCGCTCGGCCTGGGCGTCGCGACGGGGTTCCTGATGCCGGCCTGGCTGCGGCCCGACAGCGCGGATCCGCTGGTGTTCGCGCTGTTCCTGGGCGTGGTGACGGGCGTGAGCGCGCTGCCGGTCATCGCGAAGACGCTGATGGACCTCGGCCTGCTCGGGCACCGCGTCGGCCAGCTGATCATCGCATCAGGCGTGCTGCAGGACGTCGCCGGCTGGCTGCTGCTCATGGTCGTCACGGCGCTGGCGACCTCCGGCCTGTCGGGGGGCGGCTGGGCCGTGTCGCTCGCCGCCCTGCCCGTGCTGGCGTGCGTGCTGCTCGTCGGCAGGCCGCTGGCCCGCTGGACGGTCCGTACCGCGCCGAGCTCCGGGGTCACCGCGATCGTCGCCATGACGCTGGTGGGGGCGGCGACGGCGCACGCCATGGGGCTGGAGCCGGTCTTCGGCGCGCTGCTCGCGGGCCTCGCCATCGGCTCCGTACGCGCGCACGTCGGCCAGGCGCTGGCCGTGGTGCGTACGTGGGTGATGTCGGTGCTCGCGCCGCTGTTCTTCGCCACGGTGGGCCTGCGCATGGACCTGACGGCGCTGGCCGAGCCCGCGATCCTGGCCGTGTCGGCGGCGGTGCTCTGCGTCGGCGTGACGGGCAAGTTCGCCGGCGCCTGGATCGGGGGCGCCTGCTCCGGCATGGACCGCTGGGAGCGCCTGGCGGTGGGCGCCGGAATCAACGCCCGCGGCGTGGTCGAGGTCATCATCGCGACGGTCGGCCTGCGCCTCGGAATTCTCGACGCCACCATGTACACGGTCATCGTGCTGTTCGCCATCGCCACGTCATTGGCCGCCCCGCCGATCCTGCGATTCGCGACCCGCAGGATGCCCGCGGGCGAAATGGCGGTGTCCCGCCGGCGAGACCTCGTCGTTGACTGAATGGCCCTCCCGAGTATCGTCGTGGCCACATGAATTTGTTTCCCCGTGGAGCTGCTCATGAAATTCGGGATTGGCATCGGCCGCACTTTGTCGGCCTATCAGGCGGCTAATGTCGCGACGCTTGCTGACGAACTTGGATACGAGCACTGCACCTTCATCGAGTCGCAGAACCTGTGTCGCGACTCGACCGTCATGATGGCGCTCGCAGCCGAGCGCACGACGCGCATCAAGCTCGGCCACGCGGTCACCAATCCGTATATCCGGCATCCCGCCGTATTGGCCAACACCATTGCCACGATCGACGAGCTGTCCGGCGGCCGTGCCTTTCTCGGCATCGGCGCGGGCGGCAGCGCGGTCGCCATGGTGGGCCGCAGCGCGCGCCCGCTGGGCGAGCTGCGTGACATGGTCTCCTTCTTCCGCTCGTTCGTCGCGGGTGAGGAGGCGACCTGGCACGAGGCGCCGATGCGGTCGGGATGGTCGCGCAGGGACATCCCCGTCGTGCTGGGCACCCACGGCGCGCGCAGTTGCCGGCTGGCGGGAAGCATCGCCGACGGCGTGTTCCTGCCGGGCCTCGACCCGCGCATCGCCGCGTGGAAGCGGGAGCGAGTGGCCGAGGGCGCCGCGCAGGCCGGCCGGACGCCGGCCGACCTGCAGCTGTGGAGCAGGGGCGCGGTGTTCGTCCATGAGGACGTGGACTACGCCAGGGAGTTCGTCCGCTCCTACGCCGCCACCTCGGCCTTCTTCCTGTGGCGCTCGGCGGTCAGCCGCCCTGAGCCGGTGAACCGCCTGCTCGCCTCCGCGCTGCCCGCGGGCGTGGTGGAGGAGATGGCCAAGCTGGCCGAGCGCTACCAGTGGGAGCAGCACGAGGCCAAGGGCGCGGCACACGCCCGCGACCTGTCCAGCGAGCTCATCGACTGCTTCGCGATCTACGGCCCGCCTGAGCGCTGCGTGGAGCGCTTGGCCGCCCTGGCCGACGTCGGCGTGGACGCGGTGTCGTTCACCCTGTACGGCGTCCCGGACAAGGCCGACATGATCACCCGCATCATCCACGACGTGGCCGGTCAGCTCCGCTGACGACCGGTCGGCTCCGCCGACGATTCGGAAGGAATGCGCCAATGCCGTTCATCACGGTGCTCATGCTCAGCGGCAAGGATCTCGACCAGCGCCGCAGATTCGCAGAAGAGGTCACCAAGTCGGCCGAGGCGACGCTGGGCGCCAGGCCCGAAGAGGTGCGCGTCCGGTTCGTGGAGATGACACGCAGCGATTTCGCCCGCGCCGGACGACTGATGTGTGACGAGGTGTGAGGAACATGGGTGTGGCTACGCTGACCGGCACGAGGGCCCGGGCGTCGGCCCGGCAGTCCCGGTTGTGGTACTTGCAGCATCTGCACGACGCCGTCGCCCCCTTCACCACGGGCGACGCGGTGATCGTCGAAGGCCCGCCGCGCGAGGAACGGCTGCGCGCCGCGATCGCCCAGCTCCATCTGCGGCACGCGGAGTTGCGCTCCGGTCTCGCCCCCTCCGACGGAGTGATCCGCAGGGTGCCGGCCGACCAGCCGCCCGCCGTGGTCGTGGAGGAAGGCGAGGAGTCCGCCGTCGCGCGGTGGGCGGCGCAGGCGGCCAGGATCCCCTTTGACATCGCGGGCGGCCCGCTGTGGAGAGTGCGCGTCCTGTCGTTGCCGGACGAGCGGCACGTGGTGCTGCTCGTCGCCCACCATCTGATCGCCGACGACTTCCGGGTCCGTGACCTGCTGGACGAGCTGCTCACCTGCTATGACGGCGGCTCGCCAGGTCCTTGCGCCGACCCGGTGCCGGCGCGGGAGTCGGATGACGCCGTCGAGGCGGCGGCCCGCCGGCTGCACGGCGCGCCCACCGGCCTCGAACTGCCGGCGGACCGGCTGCGCCCGCCCGTGCTGAGCTACCGGGGCGGCCGGGCCCGCGCCGACGTCGAGGCGGCCGTGCTGGAGCGGGCCGGCGGCGAGGATGCGCTGCTCGCCGCGTTCGCGGTGCTCGCCCACCGCTACACCGGGTCCGAGGAGGTCGTCGTCGCGGTGCACGACCCGGCGGTGACCGTCGAGGGCGCGGTCAACCCGCTGCCCGTGCGCATCGACCTGACCGGCGACCCCGTCTTCGCCACCGTGCTGCGGCGGGTGCGCGACGCCGTCGAGGAGGCGCGCGTCCACGGCACCGTGCCGTTCGAAGCGGTGATCGGCCGCGTGGAGCGCGAGCACGACCCCAGCCGACGGCCGCTGTGCCAGCTCGCCTACTTGACGTCGCGGTCGTCGCGGCCGCGGCACCGCGCGGTGGAGGTGGACACGGGCGTCGCCCTGTTCGACCTCGCCCTGTCCGCCCGGCCGCACGAGCACGGCGCGTCCCTGACCCTCGGCTACGACGCCGACCTGTTCACGGCCGAGACCGTGCGGCGCTTCGGGGCCAACCTGGTCACGCTGCTGACGAGCGTCGCGGAGCACCCCGAGGTGCCGATCTCCCGGCAGCGGATCCTGACCGGCGAGGAGAGCGCGCTGATCGCCCGGCGCCAGGACGGCGGCCCCGTCGCGGGTGACGCGCCGGTGCACCGGCTCATCGCCGAGCAGGCCGCGCGCCGCCCCGACGCGTGGGCGCTGATCTCCGAGTCCGCGCGGCTGACCTTCGCCGAGCTGAACGGCCGGGCCAACAGGATCGCCCACCACCTGCGCGACCTCGGCGTGCGCCGCCAGACCCCGGTGGGCGTGTGCCTGCCCAGGTCGGCCGAGATGGTCGTGGCCGTGCTCGGCGTGCTCAAGGCGGGCGGCGCGGCCGTCCTGCTCGATCCCGCGCAGCCCGCGCGGCGGCTGGCGATGATGCTGGACGACTCCAGGCCGCTCGCCGTGCTCACCGCCGAGGAGCAGCTCGGCAAGGTGCCGGGCACGTACGCCGGGCACATCTGGTGCCTCGACCGCGACGGCGACCTGCTGAACCGGTCGTCCGCCGCCGACCCCGACGAGTGGGCGCACCCGCTGTCGGTCTGCCAGATCGCCTACACGTCCGGCTCGACCGGCGAGCCGCGCGGCGTGGCGTTCAACCACGCGGCGGTGGTCAGGGGCGCGATGGGCACCCGGCGGTGCTACCGGCTGAGCGAGGCCGACCGGGGCACGTGGATCTCGGCGCCCGGGTTCGGCATCTCGTTCGTCAACGAGCTGTGGCCGTTCCTGACCGCGGGCGCGGCGGTGCACATCGCCGGCGAGCTGACCGTGAGCACGCCGTTCCGGCTGCGGGACTGGCTGGTGGACAACGGGATCACGGTGTCGCTGGTGACCAAGGCGCTGGCCGAGCGGCTGTGCGCGGTCGACTGGCCGGAGGAGGTGGCGCTGCGGACGCTGCTGGTGTCCGGTGAGCGGACCGGCTGGCTGTCGTCCACGGTGCCGTTCGAGGTGGCCGTCATCTACGGCTCGACCGAGACCACGAACGCCACGACCTGCCTGAACGAGACGGCGGGCACCCGCATCACGCCCAGGCGGATCCCCGAGGAGGAGCGGTGGTCGATCTCGTCGCCCATCGGGCTGCCGGTGCCGGGCGCGCGCGTGTACGTGCTGGACGCCAACCTGCAGGTCGTCCCCATGGGCGTGCCCGGCCAGATCCACGTGGGCGGCGAGCTGCTGCAGAGCGGCTACGTCAACCGGCCGGGCCTGACCGCCGCCAAGTGGCTGCCCGACCCGTACGCGGGCCGTGCCGGCGCCCGCATGGTGGCCAGCGGCGACATCGGCCGCATGCTGCCCGACGGCTCGATCGAGATCCTCGGCCGGGTGGACGATCAGATCAGCCTCAACGGCTACCGCGTCGAGCCCGGCGAGGTGGCCGCGCGCCTGCTCGAACATCCGGCGGTGCGGCACGCCGCGGTCGTCGTGCGCGAGGACGAGCCGGGCGAGCGGCGGCTGGTCGCGTACGTGGTGCCGGAGGTCAACCGCCGGGTGCACAAGTCGGAGCTGCTCGAACTGCTGCGCGAGCAGCTGCCCGGCTACATGGTGCCGGGGGCGTGCGAGCTGATCGACGCGCTGCCGACGCTGCCCAACGGCAAGCTCGACAAGAGCCGCCTGCCCGCGCCCGACCGGGGCGGCCGCTCGGTCACCTACGAGGAGCCCGCCACCGAGGTGGAGCGGGAGCTGGCCGAGATCTGGCGCTCGGTGCTGCGCACCGACACCGTGGGCGCCGACGACAACTACTTCGAGCTGGGCGGCGACTCGCTGACCGGCATGGAGCTGATGGCCGCGATCAGCGCCGCCTTCGGCGTCGAGCTCGCGCTGTCCGTCCTGTTCGAGGCGCCCACCGTCCGGGAGATGAGCCGGGCGATCGAGCGGGAGCGCGACGGTGACGGGGCCCGCGCTGCGGACAAGGACGCGCTGCCGGTGATCCGCACCGACCCGGCCGCCCGGTACGAGCCCTTCCCGCTCACCGACATCCAGCACGCGTACTGGATCGGCCGGCTGACCGGCATGGAGCTCGGCGACGTCGGCTGCCACGGCTACCAGGAGTGGGACGTCGCCGACCTCGACGTCGAGCGCCTGCGTGAGGCCATCGACCGGCTGGTGCGCAGGCACGACATGCTGCGCGCGGTCGTGACCGGCGACGGCCGCCAGCGGGTGCTGCCCGAGGTGCCGCCGTACGAGGTGGAGGTGACCGACCTGCGCGGGGCCGGCGCGTCCGAGCGCGCGGCCGCGCTGGCCGAGATCCGCGAGCGGCTCTCCCACGAGGTGCTGGCCGCCGACCGGTGGCCGCTGTTCGGCGTGCGGGTGACCCGGGTGGACGAGGTCGTCTCCCGCGTGCACATCAGCTTCGACCTGCTGATCTTCGACGCCAGGAGCGCCCGCGTCTTCACGCAGGAGCTGTCCAGGCTCTACCGGGATCCCGGCGTGCCGCTGCCGCCGATCGAGCTGTCGTTCCGCGACTACGTGCTGGCGGAACGCGCCGCGCGGGAGAGCTCCCCGCTCTACCGGGCCGCCCGCGAGTACTGGGAGGGCAGGCTGGCCGAGCTGCCGCACGCGCCCGAGCTGCCCTACCTGCGCAGCCTCGGTTCGGTCGAGAACCCCAGGTTCGAGCGGCACGCGGGCCGCGTCGAGCCCGACGTGTGGCTGCGGCTGCGGCACGCGGCGGCCGGCGCCGGCATCACCCCGTCGGCGCTGCTGCTCGCCGCCTTCGCGGAGATCCTCGCCACCTGGAGCTCGGGGCCGCGGTTCACCGTCAACATGACGCTGTTCAACAGGCCGCCGCTGCATCCGCAGCTCAACGACCTGCTGGGCGACTTCACCTCCGGTCTGCTGCACGCGGTCGACCATCGCGGCGCCGACTTCGCCGCCCGCGCCCGCGACGTGCAGGAACGGCTCTGGCAGGACCTGGAGCACCGGCACGTCGGCAGCGTGCAGGTGCTGCGGGAGCTGGGCAGGCGGCAGGGCGGCGCGCCCAGGGCCGCCATGCCGGTCGTGTTCTCCAGCCTGGTCGGGGTGCCCCGCATGGACTGGGGCAACATCGGCCGCTACGTCTTCGGCGTCACGCAGACCCCGCAGGTCGCGCTCGACCACCAGGTGATGGAGGTGGACGGCGGGCTGGACTACTGCTGGGACGCGGTGGCCGAGCTGTTCCCTGCCGGGCTGATCGGCGACATGGCCGAGGCGTACGGCCGGCTGCTGCGCCGCCTCGCCGACTCCCCCGAGGCGTGGCGGGAGCCCAGCCCGGTCACGCTCCCGCAGTCCACCGTCGAGCGCCGCGCCGCGGTGAACGCCACCACGGCGGAGGTGACGGCGGAGCTGCTGCACGAGCCGTTCCTGCGGCAGGCCGCGCGGACGCCCGACGCCGCCGCGGTCATCGACGAGCGGGTGATCACGTACCGGGAGCTCGCCGACGCGTCGTCGGCACTGGCCGCCCGCGTGATCGACGCGGGCGGCGGGCCCGAGCGGCTGGTCGCGGTGCTCATGCGCAAGGGCTGGGAGCAGATCGCGGCCGTGCTCGGCGTGCTGCGGGCCGGCGCCGCCTACCTGCCGGTCGATCCCGACCTGCCGGCCGAGCGCATCGCGTACCTGCTCGAGAACGGCCAGGCCGACATCGTGCTCACCCAGGAGGGCATGGACCTCCCGTCGGCCGCCAAGGTGATCGACAAGGTCATCACGGTGCCCGGCGACCCCGCCGCGCTGCGGCCGGCGGCGGTGCCCGAGTGCCCCGCCACGCCCGACTCCCTGGCGTACGTCATCTACACCTCCGGCTCCACCGGCAGGCCGAAGGGCGTGATGATCGAGCACAGGGCGGCGTGGAACACGATCGCCGACATCAACGAGCGGGTCGGCCTCGGGCCCGGCGACCGCGTGCTCGCGCTCTCCTCGCTCAGCTTCGACCTGTCGGTCTGGGACGTCTTCGGGCTGCTCGCCGTCGGCGGCGCCCTGGTCGTGCCGCCGGTCTCGGCGAGCCCGGACCCGCGCGCCTGGGCCGGCCTGGTGGCCCGCGAACGCGTCACGATCTGGAACTCGGTGCCCGCGTTGTGGCAGATCCTCGCCGACTACCTGCGCGGGCGCGGCGAGCGGGTCGCCCCGAGCCTGCGCACGGTGATGCTCAGCGGCGACTGGATCCCGCTCACCACGTACGAGCACCTGACCGAGGTCTCTCCCGGCACCCGGCTGATCAGCCTGGGCGGCGCGACCGAGGCCGCCATCTGGTCCATCGCGCACGACGTCGGCCCCGGCACGCCGGACTGGCCCAGCGTGCCGTACGGCAGGCCGCTGCGTAACCAGCGCTGGCACGTCCTGGACGACCGGCTGGAGCCCTGCCCCGACTGGGTCACCGGAGCGTTGTTCATCGCCGGTGACGGGCTGGCCCGCGGCTACTGGGCGCGGCCCGAGCTGACCGCCGAGCGGTTCATCACGCACCCGCGGACCGGCGAGCGGCTCTACCGGACCGGCGACCTGGGCCGCTACCGCCCGTCGGGCGACCTGGAGCTGCTGGGACGCGAGGACTTCCAGGTGAAGATCCTCGGCCACCGCATCGAGCTGGGCGAGATCGAGACGGCGCTGGCCGCCCACCCGCAGGTCGCCGCGTGCTGCGTGGTGGCCGTGGGCGAGCGTACGGCGAAGCGGCTGATCGCCCACCTGGTGCCGGAGCCGGGCGCCGAGCCCGATCCCGCCGAGATCAGGGAGTTCCTGGCCGGCAAGCTGGTGCGCGACGTCGTGCCGACGCACTACAACGTCCTCACCGAGTTGCCGCTGACCTCCAACGGCAAGGTGGACAGGCCCGCCCTGGCCGCGCTCGGCGCACCCGAGCGCAGACGCTCAGGCGGGGGCGGGCCCGCGTCACCCGCCGAGGCGGCGCTGGCCGGCATCGCGGCGGAGATCCTCGGCGTCGACGAGCTCGGCCCCGAGGAGGACTTCTTCGCCGCGGGCGGCGACTCGCTGCGGGCCATCGCGTTCATCAACGAGGCCGCGAACGCGGGCTACGACATCCCCGTCGAGTCCTTCTTCCAGTTCCCGACCATTCGCGCCGCCGCGGCCGCGGGGCCGGTCGTGGTGGACATGAGAGGAGAGTCGGCGTGAGCGTACACGCCCTGATCGAGGAGCAGGCCAGGCGCGGCCCGCACCGGCCCGCCGTGGTGTCCGGCTCCACGGTGCTCGACTACGGCCGGCTCAACGGCCGCGCCAACCAGGCGGCCCGCCTGCTCAGGAAGCTGGGGGTGAGCGCCGACGAGCCCGTGGGCACCTGCCTGTCCCGCTCGCCCGACGCGGTGGTGTCCGCGCTGGCCATCGTCAAGGCCGGCGCGGCGCCCGTCCTGCTCGACCCGGCGGCGCCCCTGGAGCGCACGGTCGCCCAGATCCGCGCCTGCCGCGTCAAGGTGCTGGTCACCTCCACGGTGAACGGCGACGTCGCGGCGCGGCTCCAGTCCGCGGTGGCGGAGCTGGGGATGCGGGTCGTACGGCTGGACGCCGACCGGGAGCAGATCGACGAGCTGCCCGCCGACGACCTCACGGACGTGCGCGTCACCCCCGACAGCGCCGCGCACGTCGTCCACACCTCCGGCTCCGTCTCCACCCCCAAGGCGGTGGTGGCCAGGCACGAGACCGTCAGCGAGTGCGTGGCGCTGGCCCGCGAGGAGTTCGGCTTCTCCGACGAGGACCGGGTGGCCTGGTGCTCCTCGCCCGGGTTCGGCGTGTCGCTGGTCAACGAGTTGTGGCCGGCGCTGGCATCGGGCGCCGCCGTGCACATCCCGGACGCCGAGACGCTGCTGGTGCCGCAGCGGCTGCAGGAGTGGATCCGGCGGTCGCGGATCACCGTGGTGCACCTGGTGGGGACGCTCGCCGTACCGCTGTGCGAGCTGAGCTGGCCCGCGGACACCCCGCTGCGGCTGCTGCTCACCACAGGCGAGCGGTTCCGGCTCGGGCCCGACGCGGCGCCGCCGTTCGCGATCGCCGTCACCTACGGCTCCACCGAGACCACCCACATCACCGGGCGGACCGGCCCCCGCGAGACGGTCGGCCGCCCGCTCGGCGGCGCCGCCGTCCATCTGCTGGACGAGGCGGGCCGCCCGGTGCCCGACGGCGAGGTCGGCGAGGTGCACGTCGGCGGACGGCGCCTGGCGCGGGGCTACCTGGACGACCCCGCGCTGACCGCGGCCAGGTTCCTGCCCGACCCGTTCTCCGGCGAGCCGGGCGCCCGCATGTACCGTACGGGCGACCTCGGCAGGTTCGACGCCGAGGGTGAGCTGGTCCTGGTCGGACGGGTGGACCGGCAGGTCAAGATCCGGGGCGTCACCGTCAACCTGGACGAGGTGGAGGCGGTCGTCGCCGCGCACGCGGGCGAGGCGGCCGTGGTGACCGCCGGGGACGAGCCACGGATCGTCGCCTACCTCGCCGATGTCGCGGGCTCCGGCGTGACCGCCCTGCACAGGGCGCTGGCCGCGCGGCTCCCGCGTACCCACATCCCCGCCGAGTTCGTGCTGCTCGACCGGCTGCCCCGCACCGTCACCGGCAAGGTGGACAGGGCTGCGCTGCCCGCGCCGCGCCGCTCCTCCTCCCCTGCGGACGCGCCGCAGGAGCACGGCGACCTCGCCGCTCTCTGGCGCGAACTGCTCGAACGCGACCGCGTCGGCATCGACGACGACTTCTTCGAGCTGGGCGGCCACTCACTGCTCGCGGCCCGCATGGTCATGGAGATCCAGGAGCGGCACGGCGTCAAGGTCGACCTCACGGCCTTCTACGAGCGGCCCACCATCCGCGCGCTGTCCGGCCTGCTGGCCGCCGCCGACCAACCGGACAACGTGCTGGTCCGGGTGAGCGGTCCGGAACGGCCGCTCGTCCGGCTGGTGTGCTTCCCCTACGCGGGCGGCGGCGTCAACGCCTACTCCACGTGGGGCGAGCTGCTGCCGCCCCACGTCGAGCTGGTCTGCGCGCAGCCGCCGGGCCGCGGGCCCCGGCTGACCGAGCGGCCGCTGGAGTGGGTGGCCGAGCTGGTGGCCGGGCTGGGACCGCGGCTGGCGGCCGACCCGCATCCGCGTACGTTCCTGTTCGGGCACAGCCTGGGCGCGATCGTGGCCTTCGAGGTGGCGCGCTGGCTGCGCAGGAACGGGCACCCCGAGCCCGCCGGGCTGCTGGTCGCCGGTTCCGCCTCCCCCCAGACGCCGATCACGGCGCGCGTCCACCTGCTGCCCGACGACGACCTGCTCGCGCACGTCGGCACGCTGGGCGGCACCGACCGGCGCCTGGTCGACGACGAACGGCTCCGCCCCGTGCTGCTGCCGGCCCTGCGCGCCGACTTCACCATGCACGAGACCTACCGTTACACGCCGGACGAACCCCTGGACTGCCCCGTCACCGCGTTCGCGGGCAGCCACGACGACGACGCGCCGGTCGAGGACGTGCTGGGCTGGCGGGAACAGACCGGCGGCACGTTCCGGCTGGAGGTGCTGGACGGCGGCCACTTCTTCATCGCGTCGGAGCGGGAGCGCCTGCTGGCGCTGATCGGCGACGCGCTCGCCGTGGAAGCGGAGCCGGTGACATGAGGATCGCATCGGGACACACGTCGATCGACGTCGCCTCCACCGGCACCGGGCCCGCGATCCTGCTGGTGCACGGGACGGGCGACGACAAGACCTGCTGGCGGCAGGTGGTTCCGCTGCTCGCCGGCCGCCACCGCGTCCACGTCATGGACCGGCGCGGCAGGGGCGGCAGCGGCGACGCGGGCGGGTACGCCATCGAGGCGGAGGCCGGCGACATCGTGACCGTGCTCGACCACCTCGGCCCCGCGACGCTGGTCGGGCACTCGTACGGCGCGATCTGCGCGCTGGAGGCGGCCTCCCGCGCACCTTCCTCGGTCACCGGGCTGGTGCTGTACGAGCCGCCCGTCCCCGTCCCCGGCACGCCCGACTTCTCGGGCGTGGCGGCCAGAGTCGCCGGCCTGTGCGCCCAGGGTCTCAGGGAGGAGGCGCTCTGCGTCTTCCTGGTCGAGGTGACCGGGCTGGATCCGGGGCTCGTCCGGCTGCTCAGGCGCGTACCGGGGTTCGCCGAACGGGCGGCGGTCGCCGACACCGTCGCCCGCGAGATCGACGCCACCCACCGCTACGTCCTCGACCGCGCGCGGCTGGCCGCGCTGGACGTGCCCACCCTGCTGCTCAAGGGCGACAGGAGCGCGCCCGGCCTGCACGACGCCGTCGCGATGATCGCGGAGCTCGTGCCGCGCGCGGTCACCGAGGTGCTGCCCGGGCAGGCGCACCGGGCCATGGAAGGAGCGCCCGCCCTGCTGGCGGACGCCATCGACACCTTTGCTGGGAGGTACTCACATGAAGCGCACACCCGTTGACCCGTGGGAGTGGAACATCAAGTTCGGTTTCCACCAGGGCGAGGTCGTCGAGGGGCACCGCAGGATCCTCGTGTGCGCGGGCCAGACCGCGCTGGACGAGAACGGCGAGGTCGTCCAGCCCGGTGACATGGCCGCCCAGATCGGGCTTGCCCTGGACAACGTGGAGGCCGTCCTGCACGAGGCCGGCATGCGGCTGTCGGACGTCGTCAGGCTGAACCAGTACACCACCGACATGGAGCTGTACCTGCAGCACGTGGGCGTGATGGGCAAGCGGCTCGAGGCCGCCGGCATCGCCCCGCCCGGGACCCTGCTGCAGGTCTCCGGGCTGGCCTTCCCCGGTCTGGTGGTGGAGCTGGAAGCCACCGCGGTGGCATGAGCGTCCATGAGACGGTCGTGCCCCGCCCTGGCACGGCCCTGGAGCGCCTGACCGCCGCGGACGACGACCTGTGGCGGCGCGGGCTGCTGTCGCTGGTCGTGAGCAGGGACGACACACCCGTCCTCACCCTGCACCCGCACGCCGCCCCGCCGCCGCGCCCGTCGCACGGCGGGACCGGCCGCCCGGTCTCGGAGCTCACGGTGCTGCGCCGGGTGGGCGAGCAGTACGCGCTGGAGTCGGCCCGTGCCTGGTGCTCGGTACGCGTGGAGCAGCCCGACGAGCTGCCCGCCCTGCTCACGGGGAAGGGCGACCTGTGCCACTACCTCGACTGGGCCTGCCTGACCGCCGACGAGAGCGAGTCGGCGCAGTTGTCGCTGGCCCAGTGGACGCCGCACGAGCTGGCCTTCCACCAGCAGACGCGTGTCCCCGGCGTCCACCGGGACGCCGGCTTCGGCCGCTCCCACTGGGGGGCGCGGTTCGCCGCGCTGCCGGCGCGCCACGAGCGCTTCAGCGGCGAGGGGATCGAGCTGGCCAAGCCGGACCTCGCCGAGCTGCGGCGCTCGGACCCGACCGTCACGGCCGTGCTGGAGCAGCGGCGGAGCATCCGCGAGCACGACGACGGTCATCCGCTCACCGCCGCGCAGCTCGGGCACTTCCTGTTCCGCTGCGCGCGCAACCGGTGGCTCGTGCAGCGGAACGGGTCCGAGTATCTGAGCAGGCCGTACCCGGCGGGCGGCTCGGCGTACGAGCTGGAGATCTACCCCGTGGTGCGGAACGTCGCGGGGCTCGATCCAGGCCTGTACCACTACGACCCGCAGGACCACATGCTCAGGCGGGCCGGTGAGCGCACCGGCGAGCTGCTCGCCCACGCCGCCGTCGTCGCGGGCACCGAGCGGCAGCCGCAGGTCCTGCTGGTCATCGCGGCCCGGTTCGGCCGGGTCATGCGCACTTACCGGGGCATGTCGTACGCCCTGATTCTCAAGCACGTCGGCGTGGTCCAGCAGGTCATGTACACCGTGGCCACGGCCATGGGACTGGCGGTCTGCGCCCTGGGCGACGGCGACGCCACGGCCTTCGCCGACGCCACGGGCCTGGATCCGATGAGCGAGGCCAGCGTGGGCGAGCTCGTCCTGGGGAGCAGGCCGGCTCGTACGAACGCGGGAGGAGTCTGATGTCCACCACCATGGTGACCAGCCACGGCCGCTGTGCCGTGCTGGAGGAGCCCCGGGGGCCCAGCGGCATCCGCATGCACAAGCGCGCCGTGCCCGACCCGCCTCCTGGGAAGGTGAACGTACGGCTGCGGGCCTCCGGGCTGAACCATCTCGACCTGTGGGTGGTGAACGGCGCCCAGCGGGTCAGGACGCCGCGCGTCATCGCCGCCGACGGCGCGGGCGAGGTCGTGGCCAGCGCCGCGGAGGGCTGGTCGGCGGGTGACGAGGTGGTGCTGTACCCGGTGGCGGCCTGCTGGACCTGCGCCGACTGCAAGGCGGGCCGCCACATCTACTGCAGCGGCTTCGCCGTCCTCGGCGAGCACGCGGACGGCAACGCCTGCGAGGTGGTGCAACTGCCCGCGCGCAACCTCGTCCGCAAGCCCGCGGCCCTGTCCTGGGCCGAGGCCGGCGCCCTGCCGCTGGCCTTCCTCACCGCCTGGCGGATGCTGGTCTCGCGGGGCCGGCTGTCCGCCGGCGAGACGCTGCTGGTGGTGGGGGCCGGCGGAGCGGTCGGTACGGCGTCGGTGCTGATCGGCGCGCACCTCGGCGCTCGGGTCCTGGCCACCACCCGCGACCTGGGCAAGGCCGATGAGCTGCGGGCGCTCGGCGCGGCCGACGTCTTCTCCTCCGACGGGTTCTCCAAGAAGGTCGTCGACCGTACCGACGGTGACGGCGCCCACGTCGTGATCGACCATGTCGGAGCGGCGACGTTCGACGAGTCGCTGCGCTCGGCGACGGTCGGCGGCCGGGTGGTGACCTGCGGCGCCACGACCGGGGTGAGCGTGCCGCTGAACCTGCCGCGGGTCTTCGTACGCCAGCTGGAGATCCTGGGCTCGACCACGGGGACGCTGGCGGAGTTCGAGGACCTGGTCGCCGCCACGGAGGCGGGTTTGCGGCCGGCCATCGCGCGTGAATTCGGACTTGACGAAATTCGGGAAGCCCTGGCGTATATGGAATCGTCCAGCAATATTGGCAAGGTAATTCTGCGGCAATAGTGGCGCGTTGTGATGGTTCGTCATAGGCGTATCCGGCCGGCCGTTCGTGATGCCGCGGGAAATTGTCGGACCCACCGCCTACTGTCACCCGTACGTGATCCCTCATTCGACAGGAGGAAGTCTCATGACGGCCCCCCAGCAGACGGGCCCGGTGCTGAGGCACAGTCCGTGGCTCGCGCTGATCACCATCGCGCTCGGCTATTTCATGAACGTGCTCGACAGCACGGTGGTGAACGTCGGAATTCCGCACATCATGACCGATCTGGGCGCCGCGATGGGTCACATGCTCTGGGTGGTCAACGGATACCTGCTGCCCTACGCGATGCTGCTGCTCGTCGCGGGCAGACTGGGCGACCTGCTCGGGCACCGGGCCGTGTTCGTCTTCGGGCTCGGCGTGTTCGTGGTGGCCTCGCTGCTGTGCAGCCTGGCCACCGCGCCCGAGCAGCTCATCGCGGCCCGGGTGCTGCAGGGCATCGGCGCCGGCATGGCCGCGCCCCAGGCGCTCGCGATCACCGCGGCGGTCTTCCCGCCGCAGCGCAGGGGCATGGCCTTCGGCGTGCTGGCCTCGATCATCGGCACCGCCGCGGCCATCGGGCCGTTCCTCGGCGGGCTCATCACCCACGTGCTCGACTGGCGCTGGATCTTCCTGATGAACCTGCCGATCGGTGTGGCCGGGCTGGTCTGCACCTTCATCTTCGTGCCGAAGACCCGCCTGGGCGGCCGGCCTCGGCTGGCGCTCCTGCCCGTCGTCCTGGCCACCGCCGGCCTTCTCGGGGTGCTTTACACGCTGATCGACGGTCCGCGCGTCAACTGGGGCGTGATCGCCGCCGGTGTGCCCATTGGTGTCGTGTTTCTCCTCGGGCTGGTGATTTTTGCCGGTTTCGTCTATTGGGAATGGTCGCGCAGTGACGGATTGCTGCCGCGCGCGCTGTTCGCCAACAGAAACTACGGCTTGATGGCATGGGCCTCCTGGGCCACCTATTTCTGCATTTTCGGCACGCAACTCGCCATGACCCTCTATCTGCAGGCGGTCCTGCACATCAGCGCGCTTGAAGCGGGTCTGGTGCTGTCGCCGATGTGGCTGGCGTCCTCACTGGTGGCTCCGCTCAGTGGCGCGCTGATGCAGCGCGTTCAACCGCGCTGGATCCTCGTCGGCGGCTTCGCGGCCTTCTTCCTCGGCACCGTTCTCACCGCGCTCCTGGTCAGCCCCGAGGCGCCGTGGGGCGTGTTCGTCGTGACCCTGCTCGTCGCGGGCGCCGGCGCCGGCTTCACCTTCGCCCCGCTCACGACCGTGGCGATGGGCGAGGTGCCGCCGCAGGAAGTGGGCGGCGCCTCGGGGACGCTGGAGATGGCCCGCATGCTCGGCAGCGCCGTGGCCACGGCTGTGGTGGGCGCCGTCCTGGGCGGCACCGCCGCCTCCTCCCTCGCCACGCTGTCCGCCGACTCCCGCAACGCCCTGCTGGTCACCGCCCTCGGGGTCGCCGCCGCCATCGTCACCACCCTGTTCCTCAAGAACGGCGGCCTCCCCGGTGCGGCCCCTGACACGCAGGAGCAGCACGACGACACCCCCGAGTCCGCCGCCCCAGCAGGCCGCCCCATCAAGCCCTGAGGCATGTGCCCCGCCGGGGTTTCCGCCCCGGCGGGCGCTTGTTTCCGGCCCCTGATCGCCGGCGTCGCCGTCCTCACCGCCACTGCCGCCACCCAGACCTGAGTTCGACGACGGCCTCCGCCCCGGCCTCAACTCCGGCGGGCCCGCCCTGCTCATGCCGCCGCACGAGCCTGGACACCGACGACGGCCCCGCTTCTGGTGCTGGCCGTACCTCGGCTCCCGCGCCTACCTCGGCTCTCCGCGCCTGAACGGGTGGTTGCCGCTTAGCGGACATACGTCCGATCCCATGCCACCCGGCCTCCTCACAAGCCTCATCGCCCCCTTGACAGGTGTCGTGCCACGCATCATTCTGAGGCCAACCTGTGCCGACCGCTGTACGGACGAGTGTCCGATAGCGGGGTGCGGGTTCACCCCCTGCACCGCTGAGGAGCCACTTGATGAGCAGCGCCACCGAGGGCGGAAGTGCCCCCACGAGCTCCGACCACTTGACGAAGACCTCCATCGCGATCGGCTTCGCCGTGCTGTGCGCCTCGTACATGCTCAACGCGATGGACCGGCAGATCTTCTACCCCCTCCTGCCCGAGATCAGGAACGAGCTCGGCTTCTCCCTCGAACAGGGCGGGCTCCTCGCCACCGGCTTCACCCTCGGCCTAGCGCTCGCTGGACCGCCTGCCGGATACCTGGCCGATCGGCTCTCCCGTAAGGCGATCGTCGTCGTCAGCGTGCTCGTCTACTCGCTCGGCACCCTCGCCATCCCGCTGGCCGTGGGCTTCGTCGACATGAGCATCTACCGGCTGGTCTCCGGCGTCGGCGAGGGCGTGCAGGCCACCGCCCTGTACGCGGTGATCGGCGCGTTCTTCTTCCACCGCCGCGCGCTGGCCGCCGGCGTCGTCGGCGTGGCCTTCGGCCTGGGCGTCTTCCTTGGCCCGCTCCTCGGCAACGGGCTCGCCGCGGGCTGGGGCACCTGGCGGGCGCCGTTCTTCCTGTTCGCCGCCGCCGGTCTGCTCATGAGCCTGCTCATCGCGGCGACGGTGTCGCGCAGGATGACCGAGGCGGTGACCGGCGCCGCCACGGAGACGGCAGGGGCGACGTACGAGCACGTGCCGGCCTCGCCGTACAACCGCAACACGCTCGGCATCGGCATCGCCTGTGCCGTCTCCGGCCTGGTCTTCTACGGCTACCTCGGCCTCTACCCGACGTTCCTGCGCGAGGCGCTCGCCTTCACGCCCGACCAGGCCGCGTTCGCCGTGTCGATGGGCGGGCTCGGCGCCATGATGGCCCTGCCGGCGGGCTGGCTGGGCGACCGGTACAACCAGGCGCGCCTGCTGATGTTCGCGATGGTCGCCACGGGCGTCACCGCGTACCTCATGTACCAGATCGCCACTTCGGCGCCCGCCCAATATCTGCTGTCGTTCCTGATGGGCACGTTCGCCAGCGGTTTCCTGTTCACCAACTGCAGCACGGCCATGCAGCGAGCCGTCCGCCCGCACCACGTGGGCCGCGGCGCCGGGCTGTTCATCCTCACCTACTACGTCGCCGCCGCCTTCTCGGGGCTGCTGTTCGCCCGCCTGGTGGGGGCGCTCGGCTGGGACGGCGCGGGTCTGTGGCAGCTCACCCTGCTGCCGATCATCGGGATCGCCGGTCTCCTGCTGGTGGACGCGTCCAGGATGGTGCTGCCGAAAGCGGCTCAGCCGGCCAGCCAGAGGTCCGGGCCGAAGACCTCGTAGTTGATGTCGCGGGCGGCCACCCCTGCCTTCAGCAGCTGGGCGCGTACCTCGCGCATGAACGGCAGGGGGCCGCACAGGTAGGCGACCGCGCCGGCGGGGATCTCGACGTCCGTGAGGTTCATCAGGCCGTCGCGGTCGGGGGTGGCGGCGCCCTGTTCGTACCAGAAGATGCGCTCGTCGGCGAGGTTCGCCATGTCCTCGCGGAGCGCGTGGTCGGCGGGTGAGCGATCGGCGTGCAGCATCAGGACGCGGCGGTCCGAGCCGCTGGCGGCCAGGTGCTGGAGCATCGCCACGATCGGGGTGCCGCCGATGCCCGCCGAGGCCAGCACGAGCGGCGCGGCGCCGTCGTCCAGGGTGACGTCGCCGAACGGCGCGGACAAGGTCAGCTCGTCGCCCGCGCGTACGGTGTCGTGCAGCAGCGTCGACACCTCGCCTTCCGGGACGCCCGTCACGCGCTTGACCGTGATCCTGCGCAGGTCGCCCGCGTCGGACAGGGTGTACTGGCGTAGCTGGTGCACGCCGTCGGGCATGCGGACGCGGACGCTGACGTACTGGCCGGGACGCGCGGGCGGAACGGGGGCGCCGTCGAGCGGGCGCAGCAGGAAGGAGACCACGTCCGGCGTCTCCTCCCGGCGGGCCACCACCCGCCACCGCCGCCACGTGTCGCCGTTACGCGCGTGGGACGCGGCGTAGAGCCTGGCCTCCTGGGCGATCAGCGCACCGGCCATCAGCCAGTACACCTCGTCCCAGGCCGCCGCGACCTCCGCGGTGACGGCGTCCCCCAGCACGTGCGCGATCGCGGCGAAGAGGTACTTGTGCACGATCACGTACTGGTCGTCGGTGACGCCCACGGCGGCGTGCTTGTGCGCGATGCGGGTGAGCAACGCGTCGGGACGCTCGTCCGGGTGCTCCAGCAGCCGCGTGGCGAACGCGGCGATGGACCCGGCCAGCGCCCTGCGCTGCTCGCCGTTGGCCTGGTTGCCGCGGTTGAACAGGCCGTCGAGCAGCTCCGGTCGATCGGCGAACATCGTCTCGTAGAAACGCGCGGTGATGGCGTCGAGCGAAGCGCCGATGACGGGCAGCGTGGTACGGACGATCGCCGCCGAATCCGCGGACAACATGGAACCCCCCAGAGAGCAGATGGACACGGCCCACGGAAGCGTGCGGGCCGGGATCCAACCTACGAACCAGGACAGGTGCCTTCATCAGGGCGAACGTCCGTATTCGCAGGGCCGAAAGTCCCTAATCGGACCGCCCCGATCAGGTGGCGGGCAGCGCGGCGGCCAGCAGGACGACGCCGAGCGACCCCGCCAGCGAGCCCACCGCCATGACCCGGGCCAGCAGGGGACGGCCCGCGCCGCTCGCCCAGCCGTGCACACCCGCAGCGGCCATGACCGCGCAGAACACCAGGAGCTTGGCGGCCAGGATCCGGCCATAACCGGGCTCGGCGAGCGAGGCCCAGGTGACGCCCTTGTGCCAGGCGATGGCCACGCCGGTGGCCAGCTGCACGGGCAGGAACACGGCCACGGTGAGCAGGCCGAAACGCCGGCCCACCGCGTTCAGCACCTGGCCGCGCCGCTCGTCGTCCAGCAGGCGGCGGGCCAGCGGCAGCACCACCAGCGACACCGTGAGCTGCCCGCCCACCCAGAGCGCGGCCCCGAGCACGTGCAGGAACCGCACCACCGACCACCACGTCATGACGCGCCCTCCCGGCATACGCAGTGCGACGCCCCGAGCTCTGGCGCTCTGGCCGGGGCACCGGATCGGACCAGGATATGACCACGCTCCGCCGGGCCCCCGGCCGAGGAGGGCACGCCAGCCGGCCGGCTGCCCGGCCGGCTGCGCGGGGCGTTCGGGAGATCCTTGGCCTGCCCACGGCGATGAGTCGTGCAAATGCCGGACGTGCCGCCCTGGCCTGTGGCATGCGGCGGCCTACTGTCCTTACCGACCGGCCGTTCCCGCACCGGAGGAGGGAATTCATGTCGGGCAGTGACGTTCGCGGACTGCTCTCTCCCTTCCTGTTGCTGCTCATCTGCGAGCGGCCCGGTCACGGGTACGACCTGATCGAGCGGCTGGCGCGGCTGGGGGCGTCCGACGCGGAGCCGGGACAGGTCTATCGGGCTCTGCGCTCGCTCGAACGCGCCGGCCACCTGGCCTCCGACTGGGTCGCCTCCGAGGCGGGGCCCGCCCGCCGGCGCTACGAGCTGACCACCGGCGGGATGGCCGAACTGCAGGCGTGGATGCGGCGGTTGACTGAAGTGCGCGGGTTGCTGGAGACCTGCCTGGACAGATGGACGCGGATCAGCTCAGAAGCCGACACCCCAGGCGTCTCAGGCGGTGCGGGTGGGCGGGGCTCGGGTGTGCGGGAAGGGGCGGGGTGGGAGGAGGCGTCGTGGGCGAGGACTCAGCGATGAGCGCCGTGTCCGCCGCGTTCGAGCGGCGGGCGCAACCGGCGGCGGCCGTTGGTGCGGACGCCGAGCTGATCGTCCGCGCCTGCCAGGAGATGGCGGGACGGTTCCGCGCGGGCGGCAAGTTGCTGGTGTTCGGCAGCGGCGGGTCGGTGGCCGATGCGCAGCATGTCGCTGTCGAGTTCGCGCATCCTGTCGTCGTCGGCAAGCCGGCGCTCCCTGCTCTCTCGCTGGCCACGGATCTGGCTCTGGCCACGGGGATCGCTCGCACCCAGGGTCTGGACGGGATCTTCGCCGCCCAGCTGCGGCTGCTGGCCGCGCCGCACGACATCGCGCTCGCTCTGTCGGCCGAGCCCGGCTGTCCTGCCGTGCGCGATGGGCTGGCGGCGGCGCGCGAGCGGGGCCTGCTGACGGTGGCGCTCGCCGGCGGGCAAGCGGCGCCTGAGGCGGATCACGTGGTGGTCGTGCGCTCCGGCGATCCGCTGGTCGTCAAGGAGGTGCACATGACGATCTATCACGTGCTGTGGGAGCTGGTGCACGTCTTCTACGAGCTGGAGGCGGTCCGATGACGGAGTCGTGTCACGACGGGGTCTGCGTCACGTGTTCGGACGTGGCGGTGCCGGTGCGCGTGGTGCGGCTCATGGAGGACGGGATGGCGCTGGTGGAGACGGAGTCGGGGACGGCGGAGGAGGTCAGCGTGGCGCTGGTGGACGCGCGGCCTGGTGACGTCGTCCTGGTGCACGCCAAGGAGGCCATCGCGAGGAGAGACCCTTGAGTACGGTCGATGACCCCGGCGGGATCGAGGCCCTGTACCCGTTCCTCGCCCCGGCGCCGGTGGACAGGGAGGCGGTCGTCGCCGACCTGTGCGCGTCCACGCGGAGGAAGGCCGGCGAGATCGTCGCGTTGCGCCGGTCCCTGGTCGCCCTGCACGGCGAGCGGCTGGTGGCGTGCGCGCGGGCGATGGCGGCGGCGATCGAGGCAGGGGGCCGGCTGTTCGCGTTCGGCAACGGCGGCAGCAGCACGGACGCCCAGGCCGTCGCCCAGCTCTTCGCCGCCCCACCCGAGGCAGCCCGCACGGCCGCCGCCCCGCCGCGACCGGCCCGCACGGCCGCCGCCCCGCCGCGACCGGCGCGGGCGGTGGCGGCGGTGGCGTTGGCGCAGGATGTCGCGCTGGTCACGGCGTTGTCGAATGACGTCGGGTATGAGCTGGTGTTCGCCAGGCAGCTCGCCGCGCTCGGGCGGCGGGGTGACGTGGCCGTGGGGTTGTCCACCAGTGGAGGGTCGCGGAACGTGGTCGATGCCATGGGGGAGGCGTCCAGGCGCGGCATGGTGACCGTGGGGATGGGGGGCTATGACGGCGGGGCGATGGCGCAGGAAGGGCGGGTGGCCTACCTGTTCGTGGTGCCGTCGGCGTCCGTGCACCGCATCCAGGAGGCGCAGATCACGCTCTGCCACGTGCTGTGGGAGTTGACCCAGCGGGTGCTGGCCGGCGAGATGTGACGGGCATGGCCGGTACGGGGGTGCGCCGGGTCAGGGTGCGGGTCGAGGGGCTGGTGCAGGGGGTGGGGTTCCGGCCGTTCGTGTGCGGGCTGGCCGGGACGTACGGGGTGTCGGGGTTCGTCGGCAACGACCCCGGCGGGGTGTTCATCGAGGCGGAGGGCGAGCCGGGGAGGCTGGAGGCGTTCACGGCCGGGCTGACGGGTCAGGCGCCGCCGCTCGCGCTGGTCGAGCGGGTCTCGGTGGAGGCGGCGGAGCCGGTGGGCGAGCCGGGTTTCCGCATCGTGCCGAGCAGGCGCGGCGAGCGGCCGAACCCCGCCCTGGTGCCCCCGGACGCCGGTACGTGTGCCGCCTGCCTGCGCGAACTGCGCGACCCCGGCGACCGCAGGCACCGGTACGCGTTCGCCAACTGCACCGGCTGCGGGCCGCGGTTCACCATCGTCACCGGCGTCCCGTACGACCGGTGCGCCACCACGATGGCGGACTTCGCGATGTGCGCCGCCTGCGCGCGTGAGTACGGCGACCCCGGCGACCGCCGCTTCCACGCCCAGCCGGTGTGCTGCCCCGCGTGCGGCCCCGAGCTGCGCGCTCTCGACGCGGCCGGCCGGCCGGTGCCCGGGGATCCGGTCGAGGTGGCGGCCGGGTGGCTAAAGGAGGGGCGGGTCGTGGCGATCAAAGGGCTGGGCGGGTATCACCTCGCCGTCCTGGCCGCCGACGGCACCGCCGTTGCCGTGCTGCGGGCCCGCAAGCGCCGCGAGTCCCGGCCGTTCGCCGTGCTGGCGCAGGACGTGGCGGCGGCCGGGACGCTGGTCCACCTGGACCCGGCGGCCGAACGGCTGCTCACGGGCACACCCCGCCCGATCGTGCTGGCCCCGCGCCGCCGCGACGCCCCGGTGGCCGACGCCGTGGCGCCCGGGGCCCGCGACCTGGGGGTGATGCTGCCGTACACGCCGCTGCATCACCTGCTCGCCGACCGGCTGGCCACGCCGTACGTGCTGACCAGCGGGAACCTCACCGACGAGCCGATCGCCCACCGCGACGAGGACGCGCTGCGGCGGCTGGCCGGCGTCGCCGACGGGTTCCTCGTGCACGACCGGCGGATCGAGGCGCCCGCCGACGACTCGCTGGTGCGGGTCTTCCGCGGCCGGGAGCTGGTCGTACGCCGATCGCGCGGCTACGCCCCCGCCCCCCTCTCCGTGCCGTGGCGCTTCCCCCGGCCGGTGCTCGCCTGCGGCGCCCAGCTCAAGAACACCTTCTGCGTGGCCAGGGGCGACCAGGCGTTCCTGTCGCAGCACATCGGCGACCTGGAGAGTTACGAGACCCTGCGCCTCTTCACCGAGTCCGTCGAGCGCTTCTGCCGGCTGTTCGGCGTCCGCCCCGAAGTGGTCGCCCACGACCTGCACCCGGAGTACCTGTCCACCGCGTACGCGCGCGACCGCACCGGCGTGGACCTGGTCGCGGTGCAGCACCACCACGCGCACATCGCCTCCTGCCTGGCCGAGCACGGGCATGGCGGTCCCGTCATCGGGGTGGCGTTCGACGGGCTGGGCCTGGGCGACGACGGCACGCTGTGGGGCGGGGAGCTGCTGGTCGCCGACCTGCTCTCCTACCGGCGGGCCGGGCACCTGGAGGCGGTGCCGATGCCGGGCGGCGCGGCGGCGGTACGTCAGCCGTGGCGCATGGCGGCGGCCTGGCTGGACCGGCTCCACGGCGACGCGCTGCCCGATCTGGCGGTGGCCGCGCGGCATCGGGAGCAGTGGCCGGTGGTGGCCGGGATGGCGCGGTCCGGGCTGAACGCGCCGCTCACGTCCAGTGCGGGGCGGCTGTTCGACGCGGTGGCGGCGATCGCGGGGGTGCGCGATGTCATCGGGTACGAGGGGCAGGCCGCCGCCGAGCTGGAGGCCCGGGTGGATCCCGGGGAGCGGGGGGCGTACCCGGCGCGGGTGATCGCGGGTGAGCTCCTGGTCATCGCCGCCGGTGACCTGGTCGGGGCCGCGGCGGAGGACGTCGCGGCCGGTGCGGGCGCGGGACGGATCGCCGCCCGCTTCCACCACGGACTGGCCGCTGCGGTGGTCCGCGCGGTCACGATCCTGGGCGAGGAGACGGGCCTGCGGACGGTGGCGCTGTCCGGCGGCGTCTTCCAGAACACGGTCCTGCTGGAGGCGGTGGTGTCGGGCCTGGAACGCGAGCATTTCCAGGTCCTGACCCATTCGCGAGTCCCGCCAGGCGACGGGGGCATCGCCCTCGGCCAGGCCGTCATCGCCGCCGCCCACGACCGCCGCTGACGACCGCCGCTGACGACGCCGCCGGTCGGCGCGCGGCGCCCCCGCTGAACAGCACACCCACGCCCGGCACCTGCGCGCGCCATCCCGTAGGCGCCGGCGGGCGGTGGTCAGCAGATGCGTGGGAGGGGGTCGCCGACCAGGAGGTCGACGATCCTGGTGCCGCCGAACGCGGTGTTGAGGAGGACCATTCCCGCGGGGTCGGGCTCGATCGTGCCCACCACCGCCGCGCCCTCGCTCACCGGGTGCCGCCGGAGCGCCGCGACAGCCGCGTCGGCGTGTTCCCCGTCCACGACGGCCACGAACCGGCCCTCGCAGGCCACGTACAGCGGGTCGAGGCCGAGCAGTTCGCAGGCGCCGCTCACGATCGGGCGGACCGGCACCGCGCGTTCGTCCACCCGCACGGCCACCCCGGCGCCGCGCGCCACCTCGTTCAGGACGGTCGCGACCCCGCCCCTGGTGGCGTCGCGCATCATCCGCACGGGGGCGGCGTCGAGGAGGGCGGCGACGGCGTCGTGCAGGGGCGCGGTGTCGGAGGTCAGGTCCGCCTCGATGTCGAGGTCGCCCCGGGCGATCATGACGGTGATGCCGTGCTCGCCGATCGGCCCCGACACGATCACCGCGTCCCCTGGCCTGACCTGCGCGTCGCCCAGCGTGACCGGCCGTTCCAGTGCTCCGACGCCGGACGTGGTGACGTAACAGCCGTCCGCCTTGCCGCGCTGCACCACCTTGGTGTCGCCGGTCACCACCCGCACGCCGGCCCGCTCGGCCGCGGCCGCCATGGACGCGGCGATCCTGCGCAGGTCGGCGATCGGGAACCCCTCCTCCAGGACGAACGCCGCCGACAGGTACATCGGCCTGGCCCCGCACACCGCGAGGTCGTTGACGGTCCCGTTGACGGCGAGGTCGCCGATGTCACCGCCGGGGAAGAACAGCGGCGAGACCACGTACGCGTCGGTGGTGAGGACCAGCCGACCGGTGCCGAGGTCGAGCGTGGCGCCGTCGTCGAGCGGGTCGAGCGCCGGGTTGCGGAAGGCGTCGGCGAAGACCGCCTCGATCAGCGTCCGCGACGCCTTGCCGCCCGCGCCGTGCGCCAGCGTGACCCGCTCCTCGGTGAGCTTGGGCCTGCGACGGCGGGCCCGTTCGATCCGCTCCAGCACCTGGACCTCACGGGAGGCCACAGCTTCGTCGTTCAAGGCCGGCTCCCCAGAGTCAGCGGTACGGGCTCACGCCGCCGGGCGAAGCGGCCGAAGTTGTAGTAGGCGGCGCAGGCCCCCTCGGACGACACCATGCAGGTGCCGATGGGCGTCTCGGGCGTGCAGGCGGTGCCGAAGACCTTGCACTCCCACGGCTTCAGCACACCTTTCAGCACCTCACCGCACTGGCACGCCTTGGGATCGGCCACCCGCACCCCCGGTACGGCGAAGCGCACCTCGGCGTCGTACGCCGCGTAGGCCTCCCGCATCCGCAGCGCGGAGTGCGCGATGAACCCCAGCCCGCGCCACTCGAAGTGCGGCCGCAGCTCCATCACCCGCGAGATCGCCGACAGCGCCCGCGGGTTCCCCTCCCACGGCACCACCCGCGTGTACTGGTTCTCCACCTCGGCCCGCCCCTCGGCGAGCTGGCGGAGCAGCATGTAGACGGACTGCAGGACGTCCAGCGGCTCGAACCCGGCGCACACCAGCGGCTTGCCGTAGTCGCGGGCGATGAAGGAGTAGGGCGTGCAGCCGATGACGGTGGAGACGTGGCCGGGCCCGATGAACCCGTCGATCCGCTGGTCGGGCGAGTCGAGGATGGCCTTGATCGCCGGGATGATCGTGACGTGGTTGCAGAAGACGGCGAAGTTCGGGATGTTCTCGGCGGCGGCCCGCAGCACGGTCATCGCCGTGGACGGGGCCGTGGTCTCGAAGCCGATGGCCATGAAGACGACCGTGCGGTCGGGGTGCTGCCGGGCGATCTTGAGCGCGTCCAGCGGCGAGTACACCATGCGGATGTCCGCGCCCGCGGCCTTGGCGTCGTAGAACGAGCCCTGGCCGCCGGGGACCCGCATCATGTCGCCGAACGACGTCAAGATCACGCCGGGCTCGCGGGCGATGGCGATGGCGTCGTCCACCCGCCCCATCGGGATGACGCAGACCGGGCAGCCGGGGCCGTGCACCAGCGACACCGGCTCGGGCAGATGGTCCTCAAGGCCGTGCTTGTAGATGGTGTGCGTGTGGCCGCCGCACACCTCCATGAACGTGTAGCGCCGCCCTGGCTCGCACAGGTCGCTGATCCGCGCCGCCAGCCGCCTGGCCTCGCCCGCGTCGCGGTACTCATCGACGAACCGCACTGTCCCGCCTCTCAGGTGATGTCGGATTCCGCGAGCGCTTCGAGCTCGTCGGTGTACGCCTGCCCGAGACCGCGCAGGAGCGCGAGCGTGGCCGCCGCCTCCCGCTCGTCGATCTTGGACATGGCGAAGCCGACGTGCACGAGCACCCAGTCGCCAGGACGGATGCCGTCCTGGTCGACCAGCCCGACGTTGATGACCCGCCGCACGCCCGCCACCTCGACCTTGGCGAGTTCGGGCTGTCCGGGGATGAGTTCGACGATCTCGCCGGGAATGCCCAGGCACATCGGCCGCCTCGCTCCTCTCACATTCGTCGCATGGTGATGTAGCGCTTCAGGGCGGGCAGTTCCCGCCAGATCATCGCGATGACCGCGGCCCCCGCGAACAGGGCCAGCAACTTGCCTAGCTGCCGCATGTCGGCTTTCACCTCCTCTCGTGTCTCAGCTGGGAGACAGGTTCGGCATGGTCCGCGCGATCGGGTTCGCGTGACGGGGACGTACGCCGGTCGAGCGCCGCGCGTCGGCGGTGCCGTCCTTGTGGTGGCCCCGCTGACGGCGGTAGGAGCCCTTCGCGTTGCCCTGGGGCACGCCCTTGACGTGCGAAGGCGTGTCGGGCGCCACGTCGGGTACGCCTACGCGAATCCGTGCCATGTCGTCCTCCTCATCGGTCGAGTTCGGCGAAGAAGGCCGCGATCCGGTCCCAGAGCTGGGGACCGCCGGACATGCCCGTCCATTCCTGGCGTACCAGGGCGACGAGCCGGTGACAGTCGTCGATCGGGACGACCCAGCGCTCGTCCAGGCCGCGCACGACGGCGACCAGGAACGCCTCCACCGCCGGCCGCATCGACGCCAGTTCCGCGTAGTGGCCGGCGAGCCGCTCCCATGCGTCGGTGTCCACGTCCCAGCGGGTGGCGCCCACCGGGCTCGGATAGTGCGCCACGACCGTGCCGTCGGAGCGGCGGACGAAGAACGCCAGGCCCACGGGCACGCCCAGCTCGGACGGCGGCGGCCCGGTGAGGCGCAGCCGCCGGTCGGGCACCAGCAGGAACCTGCCGGGACCGTTCGTCCCGTGCTCGAACAGCAGCGCGCAGGCGCGGCAGGCGCACAGCACCAGGTCCTTGCGCTCCTCCAGCAGATGGGCGTGCGTGTCTCGCAGCGGCTCCCCGCACAGCTCACACGGCTCGGCCGCCCGCCGCCCACCGACCGGCCGCCTGACCACCCGCCCAAGCGCCCCCGCCCCGACCGCAGGGCCGGTCACAGCACCGGTCGCAGCGCCGGTCACAGCACCGGTCACAGCACCGGTCACAGCACCGGTTGCGCGGCTGGTCACGGGGCCGGGCGCGGCGCCCGTCCCGGAGGCGGTCATGGGGCCGCCCTTGAGGTGGCGGGGCGGCGGGTGAGCGCGTCGAGCGGGATGAACGCCGCACGACCGGCAGCCGCCGCACTCCCCTGGGCGGCGGCGCCGCTTCCCTGAGCCGCGCCGACGGACACCCCGTGCAGCACGAACAGGTGCGCCAGCAGGACGTCGTCCGCCAGCGCCGCACCCACCTCGGGTGCGGCGGCGACGACCCGCTCGGCGATGCGGGCGAGCGCCTCCCCGTACACCCCGGCGAGCGTGGCGAGCGCGTCGAGCGCCAGGTCGGCCGTGGGCCCGGAGGCCGACTCCAGCTCGCTCAGCAGCTCGTCGAGCAGTTCCAGATGCCCGGCGACGGCCCGCTCGTCCAGCCTCGGCCGGCCGTCAGTCATGGCCGCCGCCGAACATCGGCGAGTGCAGCTTCCGCACCGTACGCCCCTTACCGACGTACATGTGGACGCCACACGGCAGGCAGGGGTCGAAGCTGCGCACGGCGCGCATGATGTCGACGCCCTTGAAGTTCTCCGGCCCGTTCTCCTCGAAGATCGGCATGTCCTGGACGGCGTCCTCGTACGGCCCAGGAGTGCCGTAGCGGTCACGCGGGCTGCCGTTCCACGGCGTCGGCGGGTACGGGTGATAGTTGGCGATCTTCCCCTTCTCGATCACCAGGTGGTGCGACAGCACGCCGCGCACCGCCTCGTGGAACCCGACCCCGATCGCCTGCTCGGGCACGTCGAAGTCCTGGAACACCTTGGTGTCCCCGCCGCGCACCCGCTCCAGCGCCCGCTCGATGAACCACACCGCCATGGCGGCCGCGTAGGCCACGAAGTACACGCGGGCCCGGTTGCGCTCGAGGGCGTTGGACCACTGCGGGATCCGCCACTCCAGCGTCACCTCGGGCAGCTCGGGCCCCTTGGGCAGGTTGATCTGCACGCTCGACCCGGTGGACTTCACGTACGGCGTGTCCACGAGCCCGGCCAGCGCGGTGGTGTAGAGGCGCGCGAACGGGCCGCCGCCGGTGTCCAGCGCCAGGTGGTCGCCGGTGCGCGGGTCGAGCCAGCGCGGGCTCATCACCCAGCTGTAGTTGCCGTCGAAGTCGCGCTTCTGCGGGGCGGGCAGCGTGGTCTGGTTCCACGGGTGGCGCATGTCCACCGGGTTGCCGAGCGGGTCGTGGGTGACGAACGGCTCCTCGTTCACCCAGTCCTCGTAGTAGGAGCTGCCGAGCAGGATGCGGATGCCGAGGTTGATGTCCACCAGGTTCGTCGTGATGAGCTCGCCGTCCACGACGATGCCGGGGGTGACGTACATCGCCCTGCCCCACTCGTTCATCGTCTGGTAGCGGTAGTCGACCACCTCGGGGTCCTGGAACGCGCCCCAGCAGCCGAGCAGCACCCTGCGCCGGCCGACCTCCTCGTAGCCGGGCAGCGCCTGGTAGAAGAAGTCGAAGACGTCGTCGTTGAGCGCGACGGCCTTCTTGACGAAGTCGATGATGTTCATCAGCCGCGACAGGTAGTCGGTGAAGACCGACGGCGACGGCATCGTGCCGACGCCTCCCGGATAGATCGTCGAGGGGTGCACGTGCCTGCCCTCCATCAGGCAGAACATCTCCCGCGTGACCCGGCTGACGGTCAGCGCCTCCTTGTAGGCGTCCCCCTCGAACGGGTTGAACGCCTGCATGATGTCGGCGATCGTGCGCTTGCCGTGGATGGCGGCGTTCGGCGCCTCGGTGGTGGTGGCCCGCTTGAGCACGCTCGGGTTGGTGCCCTTGACCATCGCCTCGCAGAAGTCGACGAACACCAGGTTGTCCTGGAAGAGGGTGTGGTCGAACATGTACTCGGCGGCCTCGCCGAGGTTGATGATCCACTCGGCGAGCTTCGGGGTCTTGATCCCGTACGCCATGTTCTGCGCGTAGACCGAGCATGTCGTGTGGTTGTCGCCGCAGATGCCGCAGATGCGGCTGGTGATGAAGCCGGCGTCGCGCGGGTCCTTGCCCTTCATGAAGACCGAGTAGCCGCGAAACAGCGAGGACGTGCTGTGGCACTCCACCACGCGCTGGTTCTCGAAGTCGATCTTGGTGTAGATGCCGAGGTTGCCGATGATCCTGGTGATCGGGTCCCAGGACATGTCGACGAGCTGGCCCTTCGTGGGCGCCGCTTTCTCCTGCTGTTCGATGGCCATCGGCCGTGCTTTCCTCTCTCGTCGGAGCCGACGGCTCTACGGGCGCCAGCGCGGGTCGTAGCCGGTGGTCAGCGCCTCACGGTTGTGCCGCCACCGGGGTTCCCTGTTGACGGTGTGGTTGGTGATGCCGCGCATCCGGCGGATGAACGCGCCGTACGGCTTGATGAGCATCGAGGACAGGCCACCGCCGGGCGGCATGTCCATGAACGGCATGAACTTGTCGGGGAAGCCCGGCATGGTGCAGGCGATGCAGATGCCGCCCACGTTCGGGCAGCCGCCGATGCCGCGCATCCACCCGCGCTTGGGCACGTTGCAGTTCACCACCGGGCCCCAGCAGCCCACCTTCACCTGGCACTTCGGCGAGTTGTAGTCATGCGCGAAGTCGCCCTGCTCGTAGTACGAGCCCCGGTCGCACCCCTCGTGGACCGTCTTGCCGAACAGCCACTGGGGACGCAGCAGCTCGTCCAGCGGAGGCGGCGGCGCGCTGCCCGCGGCGTGATGGAGCACCCAGGTCAGGGTCTCCATGAAGTTGTCCGGCTGGACCGGGCAGCCGGGCACGTTCACGATCGGTAGCCCGCCGGTCGAGCGGAAGTCCCAGCCGAGGTAGTCGGCCAGGCCCATGCAGCCGGTCGGGTTGCCGGCCATCGCGTGGATGCCGCCGTACGTGGCGCACGTGCCGATGGCGACGACCGCCCACGCCCTCGGCGCGAGCCGGTCGATCCAGGAGTTCAGGGTCAGCGGCTGCCCGGTGCTCGGGTCGTTGCCGAACGACGTCCAGTAGCCGTCGCCGTTGATGTTCTCGTTGGGCACCGAGCCCTCGATGACGAGGATGAACGGCTCCAGTTCCCCGCGCGCGGCGGCCCTGAACGGCGCCAGGTAGTCCTCGCCGCCGAGGCTGGGCGAGAGCACCTTGTTGTGCAGGTGCACCTTGGGCAGGCCGGGGATGGTGCCGGCGACGACGTCCTCGATCGCGGGCTGGGTCGCCGCGGTGATGGACACGGTGTCGCCGTCGCAGCTCATGCCCTCGGATATCCACAGGATGTGCATCTCGTCGTAGCCGGCGGCCTGACCGCTCTTCTGCTCCGTCTGCGTCATGCGCGCACCTCGTCCTGCTGGTAGGTGATCGACTCGACGACGACCCCGGTGTCGGGCGCGAGCTCGACGTCCACGCCGCCGCAGCGCGGGCAGGCGACGAGCGCGAGCGCGTCGGTCGCGGGTGTCCGCGCGCCGCAGCCGCCGCAGCTCACCGCGGGCGGCTCGGCGACCAGCTCGACCCGCGCGTCCTCGGCCGGGGTGCCGGCCGCGGCCACGCGGAAACCCTGCTCGACGACCGCCGGATCGGGCCGGTGCCCGGCGAAGGGGGCGCGGACGCGTACCGCGGCCACCTGCCGTCCCTCCGCTTCGCGCAGGACCGCCTCCACGATCTCGTCGCACATCCCTGTCTCATGCATCGGCGCGCTCCCTGTCGGTTCGTCGGTACGCCTCGTCACGCGCCAGCGCCGTCACCGCCGCCACCGCGCCTTCGACGGCTGCGGCCACCGGCTCCGACAGGCCCATGACCTCGTCGACGGTCTGGGGCCTGCAGCCCACCAGCAGCACCCTGGGCACCCGGCCGCCCAGCCGGGCGAGCAGGTCGAGGACGGCCTGGGGATGCATGCCGTGCCCGTCGACCTGGGCCACGTCCACCGGCTCGTCGTCGATCTCCAGCACCGCGACGGTGCCCGGCGGGCCGTCGATCTCGACCGCGTCCACCATGATCAGCGTGTCGTACGCGCCGCCGAGCAGCTCGTACGCCAGGTGCACGCCGCGGATCCCGTAGTCCGACACCGACACCGAGCCGGGCAGCGCGGCGGCGTCCATCCGCCTGACCACCTCGACGCCGAACCCGTCGTCGCCCAGGAACACGTTCCCGATCCCGGCCACCAGCACCCTGTTCATGCGGGCTCACCCTCCAATGGCTCGGTCTCCTCGGGGGCGAAGTAGCGGTAGCGGCCGTACCACTGGTTCAGCTCGGCCGCCGGGTCGTCCTCCAGGGTCACGGCGAGGTGGCGGGCGCCGTCCACGTCGAGCAGCACCGCCTCCACCACGGCCGTCCTGCCGTCGAGGAACATGTCCTGCGGGTCGGTGCCGCGCAGCCGGGGCCGCAGCCGCACCCTGCTGCCCTTGCGGACCAGCGTCCCCGCCACCTCGACGACGTCCGTGCCCGCTTCCGTGTCCTGATCCCTGATCGTGCCGTGCAGGCGGGCGAGGTCCTCAGCGGTCATCGCCTCGACCCGGTCGATGATGTCGGCGGCGCGCGGGTCCGTGGCGCGCGCCTCGCGCTTCTCCGCGTCGGTGAGCGTCAGCGTCCGCAGCGACAGGATCTCGTCGATCTCCGCCGCGTCGTGCAGGTCGCCGTGGCTCTCCGGGGCCACGCGCGGGTTGTCGTAGAGCAGGATCGGCGACGACAGCACCACCTGGTCGCCGCTCAGCACCGGGTACGTGTGCGCGTTCACGCACTCGGCCGCCGCCTTCTCCGCCCAGTCAGGCGGGTCGAGCAGCGAGACGAACCGGCCGCCCGGCACGGTCAGCAGGGTGTGGCAGGCGATCAGGGCGTGCCGGAGCGCCTCATCCCTGGGCGTGTCCGGCGACGGCTCCCGCGCGGCGTTCTCCGTGCGTACGCGGAGCCTGAACAGCGACTCGTCCTCGCACGGGGTCAGCGACAGCGTCACCCGGGCGGTCAGCGGCCACGTGCGGCGGCGCGTCCGGCCGGCCGAGCCGGGCAGCGGGGTGACCGTGTCGGAGCCGGGAACCCGCAGGTCGAGCCGCTTCTCACCGGACAGGAGCTCCGCCACCGACGCCTGGACGTCCAGCTCGCACGGCACCCCCTCGTCGAAGCTCAACGCCTCACCGACCCGATCCGCCGCGCGGTGACCGCCGTCGGGCAGCCGCTCCTCGGGCGTACGGCGGCGCAGCTGCAGGAAGCGGAGCCTTCCGCTGACGACGGCGTCGGAGGGCGCGACGAGCAGGCACTCGGTCTGCTGCCACCACGACTCGGCGGAGCCCGCGACCCCGCCGCCCTCCAGCCCGTGCGCCCTGGCCCACCGCTCCGGCAGCAGCACCCCGAACTGCCACCTGACCTGGTTCTTCGGCGAAGATCGCCGGTAGGGGTAGAGCAGGTAGCCCTCGTACAGGACGGAGTCAGCCACCGCCAGCGCCGCGCGGAAACCGGGCGCGGCGTCGATGCCGTTCGCGTCCACGGCGAGTGGCCCCCTTGCTGCCCTGGTCGTACGTGACCCTTTCGGTATAGCCACGCCGTCCCAGGCCAAGTAGGTGGGCCACTCCCCTAGGTGCGGACCGCACTTAGCGGCTCTTGGTGCTCCACCCGGGCGGGCACCGGCACTCGCGCCGCCAAGCCCCGCTCAACCCCAACAGGATTTGAACGTCGCCTTGCCGAGACCGGCTCACAACCACGTACGCAGGTCGTCGATGTCGACCAGGGGCAGGCCCCAGCGGAGCGCGGAAGCCTCCAGATCGGCCGCGCCGGCCATCGTGCCGTCGCGGCGCATCACCTCGCAGCACACGCCCACCGGCGGCAGGCCCGCGGCCAGGCACAGGGCGACGGTCGACTCCGTGTGACCGGCGCGCTCCTGGAGCAGGCCCGGGCGGGAGGCGATCGGGATGACGTGGCCGGGTGCGGTGAAGTCGGCGGGGGTGGAGTCGGGGCGGGCGAGGTGGCGTACGGTGGCGGCGCGCTCTGCGGCGCTGACCCCGGTACCGGTGGCGGCGGCCAGGTCGACGGGCGTGTGGAAGGCCGTGCCGTGGCGGTCTCCCGTGCCCTGCAGTGCCGGGATCTCCAGCCGGTCGAGGACCTCGGGCGCGCACGGGACGCACGGGTAGCCGTACACCTCGGTCAGCAGGAACGTGAACGCGGCGGGACGCAGGTCCGCGCCGGCGAAGATGACGTCGCCCTCGGCCTCGCGCGCCGGGTCCCACACCATGACACCGCCGCCGGCGGCGAGCTGGCGTACCACCTTCTCCACCCCGACCCGGCCCGGCAGATGCCCGGCCCAGCCCAGCGCGGCGACCGCCTTGGCGACGTGCGCGCTCGCGGAGGCGGGGCCGCCCGCCGCCAGCCGGCTCACCAGGTCGGACTCCAGGTTGACGCGGTCGCCCACGGACAGCGCGGCCAGGGTCGTCCCGGCGAGCGTGGACGGGATCAGCGCCACCGAGAAGCGGTCCTTGACGACCTCGGCCACGGTCAGGCTCACGCCGTCGACCGCGATGGAGCCCTTGGCCATGACCTTGCCGATGAACCGGTCAGGCGGCCTGATCCACAGCCGCCGCCCCAGCCCTGGGTCGTCGTCGACGCGCACGACCTTGCCGACCCCGTCGACGTACCCCTGGACCAGGTGCCCGTCGAGCGGGTCGCCGACGGCGAGCGGCGTCTCCAGGTTCACCCGCCGTCCCGGCTCCCGCATCTCGTCGAACGTGGTGTCGAACGTGGTGCGGCGCCGGGTCTCGGTGCTGACCGACACCCTGATGAGGTCGTCCTCGACGTGCTCGGCGGTCAGCTGGACGCCCGCGACGTTCAGCGAGCCGCCCTTCGCCAGCCGTTCCGCGCTCTTGGCCGCCCGGATCTCGACGGCGTTCGCGCCGACGGACTCGATCAGGCCGATCTCGTGGATTCTGCCGGTGAACATGCCCTTCCCCTTCGCACAAGTGGCTGATGGCGTCAGGGACCCGGTCTTCGGAGTCCGAGAAGGGGCGGGGTATCACCGCATGGCTCCGGAATCGCACCGGATCGTTCCTCCGCGGGGAGGAACCGGCGGGCTGTCACCGCCGCACCTGGCTTCGCACCACCGTCCACGATAACCGCCCCGGCCGTACTGAGGAAGGGGCCTCTTCCACGCCGGGAAATGTCCGCTGAATGCCCTGCTTATTACCTGACATTATTTCGCGGCGCCCATTAGCGTTTCCAGAACAACGACGAGAGGATGTGCGAAATGAAACGGAAAGTCGCCGGAAGAATCGCCGTAGCCGCGGTCGGCGGGCTCGCGGCCCTCGTGGTCTCCGTCAGCCCCGCGCAGGCCAAGGAGGCGGCGGGCCACTGGTACGGGCCCTACTCCACGCAGGGCATCTGCGAATACTGGAGAAACGGCGTGCAGGCGGGCGGGACACAGACCCATCCCTGCTTCTATGACATCGGCTGGTATTTCTGGGCCGCGGCCTGATTCCGGCATCTCCGCGCTCGCCCCCCGGCTCCTGGTGCTCGTGCTCGGGCGGATCGTGATGGGGGTGGGCGCCGCCGGGTACTCGGACGCGTTCCTGGCCAGGACCGCGGTCGTCGTCCTGGCGACGATCGCCGCGTCGAGAATGCGGGTCAAGGCGCTTTTGTAGCATGGCCGGATGTTGCGCTTCCCGGTTGTGGCGGCCTTCTTACTGGTGCTCGCCACGGGTTGCACCACGGCCGCCGACCGACGGGCTCTGGTGTGGGTGAACGCCTTGGCCGTCGCCCGGCCGGACTATCACGTCGTGCACGAAGAACACCTGCTCAAACGCCATCAGCTCGAAGACGACGAGGCGGTCCGCGTCATCGTGGAACCGCGATGGGCCAACTGGTCGCATACCGAGGTCTTCGGCCGGCGAACCCTGGAGCTGCGCGACGGTCACCTCAGCGGCGCCGAGCTGCCCGGCTGGAAGTTGACCGGCGTCATCCGTGCGCTCTCCGGTGCGGGCGACGACCGTCACCTCGTCCTGAAGCGTCTCGATGCGCTCGCCGAGGTGGAGGACATGAAGGTGACGGTGGTCGTCGGCTTCAGGAAGCCGATGCAGGAGGACGACGTACGTCGATTGTGGGAGAAGGTCCCCGACGTGGCGCTGTTCTCACCGCCCGAGCCTGACGGCCTGCCGACGTCATGGGATTACTCCGGCTATTGCCACGCCCGCGGCTTCGACGACTGCGATCCCGATGTCCGTTCCTCCCTCACCTCGTCGTTCCGCCTGTGGACGAGCCTGCTGCGGGAATCCGACAGAGAGGCGCTGGCCGCGTTCGGCGTCGACCTGGACGACGTCCGCATGAGGGCGGAACAGGGTCTCTGGTACGGGATGATCACCACCGCGTGGCCCGAGGACGCGAAGGAGATCGTCGAGGACCCGCGGGTGGGCTTCTTCGCGATCGGGCAGGTGGCGCTCTGAGCTGACCCGCCTCAAGAGGCCGGCAGGCGCTGGACGACGACCTTGCCCTTGGCATGGCCCGCAGCGACGTGGTCGTACGCGGCGGCGGCGTCCGTCAGCGGGACGACGCGGTCGACGACGACCTCCAGGCCCGCCGCGGCCACCTTGGCGAGGCGGGCGGCGTCCGTCTCGTGGTGCACGAACGCGGCGCGCAGGCCGTGGGCGGCGGCGCGGTCCGCGTCCGGGGGGACGTTCAGGGCGAGCAGCAGGCCGCCGGGGACGAGGACGTCGAGGGAGGCGGTCTCCACGTCGCCGCCGATCGGGTCGATGACCACGTCCACCCGCGAGGCGCGCTCGCGGAAGTCGGTCGCGGTGTAGTCGATCACCTCGTGGGCGCCCAGCTTCCCAGCGAGCGAGGCGCCCGCCGGCGAGGTGGTGGTGAGGACGTGGGCGCCCGCCTTCCTGGCCAGTTGCAGGGCGAAGCCGCCCACTCCCCCGGCGCCGCCGTGGATCAGCACCCTCTGGCCGGGCCGGAGCCCGGCCACCTCGTGCACCGCCTGCCAGGCCGTCGCGGCGGCGGTCGCGAGCCCTGCGGCGAGGCCGAGCGGGAGCGCCGGCGGCGCGGCGGTGAGATGGGTGACGGGGACGGCGGCGTACTCGGCGACGGCCCCGCCCGCCGTCGGATCCGTACGGGCGAGCACCGCGTCGCCGACGCGCGGGCCGGTGACGCCCGGCCCGAGCCGGACGACGGTGCCGGCGAGGTCGGTGCCCACCACAGAGGGGAAGGTGACCGGGAAGAAGTCCTTGACGAGGCCGTGGCCGATCTTGACGTCCAGCGGGTTGAGCGCCGCCCCGGCGATCGCGACGAGGACCTCGCCTGGGCCGGGCTCCGGCCGGGGGACCTCGGTGACGACCGGGCGGACGCCGTACGCGGTGTACTGCAGTGCTTTCATGCGACCCACGCTCGCCTGGCCAGGGTCCTCACGGGAAGGCGGAGCTCACACTGGTGATGACGGCGCCTGTCTCCACCCCGGCCGTGGGGCGACAATGAAGGCATGGATCTGCAGGAGTTCGGGGCGTTCCTGAGGTCGCGGCGCGACCGCATCAAGCCGGGCGAGGTGGGGCTGCCGCCGGGGACGCGGCGCCGGGTGCCCGGGCTGCGCAGGGACGAGGTGGCGGTGCTGGCGGGGGCGTCCACCGACTACTACAACCAGCTGGAGCAGGGGCGCGGCGCGCAGCCGTCCGAGCAGATGGTGGCGGCGCTGGCCCGCGCGCTCCGGCTCACCGCCGACGAGCGCTCCCACCTCTACTTCCTCGCGGGACGCCCGGTGCCGCCGCGGCACAGCCTGTCCGCCCACGTGCACCCCGGCATGCTCGACCTCCTGGAACGCCTGCCCGCGACGCCCGCCGCGGTGATCACCGACCTGCACGCCGTCCTCGTCCAGAACCGCCTGGCCACCGCGCTCCTCGGCCCGATCCCGCCCGTTCAGGGCCGCGCGGCCAGCTTCGTCCACCGGTGGTTCACCGACCCGGACGCCCGTTCCCGCTACCACCCGGACGAGCACGATCATCAGTCGCGCGTGTTCGTCGCCGACCTGCGGGCCGTGGCGGCGCGGCGCGGCGGTGACGAGCAGGTGAGCGGGCTCATCGACGAGCTGCTCGCGACGAGCGCCGAGTTCGCCGGGCTGTGGGCGCGGCAGGAGGTGGCGGTACGCCGCGCCGACCGTAAGCGGCTCGTCCACCCCGAGCTGGGCGTCATCGAGCTCGACTGCCTCAGCCTGCTGAGCGAGGACGGGTCGCAGCGCCTGCTGTGGTTCACCGCTCCGGCCGGGGGCGACGCGGCCGAGAAGCTCGCCCTGCTCGACGTCCTCGGCAGCCAGGAGGTCGGAGCCTAGGCCAGGTCGACGGGACGGATGCGCAGCTTGGCGGCGATGCGGGCCAGCGCCTTCTGGTCGGCGGCGGTGAGCGGGTCGAGCACGAAGCGCCGCACCGAGCGTACGTGCGTGGGCGCGGCGGCGACGACCACCTCATAACCGGCGTCGGTGAGCGCGGCGATCGTGTAGCGGCCGTCCTCGGGGTCGGGCGAGCGCTCCACCCAGCCGCGCTGCTCGAAGCGCTTGACCACGTTGGACAGGCGCGAGAGCGAGCCGTTGGCCAGGTAGGCCAGCTCGCTCATGCGCAGGCGGCGGCCTGGTGCCTCGGAGATGTGGCTGAGCGCCAGGTATTCGAACAGGCTCAGGCCGGAGTCGTGCTGCAGGGGCGCCTCCAGCCTGCCGGGCAGCAGGAGGACGAGGGAGACGAGCCCGGTCCACGCCTCTTTCTCGTCCGGGGTCAGCCACAGCGGCTCGTCAGGGGTGCTGGCCATGAGGTTCAGCCTATCGGGGGATCGTCACTTCACGCTTGAAGTGAATAGGTGGTAGCTTTCACTTCAAGGATGAAGTAAATCAGTGAGGAGTCGTGATGAGTGAGCCGGAGTTCTTCGCCACCCCCGGGTACGGCGATCGGCAGCTGACCACCATGCACTACAACCAGGCGGTGCGCATCGGCGACCGGGTGGAGATCTCGGGGCAGGGCGGGTGGGACGACGACTTCCGCTTCCCCGAGTCCCTGGAGGACGAGATCGTGCGGGCCTTCGACAACGTGGAGCGGACCCTCGCCACGGCCGGCGCCACCTGGCGCGACGTCGTGGCGGTGGACTCGTACCACATTCCGGACTCGCCGGACTTCATCGGCGAGGTGCACAACCGGGTGATGGTGGAGCAGTTCCGCAAGCGCATGGGCGACCGCGCCCCCATCTGGACGGAGATCGGCGTCGCCGCACTCGGCGCCCCGAAGATGCGCGTCGAGATCCGCGCCACCGCCGTGGTCGGAAGCGGCGCCTGAGCGAGCTCATCGCGGGGGAGGCGGGGCTGCCGTATCGTACGCGTGCATGATCGGCTTACCCCGGCCCCTCGCCCTCGGGCTCACGGTCGTCGTGCTGCTCGGCGGGCTCGCCTCCGACGCGCGGCGCGCGGACGAGAGCTACTTCTGCGGTTTCGTCGGCGACACGGTGTCCTGCGGCACCCCCGAGCGCGACGCCGCCATGGCCGCCGCCGTCCTCACCCCCGACGAGGCCCTCTCCGTCGGCTGCCCACCGCTCTACGTGGGACGACAACCGGACTCCGGCGGGCCGCCGCAGGGCCCCCAGCCCGTGTACACCGCACGAGAGCCCGACCCGGCGCTCGCGGAACGGGTGGGCGTGGCATGGGAGCGGATCGAGCGGTGGCTGGCCGCGTACGCCTCGGCGTCCCTGCGCAAACTGCACGCCGGCGCCGAGCCCGAGCGGCTCGCGGCCTGGGAGCACCACGCGGGCCGCCTGCCCGACGACCTGTACGCCTCGTTCCTGCGCCACGACGGCGCGGACGGCAACCTCGGCGACGGCTTCAGGCTCCCCGGCGGGTACGGCCTGCTGGACGCCGGCGGCATGGCCTCGGTCAAGGCGTACAAGTGCCACGACCTCGTCATGGGCGGCGACCTGGCGAACGCCGATCCCGAGCGCGGCACCTGGCACGGCAGCCTGCTGCCCATCGGCACCGCCGCCACCGGCGGCGACCTGTTCGTCGAGCCGCGCACCGGGCGGGTGGGCGAGATCGCCGTACGCGAGAAGATCCGCTACGACGGCCCGATGAGCTTCCCCTCCCACGTGGCCCTGCTGGAGGCCCTGGCCACCGCACTGGAGAGCGGCACCCCGCTGGCGGGCACGTACCCGGCGGTGACGCGGGGCTGCGAGCTGCACTGGTCTGCCGAGAAGGCCCCGCTCCCGGGCGGCTGCGCGGGCCAGGCGACCCCGACACCCACGCCCACGCCCACGCCGACGCCGACGCCGACGCCGACGCCGCAGTAGCCCACGAACGCGGAGAAGCGCGCCACCGGCTGCCTGCCCGCCCGCCGCGAACCGGTCGTCCGGGTCCCACCGGCCGCCGTGACGGCCGAGGTGAACGCCGCCTGGCGGCGCATCGAACGCTGGCTCAGGCGGCACGCGCCCGCCTCGACGACCCGAGCATGAGCCCGTACTACTGGCATGGCCGCCTGATCCCCATCGGCTACGACGGCACGGGCGGCACGCTGTTCATCGACCAGGAGAGCGGCCGCACCGGCAGCTATCACAACGAGGACGGCGTGCACACAGGCGAGTCGCACGTCTGGCCGTCGTACGGGGCCCTGCTCGAAGCGACCGCCCGCGCCCTGGAGCGGGGCGAGCCGGTGCGCGGGCTGCGTGCCGACGTCGAAGCCGGCCGGCTGGCCTGGCGGGCGGTGGATCAGGCGCGCAACGTGGAGCCGCGTTCGACCAGGGTGGGGGCGATGAGCTGCTTCAACGGGCGGGCGTTGCGGCCGCCCGCGATCTCCTCCAGGAGCAGGTCCACCGCGATGGTGCCGATCTCGTCGGCGGGCAGGCGCACGGTGGTCAGCGGCGGGGAGAGGAAGGCGGAGAAGGGGTGGTCGCCGAAGCCGATCACCATCATGTCGTCGGGCACCTTGAGCCCGTGCTCCTCCAGCGCGCGGTAGAGACCGAGCGCGAAGTAGTCGTTGCCGACCACGACCGCGTCGGGCAGCCGGGAGCGGCGCAGCATGCGGCGGGCCACCTGGTACGCCTGCTGCGGCTGCCACGGCAGCGCCACGTGCTCGTGCCGGCGGGTGGGGACCCGCATGATGCTGCCGCGCGGCACCGGCAGCCCCGCCTCCGCCATGGCGCGGCGGAAGCCGGCGATGCGGTGGTCGATGGTGGTGATGGGCAGGTCCTCTTCGAGCACCACGATCGAGCGGGCGCCACGGGCGATGGCGTGCGCGGCGGCGCGGTGGCCGCCCAGCTCGTTGTCGGTGCCGACGAAGCGGTAGCCCAGGTCGGGCAGGTCACGGTTGATCAGCACGGTCGGGACGCCGACCGAGCCGAGCCGCCGCCACGCGTCGGCCCCCGCCTGGACGGGCACCACGATCGACCCGCTGACCGAGGAGCGCAGCAGCGACTCGGCGGCGCGCATCTCGTGCTCCTCCGACTCCTCGGTCACCGTCAGCAGCAGCGAGTAGCCCTGGGCGCGGGCGCGCAGCTCGATGGTGGAGATGAGCTGCGCGTAGAAGGGGTTGGACGGGTTGGTGATGACCAGGCCGAACGTCATCGCGGAGCCCAGGACGAGCGACCTCGCCATGGAGTTGGGGACGTAGCCGACCCGTTCGGCCTCTGCGCGTACGCGGGCCCTGGTCTCCTCCCCTATGCCGTCCTTGCCGGAGAGGGCACGCGAGACGGTGTTGACGGAAAGGTTCAACGTCGCGGCGATGTCCCGCAGGGTGTGACGCCGAGCCCCAGCCATTCGCATGCCCTCTCTCGTTGGAACTCCGCTAGAAGTCCGCGGCCGTTCTCAGCTCTTGACCGTGAGATAGATGCGCAGTTTGGCGGACGGGTCGGCCCCCGTCACCGTGCCGCGCAACCGTAGCCATTGTCCGAAATGATCGACCGGCCATGTGACCAAACCGGGTTCTGTGATGACATGTTCTTCGCCGTCCAGGTCACACCAGGTCAGGCCGTCGGGCGAGATCTGGGTGACCAGCCGCACCTCGGCGTCGTCGCCGGACGTCGCCAGGGTGTGGACGAACCACCGCGCTTCGCCGGCCCACGCCACTTCGTAGGGCTCCGTCGCGAAGTCGGAAACGAACGTCGTGTCCCGTTCGAGGACCGCCGTCTGCACCTGCCGCATTACGTCACCACTCCGTGGAAATGAGGACCGAGTCAAGGAAGAGGAAGTTGCGGACCTTCGAGTGGGTCCGTACGGAGAAGTAGAAATTCAGGAGGTTCTCCAGAGAGTCGTACCGCTCCTTGTACGGCGGGACCGGGACGTCCGACATGTCCATGACCCGATCGTTGATCTGCAACTCGACGTTACGCCGGGCCTCGGTGTCGATGACCCAGCGCAGGTAATGCCAGTTGACCTTCGTCGGCACCTCGTTGTAGCAGAGTTCCTGCGGTTCACCGAACGGGTGCCAGTCATCGGGATTGGGCGCGGTGAAGTCGGCCCCGTACTTCAGCTTGATCTTGCCTTCGAGGTGCTCGCGCGGCGTCGGCTCGGGGACGCTCGGATAGACCCACTGCCGGGCGAGCTTGTTGTCCAGCGACGTGTTCAGGTAGCGGGCCACCGTGTGATAGCGCAGGCCGCCGTCGCCGCACAGGTCGGTCGCGACGGTGAAGCAGCCGAACTGCGCCTCGGAAGGGTGCAGGTTGCCGTCCCAGGTGACGTCGCCGAACTCGTCGCTCGCGCTGCCGTCGATGGTCGCCTCGGCCTTGTAGGTGAAGTACGCCTCGAGCTGCAGCAGGCCGCGCCCGCTCATGGTGAGCCGGCGGATGGCGGTGGCGGTGTGGCCCTGGTAGGGCCGGGTGGCGAGCTTGAGCGCGTACGAGCCGGTCATCGCGCCGTGGCTGCCGATGTCGAAGAACGTGCAGTTCGACAGCTGCGGGGGCCGGAAGTCCCGCATGTGGTCGTCGACCGTGGACAGGTCGCCGTTGCCGTTGTAGTTGCCCAGCAGCTCCGTCCAGCCGTGGGTGCCCGAATTGAAGTCGTCGTACGCGAGAATGCGCCGAAGCGGGTTGAACTTCGACAGCCTCGGATCCGCCGACAAAATGGCGGAGCGAAGTTCTGCGGCCAGGTCGGGCCGCTCCATCGTGGTCATTGCCGAATGCTCCTGAAAAGGTCTTGGCAAAAGAAAGTAGCGAATGCCTACGCCTGACCGATCGACCGGAGTGAGTCATGCGGTCGCAGTCGGACGTTAACGTTAATGTTTCGCGGCAGTCAACCCCGCCGCCTACCGTGCAGGGGGTGCGCCACCCCCTGCCGACAGTCGTTACGAACCGTTACGATGCCACGTTCATACAGGTCAAGACCCTAGAACCAGGTTCGGAAGAGCCGCATGAGCGGCAGGAGATGTCGGCGGGACCCTTGACGCTCAGGGCCGGTCACCCTAGCATCGGCGATCAATCGCATTAACGTTAATGTTCCCGGCGCGAAACCCGGCCGCCACACCGGTGACCGACGATCCGCCGCCTCCGCACCGCTCCCCCTCACGGCCGGACGGCCCCGCCGCCGGCCCCGCCCACCCTTCGAAACCCGAAAGCCCCCGCCATACGCCCACGGGCGTCGTGGCTCGATCAGGAGTTGCCTGTCGATGCTGAAACGGGATGCCGACCGACAGCGATCGGGCCGGCCATGACCGCGTACCTCATCCGGCGCACGCTCTTCGCCGTGTTCGTGTTGTGGGGCGCCGTCACCATCGTCTTCCTGGTGCTGCGGCTGGTGCCCGGCGACCCCGCCCTGCTCATCCTCGGCTCCGACGCCACACCGGTCGAGATCGCGGAGCTGCGCGAGCAGATGGGCCTCAACCAGCCCATGCTCGTGCAGTACGGGATCTACCTGGCCGACGTGGCCCGCTTCGACTTCGGCGACTCCTACCGCTACCACGCCGACGCGATGGGGCTGGTGCTGGACAGGTTCCCGCTCACCCTGCAGCTGGCCGTCGTGGCGATGGTGATCGGCATGGTGCTGGGCATCGCGCTCGGCGTCGTCGGCGCGCTGCGGGTGAACCGGCTGGCCGACCGCATCGTGTCGGTGTTCGCGCTGCTCGCCCAGTCGATGCCGTCGTTCTGGATCGGCATCATGTTCATCCTGGTCTTCGCCCGGCAGCTGCACATCTTCGCGAGCGGCGGTCACGGCGGGCTGGACAAGCTGATCATGCCGGGCATCACGCTGGCGCTGCCGCTGATCGCGATCCAGATCAGGCTGACCCGCAGCGGCCTGCTCGACGTCGTGCACGAGAACTACATCCAGACCGCGCGGGCCAAGGGCCTGTCGGAGCGGGTGGTCATCTTCCTGCACGCCATCCGCAACGCGATCATCCCGATCGTGACGGTGGCCGGCCTGGAGTTCGGCAAGCTGCTCGGCGGCGCGGTCATCGTCGAGACGGTCTTCTCCTGGCCCGGCGTCGGGCGGCTGCTCATCGACTCCATCTCGGCCCGCGACTACAACGTCGTGCAGGCCTCGATCCTGCTGATCGCCGGCGGGTTCGTCCTGATCAACCTGGTCGTGGACGTCCTGTACGGCTACCTCGACCCGCGCATCCGGCTGGGACGGTGACCATGGACAGGCCAATGGACCAGGTGCTCGCCGACGGCCCGATCGCGCCGGCGGACACGCCCGCGCCCCGCCCCGGCAAGACCCGGGTGAAGCTCGGACGGCTGCGCATCATCGTCTCGCTGTCGGTGATCGGCTTCTACGTGCTCGCCGCCATCGTGGGCCCGATCCTGCTGAAGTACGACTCGGTCGCGACGAACCTGAGCGCCCGGCTGAAACCGCCCGGCACCACGCTGCCGAACGGCCAGCTCGCCCTCTTCGGCACCGACCAGGTCGGCCAGGACGTGCTCGCCCAGATGATGCAGGGCGCGCGGGTGTCGATCACCGTCGGCGTGGCCACGCTGGTGCTGGCCGGCGTCATCGGCGTCGCCGCCGGCATCGCGGCGGGCTATTTCGGCGGCTGGCTCGACATGGTGCTCATGCGCCTCGCCGACGTGCAGCTCACGTTCCCGTCGATCCTGCTCGCCATCCTCATCGCGGCGATCCTCGGGCCGAGCGTGGTGAACGTCGTCATCGTCCTGTCCATCTCGAACTGGGTGACGTTCGCGCGGGTGACCCGCAGCCAGGTGCTCGGGCTCAAGAACAGGGACTTCGTGGACGCCACCCGCACGCTCGGCGCGCGGACCTGGCACCTGCTGACCCGCAGCATCCTGCCGTCGATGATCGCGCCGATCCTGGTGGTCGCCACCGTCGAGCTCGGCCACGTGATCCTGGCCGAGGCGTCACTGAGCTTCCTGGGCCTCGGCACCCCGGCCAGCACGCCGAGCTGGGGCATGACGATCGCCAACGGCCGGGACTACCTGTCCAACGCGTGGTGGATCTCCACGATCCCCGGCATCGCCCTGGCCGTGCTGGTCATCAGCTTCGGCGTGCTGGGCGACGCCCTGCGCGACCGGTTCGACCCGCGGCTGAGGAGCATGTGATGGCCGACCCCCTGCTGTCGGTGCAGGACCTGACCGTACGGTTCCGCACCAGGGCGGGCACGATCACCGCCGTCGACAAGGTGAGCTTCGACCTCGCCGAGGGCGAGACGCTGGCCATCCTGGGCGAGACGGGCAGCGGCAAGAGCGTCACCGCCCAGGCCCTGATGGGGCTGGTGCCGCGCCCGGCGGGCGAGGTCGCCGGCGGCCGGATCGTCTACGCGGGCCGGGACCTGCTGGCCCTGCCCCGCTCGGAGACCCGCAAGCTCAACGGCACCGACCTCGCCATGGTCTTCCAGGACCCGCTCAGCTCGCTCAACCCGGTCTTCCGGGTCGGCGCGCAGATCGGCGAGCTGTTCCGGCGCCGCCAGGGCCTGTCCAGGGCCGAGGCGCGGCGCAAGGCGATCGAGCTGATGGACCGGGTGGGCATCCCGGCGCCCGACCACCGCGTGGACGACTACCCGCACCAGTTCTCCGGCGGCATGCGGCAGCGGGTGATGATCGCGATGGCGATCGCGCTGAAGCCGCGCGTGCTCATCGCCGACGAGCCCACCACCGCCCTCGACGTCACCGTCCAGGCCCAGGTCATGGCGCTGCTCGCGGAGCTGAAGGCGGAGCACCGCATGGCGATGATCCTCATCAGCCACGACCTCGGCGTGGTGGCCGGCGTCGCGGACCGGGTGCAGCTCATGTACGCCGGCCGGGTGGTCGAGACCGGCGACCTGCGGGAGGTCTACGAGACGACCGGGCACCCGTACACGCGGGGCCTGATGGCCTCGATCCCCGAGCTGGACGGCCCGCGCGAGCGCCTGACGCCCATCAAGGGCTCGCCGCCCGACCTGACCCGGCTGCCGTCGGGCTGCGCGTTCCTGCCCCGGTGCGGCTTCGCCACCGACCTCTGCGGCGCCGAGCGGCCCGAGCTGGCGCCGGTGCCGGGCCGCCCCACTGCGCACCGCGCCGCCTGCCACCACGCGAAGGAGGTCGTCACCGATGTCGTCACCGGCTGAGCCGCTGCTGTCGGTCAAGGACCTGCACACCAGCTTCCCCGTACGCTCCTCCCTGCTGCGCCGCAAGATCGGCGCCGTGCACGCCGTGTCGGGCGTCTCGTTCGACCTGCCCAAGGGCCGTACGCTCGGGCTGGTCGGCGAGTCCGGCTCGGGCAAGACGACGCTGGCGCGCACGGTCATCGGCCTCGCGCCGCCGGAGTCGGGCCAGGTGCTGTTCGACGGCCAGGACCTGCTGACCCTCTCGGGCGACGAGCTGCGACAGGTGCGCAGGCAGATCCAGATGATCTTCCAGGATCCGTACGCGTCGCTGAACCCCCGCCTCACCGTCGAGCAGATCATCAGCGAGGCCTGGCTGGTCAACCCCGGCGTGCTGCCCCGCGACAAGTGGGCGTCCGAGGCGCGCGAGCTGCTGGTCAGAGTCGGGCTGAACCCGGACCACGCCGACCGCTACCCCCACCAGTTCTCCGGCGGGCAGCGCCAGCGGGTCGGCATCGCGCGGGCGCTCGCGCTGCGGCCCCGGCTGGTGATCTGCGACGAGGCGGTCTCCGCGCTGGACGTCTCGGTGCAGGCGCAGGTGCTGAACCTGCTCGTCGACCTGCAGCAGGAGATGGGGCTCAGCTACCTGTTCATCGCCCACGACCTGTCGGTGGTGCGGCACATCAGTGACGAGGTGGCGGTGATGTACCTCGGCAAGGTGGTCGAGCGGGGGACGACGGAGGAGATCTTCGCCGCCCCCGAGCACCCGTACACGCAGGCGTTGCTGTCAGCCGTGCCGGTGACCAGGCCGTGGGCCGCGCCGCCTCGGGAGCAGATCATCCTCACCGGCGACATCCCGTCACCGGTGTCGCCGCCGTCCGGCTGCCGGTTCCGTACGCGGTGCTGGAAGGCGCAGGAGCGGTGCGCCACGGAGGAGCCGGCGCTCACCGACCGGCTGAGCGCGCACGTCTCCGCCTGCCACTTCCCCGAGCTGCCCGCGGCCTCGGCAGGTGCCCGATGACCGCCCCCGTACGCCTGGTGCTGGTCCGCCACGGCGAGTCGCACTGGAACGTCGAGGAGCGCTACCAGGGCCAGGCCGACTCCGGGCTCACCGGCACCGGAAGAGAGCAGGCCGAGGTGGCCGCGGCGGCGCTGCTCGCCCGCTTCCCGAAGCCCGACCTGGTCGTCTCCAGCGACCTGCCGAGGGCGTGGGACACCGCGCAGGCGTACCTGCGCCACCTCGACATGGAGGCCGAGAAGGACGCCCGGCTGCGCGAGGCCGACATCGGCACCTGGGTCGGCCGCACGTTCACCGAGATCGCCGCAGAGCACCCGGACGTCCTCGCCGAGGCCGCGCGCGGCGGCGACCCGCGCAGGGGCGGCGGCGAGACCTTCGCCGACCTGCGCCGGCGCGTGTGGGCCGCGCTCGTCGACGCCGCCGCCAAGGCCGGACCCGGCGCGACCGTCATCGTGTTCTGCCACGGCGGGCCCATCAGGGTCGCCGCGGCCGCCGCGCTGGGCCTGCCCGAGCCGGGCCACCTCAGCTTCGCCCCGCCGGTGAACACCTCGCTGACGGTCATCGGCTACGCGGGCGAGCGGGGCAACGCGGTGGCCGAGTACAACGCGCCGACCGCGTGGGCGGCGCACGCCACGCGTACCGACTGATCGGAAGGACCTTCCCAGCATGCTGACCGGATCGTTCACCTTCGTCGCGATGACCTACAACCTGTGGGGCGACGCGCACCTGGAGCAGCGAGAGCCGGCGATCCGCGACCTGTTCGCCACCCGGCCGCCCGACCTGCTCGCGACCCAGGAGCTGCGCCCCCGCTCGCGCGCGGTGGTGGACGAGATGCTGCCGGGCCACGCGCGGGTGCACGACGACTTCCCCGGCTGGGGCACGCAGAGCAACCTGTGGTGGCGGGAGGAGCTGTTCGAGCTCGTCGAGTACGGCACCCGCGACGTCGGCATCCTCGCCGAGCACGCCGAGCTGTTCTGGGTGCGGCTGCGGCCGAGGACCGCCGGCGCCGAGCCGCTGGTGTTCTCCACCGCGCACCTGACCTGGCCAGGCCACCCCCAGGAGCGGGCCGACGGCCGCAACCTGCGCGCCGGCCAGGCCGAGCGGGTGGTCGCGGCGCTCGACGAGATCGCCGGAGACGCGGCCTGCCTGTTCACGGTGGACATCAACGACATCGGAGCGCCGCTGTGGGCGCTCGGCAACGGCGGCTTCCTCGACTCGTTCACCGCGCTCGGCCGCACCTCGCCGGTCACCCACCCCGTCTCGCCGATGCCGTGGGTCGCCGAGCGCGGGACACGGCTTTCACCGCTGATGTCACCGTCGAAGGCCATCGACTGGATCTTCTCCCGTGGCCCCGTGGTCACCAGGGCCAGCGAGGTCGTCGACTTCTTCTCCGCCGGGAACGCGCCGTCGGACCACAAGCCCGTCGCGGCGACCTTCACCCTGTCGCCCGCCGCGGCTGTAGCCAGAACGAAATGAAGGAGAGAGGCAATGATCTCACGATCCCGGGCCATGGGCTGTCTCGTCGCAGCCGCCCTGGCGCTCGGCCTCGCGGCCTGCGGCGGCTCCGGCGGCACCGGTGACTCCGCCGGCGGCGAGCAGGTGCTGCGCTACGCGCCGCAGCTGTTCCCCGTCTCGCTGGACGTCCAGCAGTACCCGGCGGAGGAGGCGGTGCAGACCACGGTCCAGCAGAGCCTCGAGACGCTGACCGTCATGAAGGACGGCAAGCCGGAGCCGAAGCTCGCCACGTCGTGGGAGAGCCCCGACGACAAGACCTGGGTGTTCCACCTGCGCGAAGGGGTGACCTTCACCGACGGCACCCCGTTCACCGCCAAGGACGTCAAGGGCTCGGTCCAGCGGCTGATCGACCTCAAGGGCTCGCTGACCCCGCTGCTCACCGGCATCGAGGAGATCGAGGCCACCGACGACCACACGGTGACGTTCAAGACCTCGTCGCCGCTCGGCACCCTGCCCAGCACGCTGTCCCTGGTCTTCATCGGCCAGGGCGACAAGGTGACCAGCGACGCGTACTGGCAGAAGCCCATCGGCACCGGGCCGTTCGTGTTCGACTCCTTCAGCCCCGACGACAAGGTCGTGCTCACCCGCAACGACAAGTACTGGGGCGCCAAGGCCAAGGTGAACCGGCTGGAGATCCTCAACATGCCGGAGGTCTCGGCCAGGATCACCGCGCTGAACAACGACGAGGTGGACGTGCTGGCCGCGATCCCGCCGGACCAGGTGCCCGAGGTGCAGGACGTGCCCGGCATCGCGTACGGCAACGGCCCCAGCTACAACTACTACTTCCTGTGGTTCAACCAGAACAACAAGCCGTTCGACAACGTCAAGGTCCGCCAGGCCATGCTGCACGCGGTGGACGTGAAGAGCATCGTCGGCGACCTGTTCGGCGACCTCGGCGCGGTCGGCCAGGCGCCGATCACGCAGGCGGTCTTCGGGGCGGCGCAGCTGGAGCCGTACTCGTACGACCCTGAGCTGGCGAAGAAGCTGCTCGCCGAGGCCGGCTACCCGCAGGGCATCACGACCACGGTCCAGTGGCCGCTGGAGGGCGGGCCGAACATCAGGCCCATGGCGCAGGCGTTCATCTCGGCCTGGGAGAAGGTCGGCATCAAGGTGCAGCCGCAGGAGAAGGAGCGGGCGACCTGGCTGAAGGACCTCAACTCCCTCAACTGGGACATGAACCTGCAGACCAACACCACCGGCACCGGCGACGCCGACTTCACCCTCAACCGCCTCTACAACTGCGACGCCAAGCGCATGGGCTACTGCAACAAGGACCTGGACAAGGTGCTCGGCAAGGCGCGCGAGTCGCTCGACCAGGAGGAGCGCAAGACCCTGTACGCCCAGGCCGCCAAGATCATCTGGGATGACGCGGTCGGCCTCTACCCGGTGGACCTCAAGAACAACTACGCCGTCCGCGACGACGTCAAGGGCCTGGAGATGCCGGCCAGCGGACGGCCGGACTTCTCGCAGGTATCCGTCGGCTGACCTTCCCCATCTTGGAGACCCCCCATGCCTCGTAAGCGTTCCCTCCTGATCGCCGGCCTGGCCGCCGCGGTGACCCTGTCGGTGCAGCCGACGGCGGCGCAGGCCGCGCTCCCCGAGCCGGCCCGCAGCGCGTGCCGCAATGCCGCGACCGTGCCGGTCGAGACCGGCGCCGCGTTCAACGACCCGGTCGCGGGCACCGCTACCGCCGTCGTGGAGCGCCTCTGCTCGCTCATCAAGCAGGCGCCCGCCGGATCGTCCATCGAGATCGCCGAGTTCGTCATCTCGGGCGACGCCGGCGCCGACTACGTGGCCGTGCTGCTCGACGCCTACCGCCGCGGCGTCGAGGTGCGCATGGTCATCGACGGCTACCAGATCGACAACCCGGCCGCGCAGGAGCTGATCACCACGCTCGGCACCGACAAGTCGGCCACGTCGTGGGTGCACGTCTGCGGCCACCTGAGCCCGGAGGGCAACACCTCCTCCTGCCAGGGCACCAAGGGCATGCACAACAAGTTCTCGCTGTTCTCGGAGACCGGCGGCCGGCGCGACGTCGTCGTCCAGGCGTCCAACAACATCACCGACGTCAACTCCACCAGCTACTGGAACAACCTGGTCGTGCTGCCCGGCAACCGGGGGCTCTTCCAGGGCTACGGGAAGTACTTCGACGACCTGGCCGCCGAGGTGCAGAACCCCGACTACGACACCACGGTCGTCACCGGCGGGCCGGCCGGCAAGGTCACCGCCCAGTTCTACCCGGTCGCCGACCGCGACCCGATCGCGCAGCGGCTCGCCGAGGTCGGCTGCAAGACCAAGGGCCGCACCAGCGTCGAGATCGGCCAGTCCGAGTGGGACGGCACCCGCCTGGCCATCGTGGACGAGCTGGCGAAGCTGGTGGCGGCGGGCTGCGAGGTGCGGGTGGTGCACGGGCTCGCCGACGCCGAGGTCACCGCCGCGCTGGACGCCGCCGGCGTGCAGCGGCGGGTGCTCGACGGCAAGACGCCCGCCGGCCGCATCCACTCCAAGTACATGGTGGTCACCGACTCGACCGGCCCCGGTTCCGGCCGAGGCTGGGTGCTGACCGGCAGCCACAACTTCAACGCCACCTCGCTGCGGCGCAACGACGAGGCGATGGTCGAGCTGTCCGAGCGCGGCGTCGTCGCGGCGTACGCGGCCAACTTCGCCCGGCTGTGGGAGGCCGGGGTGACGCCGCAAGCCTGAGCGTGCCCGCCGGCTCGTTCCGCCGCCCCCTCCCGGCGGGACGAGCCGCGGCGGGTCAGCGGCCGTAGGCTTCGAGCAGCCGCAGCCAGACCTCGCTGACCGTGGGGTACGACGGGATCGCGTGCCAGAGCCGGTCCAGCGGCACCTCGCCGACGATCGCGATGGTGGCGGCGTGCAGCAGCTCGGCGACGTCCGGCCCGACGAGCGTGAAGCCGACGATCACCTTGCGGTCCTCGTCGACGACCATGCGGGCCTGGCCCTTGAACCCCTCGGCGTGCAGCGCGGAGCCGGCGACGGCGCCGAGGTCGTAGTCGATGACGCGGGTCCTGATGCCGGCCGCCTCCGCGGCGGCGGCGGCGGTGAGGCCCACGGAGGCGATCTCCGGCTCGGTGAAGATGACCTGAGGCACGGCGCGTGCGTCGGCGGTGGCGGCGTGCCGGCCCCAGCGGCCGTCCTCGACCCGCTCGCCCTTCGCCCTGGCCACGATGGCGTCGCCGACCGCGCGGGCCTGGTACTTGCCCTGGTGGGTGAGCAGGACGCGGCGGTTGACGTCGCCTGCCGCATAGAGCCAGCCGTCCCCGACCGGGGTGCCGCCGGCGCCGAGGACGCGCAGCGTGTCGTCCACGGTGAGCCAGGAGCCCGGTGTCAGGCCGACGGTGTCCAGCCCGATGTCCTGCGTGTTGGGGACGCGGCCGGTCGCGACGAGCACCTCGTCGGCCTCGACCTGCTCGCCGTCGGTGAGGGTGAGGTGCACCTTGCCGTCGCCGTCGCGCTTGACGGAGGCGGTCTCCGCGCCGATCCGTACGGAGACGCCCGCCTCGCGCAGCGCCTCGGCCACCCGCTCACCGGCGAACGGCTCGGCGTGGGGCAGCACGCCGTCACGGGCCAGCACCGTCACCGACGAGCCGAACGCGGCGAACGCGGTGGCCAGCTCCGACGCCACGACACCGGCGCCGATGATCGCGAGCCTGCCCGGCACGGCGCTCGCGGCGACGGCCTCGCGGCTCGTCCACGGGGACGACTCGCGCAGGCCGGGAATGTCGGGGACCAGCGCGCCGCTGCCGGTCGCGACGACGACGGCGTGCCGCGCGGTCAGCGTCGTGACGGTGCCGTCGCCGCGCACCTCGACGGTCTTCTCCCCGGTGATCCTGCCCTGCCCGCGATGGAGCGCGATGCCGGCCTGGCCGAGCCAGGCCACCTGGCCGTCGTCCTGCCAGTTGGAGGCGAAGGAGTCACGGCGGCGCAGGACGGCGGCCACGTCGAGGTCGCCGGTCACCGCCTCGCGCGCCCCCGGCACCTGCCGGGCCGCCCTGAGTGCAGCGGCGCTGCGCAGCAGCGCCTTGGTCGGCATGCACGCCCAGTAGGAGCACTCGCCGCCGACCAGCTCGCGCTCGACGATGGCGGCGGTCAGCCCGCCCTGGACGACGCGGTCGGCCACGTTCTCCCCTACCGGGCCCGCGCCGATGACGATGACGTCGTACGTGGTGGTGGTGTCCATGTCACTTTCCCTTCGCGGCGCGGCCGAGGCGCAGGGCGGAGATCAGGAAGAAGATGCCGCCGAGGACGGCGTAACCCGCGATGTTGGTGAGCATCGGGTTCGGCGCGGCGGCGCCCATGAAGAACGAGGCGCCGGCCAGGACGGAGATGCCGCCGCTGAGAATCATCGGCCACTGGCCGCCCATCTTGCGCCGGACGACGCCCACGACGAGCTGGACGATCCCGGAGACGATGGCCCAGACACCCCACACCCGCAGGATTCCGGGGACGCCGGCGGTGCCGGCGACGCCCAGGCCGATGGCGGCCAGGGTGCTGATGGCGATGTTGACGTACAGGCCGTAGGGGGTGCCCGCGGCCTTGGACGAGCGGGCGTCCACGATGGCCGCGCCCACGTCGAACAGCGGGTAGATGACGACGAGGGCAATGCCGAGCGGGCCGAGCTGGGAGGCGGTGGCGAACACCAGGCCGGCCCAGACGAGCTGGAAGGCGAAGCGCACGAAGTAGAGCTTGCGCAGGGCCTGGGCGACGCTGCTGGTGGTGGCGGGCGTGTCGACGGTGGTCACGATGATCCTTTCAGGGGGTCGGATGGGAGAGGCGGCCGGGCCGGTGGGTCCGTCACGGCCCGGCCGCCGGGTTCATGCGACGGTCGCGTCCACGGTGACCGGGATGTTGCCGCGCGTGGCGTTGGAGTAAGGGCAGATCGCGTGGGCGGCCTCGACGAGCTGGTCGGCCACCTCCTGCTCGATGCCGGACAGCTCGGCGTGCAGGGCGGCGCTGAGCGTGAACCCGCCCTCCGGGGTCGGGTGCACCTGCACTTCGGCGATCACGGCGGAGTCGGTCACCGGGGTCTTCCGCTGCGCGGCGACGGCCTTGAGCGCCGAGTGGAAGCACGAGGCCCAGCCGGCCGCGAACAGCTGCTCCGGGTTGGTGGCGCCGCCGGGGCCGCCCATCTCCTTCGGGATGGCCAGGGTGACGTCGAGCAGGCCGTCGCTGGTCCTGGCCTGTCCTCCCGCCCTGCCGTCGCCGGTGGAGGTGGCGATGCCGGTGTAAAGGGTGTCGCTCATGGTGTGCCTCGGTTTCGGTAGACCGAACGTTCTATCTCCCACATCATGCACCCGGGAGAGCCGAGACGTCAAGACCGAACGTTCTACTTCTCTGGAAGTGGCCGCGCGCGACGTCCAGGCCGCCGCGCCCGGGCAGTCTGGCGCAATGTTTACCGAGGTCAGGCATCGAGGACGACGCTTTCGGTAAGGACACCTGGCAAACGCATGACACCGTCCGGGGGAGCCAGTGCCTGACATGCCGCCTGAGAGGGAAGCGCCGGGACGGCTCGCGCGGTGGTGGCGGACGGGACCGCCGGGGCCGTTCCGTCCGGGGTTCTGGCGCAGCCCGCTGCGCGGGCCGTGGCTCACGGCGGTGTTCGGGATGGTGCTGCTGGTCGGGCTGGCCGTCGTCGTGGTCACCGGGCTGTTGTCGTACGCGGCGTACGAGCCGCGGCTGCCGGGCAACGACACCACCCCGGGTAGGGGGCTGCTGGGTTTCTACCTGTTCGAGTGGCCCACTGATCCCGCCTGGCTCTACCGGGTCACCCAGGGGGCGCACGTCATCCTCGGGCTGACGCTCGTGCCGGTGTTGCTGGCCAAGCTGTGGTCGGTGATCCCCAAGCTGTTCGACTGGCCGCCCGCGCGGTCGGTGTCGCAGGCCGTCGAGCGCATCAGCCTGGTGCTGCTGGTCGGTGGGGCGGTCTTTCAGTTCGTCACCGGGATACTGAACATCCAGCTCTTCTACGTCTTCCCGTTCTCCTTCTATCCGGCCCACTTCTACGGGGCGTGGATCTTCCTGGCGGCGCTCGTCGTGCACGTCGCCGTGAAGCTGCCCACCGCCGCGCGCGCCCTGCGGTCCAGGGGCTTCCGGCGTGAGCTGCGTACCGGGCTTGCCGACACCCGGCCTGAGCCGCCCGACCCCGACGGGCTGGTGGCGGCCTCCCCGGCCGAGCCGACGATGTCGCGGCGCGGGATGCTGGGGTTCGTCGGTGGCGGGTCGCTGCTGATCTTCGGGCTGTCGGTGGGGCAGACGCTGGACGGGCCGCTGCGGCGTACGGCGTTGCTCGCGCCGCACGGCCGCGTCTACGGGCCAGGGCCGAACGACTTCCAGATCAACAAGACCGCCGCCGGCCTGGGGGTGACCGCTGCCGACACCGGTGACGCGTGGCGGCTGACCCTCGCGGGGTCTCGTCCCGTGGCCCTGACCAGGGCCGAGCTGCTGGCGATGCCGCTGCACACGTACGCGCTGCCGATCGCCTGCGTGGAGGGCTGGTCCACCGAGCAGGAGTGGACGGGCGTCCGGCTGGCCGACCTGGCCCGGCTGGCCGGCTTCGCGCCGGGGACGGTCGGGGTCACCGCCACGTCGGTGCAGCGGGTCGGCTACTTCGGCTCGGCGTCCTTCAGCCCCCGCCAGGTGGCCGACCCGCGCTCACTGCTCGCCCTGCGCGTCAACGGCGCCGACCTCTCACTCGACCACGGCTTTCCCGCCCGGATCATGGTGCCGAACGCGCCCGGCGTGCACACCACCAAGTGGGTGCACAGACTCGACTTCCACCAGGAGCTCTCGTGAGCGGCCCCGGTCCCGACCGGCGGCGGGCCTCCGGCGGTCGGTGGCGGCGGGTTTACGGTGCCTCGCCGTGGCATCTCGTCGGGCTCGCGGCCTGCTTCGCGGTGGCGGGGTACGCCCTGACGCGGGTGGTGGGGGCGGGGATCCTCATGGGGTTCGCCGTGTGGTTCGTCGGCGCGATCATCCTGCACGACCTGGTCATGTGGCCGCTCTACACCGCCGCCGACGGTGCGCTGCGCGGGCGGAGGCGTCGCCCGTGGCTCAACCACGTGCGGGTGCCCGCCGCGCTGTCGCTGCTGCTGTTGCTGGTGTGGTTCCCGCTCATCCTGGGCGGGGCCGAGGCCAACTATCGGACGGCGGCGGGGCTGAGCACCGCCCCCTACCTGCTGCGGTGGGCGATCGTCACGCTGGTGCTCTTCGCCGGCTCCGGCCTGCTCTACGCGATGCGGCGGCGGGCCGCGGGACGGCCGGATCGTTGAGCGGCCGCGCGACGAGCGCGAGCCACGAGGACGGCGCAGCGGCATGATCGGCGCCTTCTACGAGCACGGCCTGCGCGGCGGGTACGTCGAGGTCGAGTACGCCGACGGCCGCGTCACCCCGCTCGGCGCCGAGCGGTGGCTGCGTCCCATCGAGGGCGACGAGGGCGTGCTGGCCCGCTGCGGCGGCCCCACCCTGGACGTCGGCTCCGGCCCCGGCCGGCTGACCGTGGCGCTCACCAGGCGCGGGGTGTTCGCGCTCGGCATCGACGTCACGCCGCTCGCCGTCGAGCTGACCCTGCGGGCCGGCGGTCTCGCCCTGCAGCGTTGCGTCTTCGGCCCGCTCCCCGGCGCGGGCCGGTGGGCCGAGGCGCTGCTGACGGACGGCAACATCGGCATCGGCGGCGACCCGGCGGCGCTGCTGCGCCGGATGCGGCAGCTCGTCAAGCCCGGCGGGACGGTGCTGACCGAGGTCTGCCCGCCCGGCTCCAAGAGCTCCGTCGACCGGATCAGGCTGCGGTACGGCGGGCGGGCCGGCGACTGGTTCACCTGGGCCACCGTCTCGGCCGACGACATCGGGCCGCTCGCCGGGCGCTGCGGTTTCCCGCACGTCGAGCAGTGGAGCGTGGCCCGGCGATGGTTCGCCGCCCTGTCATGACCGGCTCCTGCGGACGACGGCTCCCGTCACCACGGCGATCGCCGCCAGCGCGTACGCCACCGTACCGACGTCTTGCTGGATGCCCAGGTAGGCGGCGGCCCCGGCGAGCGGGACGCCCAGCCACTCCCACCGGCCGTCCAGCGCGACCAGCGCCACGACCAGCAGGGCGTACCAGGGGTAGCCCGGCGTGAACGCCAGGAACGCCACCCCCGTCACCACCAGCGCCCCCTGCCACGGCCGGTCGGGGTCGGCGCGGCGGAGCACGAGCAGGGCCGTGACCGCGAGGACCGCGAGCGCCGCCGCCGGCGCCGCCGCGTCGGGCAGGAGCAGGCGCAGCAGCGCGTACCGGGTGCCGCCGCTGCTCGCGTAGCCCTCCTCGTCCAAGTAGCCGGACAGGTAGCCGAGGACGGAGGCGCCGGACGTGAGCGCGTACGGGAGGTAGGCGAGGGCGACGACGAGCGCGGCGGGGACGAGGACCGCCGCCGCGTCGCGTACCCGCCGCCGCAGTGGCACTCCCCCGGCGAGCAGCCCGGACAGCGCGCCCGGCACCGCCAGCGCGGGCACGAACTTGACCGCGATCGCCGCCCCGAGCAGCGCGCCCCTGCCGCGCGTGACGACCCCCAGGGCGAGCACGGTGAGCAGCACGCCGAGCACGTCCACGTGGGCGTTGTTGACCGCTTCGAGCGGCACGGCCGGGCACCACGCCCAGCACGCCGCCGTGACGGGATCCCGCCCGCGCCCGCGCAGCGCCGCGAGCAGGGCCAGCGACGTCCCCACTGCCAGCAGCGCGCCGCCTGCCTGGAGCGCCTTGTGGCGGCTCGCGTCGGGCGAAAGCAGGTGCACGACCAGGAAGTACGCCTCCGCCAGGGGCGGGTAGACGGTGTGGACGGCCGGACGGTTGATGCGGGTGCAGCCCTCGGGGTCGTGGACCGGGTACCGGTAGGGGTGGTGGCAGGCCGTGCCCCTCGGGAACAGCCAGGGGTCGCGCAGCGGGGCGAGGGCGGGGTCGCCGGGCGCGTGCGCGTACGGGGAGATGCCCGCCGCCTGCACCCGCCCGTCCCAGACGTACCGGTAGGAGTCGGTGCTGGTGGTCGGCGGCGCGAGCAACCCCGTGGCGGGTACGAAGACGGCCCCCGCGACCAGCAGGAACACCGCCCACCGCCCCGGCACCTCGCGCACCGCCCACACGGCCGCCGCGAACAGCACCCAGGACACCGCATACCAGCGGATATGCCGCGAGAAGTCCCCCGTGAGCGATCCCGCCGTAACCGTCAGAACGAGCGCACCGACCAGCCCGAGCAGCAGCACCCCCGCCCCCACGCCCCACCCCCACGGCACGGCGCCGCGCGTCGCCTTCCCCTGCCGCCCTCTCCTCAGGTGGGGCTCGTTCGGACGGATCGCATACTCCTCCACGGTCGGGCCTCAGGCGAGGGGGGCGGTGGCGAACTCCTTCATGCCTTCCGTGAAGCCGATGCGGGCCTGGAAGCCGAGGTCGGCGGCGGCGCGGCGGGGGCTGGCGACGATGTGGCGGACGTCGCCGAGCCGGTACTCGCCCGTGACGACCGGTGCGGGGCCGCCGCGTTCGGCCGCCAGGGCCTCGGCGAGGTCGCCGACCGTGTGCGGGACGCCGCTGGCCACGTTGTAGGCCGTCAGGGTGCCGGGAGTGCCGCCGCCGAGAGCGGCCACGTTGGCGTCGGCGACGTCGCGGACGTGGACGAAGTCGCGCGTCTGGCCCCCGTCCTCGAACACGCGCGGCGCCCGCCCGGCCTCCAGCGCCGACCGGAAGATCGCCGCCACCCCCGAGTACGGCGTGTCACGCGGCATCCCCGGCCCGTACACGTTGTGGTAGCGCAGGGCCACCGCCGTGCCACCGGTCTCGCGGGCCCAATTCGCGGCCAGATGTTCCTGAGCCAGCTTCGTGCTGGCGTACGCGTTGCGCGGGTCCACCGGCGCGTCCTCGTCGATCTCGGCCAGGACGAGCTGGTCACCGCAGCGGGGGCAGCGCGGCTCGAACGACCCCCGCGCCAGGTCGTCGGCCGAGCGCGGGCCGGGGCGCACCCGGCCGTGCCGCGCGCAGTCGTACGCGCCCTCGCCGTAGACCACCATCGACGAGGCCAGCACCAGCCGCCGCACCCCGTGCCTGGCCATCGCGGCGAGCAGGACCGCGGTGCCGTACACGTTGACCGACGCGTAGTCCGGCAGGTCGGCGACGTCCACGCCGAGCCCCACCTTGGCCGCCTGGTGCACGACCGCGCCGACGCCGGGCAGCAGCCCGTCGAGCCGTTCCGCGTCGCGTACGTCGTCGCCCGACCGCAGGTCGAGCCCGGTCACCCGGTGGCCCTGCGCCTCCAGCGCCGCCACCACGTGGCCGCCGATGAAGCCATCGGAACCGGTCACCAGCACCGTCGTCATCGTCGTGCTCCCATTCCGGCGAGCGCGGCCGCGTACCGGGAGCCCCGGGCCAGCGCCGCCACCTCGATCGCGTCCTCCATCGTGTCCACATCGGTCAGGCACGGCATCAGGGCGACGCTCATCCCGGCCTCCCAGAGTCTGCGCAACTGCACCTCGCCCGTGGTGGGCGCCGACATCGGCACGCCGACCAGCAACCCCGGGTCGGGCGCGCGCAGCCCGAGCAGCCAGAAGCCGCCGTCGACCGCCGGGCCGAACACCGCGTCGTACTTGTCGAGCAGCGCCAGGGCGTCGGCCAGCAGGCCGGGGCCGACCTGCGGGGTGTCCATGCCGATGAGCACCATGGGGACCGGCCGCAGCCGGTGCGCGTCCTCGAAGGCCGCCGCCAGCCGCTCGTCCAGCCCGTCCCCACGCTGGGGAAGCACGGTGAACCCGGCGGGCAGCCAGGAACCCGGCGCCCCGTCGAGCGCGAGCACCCGCCCGGCGCCGGGGACGCGGGCGACCGTGCGCAGGGTGTCCTCCAGCGCGGCCCCGGCCAGCTCGGCCGCCTCCTCAGGCGTGAGCGGTGGCACCAGCCGCGTCTTCACCCGCCCCGGCACCGGCTCCTTGGCGATCACGATGACCTGCCCGTCAGGCGGGGTCATGCGGCGGTGCGGTGGCGGGTCATGACGCGGCGCATGTCGCCGACCGCGCGGAGCGTGCCGCGTACCGTGCCGGTCACCTTCGAGCGGCCCCTGCGCGGCAGGTAGGCGACGTCGGTCTCGCCGATGCGCCAGCCCGCCGCGCCGGCGCGCAGCACCATCTCCAGCGGGTAGCCGAAGCGGCGGTCGATCAGCCCCAGGTCGAGAAGGGGTACACGGCGGGCCGCGCGCATCGGGCCGAGGTCGCGCAGCGGCGCCCCCGTACGCCGGCGCAGCACCGAGGCCAGCACCGCGTTGCCGAGCCTGGCGTGCACCGGCCAGGAGGCGCCGGGCGCCAGAACGCGGCGGCCCAGCATCAGGTCGCGCTCCCCGGCCATGACGGGCCCGGCGACGCGGGGCAGCTGGGCGGGGTCGAGCGAGGCGTCGGCGTCCATGAAGCACACGACGTCGGAGGCGGCGGCGGCCAGCCCCGCGTGGCAGGCGGCGCCGAACCCGCGCCTGGGCTCGCTCACCACCGTCGCGCCCAGCTCGGCGGCGATCCGCGCGGACCCGTCGGTCGAGCCGTTGTCCACCACGATCGGGTGGAAGTCATCCGGCATGCGCCCGAGCACCCACGAAAGGGCGGCCGCCTCGTCGAGGCAGGGCAGCACCACGTCGATCTTCATGCCGCCGACGCTAGGCCGACCGGCACCCGCACCCCACGACGGGACGTGGCGGTCTTCCCGAGAAATTACCTGCTATGAGGGCATTGCTGGGGCCGAGCGGGCGCCTAGGACTCGTCCTCGGCCGTCTCACCGAACGCGTACGACAGGGCGACCGCGAAGCACATCGCCATGGACAGCCCCAGCAGCAGGTTGTCCACGGCAAGCCCGAAGCCGAAGCCGATGGCCACACCGGTGGACAGGCCGAGCGTCCAGTTGGGGGAGGTCTTGTTGCTCTTGGTCATGGCACCATCCTGGCCGGGCGGGCCGGTGGCGCAGTAGAGGACATCATCACGGAAGTCGAATGACAGGTGTCATGTGGTGCCGTGGGCGTGCATGGCCGTCTGGGCGTCCGGGTGGATGTCGAAGGCCGGCCAGGCGCCGGAGATCCGCAGCACGCGCGCGGGCGCGTCCTGGACGGCCGCCAGGCGCAGCGCGCCGCCCCGCTCGCGCATGGCGGCGTCGAGGCGGAGCAGCAGGTAGAGCCCGCGGCTGTCGATGAAGGTGAGCCCGCCGAGATCGAGGATCAGGTCCTGGCCCAGGCGGTGGTGCTCGTGGACGAAGGACTCCAAACCGCGTTCGTTGGTGGAGTCGAGCTCGCCCGCCACGGTGATGAGCAGGCCGCCGGGCAGGTCACGGCGATCGTAGGTCAGAGGCGACATGGCGGTGCGGGTTTCCGTTGCAGCTAGGGCTCCGTGGTGCTCGTCGTTTCCTTACCGTCCACTGTCGTCCCGGTTCGGGGGCAGGTCAGCACGTCAGGCGAAGCGCCGAGTGGCCCGCCGTCCACGGAACGAAGGCCGTGCAGGGTCTCGCTCGGCGTACGGCCGTAGACGGCCCGGTAGGAGGCGGCGAAGCGGCCGGGGTGGAAGAACCCCCAGCGGGCGGCCACCGACGTGACGGTGAGGGTGGCGGGGTCGCCGGCACGCAGCTCCTCATGGGCCCCGGCCATGCGGACCTGGCGCAGGTAGCCGAGCGGGGTGGTGTCGAGGTGACGGCGGAAGGCGTATTGGAGCGCGCGGGGGCTGACGCGGGCGGCGGCGGCGATCTCGGCGATGCCGAGCGGCGCGTCGGCGTGCTCGTCGATGAAGGCGACCGCGCGGCGCAGCGTCTGGGTGTGGGCGTCGCGGCGGTCGGCGGCGACCTCGTCACCAGGCAGCGCGGCGTTGCTGGGCAGCGTGGTGAGCACGGTGGCGGCGAGCAGCTGCCCGGCGCCGGCGGCCACGAGCGGCTCCGCGGCCAGGCCGGGGTCCGACAGGACGTCGTCGCGTACGTACGTCAGCGTCCTGTACAGGTGGCGCGCGGCGGCGGCGGAGACGGGCCGGTGGCCGAGCACCTGGACCGGCCCCGGCGGCCGGCCCGGCAGGACGGCCGCCACCTGCTGTAACAGGCCGGTGTCGAACATGATGATGGTGAAGCCGGCCCGGCTGATGAGCCCCCTGTAGGGCCGGTCGGGCGGGGTGATCAGCACCGCGTCACCCGGCCGGAAGACGTCCTCCTCCGCGCCCTCGACCCGCTGGTCGATGCGGCCCGACTCGACCACGCACAGGCACACCTTGCCGAGCGGGTCGACGGCGTAGCTCATGTGGAAGTCGAACTCCACGTGATCGACGCTCACCGGCCCCGCGACGTGGCGCGAGACGCGGGTGTGCGGGCGGTCGACGTCGGAGCCGATGCTCATGCTGGCGTACGCCCTGCTGAGGAACTCCTCGGCCTGGCCGAGATCACGGCTCTCGAAGGTCAACGGCTCCATCGGTCGCTCCGCTCGTCAGCCCCTTAACGAGATGGTACGGCGCGCCTCGGTCACGGATCACGCGTGTTCCTGTCACAGACCGGCGCCGGACCGCGCACTTAGCGTCGCCGGCATGGTGAAGAGACTCGACCGGCGGTGGCTGTGGCTGGCCGCCGGAACGTTGTTGTGGTTGTTCTCCGTGCACGGGCGGTTCGACGTCCCCGTGGCGGCCTGGCTGTCGCCGGTCTTCCTGCTGCGGTTCGTCAGGACGGGTCCCGCGCTCACCGGGCTGCTCGCGGTGTGGGCGGCGTCGGTGGTGTCGGGGCTGTTCTGGCTGGTGGAGACGGCGGTGCCGGTGGCGCCGCTGGTCGTCGTGGGCATCATCGCCCTCGGCACGCTGACCGTGGTGCCGTACGTCGTTGACCGGCTCGTCACCCCGCGCGCCGGTCCGCTGACCGGCCTGCTGGCGTTTCCCGCGGCGTCGGCGGCGTGCGCGTTCCTGATGACGGTGCTCAGCCCGTTCGGGACGGCGTTCGGGGTGCCGGCCGCCACCCAGCACGGCAACCTGGCGCTGCTGCAGGTGGTGGCCGTGACGGGGCCTTATGGGATCGGGTTCCTCATCGGCTGGTTCGCGACCGTGGTCAACCACGTGTGGGCGCGCGGGGCAGCGAAGCGGGTCGTGGGCTCGTACGCGGCCGTGCTGCTCGTGCTGCTGCTGGCGGGCGGGGCGCGGCTGGCGTTCGCCCCGGTCGGCGAGCCGAGCGTGCGGGTGGCCGGGATCAGCCCCGACACCTCGGTGACCCGCGAGCTGCGCGGCGTGATCGGTGACGACTTCACCGCGCGCGGCGTGGTGGAGCAGGACCGGCAGGCGGTGCGCGCGGCGTTCGCGAAGGCCAACGACAACCTGCTGACCAGGACGCGGGAGGCGGCCCAGGCCGGGGCGCGGATCGTGATCTGGTCGGAGCAGGCGGCCAACCTGCTGGAAGGGGACGAGGAGGCGTTCCTGGGGCGGGTCACGGCGCTGGCCAGAGAGCAGCGGATCTATGTCCAGGCCGCCGTGTACCACTTCCTGCCGGCCGAGCCGTACGCGGCCAACCGCACCTACCTGTTCGGCCCCGACGGCGCCCGCTTGTGGCGGTACGACAAGTCGCACCCCATCCCGGGGCTGGAGTCGTACCCGGCGGGGCCTGGTGTGGTGCCGGTGGTGGACACCCCGTACGGGCGGCTCGCCACCGTGACCTGCTTCGACGCGGACTTCCCCGAGCTGATGCGGGTGGACGCGGACATCATGATCGTCCCCGCCCGCGACTGGGCGGAGATCGGCCCTGTGCACAGCCAGAAGGCGAACCTGCGCTCGATCGAGAACGGCTACGCGATGATCAGGCAGGCGGAGTTCGGCGTGTCGGGCGCCTTCGACGCGCGCGGCAGGAGTCTGACCATGCACGACCACGGCGGCTCCGAACGGCACGTGGTCTTCTCCGACGTGCCCACAGGCGGCGGCGCGACGCCCTACCGGCTGATCGGGGACGTCTTCGCCTGGGCGTGCCTGGCCGGCGTGGCCGTCATGATCGCGCTCGCGGTCCGGAAGCGGCGAGTCCGGACGCAGTGACTCCGGAAGCGGTGGGTCCGGAAGCGGTGGGTCCGGAAGCGGTGGGTCCGGAAGCGGTGGGTCCGGAGGCGGTGAGCGCGGCACGGTACTCGCCCGGCGGGCGGCCCGTCCAGCGCGCGAACGCCCGGCGGAACGCGCTGGGCTCGGAGAAGCCGAGCCGCCGTGAGATCTCCTCGACCGACGCGCCACCGAGCCTCAGGTCCGCGACGGCGAGGTCGCGCAGCACCTCCTCCTTGATGCGCTGAAACGAGGTGCCCTCCTGGCGCAGCAGCCGCCGCAGGTGCTGAGGGCTGATCGACAGCCGGGCCGCCACGTCGGCGGCCTGGGTGCGGCCGGCGGCCTGCGCGCGTTCGATGATCGTGCGTACGCGGTCGGCGGTCGTCGTACCGTAATCGCGGTGGTGGATGAGGTCTGCGGGCGACCTGCAGAGATACGCCAGCAGGTCGCCCTCCTCGCGGACGACGGGAGCGCTCAGCTCGCGGGCGTCGAACTCGATGGCCGCCACCGGCGCGCCGAAGGCGGCCACGACCCCGAAGACGGACACGTACTCGGCGCTGTGGCCGGGCTCGGGAAAGGACAGCTCCAGAGCCGTCAGCGGCACCCGCCGCGCCGCCAGCCACGCCGCGAACCGATGCACGAGAGCGAGCATCAGCTCGGCGGCGAGCGGCCTGACGACAACGCCCGGCTCAGCGGCGATCTCGATGCGGCACGTCCCGCCGCCGACGACGAGCCGGCTTCGTGAGAACCCGGTGGTGAGCGCAGCGAACTGGACAAACCGGTCGAGCGCCGTCCCCAGGTCAGGAGCGTGAATCACGCCGAGAAAGATCATCCGAAACGTGCCCGGAGGCACCGGACGCGGTCCGAGGGCCAGCAGCTCGTCACCCGTGCGCTGCCAGAGCTCCCGCACCAGCTCGATCGCCTCGTCACACGCGACGCGGGTGGCGCCGGGCCGCCACGGCGAAGGCAGATCCGCCTCCGCAGCGGCCACCGCCTCACGCACGAACTGCACGGCGACCCCACGATCCGACGCCATGTCGGCCGCAGCGCGAACGGCGGTCCCGTGATGCGGCACCGCGTCTGGCGCCGCGCGGACGGCGCTCCCCTGACCCGGCACCTCCGTCAGCCCCAGAGGGCGGCGACCTTGGCGGCGATGGCGCGGCCCTGGGCGTGGCCGGCCTTGGCGCTCGGGGTGCGGGAGGAGGGGGCGAGCGCGTTCGTGCCGAAGGCGGCCAGCGAAGCCTCGTCGGGCTCGATCACCTCGACCGCGCCCGTCAGCCCGGACCAGGCCGGCTCGCCCATCTCGGGCGTGGGCGCCAGCACGAGCACCCGCTCGAACCCGGCCGCCAGGTCGGCGTTGGTGCTGGAGCGGATGCCGCCGTCCATGTAGCGGGCGCCGCCGATGGTCACGCACGGCCACACGGCCGGCACCGCGCAGCTGGCCGCCACCGCGTCCACCAAGGGCACGCCGTCGTCCGGCCCGAACAGGCGAGGCTCGCCCGTCCGCGCGTCCACGGCGACGACGACGAGATCACGCTCGGGCCAGTCGTGCACGGGCAGCCGCGCCTCGATCACGGCCCTGCGCTCCGCCTCGGCGACGGTCTCGGCGGCCAGCGCCTGCGCGCCGATCTCGCGCCGCTGCGCCTCGGGGTCAGGCGTGCTCTCGGCGATCTGCTGGAAGCGAGCCCACAGCTCCTCCATCGGCACCCCGGAGTCCAGCTCGGGCGTGTGCAGAGCGGGATCGATCTGCCGGGCGAGCAGATCGGGCAACGGAACACCGCTGGTGATCTGCGCGCCCACCGTGGACCCCGCCGACGTGCCGATGATCCGATCGGCGCCCAGCACATCGACGCCCTGCTCCGCCAGCCCGGCGATCACCCCCGTCTCCCACGCGATGCCGGCGATCCCGCCGCCGCCCAGAACCAACGCCCGCCCGTTCCCGCTCATCCGTACCTCCATAGATCGGTCAACCCAGGCGCCCCCGGTTCTCATCCCGTGTCGAGGCGCAAGGTGACGGTCACCGACCCGCCCTCCAGGTCACCGAGCCGCTCGAAGGTCAGCGTCCTTCCCGAGTACCGGGCGGGTCCGCGCAGCAGCCCGGTCACCGGAGCCGCCAGGGTGACGGCCAGTTCGGCGAGGTCGCGGCGGGGGTCGGCGACGGTCAGCGTCGCGGTGCCGTCGGCGTGCTCCTGGGCCAGGACGGCGCACGGTGCGGACGCGGTCAGGCCGCCTGCGGTGCCCGCGTTCCAGAAGCAGGCGGCGGTGAGACGCCGCGCGGGCACGTGGACGGCCTGGAGCCGGGCGGTGTTGGCGAGCACCCGCACCCGCCCGGGGTCCGCGGCCCAGGCGCGGGTCCGCTCCAGGTCCGCGCCGGGCAGCAGGGTGTACTGGTAGGAGGCGGCGCGCGGATCGACGCCGTGGTCGAGCCAGAGCGTCACGTAGTCGCGCCGGACTCCGCCGCCGGACCGGCTCTCGCGCAGTGTGCGGAGCTGCTGCCCCGGAATGACGTAGCCGCCGTGGCCCTCAAGGTGGGCCCAGCCGTCGGCGGCGGTGAGCGAGGCGGTGGTTCTGCGGTTGTCCAGAATCGTCTCGACCGGTACGCCGTCGCGTGCGGTGATGCCGGCCCCGAGGCAGATCACGGCGTCGTCGAGGAAGAACCACGACTTGAACGCCTCCATCGTGCTCTCCAGCCCGCTCAGGTGCTGGCCCACCGCCGCATACGTGCCGTCGGTCGCGCCGCCCACCCACCGCCACGGCGTCCGCGTGCCGCCCCACGCCTCCCCCGCCCCGTCGGGCAGCCGCCGGGTGGAGACCGTCGTGCCGGGCAGCCGGTAGGGGTCGACGGTCGCCCAGAAGCCGTCGGAGTAGTGGTCGCCGTGCCCGTCCGCCCACCAGTAGAGCAGGCCGGAGCCGGTGTGCCAGCCGCGCGGGTTCTCGCCGTTGCCGTGCTCGTAGTGGCCGATGCGGTCGGAGGCCATGCTGAGCGCCGCGCACCAGCCCGGCCTGCGGTGCACGGCTCGGGCGCTCATCGGCAGCAGCCGGTGACCGACCGGCTCTGGCGCGGCGGGCACGGCGGCGTCGGACATGATCGGCGCGAGCCGGGCGCGCAGGGCCGGCGCGGCGTGCTCCAGCATCGGCCGGTACGTCCCGCGCACCGCCCACCCCTTGACCATGGCCTGCCACCGCTGCCGGTACGCGGCCGGCGCGCTCTCGCCCAGCAGCAGCACGGCGGCGGCGATCTCCCTGCCGCGCTCGTGGTCGCCCCACGACCTCCTGCTGATCCCCCGGCCGCGTACGAGATCCATGCACGCCCCGTCACGAACGAAGGGCGCGAAGGACCGCTCCACCAGGTCGAACACCCTCCCGTCCGCGAGCTCCCACGGCGTGCCGCGCAGCACGGCGTACAGGGTGGCGAGGCCCGACAGCAGCGTGACGCCGTAACCGCCCTGGTAGGGCACGGACGTGTGCTGCACGAACGAGCCGTCCCGGTAGAAGCCGTCGCCCTCCGACACCGGCACGAGCACCGGCGCCAGCGCCGAGACGGCCAGCTCGGCGCGGGCGTGGTCGTCGGTGAGCATGGCGCGCAGCAGCGTCACCAGGCACAGGTCCACCCGGTTGGCGGCGGTGCTGGTGCCGGTGTAGTGGCGCAGCCGGCGCGGCGGCACGAAGTGGTCCGCCGACTCGGCCAGCGCCGGATCGTCCGCCCCGGTCAGGACGACGGCGTCGAGCAGCGCCCGCGGGATGCCGATCTGCCAGTGCCACCAGTTGCCGACCGGGTCCGCGCCGGCGGCGTAGACGTGGCGGCGGTAATGGGCGACGCCCTGCTCGACCGCCGCGGCGAGGGCCGGGTCGCCGGTCAGGCCGGTGCCGTCGATCACGTACGCGTGCGCCATCGTCCGCAGCCGCCCAGGCGTGACCGTGGACGAGGGGAAAGGCTCGTCGGGCCAGAGCGAGGAGGAACGAGGGGCCATCGTGGCGAGGTGGCGGGCGGCGGCCCGGCCCAGCGCCCGGTAGGGGCGGGCCCGCGGATCGTGCGGCGGCCCCGCCGTCACCTCCCGCCAGCGGCGGCGCAGCAGGACGAACGCGGTGTCCGGCGTGTACGCCGCCCGCGCGGGCGCCAGCGCCCCGACCGTCCCGGCCGCGGCCACGCCGCCGAACCGCAGTAAGGAACGCCTCGATGGCCGCAGCACGCCTCGATTATCGCGCCGCGGATCACCGCCAGGTCAGAGCCCCGTCCTGATCGGTACGACGTTGCCCGCCGCCCCCTGGCGCGGGATCGCGAACCAGGTGGCCTTGCCGACCAGGTCGGGCCGGGTGACGTAGCGCTGGGGATGGCAGCCGTAGAAGCCGTCGGACAGCCGCGCCACGATGCGCAGGCCCCGCCCGTGCTCGGCGGCGAGGTCGTGCGGCGCGGGCGCGGGCAGCACGGGGCTGCCGTCCACGACGACGCACATGACCTCCCTCGGGTCCACCAGGAGCAGCAGCTCGTACGGGTCGTCGCCGTACATGAGGGCGTTGGTGACGAGCTCGCTCACCATGAGCACCGCGTCGTCCACCAGGGAAGGAGGGAGGGCGAGTTCCGACAGCTGTTCCCGCATGAGGGCTCGGGCGTGGCCGGCCGTCCGTGCGTCCTCGCGCAACGGCCACGCATACTGCTGACGGCTCCGGCGAGTCGATCGCAGCCTGGTCATGGCGTCTCTTTCCGATGCTGAGGGGCGGCTGACGCGCTTGTCGCTCAACAAGAGGACCTGCCTAGGGGTTGACGTACACGGCCGTCGAAACGTGTACGTACGAAAGGCCGCAACGGGTCAAAGTTTCGGGGAGAAATCGGCAGGGATTTGCCTGTCGCCGCGCACGGCGGCGACAGGCCGGGTACGCACACCCGCATGAGCAGTGCAGACCACAACGCACCCAAGAACGACGCCAAGCGCCGCAAGCGGCCGGAGGCCGAGCACAAGCCCGCCGGCCGGCAGGCGCTGGAGCGAGCGCTGTCGGAGTCGGGCAAGGCCCTGGAAGACCTCATCGGCGGCCCGGCTCCGGCCTGACGCCTCAGGACCGTTGGAGGAGCGACCAGACGGTGGACGGGGTGAGCGGGACCTGGGTGATCGCGCCGGCGATCTCCGGGAGGGCGTCGGCGACCGCGTTGGCGATGGCCGCGGGCGGCCCGATCGTCCCGGACTCACCCGCGCCCTTCATGCCACCGGGCGTCACCGGCGACGGCGTCTCCATCATCACGACCTCGATGTCGGGTATCTCGCGCGTCGTCGGCAACAGGTACTCGGTGATCGGCTGCCCCTCCTCGGTGTAGACGATCTCCTCGGTCAGCGCCTGCCCGATGCCCTGGGCCACGGCGCCGCGCAGCTGCCCCTCGACGACGGTGGGGTTGACCAGCACGCCGGAGTCGTTGACCACCCAGTAGCCCTCGACCTCGACGGCCCCGGTCTCGGGATCGACGGCCACGGCCGCCGCGTGCGCGCCGTACGCGAAGGTGTAGGCGGGCGGGTCGTAGCTGACCCGCTCCTCCAGGCCGGGCTGCATGCCGTCGGGCAGGTCCCAGCCGCGCCAGGCCGAGGTGGCCAGCTCGCGCAGCGTCAGCGCGGCCCGCGGGTCGCCCTTCACCCGCACGGCGCCGTCGGCGATCTCCAGGTCGTCGGCGGCCGCTTCGAGCCGGTGCGCGGCGATGGCCAGCAGCTTGCCGCGCAGCCGGTCGGCGGCCTGGGTGAGCGCGCCGCCGCCGAGCGGCAGCGAGCGGCTGGCCACCGACCCGACCGACGAGTACGGGGTCGCCGCCGTGTCGCCGAGCACCACCCGTACGGACTCGATGGGCACGCCCATGCGGTCGGCGGCGAGCTGGGCCAGCGTCGTCTCGATGCCCTGGCCGATCGAGACGACGCCCGAGGTGACGACCACGGAGGCGTCCTGGTCCATGCGCAGCACGGCGCTCTCGTAGCCGGCGGCCAGCATGCCGATGGCCTTCATGTCCATCGAGGGGCCCAGGCCGGTGGACTCGACGTGGCAGGAGTAGCCGATGCCGCGCCTGCGCCCGTCGTCCTTCACGACCGGCCTGACCAGGTCCTTCACCGTGCTCAGGGCGCGCGGGTAGTCGCCCGAGTCGTACGTCTGGTACACCCGGGTCGTGCAGGGCAGCTCGTCCGGCCGGTACATGTTGCGCAGCCGCAGCTCGACGCGGTCGATGCCGAGCCTGCGGGCCGCCTCGTCGATCAGCCGTTCCCTGGTCAGGGTGGCCTCGGGCATGCCGAAGCCGCGGTAGGAGCCGGTCGGGGTGGTCGTGGTGAGGACGCCGCGCACGCGGACGGCGACCCGGTCGAACCGGTACGGCCCCGGCAGCAGCGTGGCCGTCACCGCGAACGTCGAGCAGCCCACGTTCGACGGATGGGCGCCGAGGTCGCCGAGCACGTTTACGTACATCGCGACGAACCGCCCGTCGTCGTCGAGCGCCAGCCTGGCCCGGTGCACGGCTTGCCGGGCGGGCAGCGTGGCGATCACCCGGTCGCCCGGCGACTCCGTCCAGCTCACCGGGCGGCCGGTGCGCATCGCGGCCAGGCAGATCAGCGCCTCGTCCGGATAGACGTGCTCCTTGCCGCCGAAGCCGCCGCCGGTGTCGCGGCTGATCACGCGTACCCGGTCGTGGACCATGCCGAACGCGTCGGCCAGGTGCTCGCGCACGTGGTGGGGCGCCTGGGAGGAGATGTACAGGGTCAGCTCGTCGCCGTCGTACGCGGCCACCACGCCGCGCGGCTCCATCGGGTAGGGCGAGACCCGGCCCATCCTGAACGTCATCTCGACGACGTGCGCGGCCCCGTCCACGGCGGCCCGGCAGTCGTCGTCGCCCACGGTGTAGTCGGCGAGCACGTTGCCGCCCAGTTCGGGGTAGATGGCGGGCGCGTCGTCCTCCAGGGCGCGTTCGACACCGACGACGGCGGGCTGCTCGTCGAGGTGGAGGTCGAGGAGGTCGGCGGCGTCCCTGGCGGCCTCCGGCGTGCGGGCGACGACGACGGCGAGCGGCTGGCCCGCGTACCTGATCGTGTCGTCGAGCACCGGGTAGGAGTCGAGTCGCTGCCCCGGCGTCACGCTGACGCAGGGCAGGCGCAGACCGGCGGCCTCCTCGGAGGTGATGACGTCGATCACCCCCTCCAGGGCCCTGACCGCCTTGGCGTCGCAGCCGAGGAACCGGCCGTGGGCGATGGGGCTGCGCAGCACGTACGCGTGGAGCGTGCCGGGCAGGCGCACCGCGCCGACGTAGCGTCCCTTTCCGGTAAGTAGCCTGGCGTCTTCCCGTCGCGGCGTCCGAGCACCGACATAGGCGTCTCCCATGGCTCGATTGTGAGCGCCGGGCGGCGGCCGGTCTATACGATCCGCGAGGAGGGGCACGTCAGCGGGGGGACCGATGCAAACATTCCTGCCTTATCCGGATTTCGCGGCATCGGCGGCGGTTCTTGACCCGCTGCGGCTGGGCAAGCAGCGCGTCGAGGCGCTCCAGGTGCTGCGCGCCCTCACCGTCCCCGGCTACGGCTGGCGCCACCACCCCGTCGTCAAGATGTGGACCGGCTACGCGGAGGGGCTCGTCCGCTACGGCCTCGAGGTGTGCGTGCGCTGGTGCTCCCTGGACCGCTCCGACACGTGCGCGGGCACGATGACGACCGAGCTGGCCGCGCATCTCGGCAGGCCGGGCGTACGCGACCAGAGCGAGCTGGCGGCGGCCGGCGAGCTGCCGCCCTGGCTCGGCGACGAGGCCCTGCACCTCAGCCACCGCTCGGCGCTGCTGCGTAAAGACCCGGACTTCTACCGGCCGGTCTTCGGCGACGAGCCGGACGACCTCCCCTACGTCTGGCCGCGCTCCGACCGCCTGCCCGACCCCGCGCCCTGACCCCGCGCCCTGACCACCGCGCGTCGCCGGCGACCATCGGTGCGGATCGTGGTGAAATGGTCTCGGGAGGCGGACAGTGGCCATCATTTCGCGCGGTTTCACAGGTAGACACAGGGACGAGAGCGAGCGGCTGCCGCCCGGCCAATACCTGGTCGAGGACTTCCCCGTGCTGTCGGCCGGCCCGACGCCGCGGATCCCGCCCGACCGGTGGGAGTTCGCCATCGACACCGAGGACGGGCAGACCCACCGCTGGTCGTGGCCGGAGTTCATGCAGCTGCCCACCGAGACGCCGACCGTCGACATCCACTGCGTGACCAAGTGGTCGAAGCTCGACACCACGTGGGAGGGCGTCTCGCTGGACGTGCTCTTCGAGGACGTCGAGTCGGCCGCCGAGTACGCCCTGGTCTACTCCTACGGCGGCTACACCACGAACCTGCCGGTCGAGGACCTGCTCGACGGCAAGGCGTGGATCGTGCACCGCTTCGACGGCGAGGAGCTGGAGCCCCGCCACGGCGGCCCCGCCCGGCTGATCGTGCCGCACCTGTACTTCTGGAAGTCCGCCAAGTGGGTACGCGGCATCCGCCTGCTCAACGAGGACTGGCCGGGCTTCTGGGAGACCGCCGGCTACCACAACTACGGCAACCCGTGGCGCGAGCAGCGCTACGAGGGCGACTGAGGTGCGCCGCCGCCTCATCTGGCGGCCGGCGGAGCTGGTCGCCGCCACGGCCGAGACCCCGAGCGCGCGCACGCTGCGCCTCCGGGTGCCCGACTGGCCTGGACACCTCGCGGGCCAGCACGTGGACGTGCGGCTGACGGCCGAGGACGGCTATACCGCGCAGCGCAGCTACTCGCTGGCCGCTCCGGCCGACGGCGACATGATCGAGCTGACGGTCGAGAGCGTGCCCGACGGCGAGGTGTCCCCGTACCTGACCGAGGTGATGGAGGTCGGCGACCAGGTCGAGATCCGCGGCCCGGTGGGCGGCTGGTTCGTCTGGCGTACGGAGAGCAAGCCGCCGGTGCTGCTGGTCGGCGGCGGGTCGGGCATCGTGCCGCTGATGGCGATGATCAGGGCGCGCCGGCAGGCGGGCAGCCGCGTGCCGTTCAGGCTGGTGTACTCCCTGCGCGCACCCGACCGCCGCTACTACGCCGACGAGCTGCGCAGCCCCGACCCCGGCCTCGACGTCTCCTACCTCTACACCCGCTCGGCCCCCGGCGGCGCGTCCCGCCCCGCCCGCCGCATCATGCTGGACGACCTGGCCGAGGGCGGCTGGCCGGCCACGTTCGAGCCCGACTGCTACGTGTGCGGGCCGACCGGGTTCGTGGAGGCGGCGGCCGACCTGCTGCTCGCGCTCGGCCACGCCCCCGAGCGCATCAGAACCGAACGATTCGGTCCCACCGGAGGCTGACTTGACATCCTCCCCCTCGTAAACGAGGCGGATTCCCACGGTCGCCCGTGAGGGTTCCTGCTTCACAGCCGGTCGCCCCGTCCGAGAGG